>NZ_BAAAJG010000008.1:447458-1028384 GCF_039526725.1 Pseudonocardia aurantiaca
GTGGCCTCCAGCGCCTGCCGGGCCGCCGCCGTGGCCCGCGCCACGGCGGCCGACCGCTCCTCCGCCGCCTGCTCCGCCCGCTCGCGCGCCTCCCGGGACTCCCGCTCGGCGCGCTCCCTCGCCTGCTGCGCCTCGACGCGGGCGGCCTCGGCCTCGGCGGTGCCGCGCTGCGCGGCCTCGACGGCTGCCAGCGCGCTGCCCTCCACCTCGTCGAGGCGGGCCGCGACCGCGTCGAGGGCGGTCGCCAGCTCGGTGACCGGCACCCGCACCGCGTCCACGTGTTCACGCAGCCGGTCGGCGTCGAGCCGGAACGTCGCGGGCCCAGAGTCGAGGCCGAGCGCATCGAGCGCGTCCCGCTCGGCTCGGGCCATCTGCCCGCACGTCCGGCCGCCGGGCCAGCGGGTGTCGCGGCAGAACGAGCGGCGCCTCCCGCCTTGGGGGCCCGGCGGCGGCAGCTGGGCCCGGCACTTGCTGTAGCCGCAGCGCACGGCCTCGTCGATCATGATCGAGACGCTACCAGTTCGCAGTTTCAAACCGATTAACCGACACGATGTTTTCTCAACCGAACCTGACACCAACGAAACCACTGTTTTGTTGGTGGCACTCGGCGCGGCGGCGCTCCGGGCACGCCGAAAACTGGGACCCTCCCCCGGTGACCGCCGACGCCCTCGCCGTGCTCGAATCGCTCCCCCGGGAAGCACCGCCGGACGTCCGCGCGACCGGCCCGGAGGAGTGGCCCGGCGTCGCCGATCCGGACGGGTTGCGGGCCCAGCTCGCCGACTGGCTCGGCCAGTACGCGAACGCCGGCACCCGGCGCACCTACGCCTACGCGCTCGGGCTGCCCGTGGAGTGGGCCGACGCGGTCGGGGGCCGCGAGCCGGCCGAGCCAACCACCGGGCCGCGCCCACCCGCCGCCACCCGCGGACCCCTGCACGCGCTCGCCTGGTTCCGCTGGTGCGCCGCCGGCACGCTCGACCCCCGCGAGGCGAGCGCCGCCCACGTCAAGGCCTGGCTGCACGCGCTCGACGCCGCCGGCGCGCGGCGGCGCACCCGGCAACGGATGCTCGCCACGCTGTCCGCGCTCTACGGGCATCTCGCCGAGACCGGGGTCGTCGCGGCGAACCCCGCGGCGCTCAACCGCTCCCGGCTCGGGCTCTCCTCCAGCGCCCGGGACGCCTCACCGACCGTGCGGCTCACCGCGGCGCAGCTGCGGGCGCTGCTCGACGCGGCCGCCCGGCTGCCGTCGGCACGCAGCCCGGCACTCGCCCGGCTCTATGCCACGCGCGCCGTCGCCGTGGTGGCGCTGCTGACGCTCGGGCTGCGGATCTCCGAGGTCACCGGGCTCGACCGCGACAGCCTGTACCGCACGGGCGGCGAGGATGTGCTGCGCGTGCTGGGCAAGGGCGGGCTGCACCGCGAGGTCTACCTGACGGACCTGGCCCGCGACGCGCTCACCGAGTACCTCGTCGAGCGCGACCGGGTGGGGCAGTCCGCGGTCCCCGCCCCACGCGGGCAGACCGCGGGCGGCGCGGCACCCCTCATCGCCACCCGCACCGGCGGGCGCTGCTCCCGCTTCGACCTCTACACGCTGCTCCGCCGGATCGCGGCGACCGCGGGCCCCGCCCTCGACGGAGCGGCCGATCACGTCCACCCGCACGCGCTGCGCCATGCGTACGTCACGATCGCGCTGGAACAGGACGCACGCATCCAGCACGTCCAGGCCGACGTCGGGCACGCGACGATCGCCACCACCCAGCACTACGACCGCGGCAGGCGCACCCGGGCCAGCACCGCCGCGGACCTGGTCGCCCGAGCCATCGAGGTGGCGACCGAGGAGGCGCACGACAACGCCCGCCCACCCGGCCGCCCGTAGTTTCCAGCGAAAAAACAACGCTAAGGACCTAGGAATTGATCTTGGTCTGACTGCCCCGGACCCTGCCGTTCGGCATCGGCGTGCTGCAGGTCCGCGACGGCCGGATAACCGAGATCGTCGCGTTCCACGAGCCGGCCCTGTTCCCGTCGTTCAACCTCCCACCCACCCTGGACCGATGAGGTTTCGCGGTGGATGCCGTCTCAGTACCGCACGAGGCAATCAGCCGGCAGAGGAGACAGCAGTGAACGACACTGAACCGCAGACCGCGAACGGCAAGGTGCTCTGTGCCGAGCCCGCCGACGGCGTCACGTTCCTCGACTGTGACGTGGCAGAGGCGGTGCGGATCGCGCTGGCCGCGGCCGGCGGCGGGAACGTCGAGGTGCTGTCGCCGACGATCGGTGGGCAGCTTCTCGAACGCGGCCTGCTCGACGAGATCGACCTGCACATCGCGCCCGTGCTGCTCGGCGAGGGCATCCGGCTGCTGGACCTCCCCGGTGGCCGGCCGCACTACCTCCACCGGGTCGGCGACGGCGACCCCACGGCCGAGCTGAGTGTGCGGTACCGGCCGGTCAGGCCGTGACCGCGAGCGTCACCACGGCGACGGCGAGCACCCAGCACAGTTCGTGAACTATGAATCTGCTTAAGGAGTAGACGTGACGATTCAGAGTGATGTACGGGAGATCAGTGCCGGAACGCGCCGGCGCAATCGGACTCTCGCGGTGGTGGGGGCCGTCGTGGCGGCCGTCCTGGTCTGGGTGGTGGGCGAGCCGTTGCTCGGCAACGACATGATCATTAAGGCCGAGGGGCAGGAGCCGCAGGACCTCGGGGCGAGCGCGATCATCATGTTCGCGCTGTTCTTCTCCCTGCTGGGCTGGGCGCTGCTGGCCCTGCTGGAGCGCGTGACCCCCCGCGCCCGCCTGATCTGGACGGTCGTGGCGCTGGTGGTTCTGGCCGTGTCGTTCTTCCCGCTGTTCACCATCGAGGCGTCGGGCGGGACCAAGGTCGTGCTCGCGCTCGCGCACGTCGCGGTCGCCGCAGTGCTCATTCCGGTGTTCCGGGCGACCTCGACGAACGCCCGCAAGTAGGGGCCGGAACTGGCACGCGAGATCATGGGCGCCGTCTTTCCGACCGGGACAGGAACCGTTCGGTAACGTTCGTCCGGCAAGAACACCGACCGGCCCGAGCTGACCCGCATGTTCGACTACGTGCGCCCCGGCGACGTGCTGACCGTGGTCTCTCTCGACCGGAAGAGCCCGCCGGCTACTCCGGCCGGGTCGGCCGCCGGGCGGGGACGCAGCAGTCGATGGCGCACGGGGCGCCGTTGACGGGGCAGCCCCCTGCGGGGACGGAGCCGAGCGAGCGGGGCGCGAACTCGTGGAGGTGCTCGGCGACGAGCTCGGCGACCATGTCGGCGAACCGGGGGTCCGGGCCCGCCGTCGCTGCGCGGGCGAACGCCATACCGTGCTCCTCGGCCCGCTCACGGGCCTCGGTGTCGAGGTCCCAGATCACCTCGACGTGGTCGGACACGAACCCGACCGGCGACACGACAACGCCCGGCACACCGCGGGCGTGCAGCGCGTCGATGTGGTCGACGATGTCCGGCTCCAGCCACGGCACCCGCGGCGGCCCCGACCGGGACTGCCACACGACGTCGTACTCCGTCTCCCCGAGCTCCGCCGCCACGAGCCGGGCGGCCTCGGCCACCTGCCTGGAGTAGCGGTGCCCGCCCTCCTCCGGAGGTCCGCCCGCCGCGTCGGCCCCCACGGGCACCGAGTGCGCCGTGAACACGAGCCGCGCGGAATCGCGCACGTCGGAGGGCAGAGTGGCCCGGGCCGCCCGGACGGCGTCCACGTTGGCCGCCACGAAGTCCGGGTGGTCGAAGAACTGGCGCAGCTTCACGAGGTCCGGGGCCGCGCTGCCGACGGCCTTTCGGGCGCGGGAGATGTCCTCCAGGTACTGGCGGCACGCCGAGTAACCCCCGTAGGCGCTGGTGGCGAACACGAGCGCGCGGCGCACCCCGTCGCGGGTCATCTCCGCGACGGTGTCCTCGACCATCGGGTGCCAGTTGCGGTTGCCGAAGTACACCGGCACCTCGATGCGCTCCCGCACCGCGGCGATCAGATCGCGGTTGCGGGCGTTGAGCGGGCTGACCCCGCCGAAGTGCTGGTAGTGCGCCTCGACCGCGTCAAGCCGTTCCGGCGGGACGCCCCGCCCGCGCACCACGTTCTCCAGGAACGGGCGGACGTGCTCGGGTGCTTCCGGCCCACCGAAGGAGAGGACAAGCAGGGCGTCGAACGACTCGTGCACCCCCAGATCACACCCCGATCGCGTGGAAACCGCCATCGGCCCACACCATCGAGCCGGTGGTGGCGGGCAGCCAGTCCGAGAGCAGCGCGCAGACCGTCTTCGCGACCGGCACGGGGTCGGTGACGTCCCAGCCCAGCGGCGCTCGACCGTCCCAGGCATCCTCGAAAGCGGCGAAGCCGGGGATCGACCTCGCGGCCATAGTCTTCACCGGGCCGGCCGCGCAGAGGTTGACGCGGACGCCCTTCGGGCCGAGGTCGCGCGCGAGGTAGCGGGTGACGGACTCCAGCGTGGACTTCGCGACGCCCATCCAGTCGTAGGCCGGCCAGGCCTGGCGGTTGTCGAAGTCCATCCCGACGATCGACGCGCCGGGCTGCAGCAGCGGCAGCACCGCCACTGCGAGCGCCTTGAACGAGTAGGCGCTCACGTGGATCGTCGTTGCGACGTCCTCCCACGGAGCCTTCAGGAACGACCCCTCGCCCAGGCAGGACGCGGGCGCGAACCCGATCGAATGCAGCACCCCGTCCAGGCGCGGCTCGTCCCCGAGGTGCGGGGTGAGCCGGTCGACGAGGGTGTCGAGCTGGCTCTCGTCGGTGACGTCCAGCTCGATGACCGGGGCGGGCTGCGGCAGCCGCTGCGCGATCCGTTCCACCAGCCGCATTCGGCCGAACCCGGTGAGCACGACCTGCGCGCCCTGCTCCTGCGCGACCTTCGCGACATGGAACGCGAGCGAGGCGTCGGTGATGACGCCGGTGATGAGCAGCCGTTTGCCCTCGAGCAGTCCCATGGAAGCCTTTCCTGAATCCGTCACGTGCGTGCTAGTGGCCCATGCCGAGGCCGCCGTCGACGGGGATCACGGCACCCGTGACATACCCCGCGGCGTCGGAACCCAGCCATGTGACAGCCGAGGCGATCTCGTCCGGGTCGGCGTAGCGGCCGAGCGGCACCTGGCTGAGGATCTCGGCGCGGCGGGCGTCGGGCAGGGCGCGGGTCATGTCGGTGTCGACGAAGCCCGGCGCCACGACGTTCGCGGTGATCCCCCGCGAGCCGAGCTCCCGCGCGATCGAGCGGGAGAGCCCGACCAGACCCGCCTTCGACGCCGCATAGTTCACCTGACCGGCTGACCCGGTCAGGCCGACGACGCTGGAGATGAAGATCATCCGGCCGCTCTTGGCGCGGAGCATCCCACGCGACGCCCGCTTCGCCACGCGGTAGGCGGCGGTGAGGTTGGCGTCGATGACGCGGGTGAAGGAGTCCTCCGACATGCGCATGAGCAGGGTGTCGTCGTTCATCCCCGCGTTGGAGACGAGCACCTGCACGGGCCCGTGCTTGTCCTCGACCTCGCTGAACGCGGCGTCGACGGCTGCGGCGTCGGTGACGTCGCACTGCACCGGGAGGAGCTCACCGGGCAGTCCCTCCGCGCCGCTGCGGTGGGTCACCGCCACCTGGTCCCCCTGCGCCGCGAACGCCTTCGCGATCGCCAGCCCGATCCCGCGGTTGCCACCCGTCACCAGCACGCTGCGTCCCACGCGGCCACCCTATGGGCCCAGCGCAACCCCGGCGACCACGCCCCGCCGACCGTAACTCGCACGCCGCAATCCAGCGACTCGCGCACCGCAATCCAGCGACTCGCGGGTGGGTACCTGCGAGTCGCTGGGACAATGCGAGCGAGTCGCTGGATTCGGGTGTGCGAGCTGCGGGGTCAGGGGAAGCGTCGGCCCATGGCCAGGCCCGTGCCGACGCCCGCCACCAGCAGGAGGGCGCCGCCGGCGAGCCACGGTCTGCTCGTGTCGACGCGGCGGACCTCGTACCCGATCTGTTCGCCCAGCTGCGCATAGACCTGGCGCAGCTCGTCCTCCGTCGCGGCGGTGAAGAACTGCCCGCCGGACAGGTCCGCGATCGTCCGCATCGAGGCGTCGTCGACGGCGACCGGGGTGCGCTCCCCCGGGTTGATCTCGATGGTGCCGTAGTCGGTGCCGAACGAGATCGTGGACACCGGGATTCCCGCCGCGTGCGCCGCGCGTGCCGCCGTGAACGAGCCCCGCGGCTCGTCCTCCGGCATCACGCCGCCGGGCACGGTCTGCTTGCCGTCGCTCATCAGCACGATCCGGGCAGGCGGCGGGCCCTCGCTCGCCGCCCCCGCGATGGCCTGGGAGAACGTCTCCACCGACTGCATCGCCGCGAAGATCGCCTCACCGGTCGCCGTGGACTCCGACAGCCGCAGCCCGTCGACGGCCCGCTTCACGGGATCCCGATCCGCGGTCGGCGACACGAGCACAGCCGCCGTGCCTGCGAACGACACGAGACCGAGGTTGATCCCGGGCGTGAGCTGATCGGCGAACGCCTTCGCCGCGGCCTGCGCGGCAGCGAGCCGGCTCGGTTGCACGTCGGTGGCCTGCATGGAGAGGGACACGTCGATCACCAGCACCACCGTGGCGCGGTTGCGCGGCACCCGCGCGTCGGCCATCGGGCCGGCCAGCGCGATGGTCAGCACCGCGAGCGCGCCGATCAGCGCCGCCGCCGGTACGTGCCGCGGCCAGCCCGGACGCTTCGGCGCGACGCGGTCGAGCAGCTCCAGGTTGGTGAACCGCACGGTGTCGCGGCGGCGCCTGCGCAGCAGCACGACGTAGCCGCCCGCGAGCACGGCGACCACCACCAGCAGCAACAGCCACCATGGATGCGAGAAGGTCATCGGCCACCCCCCGACCACGCCCGCTTGCGGGCGAGCACGAACCGCACGACGTCGGCGATCCAGTCGGAGTCCGTACGCAGTGTCAGGTGCGCGGCGCCGCAGCGGCGGAGCACGGTTGCCACCTGTTCGCGGTGCTCCGCCGCCGCGGCAGCGAACTCGCGGGCCATCAGCGGGGTGATGGTCACCTCGCGCTGGCGTCCGGTCTCCGGGTCCGCCAGCACCACCGTGCCGACGTCGGGCAGCTCGAGCTCGCGCGGGTCGAGGACCTCCACGGCGACGAGGTTGTGGCGCGTCGACAGCGCGCGCAGCGGGCGCTCCCAGTCCGGCTCACCCAAGAAGTCGGAGATCACCACCGCGAGCCCGCGCCGCCGCGGCGGCCTGCGTAGCTGCTCGACCGCACCCTTCAGGTCGCCCCGGGTTCCCTCCGGCGCCCGCGGGGTGCGGGCCACCCGCCGCAGCATGCCCTGCGCGTGCACCAGCCCACCCCGCGCCGGGATGCGCACGGTCTGCTCCCCGGTCGCGACGAGCACGCCGATCCGGTTGCCTCCCCCGCGCGTCAGGTGCGTGACGGCGGCGAGCGCCGCGATGGCGAGGTCGCGCTTCTCGCAGGACGCCGTGCCGAAGTCCAGGCTCGGGGACAGGTCGAGCACGACCCACGTCTCCAGCTCCCGGTCCGCGACGCTCTGCCGCACGTGCGGCTCGGTGGTGCGGGCGGTGACCGCCCAGTCCATCCGGCGCACGTCGTCGCCGGGCTGGTAGAGCCGAGCCTCCCCCGGCTCGCTGCCCGGCCCCGGGACGAGGCCGAGGTGGTTGCCCTGCAGCAGCCCGTCCAGCCGCCCGCGGACGGCCAGCTCGAGCGTGCGCAGCGCCGCCTCCATCCGCCCGTCGCGGAACGAGGGCGGCGCGGTGGGCGTCCGCGAGGCGCTGGCCGGATTCACGCGGGAGCGCCCGCCGAGGTGTAGGGCGGCGGGGTCTGGTCGTGCGCCGGCCCGTTCTGCGGCCGCGCACTGACCTGCGGCAACGGCACCGTGGCGAGCACCCGGGAGATGATGTGGTCCATCGGGACGTTGTCGGCCACGGCGTCGTAGGAAAGCACCAGCCGGTGGCGCAGCACGTCCGGCGTCACGTCCAGCACGTCCTGCGGCAGCACGTAGTCGCGACCGCGCACCAGCGCGAGCGCTCGCGCCGCCGCGACGATCCCGAGCGTGGCGCGCGGCGAGGCGCCGTAGGACACCCAGCCGGCGATGTCGGAGAGCCCGTGCTCGGCGGGCGTGCGCGTGGCGACCACCAGCCGCACCACGTAGTCGACGAGCGCGTGGTGCACGAACACCCGCGACGCCACCGTCTGCAGTCGCGATAGCTCGCCCGGGTCGATCACCTGCTGCGCGACGGGCGGCTCGGTGCCCATCCGGTAGACGATCTCCCGCTCCTCCTCCACACCCGGGTACTCCACGATGATCTTGAAGAGGAACCGGTCGCGCTGCGCCTCTGGCAGCGGGTAGACGCCTTCGTTCTCGATCGGGTTCTGCGTCGCCAGCACGAGGAACGGGTCGGGCATCGGGAAGCTCTTCCCGCCGATCGACAGGTGCCGCTCGGCCATCACCTCGAGCATCGCCGACTGCACCTTCGCCGGAGCGCGGTTGATCTCGTCGGCGAGCACGAAGTTGGCGACCACCGGCCCGAGCTCGACGTCGAACTCCTCGCGGCCCTGCCGGTAGATGCGCGTGCCGAGGATGTCGGCGGGCACCAGGTCGGGTGTGAACTGCAGGCGGGCGAACGTGCCGCCGACGACCTTGGCGACCGTCTCGACCGCCAGCGTCTTCGCGACGCCCGGCACCCCCTCCAGCAGGAGGTGGCCGCGGGCCAGGAGCCCGACGAGCATCCGCTCGACCAGCCGGTCCTGACCGACGATCACGCGCTTGATCTCGAAGACGACGCGCTCGAGGCGCTCGCCTTCCCGGGCCGGGGTAGGAACGGACTCGCTCACGGTGCCATCCCACCCCATGCCAGGTGAGACGCCGGTGAACGGGTCCCGATCCCCCGCTCTCGGGCGTGCTGCCGGCGGACGGGGTTCTGAGCGGCGGCTCCGTTGAGGCTGACGGTTGTGTCTTCGATTCGTTGGCGAATCGTTGCGTCAATGATTGATTGACAACGAAGGTTGCCAGCGACTGACTCCGGGGCCGCGGCGCGGGATGTCGGGTAGGCCCAGCGCGCCGAGGCCGCCGGCGGGGCGTTCCGGCCCTCGACAGCGGCCGGCCTGGTCCCGCCCGGCGTTCTCCCGCTAGCACCGGGCTCCGCTCCCCCCTGCCCGGCGACCGGCCCGCAGCTTCATTCGTCTCGGCCAGGAGGTGTCGTCGATTCGATGTCGTTTTGGAGGTGTCAATGTTTCGTTGACACCTGAGTTTGCGAAGCGCGTCTGAGCCCCCCGTTCCAAGGGGGCTCAGAGAACCCGGGTGGCCTCTGGCAGCAGGCCTTTCGTGCGTAGCGGTACCACCCGCACGTTCGCGCCGGTGTACGGGGCCTCGATCATCTTGCCGTTGCCGATGTACATCGCCACGTGATGGATCGGGGCGCTCCCGTTCTGGTAGAACACCATGTCCCCCGGCCGCATGTCGGACAACGGCACCTTGCGGCCGGCGTTGAACTGACTGCGAGCGACCCGCGGGAGGGCCACCCCCGCTCCGTTGAAGGCGTAGAGCATGAGCCCCGAGCAGTCGAAGCCGATGCGGTCGAGGGGGGATCCGAATACATCCGGAATGCCGGTGCTGGGGCCGCGACCGGTGCCGCCACCCCATACGTACTGCACGCCGACCTGCGACATCGCCCGATCGATCACGCGCTGCACCGCCGCGCTGCCCCGCACAGCCCCGGTCTCACTGCCCTGCCGGGGAAGCGCGAGCCGCGCCGTGGCGGCGTCCCGTTCGGCACGCTGCCCCGCCGCCGCCTCCTCGGCGATCCGGCGCTGCCACTCGTCGAACCGGCTGCGCTGGACCCGCAGGCCGTCGTCGGCCGCCTCGGCCGCGTCGAGCCTGCGCTGCACGTCGGCCCGCTCCGCCTCGACCGCAGTCAGCAGCTCGACCTGCTGCCGGGCCGCGTCGGCCGCCCCGGCGTACGCCTGGTCGGCCACCGCCTTCGCCGCGGCCGCCTCCGTCTCGCGGTCGCGCGCCTCGTCCCGGGCCTGACGGGCAGCGGAGTCGGCGTTCGCCTTCTCGACGCGCGCCTTTTCCAGCGACTCCTGCGCGCTCGCCTGCGTCTGGACGATGAGGTTGTTGAACTCGGCCCGCGCGACCAGGTCCTCCGGGCTCGCGGACTCCGTCAGGAGCCCGAGCGGGCCGGTGTCGAACCCCTGCTGGTAGGTCGCGGCCACGAACTCGTCGAGCCGCGCCCTCGCCTGGTCGATCGCGACGGTGGCGGCGTCGGTCTCGACGCGGGCCGCTGCCGCGCGCCGGGCGGCCGCCTCGGCCGCCTCTTGCGCCACCTGGAGGTCGACCATCGCGGCCTCGGCCGACTCACGCTGCACCGCGAGCTCGACCTGGAGGTCGTCCACGCGACTGTCCAGCTCGGCGAGCTGCGTCGTCAGCGCGGCCACCTCGCTCGCCCGCGCGTCGACGGACTGCCGGCTGTGCCGCAGCTCGTCGTCACTCGGATTCGGCGGGGGAGGGGGCGGCTGGGCCAGCGCGGTGGCCGTTCCGCTCAGGAGCACCAGGAGCACCGCCAGAGCGACAGATCGACCGGTCCACCCCTGGGCACGCCGGCGCGGCGCGGGCCGCCTGCCGAGGGCGCGTCGACACCGCACGAGAACGACCTCCATCCCCGTCGCTGATCACGCGAGCGATGGCACTGTGCCACCGAAAACCGTCTGGTCACACTCGCCACACCCGCAACGGAAACGAACTTGCACCGCATCGGGCGTTCCGAGTGGCCCCATCACGGTCCGTGAGGTAACCGGGCACGCAGTTGAACGCCCGGTAACCCGCGAACCGGGATCACCACGACCTGACCGCCACCGGGGACGGGCCCGGTCGTGACGTCGCGGCCGTCAACCCGGGCTGCGCGAGTTGCTCCGGTTGGTCGCGTGCCGCCCTGGTCGCGTGCTGCCCTGCCTCGACCAGCTAGCAGGACAAGCGTACTGTTTGGCGTGCGGGGTTCGCTGTGTCGCGGACGTGGCGGTGCGCGAGACTCCCGCAACTCACACAGGCGTCCGAGCGCCCACCACCGCCAGGAAGGACACGACCGTGGCCAGCACCGACAGCTTCGGAGCGAAAGGCACCATCCAGGCAGGCGGTGCCGAGCACGAGATCTTCCGGCTGTCCGCCGTCGAAGGAGCGGAGCGCCTCCCGTTCAGCCTCAAGGTGCTGCTGGAGAACCTGCTCCGCACGGAGGACGGTGCCAACGTCACCGCGGACCACGTCCGTGCGCTCGCCGGGTGGGACCCCGCGGCCCAGCCGGACACCGAGATCCAGTTCTCCCCCGCGCGCGTCGTCATGCAGGACTTCACCGGCGTGCCGTGCGTCGTGGACCTCGCGACCATGCGCGAGGCCGTCACCGAGCTGGGCGGCGACCCGGCGAAGGTCAACCCGCTCGCTCCGGCCGAGCTCGTGATCGACCACTCGGTGATCATCGACGTCTTCGGCAGGCCCGACGCCTTCGAGCGCAACGTCGACTTCGAGTACGGGCGCAACAAGGAGCGCTACCAGTTCCTGCGGTGGGGCCAGGGAGCGTTCGACGAGTTCAAGGTCGTGCCGCCCGGCACCGGGATCGTGCACCAGGTCAACATCGAGCACCTCGCGCGGGTGGTCATGACCAGGAACGGCCAGGCCTACCCGGACACGCTCGTCGGCACCGACTCGCACACCACGATGGTCAACGGCCTGGGTGTGCTGGGCTGGGGCGTCGGCGGCATCGAGGCCGAGGCGGCCATGCTCGGCCAGCCCGTCTCGATGCTCATCCCCCGCGTGGTCGGGTTCAGGCTCACCGGGGAGATCCCGGCGGGCGCCACCGCCACCGACGTCGTCCTGACGATCACCGAGATGCTGCGCCGCCACGGGGTGGTCGGCAAGTTCGTCGAGTTCTACGGCGAGGGCGTGAGCGCAGTGCCGCTGGCCAACCGCGCCACGATCGGCAACATGAGCCCCGAGTTCGGTTCGACGGCGGCGATCTTCCCGATCGACGACGAGACCCTCCGCTACCTCAAGCTCACCGGCCGCTCGGACGCGCAGATCGAGCTGGTCGAGGCATACGCCAAGGAGCAGGGTCTCTGGCATGACCCGGCCCGCGAGGCCACCTACTCCGAGACGCTCGAGCTGGACCTCTCCACGGTCGTTCCGTCCATCGCCGGGCCGAAGCGCCCGCAGGACCGCATCGAGCTCTCCGACGCCAAGCCGTCGTTCCGCAAGACCGTGCACGACTACACCGACGACGCCGTCGCCGAGCCGCCTGCGCACAGCGGCGTGGACGAGGCGGGCCGGGAGTCGTTCCCGGCCAGCGACGCCCCCGCGCTGAGCTTCGCCGACGAGGACGCCGCGCCGGTCGTGTTCTCCGCCGCGAACGGCAGTGAGGGACGCCCGTCGAAGCCCATCGTCGTGAAGTCCGCGGACCGCGGCGAGTTCGTGCTCGACCACGGCGCCGTCGTCATCGCCTCGATCACGTCGTGCACCAACACCTCCAACCCGTCGGTCATGCTCGGCGCGGCGCTGCTGGCCAAGAACGCCGTCGCCAAGGGCCTCGCCGTCAAGCCGTGGGTGAAGACGTCGATGGCGCCGGGCTCCAAGGTCGTCACCGACTACTACGACAAGGCCGGTCTCTGGCCGTACCTCGAGAAGCTGGGCTACCACCTCGTCGGTTACGGCTGCACCACCTGCATCGGCAACTCCGGGCCCCTGGCCGAGGAGATCTCCGCGGCCGTCAACGAGGCCGACCTGTCGGTCGTCTCCGTGCTCTCGGGGAACCGCAACTTCGAGGGCCGGATCAACCCCGACGTCAAGATGAACTACCTGGCCTCTCCGCCGCTGGTCATCGCCTACGCCCTGGCCGGCACCATGGACTTCGACTTTGAACACCAGCCCCTCGGGCAGGACCCCCAGGGCAACGACGTCTACCTGCGTGACATCTGGCCGTCCGCGCAGGACGTCCAGACGACGATCGACAACACGATCAGCCAGGAGATGTTCACCAAGGACTATGCCGACGTCTTCGCCGGTGACGAGCGGTGGCGCTCGCTGCCGACGCCGGAGGGCGACACGTTCGAGTGGGACCCGCAGTCCACCTACGTGCGCAAGCCCCCGTACTTCGAGGGCATGCAGCCCGACCCGGCGCCGGTCACGGACGTCTCCGGCGCCCGGGTGCTCGCGCTGCTCGGCGACTCGGTCACCACCGACCACATCTCCCCCGCCGGCTCCATCAAGGAGGACACCCCGGCCGGGCAGTACCTGCGCGAGCACGGTGTGGAGAAGAAGGACTTCAACTCCTACGGCTCCCGCCGCGGCAACCACGAGGTGATGATCCGCGGCACGTTCGCCAACATCCGGCTGCGCAACCAGTTGCTGGACGGCGTGAGCGGCGGCTACACCCGCGACTTCACGCAGGAGGGCGGACCGCAGGCGTTCATCTACGACGCCGCGCAGAACTACGCCGCCCACGGCACCCCGCTGGTCGTGCTCGGCGGCAAGGAGTACGGCTCCGGTTCCTCCCGTGACTGGGCGGCGAAGGGCACCGCGCTCCTCGGCGTCAAGGCCGTGATCGTCGAGAGCTACGAGCGCATCCACCGCTCCAACCTGATCGGCATGGGCGTGCTGCCGCTGCAGTTCCCGGAGGGTGAGTCGGCGTCGTCGCTGCACCTCGACGGCACCGAGACGTTCGACGTCGGCGGCGTGACGGCGCTCAACGACGGCACCACGCCGCGCACCGTGCACGTGACGGCCACGAAGGAGTCGGGCGAGACGGTCGAGTTCGACGCGACCGTGCGCATCGACACCCCCGGCGAGGCCGACTACTACCGCAACGGCGGGATCATGCAGTACGTGCTGCGCGGGATGCTGCGCGGCTGAGCGCCGCCCCGAACGCCGCCGAGCCCCGCTCACCCACCGGTGAGCGGGGCTCGGTCGTGTTCGGGGCGGCCCCATCCTCAACGCAAAGAAAGCGGCTCTGCTTGCGCCCGTGCAAGGAAGGTGGCGTTCCTTGCGCCAGTCGCGGCGGCGGGTTGGACGCGTATGTGTGTGCAGAGCCTGCAGTCCGCCGCGGTGGAGTCCCGCGCACTACCAGGCTCTGCACACACATACGCACCGGGGCCGCCGTCAGGTGGACATCAGAGCGAATTGGCCAAGATAAAACAGCTCTCCTGTGCACCTCACCGCGCGCGGCTGAGCGGTTGGACGCGTATATGTGTGCAGAGCCTGGAGGGTATGTGCCCAGAGCCTGGAGGGGTCCCGGCCGCCCCCGCCCTGGCGGGCGTCGGGTGGGCGCTGGTCGGCAGGCTGCCCGGGATCGCCCTCAGGGTGCTCGCCGTGGCCCTGCTTCCTGCGCGCTGGTTCGCTGCCGCCGTCGCCGTGACGGTGCTGGTCTGCGCGGGGCTCTCGGTCCTGCGCTGGCGGCCGCGGCCCAGCCCGCCCGCGCTCGTCGTGGCAGGGGTGGTCTCCGGTGCCGGAGGCACGGCCTCGGCGATCGGCGGGCCGCCGGTGGCGCTGCTGCTCCTGCCGTTCATGGTCGCCGGATACGCCGTGTCCACGCCGGCCCGCCGCTTGCTCGACCGCGGTTGGACCCGCCCGGCCGTGCTGGCGGTGGCGGTCGGCGGCGCTCTCGCCCTGCTTGCCACCGCCGTCGTCGGCTGACCGGCAGCACGCCGCCGCCCAGGTCAGCGTGCAGGTCAGCGGGCCGCGGCCGCCGCAACCCGCTCCGTCGCGGACTCGTCGAACAGCGCGGCTGTCCGGGCCGCGGACGCCACCGCTCGCCTGCCGGTTGCGAGGATGCCGAGCACGACGATCGCCAACCCACACCCGATCATGACCAGCCACGCCGGGCGAGCGGCGCCGGCGAAGCCCGCGGCGAACGGTCCGGCGATGCTCGAGGTCACGAGCGACCCGAGCACCGCGACCCCGAGCGCCGCACCGGTCTGCCTGCTGGTGGAGGCGACGGCACCGGCCACGCCGGACTGAGACAGCGGCATCCCGGCCACCGCGGTGTTCGTGATGGGGGCATTGACCATCCCGAAGCCGACACCGAACAGCACGTAGGCCACCAGCATCACGGCGATGGGGGTGTCGGCCCGCAGCACCAGCGCGAGTAGCAGCGCGCTCGCCGCGATAGCGGCGCCGGCGATCAGCAGCGAGACACGTGCCCCTCGGCTGCTGACCAGCCGGGCGGACACCGGCGGGAGCACCCCGGCCATCACTGCCATCGGCAGCGTCAGAAGCCCGGCGTGCAGCGGCGTGTAGCCGCGCACGTCCTGCAAGTAGAGGGCGTTGAGGAACAGGAACCCGGACAGCGCGGCGAACGCGCACACCGCCGTGAGGGTGGCGGCGCTGAACGGGATGCTCCGGAAGAACCGCGGGTCGACGAGCGGCTGGGACAGCCGCGACTCCACCCTGACCAGCAGCCCGCCTGCCACCAGCGCGGCCGCGAAGCAGCCGAGGATCGCCGGCGAGGTCCACCCGAGGTTCGGGCCTTCGATGATCCCGAACACCAGGCCGCCCAGCAGCACGACGACGAGCAGTTGGCCGAGCGGGTCGAAGCGGCGGGCACGGGCGGCCCTCGACTCGGGCACGAACTTGGCGCAGAGCACCACGGCCGCCACCGCGACCGGCACGTTGATCCAGAACACCGAGCGCCAGCCGACGCCGTCCACGAGCACCCCGCCCAGGACCGGGCCCAGGGCCATGCTCACACCGATGACCGCACCCCACACACCGATGGCCTTCGCCCGCTCGCGGCGATCGAGGAACGTGTTGCTGATGATGGACAACGCGACGGGGTTGAGCATGGAGCCGCCGACGGCCTGCAGCGCACGGCACGCGATGAGCGCGCCCGTCGTGGGCGCGGCGCTGCACAGCAGCGAGCCCAGGCCGAACAGGACAAGCCCTGTCTGGAACACCCGGCGCCGGCCTATCCGGTCGGCGGTGGATCCGGACAGCAAAAGCAGGCACGCGATCACCAGCGTGTAGGCGTCCACCGTCCACTGCAGCGCCGAGAGCGACGAGCCGAGCTCGCGCTGAATCGAGGGCAGCGCGAGGTTCACGATCGTGTTGTCCAGGCTGACCATGAACAGACTGGAGCAGCAGATGACGAGGATCAGCATGCGCCGTCTGCGTGAGAGCTCGGGCATCGAAAAGCTCCGATAGTTGCCTAGTAGTAACTATTAGCGAGGCTACAACGCAGTTCTTCGCCCTGACCCTCGCTCGCCCGGCCTGCGGGCGAGCTTCCGCTCACATTCCCGGCGGCCCCCGGGCCCGCCCCTCGCGGTCATCGATCCATTGCCCCATCGTCGGCGTCAATCTTTGGTTGACACATGAGCGGAGTGCGCCGGACCCCGGCACACACACGCTCAGACCGGCGCCCTCACACCGCTGTGGCGAGGGTCAGCGCCATGCGCTCCTGCTGGTCGGTCCAGCTGCGGATGGTGTCGAAGCCCGCGTCGGCAAGGAGTGCCCGCACACCGGGCAGCCGGAACTTGGCCGACACCTCTGTGCACATCTCCTCCCCCGCCGCGAACCGCACCGTCATGTCCACCGCGGGCAGCGTGACCGTCATCGCGCGCCCGGCCACCAGCCGCATCTCGATCCACTCGTGGTCCGGGTCCCACAGCGCCTTGTGCGCGAACGCGTCGATGTCGAAGTCGGCGCCGAGCTCCCGGTTGAGCACGCGCAGCACGTTGCGGTTGAACTCCGCCGTGACACCCGCGCTGTCGTCGTAGGCGGCCACCAGCAGGTCGGGGTCGGTGACGAGGCCGGTGCCGAGAAGGAACTGCTCACCGGGGCGCAGCGCCGTGCGCAGCCCCGTCAGGAACTCGGCGCGCTCGGCCGGGAGCAGGTTGCCGATCGTGCCGCCGAGGAACGCCACGATCCGCCGCCCCCGCGCGGGCAGCCGCCCGAGATGCGCGGTGAAGTCGCCCACTACGCCGTGCAGCTCGAGGCCCGGGTACTCGACCGCCAGCGCATCCATCGCCGGCCGCAGCGCCGTCTCGCTCACGTCCTGCGGCACGTACCGGCGCAGGCTTCCCGCCCGCCGGAACGCGTCCAGCAGGAGGCGCGTCTTCGCCGACGAGCCGGAGCCCAGCTCCACGAGCGTGTCGGCGCCGGAGAGCACGGCGATCGAGTCGGCGCTGCGTTCCAGCAGCGCCCGCTCGGTGCGCGTGGGGAAGTACTCCGGCAGCTCGGTGATCTCCTCGAACAGCTCGCTCCCGCGCGCGTCGTAGAACCACTTCGGCGGCAGCCGCTTCGGCACGGCGACGAGGCCGGCCCGGGCATCGGCCCGGAGTGCGGCGTCGGCGTCGGCACCGGTGAGGTGGATGTCGAGCAGGGGCGTGGTCATTCTTCTCCCGTCGTCGCGAGCGCGGTGAAGCGCCGGTGGCCCGGGCAGGCCGTCACGAGGTGCCGGTCGGGCACCGCGGTCCAGGTTGTATGGGGGTCGATCGGCTCGGAGACGACGAGCGCGTGGCTGTCGTCGGTGCGCACGGAGAGCGCGTGCGACCAGGCGGTGGCCCAGATCGCCGTGCCGTTGGTGAGCAGCAGGTTGAGCCGCGACTCCGGAGCCGCGGCCGCGACCTCGGTGACGACCGAGGCCAACGCGTCGGCCGGGTCGGCGCCGCCGCGCAACCGGTGCCGCACGAGCGCCCACAGAAATGCGGAGTCGGTGGGCGCGTCGAGGGTGAGCAGGTCGGTGACGGGCAGCGCCGCGGCCGCCGCGGCGACCGACTGCGGCCATCCGCGCACCACCCCGTTGTGGCTGAACAGCCAGGGTCCGTCGGCGAACGGTGCGGCCGCCGTGTCGGTGACCGGCATTCCCACCGTGGCCGAGCGCACGGCGGCGAGCACCCCGCCGCTACCCGTGACCGCGGCCAGCGCGGCGAACGAGGCGTCGGACCAGATCGGACCGGCGCTCCGGTAGCGGGCCGCGGGGCCACCCGGCTCGGGGTACCAGCCGGCGCCGAAGCCGTCGGCATTGATGGTGCCGCCGCCGCGCATGTCGGCGGGGGCATAGGACTGCCGCAGCAACGAGTGCGGCGGCTCGAGCACCAGCGACGCCAGCGTCACCGGCGGCCCGACGTAGGCCAGATGGCGGCACACGTACCGGCTACACCCTGCCTGAGGGCGCGCCGGCCTCGGCCGCGGTGGCATCCCGGGCGCAACGGAAGCCGGAGAAGATCTGCCTGCGGATCGGGTGGTCCCAGTTGCGGAACGTGCCCCGGATGGCGGCAGGCGCGGTGCCGAACGAGCCGCCGCGCAGCACCCGGTAGTCGCCACCGAAGAACACCCGGGAGTACTCGGGGTACGGGAAGACCTCGAAGCCCGGGTAGGGGTGCCAGCCCGAGCTGGTCCACTCCCACACGTCGCCGATCAGCTGCTGAACGCCCAGCGCAGACGCCCCGAGCGGGTACGCGCCCGCGGCGGCGGGCTGCAGGTGGCGCTGGCCCAGGTTGGCGTGCTCCGGCGTCGGCTCCTCGTCGCCCCACGGGTAACGCCGCGACCGTCCGGACCACGGATCGAACCGGGCCGCCTTCTCCCATTCGGCCTCCGTGGGCAGGCGCTTGCCCGCCCACCGGGCGTACGCCTCGGCCTCGTGGAAGCAGACGTGCACAACCGGCTCGTCGGCCGCGAGCGGCTCCACCGCACCGAAGCGCCTGCGGTACCAGGAGCCCGATCCGTCGCGCTCCCAGAATTGCGGAGCAACCAGCCCGGCCGAGACCCGGTGCCCCCAGCCCACCTCGCTCCACCAGCGCGGCTCGTCGTAGCCGCCCGCCTCGACGAACTCGGCGTACTCCGCGTTGGTGACGGCGGCGGTGTCGATCACGAACGCCGGCACGTCGACGGGGTGGGCCGGCCGCTCGTTGTCGAGCGCCCACGGCTCGGTGGAGGTGCCCATCGTGAACGGCCCGCCGGGCACGAGCACCTGACGGGCGGCGGGCCTGGTGCCGGGCGGCGGCGCGGGTGCCCGCAGCACGGGTGCGCCCGCGCGCAGCTGATGGGTGGCGAGCATCGTCTCGTCGTGCTGCTGCTCGTGCTGCACGATCATGCCGAACGCGAACCCGTGCTCCACGAGCCTGCGGCCCCGCAGCGGGGTGCGCTCCAGCGCGTCGAACGCCTTCTCCCGCACCTCGGCGACGTAGGTGCGGGTCTCGGCCGGCGTGAGCAGCGGCAGCTCGACGCGGCTGGCGCGGGAGTGCTGGAACGCGTCGTAGAGGCCGTCGATCTCCGGGCGCAGCGGCTCGCGGCCCCCGACGTCGCGCACGAGCCACAGCTCCTCCTGGCTGCCGATGTGCGCGAGGTCCCAGACCAGCGGCGACATCAGCGGCGAGTGCTGGGCCACGAGGTCGGCCTCGTCGACGGCCTCGGTGAGTGTGGTGCTCCTGGCGCGGGACTCGGTGAGCAGGCCGGCCACGCGAGCCCGCAGCTCCTCCTCCGTGCCTGGGTGAAGGTCAAGCGTCATGTGCCTGTCTCCTCCGGTGTCGCGGGATCGGCTGCTCCGTCGGCGGGGCCGTCGGCCTCGTCGGCTGGGCAGCGCCCGCGCAGCACCTGTCGCTCGGTCATGTCGGTGAGGTCGGCGACCACCCAGTCCGGGGCGCCGACGCCGGCGAGCCGGCCCAGTGCCAGCTCGAACACCTGGCCCGCGGCGCGGGCCAGCGCCCGGTCGGCGAGCCCGTGGCGGGCGGCGGTCGTCCAGCGCTGCTGCGCCGGCTCGCATGCGGCGAGCGCGCCGTCGATGCCGGCGGGGTCGGCCAGCAGTGCGGTCAACACCGTGACGGGCAGTGCCCACCGCCTGCCCGGCTGGGCGTCGACGTAGCGGATCTCCAGGTGGCCGTGCGGGCGCACGGGCGGGAACAGCGTGGTGATGTGGTACTCGAGGTCGGCGATGGTGGGCGGCTCGGGCAGAGCGCCCTCGATCCAGTCGGCGAACGTGACGCCCTTCGGCACGAGCCACTCCTGTTCGCGGCGCACGGTGAGCACCGGGCTGTGCACCACTCGGCGAGCCCACGCCGCAGCCGGATCGCTGCTCGCGGCGTCGGCGAGCGGGGGCGGCGCGCACCGGGCGGGATCAGCGTTCTGCCAGCTCGCCCAGCGGGAGGACTTCCAGCCGGTGCGTCTGCCGTGCAGTACCGGCGAGTTGGCGAACGCCGCAAGGAGAACTGGGCCGAGCGCGTGGGCCGCGGCCCACCGGCCGGCGACCTCGTTCGGATCGCCCGCGTCGACGCAGACCTGGACCGCCGCGGTGGAGCACATCGCACTACGCCCCTGTGGGCCACGGCGGTCGAAGGACTGCTCCATCGCGCGGTAGCGCGGCAGCTCCAGCACCCTCCGCGGCGGGCGGACCGCGTCGGCGGCGCGGGACGAGGGGTGCAGGCCATGGCCGGCGAGCATGCCGTGCAGCGCTGCGGTGTCGGAGCGGACGACCCGCAGGAGACGCTCGAGATCGGGCAGTGGCGGGCTGGCCAGCTCGATCTGGCCGCCGGGCTCAAGGGTGACCGTGGAGCCGGAAGGGAGCGGGCGGGCGGGCGAATCCGGGTCGAGCGACGCCGGGGCGTGCGGGCCGAGTGCCGCGGCGAGAGTGGCGGCATCCGGCGCTGTTGCAGGGTCGGAGGGCCGGTGCAACAACCATTCGAGCTCCGTCCCGAGGAGCCGAGGAGGACCGTGCTTGAAACAGATCGACCCGACGTGCGTCTCCGCGTCAGCGCAGTCGCGCAGCACCGACGGCCCCGGGTCCGGAGCGAGCTCGGCGACGCCGGTGCGATCTGAGGCTGAAGTAGTGCCCCAGTCGTCCATCACGCCCTCGAACGCTACCCCCGGGCTCCGACAATTTCCTGCGCTCGCGGGGCCGCCACGGCTCGCCGGACCTCCTGGCAGCACGTATGGGACGAATAGACGTCGCAAGCCGTACGTCCGGCTTTTTCGCGGCTATTCTCAGCGGGTGCCCCGCGTCAGCACCGACGAGCTCGCCGCCCGGCGCCAACGCATCCTCGACGGGGTCCGGGGCTGCTTCGCGCGCCACGGCTACGAGGGCGCCACTGTGCGCAGGCTGGAGCAGTCCACGGGGCTCTCCCGGGGCGCGATCTTCCACCACTTCCGCGACAAGGAAGCCCTCTTCCTCGCCCTCGCCGAGCAGGACACCGAGCGCATGGCCGACCTGGTGGCCGAGCAGGGCCTCGTGCAGGTGATGCGGGAGCTGCTCGCCTCACCGGAGTCCATCGACGTCGGCTGGACGGGCACGTTCCTGGAGATCGCCCGCCGCGGTCGCACCGACCCCGGCTTCCGCGACCGCTGGCGCAACCACGCCGAAGCCCTCACGGCGGCCACCCGAGCCCGGCTCGAACGCCAGGCGCGTGCCGGCGCCCTGCGCGACGACGTGCCGGTGCCGGTGCTGGCCCGCTACCTGGAGCTCATGCTGGAGGGGCTGGTGTCGCACCTGGCGACGGGCCTGCCGGCCGACGACCTGGAGGGTGTGCTGGACCTCGTCGAAGGAGCCGTCCGGCGCCGCCGCTGACGGGGCGAGCCAGCCGGCGCTCCTAGGGCCGGAAGCCGCCGATCCCCCGCGACGGATCCCACGACCCGGTGTCCGGGCGTTCGCGTGGGCCGGCGCACTCGGCGACGCAGGGCCGGGTGTGCACGTAGCTGTGCACCCAGCGGACGCTGCCGTCGGGCAGCGCATCCCCGAGATGGGCGAGGCGGAGCACCGGCTCCCAGTCGCCGATGGGAGCGCAGCAGCGCTCGCAGAGCATGATCATGTGGCGTCTTCTCCAGCCCGGCCGATTCAGGGCGGGTGCGGCGGTCAGCGTCGACTCTCGGACCACCCTCACCCCATCGTCCCATCAGCCGGGTCAACCCGGACATGTCGTCCGACACGTCCGGGAAATCACGGCTCAGCCGACGAGGTGCTCCTCGCGGTGGCGGGCAGTGCAGCCCGGGATGCCGCACTCGACGCCCTGCTCCCCGCCGGCGTCGCCGGTGTCGTCGCCACCGGCGTCGCCCGCGGCGAACTGGGTGCGGTACAGCGTCGCGTACCGCCCGTCCGCGGCGAGCAGTTCGTCGTGCGTGCCCCGCTCGACTATCCGGCCGTGCTCGAGCACCGCGATCTGGTCGGCCGCGCGCACCGTGGACAGGCGGTGCGCGATGACGATCGCCGTGCGCCCCTCCAGCGCCTCGGCCAGCGCCGCCTGCACCGCGGCCTCCGACTCGGAGTCCAGGTGCGCCGTGGCCTCGTCGAGGATCACCACGCGCGGCCGGGCCAGCAGCAGCCGCGCGATCGTCAGCCGTTGCCGCTCGCCGCCCGAGAGGCGGTACCCGCGCTCCCCCACGACCGTCTCCAGGCCGTCGGGCAGCGCGTCGATCAGGTCACCCAGCCGCGCCCGCCGTAGCGCATCGACGATCTCGGCATCGGTGGCGTCCGGGGCGGCGTAGCTCAGGTTGGCCCGGATCGTGTCGTGGAACAGGTGCCCATCCTGCGTCACGACCCCGACGGCCCCGCGCACGGCGGCGAAGGTCAGGTCGCGCACGTCGACACCCGAGAGCTCCACCGCACCCGAGTCCACGTCGTAGAGCCTCGGCACCAGCGAGGCCAGCGTCGACTTCCCGGCCCCGGACGAGCCGACGAGCGCCACCAGCCGGCCGGCGCCGACCTCCAGGTCCACGCCGTGCAGCACCTCGACGCCGCTGCGGGCGTCGAGCACGGCGACGTCCTCGAGGGAGGCGAGCGAGACCCGGTCGGCGCTCGGGTAGCCGAACCGGACGTCGCGCACCCGCACGTCCACCGGCCCGTCCGGCAGCCCCCGCGCATCGGGCCGCTCGGTGATCATCGGTTTCAGGTCGAGCACCTCGAACACGCGCTCGAACGACACGAGCGCGGTCATCACGTCGACGCGCGCGTTGGCCAGGGCCGTCATCGGCGTGTAGAGCCTGGTCAGCAGGAGCGCGAGGGTGACGACCGTGCCCGGCTCGATCGCGCCGGTGACGGCGAGGTAGCCGCCGAGGCCGTAGACCAGCGCCTGGGCGAGCGCGGAGACCAGCGACAGCGTCGTGACGAAGACGCGCGAGACCATCGCCGTACGCACCCCGATGTCGCGCACCCGCTCGGCCCGCGCCCCGAACTCCCGCACCTCCTCGTCGGGCCGGCCGAAGAGCTTCACGAGCGTGGCGCCGGGCGCGGAGAACCGCTCGGTCATCTGGGTGCTCATGCCTGCGTTGAGGTCGGCCGACTCCCGGCGCAGGTCCGCGATGGTGCGGCCCATCCGGCGGGCCGGGAGCACGAAGACCGGCAGCAGCAGGAGGGCGAGAAGCGTGACCTGCCAGGCCAGCGAGATCATCACGCCGAGGGCGAGCGCGAGCTGGATCGCGTTGCTCAACACGGCGGCGAGTGTCGACGTGATCGCCGACTGGGCGCCGATCACGTCGTTGTTGAGCCTGCTCACCAGCGCTCCCGTGCGGGTGCGCGTGAAGAACGCCACCGGCATCCGCTGCACGTGTTCGAACACGACACGGCGCAGGTCGACGATGAGACCCTCACCGATGCGCGAGGAGAACCACCGCGACACGAGCCCGACGACGGCTTCCAGCACCGCGAGTGCCGCGATCCCGCCCGCCAGCCCGATGACAGTGCCCGCGGCCGCCGACACGTTCCCGCCCGCGACGATCGCGTTGACCACGCGGCCGGCGAGCACCGGCGTGAGCACGCCGACCGTCGCCGACACGACCGTGAGCAGCAGGAAGGCGAGGAGCCAGCCCCGGTAGGGGCGCGCGAACGCCCAGATCCGCGGGATCGTGCCCTTCTTGACGGACGTGGGCGCGTCGGCCGCGCGGGCCACACCGCGCAACATCACCATCGGTCGGTCCACAGGCGGCCCCCTTACTTACACCGTTGCATCCGCGAGTGAACAACAACGGGGGCGCCCGGTGTACTCCCGCCCGCGCCGTCCAGCGATCCTGAACAACTCCGCCCATAGCAGCGGCGTAGTTGTTCAAGGCGCTCTTAGCTCAAGGAGCGCGCTCCTTAGCCCTCGCCTGCCGCGAGGGACCGCAGCCGACGCAGCTGGGCTGCCCGTTCGGCCGCGAGGGCATCGGCCGGGTCGGCGCCGTCGGCCACACCCGCCAGCAGGCCGAGCGTCTCCGCAGCGGCCTTCGCCGGCGCCGAGACCAAGCCCGTGACCAGCTCGTCGACGGCCGCGTCGAGCTCGCCAACGGGCACCGAGCGCAGCGCAAGGCCGGACGCCACGGCCTCCTGCGCGCCCACCCGGCGCCCGGTCAGGCAGATCTCGACGGCACGCGCGTACCCCACGGCGTGCACCAGCGGGTAAGTGCCGCCGAGGTCCGGGACGATGCCGAGGCTCGTCTCCGCCATGCAGAACTGCACGTCGTCGGCGACGACCCGCAGGTCGCAGGCGAGCGCGAGCTGGAAGCCGCCGCCGATCGCGTGCCCCTGGACTGCCGCCACCGTGACGCGGGCAGGGTGGCGCAGCCAGGAGAAGCCGGACTGGAACCCGGCGATGGTGGCGTCCGCGTCGTCGTCGGACAGCGCGGCGATCCCGGCGATCCCGGGCAATCCGTCGACCTCCTGCGCGGCGAAGAACCGCTTGTCGAGGCCGGCGGAGAACGCCCTGCCCTCGCCGCGGACGACCACCACCCGCACCTCGTCGGGTAGCGACTCGCCGATCGCGCGGAGCGCCTCCCATGTGAGAGGGGTCTGCGCGTTCAGAACCTCGGGACGGGCGAGTGTGACCGTCGCACGTGGCCCGTCGACCTCGAACGCGAGCCCTCCGCGCAGGAGAAGCTCCGGGTCGACCGCCGATGTCGTCACGCGGGCAGGTTACCCCGCGGTAGGACTGCCGCTTCGCCGGCTACTTCTTCTTCGTGCGCGTGGCGCCACCACGCCCGCGCAGCGACACGCCCGTCTCCGACAGCACCCGGTGCACGAATCCGTACGAGCGACCGGTCTGCTCCGCTAGCGCGCGGATGCTGGCACCCTTCTCGTACTTCTTCTTCAGATCGGTGGCGAGCTTGTCGCGCTGGGTGCCGGTGATGCGTGCACCCTTCTTCAGGTCGGCCACGGCCTTTCCTCCTTCGCCCGCCCGCGAACCCGCCGACGGATCGTTACCGGCCCCCCCGGTGTCGCAATGATCGTCCACAGGAATACCCGGGACCAGGAGATCCACTCGGTGATCGGTGAACGGTTCCGCCGAAAGGACCACGCACACGGGTGATCATATCCACCCGTTTCTCACCGTGATTTCACCCCGTCGCCACGTGGTTCTCACTCCCGGAGTCGATCTAGCGCCGGGCTGTGACGACGAGGTCGAGGACATCCACTCGACATGCTGAGAGGGGCATGCCGATCGGGTGGCAGGTGCGGAATTCGCGAATCGCCCGATCAGGCCAGCTGCACCAGTTCGAGGTAGTCCGCCGACCAGTGGTCCTCGGTGCCGTCGGGCAGGACAATCACCTTGTCGGGGTCGAGCGCCTCGACGGCGCCGGGGTCGTGCGTGACCAGAACGACGGCACCCGAGAACTGCCGCAGAGCGTCGAGCACCTGCTCGCGGCTCGCGGGGTCCAGGTTGTTGGTGGGCTCGTCGAGCAGCAGCACGTTGGCCGAACTGGACACCAGGCCGGCCAGCGCGAGCCGAGTGCGCTCGCCGCCGGAGAGCGTGCCGGCGGGCTGCTCCAGCTGCTCGCCCGAGAACATGAACGCCCCCAGCAGCGTGCGCAGCTGCTGCTCCGGGGTGTCCGGAGAGGCGTGCCGGACGTTCTCCCAGACCGTGGCGTCCATGTCGAGGGTGTCGTGCTCCTGGGCGAAGTAGCCGGTGCGCAGCCCGTGGCCGGGCACGACCCGCCCGGCGTCCGGGGACTCGGTGCCGGCGAGCAGGCGCAGCAGCGTGGTCTTGCCTGCGCCGTTGAGCCCCAGCACGACGACCTTCGTGCCGCGGTCGACGGCGAGGTCCACGCCGGTGAACACCTCGAGCGAGCCGAACGCCTTGGACAGGCCCTCGGCGGTCAGCGGCGTGCGCCCGCACGGGGCGGGGTCGGGGAAGCGGATGCGGGCGACCCGGTCCTGCTTGCGGGTGGGCTCGAGCCCCGCGAGCAGCTGGTCGGCCCGGCGCGCCATGTTCTTCGCCGCGACGGCCTTGGTGGCCTTCGCTCCCATCTTCGCCGCCTGCGTCTGCAGGGCCGCCGCCTTCTTCTCGGCATTGGCGCGCTCGCGGCGGCGCCGCTTCTCGTCGGTGGCCCGCGCCTCCTGGTAGCGGCGCCAGTCCATGTTGTAGCTGTCGACCTCGCCGCGCGTGGCGTCGAGGAACCACACCTTGTTGACCACGGCCGCAAGCAGCTCGGTGTCGTGGCTGATCACGACGAGCCCGCCCTCGTGGGCCGACAGGAACGAGCGCAGCCACGTGATCGAGTCGGCGTCGAGGTGGTTGGTGGGCTCGTCGAGCAGGAGGGTGGTGGCGCTCTGCGAGCCGCCGTCGGAGGCCGCGAAGAGGATGCGGGCGAGCTCGACCCGGCGCCGCTGCCCGCCGGACAGCGTGGCGATCGACTGGTTCAGCACACGGTCGGGAAGCCCGAGGTGAGCGCAGATCCGCGCGGCCTCGCTCTCGGCCGCGTACCCACCGAGCGCGGAGAACCGCTCCTCGATGCGCCCGTAGGCGCGCACGGCCTTCTCGTTCTGTGCGCCGTCGACCAGCTCGGCCATCGCGGTCTGGGCCTTCTCCATCTCGCGCAGCATCTCGTCGAGACCGCGGGCCGACAGCACCCGGTCCTTCGCCGAGACACGCAGGTCGCCCTCGCGAGGGTCCTGCGGGAGGTAGCCGACCGGGCTGTTGACCAGCACCCCGCCGCCGTAGGGCTCGCCCTCGCCCGCCAGCACGCGCATCGACGTGGTCTTGCCGGCGCCGTTGCGCCCGACGAGACCGATGCGGTCGCCCGGCTGTACGCGCAGGTTGGCCCCGGACAACAAGATCCGGGACCCAGCGCGCAGTTCCAGGTCGGTGGCGGTGATCAAGAGGGAGCTCCAAGAGGGGTCCGGCGGGTTGACGTGGGATGGGCCGCGGCAGCCCCTACCCGATCCGGATCACCGCTCCAGCGTACCGGGCTGCGCCACGCGATTCGGGAAGTATGGTCCCCCCATGACCGACGTCACCGCGGACCCTGGCCCCCGTCCCGCTTCGCCTTCCGCCGACCTCGCCGGCCGGGCCGCACTCGTCACGGGCGCCAGCCGCGGCATCGGCTTCGCGATCGCCGCCGAGCTGCTGGGCCGAGGCGCGTCGGTCACGATCACCGCCCGCAAGCCCGACGAGCTGGCCGTCGCCGCAGACAAGCTCGCCTCGGACGCCGCGGGCGGCGACACCTCCCGGGTGCTCGCGGTGCCCGGCAACGCGGGCTCGGACGACGCGCGCGAGGAGGCCGTGACGAAGACCGTCGAGCGGTTCGGGAGCCTCGGGATCCTGGTCAACAACACCGGCATCAACCCGACCTACGGGTTCCTCATGGACGCCGACCTCGGCGCCGTCCGCAAGACGTTCGACACCAACGTGGTCGCCGCGCTCGGGTTCGTGCAGCTGGCCTACCGGGCGTGGATGGGCGAGCACGGCGGCGCCGTCGTCAACCTGGCGTCGGTGGCCGGCATCCGCTCGACCGGGGTGATCCCGGCGTACGGGGCGTCCAAGGCGGCGCTGATCCGGCTCACCGAGGAGCTCGCGTGGCAGCTCGGGCCGAAGATCCGGGTCAACGCCGTCGCCCCGGCCGTCGTCAAGACGAAGTTCGCCACCGCCCTCTACGCCGAGGGAGAGGACAAGGTCAGCGCCGCCTACCCGATGAAGCGGCTGGGCACCCCGGAGGACGTCGCCGCGCTCGTCGGGTTCCTCGTCTCCGACGCCGCCTCGTGGATCACCGGCGAGACCGTGCGGGTGGACGGCGGCATCCTCTCCACCGGCTCGCTCGGCAGCGCATAGGAGGGTCCTGAACAACCCCGCCCGTAGCGCGCAGTTTGGCCGAGTTGTTCAGGGCGCTCCTCTAGGAGCTCCTGGAGCACCGCCTTCTCACAGCACCACGGCGTCGGTCCACAGCCGGGCCGAGCGGCCGGTGAGCACGTCGAGCAGCGCGGCGGCCTGACCGTCGGTCAGCGAGGCCACGTAGTCGAGCACGGCCCGGGCCCGCGCCAACGCGTCAACGTCCGGATCCGGGCCGAGCAGCCCGTCGGCGGCGAGGGAGCGGTACTCCTCGTGCGCGAGGGCGACGAGGTCGTGCAGTCGGGGCGGCAGGCGCACGGGCTCGTCATCGTCGGTGAGCCAGTCGGCGAGCGCGCCGACCAGCCCGCTGAGCACGGTCGCCTGCCCACGCTGGTAGGAGGCGAGGTCCGCGCGCTGCAGCACGAACCGGTGGTGCACGAACTTGAGCACCGCCACCTCGTGCCACGGCGCCTCGGCCAACAGCACGGGCGCGGCGCGCACCGGCGGGTCGGCCAGCACCCGCACGCCCCCCACGAGCCGCGCGGTCCAGCGCGCGGAGAACTCGGCCACCGCGCGCTCGGCGGCCATCGACCCGTCGAACGGCACGGCGAGCAGCCCGTCCACCAGCTCCCCCCGCACCACGGCGACGGCCGCGGCGAAGGCCTCGTCGGAGAACGCCCACGAGTCCTTGTCGCGCAACCGCCTGCGCAGCCACTCGAGGTCGGCGCCGGGGCGTAGGGACCCGAGGGCAGCGGGATCGGCCGCCGCGAGGCCCGTGCGGTCGCGGAGCCAGCCGCCCAGCTCGGCCGCGACGCCCGGCTGCTGCAGCACCCCGACGCGGTGGAAGTCCTCTAGGTCGTGGATGGCGTAGGCGATGTCGTCGGCGGTGTCCATCACCGCGGCCTCCACCGTCTGCTGCCACGGCCCGACGGCCCCGGCGAACGGCGCCCGGCTCGCCACCAGGTCGTCGAGCTCGGTGAGGTAGCTGCAGAACTTGGCCGAGCCGGCGTCAGGGGCACCGGGCAGCGGCCCGGCACCGCGCGGCGGCAGCGCCGCCTTGCTCGGGTGCGGGTCGGGGTGGCCGAGGCGCGCCCACGGGTACTTGAGCACCGCGGCGCGGACGGCCGCGGTGAGGTCGAGCCCGTTGCGGCCGGGGCCGTGTAGGTCGGTGGTGGTGACGATGCGGAAGGTCTGCGCGTTGCCCTCGAACCCGTCGGCGAGCCCCAGACCCCGGCCGAGCCGGTCGAGCACCTGCTCCCCCAGGTGCCCGAACGGGGGGTGGCCGAGGTCGTGCGCCAGCGCCGCGGCCTCGACGACGTCCGCGTCGAGGCCGCCGAGCGCGTCGAGCTGGGCGGCGGTGGCCGGGTCGCCGCACAGGCGCTCGGCGAGGGCCCTGGCGACCTGCGCGACCTGGAGGCTGTGGGTGAGCCGGTTGTGCAGCAGGAGCCCGTTGCCGGTCGGGCTCACCACCTGCGTGACACCCGCGAGCCGGGCGAAGAACGGCGACGCGGCGATCCGGTCGCGGTCGACACGGAACGGGCTGTTGGCGAGACCGGCTCCGCTCTCCTCCACCGGCGAGCGCCGCGCCGCCCGGGCGCCGTGATCGAGCACAGCGGGAGGCTATCCCCCACAGGGTTCAGCGAAGCCGCATCAGGTCCCAGGAGTTCCGCAATGTGGCTTTCCTGAACTCCGGGTGCGCCAGCGGGTAGAACCGGCGTGTGCGTCGTGCCGATCCGGAGCTGCTCGTCGTCGGCGGTGGGCCTGCCGGGCGGGCTCTCGCCGCGGCCGCCGCGCACCGTGGGCTGCGCACCACGCTGGTCGACCCCACCCCCGACGCGCCGTGGCGGATCACCTACGGATGCTGGGCCGCCGAGCTGCCGCCGCAGCTCCCCTGCAACCTCCTGGCCGCCACCGCCGCCGGCCGTGCGGTCGCCCGCACCGAGCACCGGCTCGGCTGGGAGTACGCGGTGCTGGACGTCCCGGCGCTGCGCGCGCACCTGGACGCCGGGCTGGCCGACGTGGACGTTCGTGCCGGGCGGGCGGTCGGGTTCGGCGGGGGCGCGGTGCGGCTCGCGGACGGCACGCAGGTGCGCGCCGCGGTTGTCGTCGACGCCGGTGGGCACCGCCAGCCGCTGTTCTCCGGCCCGTCCCCCCGGTGCGCGGCCGAGCAGACGGCGTACGGGGTGGTCGTGCCCGAACGGGACGCCGCCGCCCTCGTCGAGCCGGGTGCGGCGCTGTTCATGGACTGGCGCCAGGACCACGGCGAACGGGGCTGGCCAACGTTCCTCTACGGTGTCCCGCTCGGGGGCGGCGAGGTGCTGCTGGAAGAGACCTCGCTCGCCCGCCGTCCCGGGCTCGACCAGCCGGCGCTACGCCGGCGGCTGCTCGCCCGCCTCGCCGCCCACGGGATCACGCCCCCGGCGGACGCGCGCGCCGAGAAGGTGCGGTTCCCGGTCGACTCGCCGCGCCACGACGTGCCGGGGGTGCTCGGCTTCGGCGCCGCCGCGCCGCTGGTGCACCCCGCCACCGGGTTCAGCGTGGCCACCGCGCTCACGCTCGCCCCGGCGGTGGCGGACGCGGTCGCCCGCAGGCTCCTCGCCGGTCCGGACGCTGCGCTCGCGGCCGCCCGCGCGGCCGTCTGGCCGCGGGGCGCCCGGGCGGTGCACCGGTTCCGGCGCATCGGGCTGGAGGCGCTGCTGCGGATGCCGCCCGACGAGGTGCCAGATTTCTTCGAGGTGTTCTTCAGCCTTCCCGAACGCCGCCGCCGGGCCTATCTGACCGCACGCTCGGATCTGCGCGCGACGGCGGCGACCATGGGAGCGCTGTTCGCGGCAGCGGACGGGCGACTGCGCAGGCGGCTCGTCCTCCCCGCGCTGCTCCCACCCGCCGCGCCGAGGGCCTGACCGGCGCCCTGCTGCTACCACCGGTAACCTTCAGCCACGTTCCCCGACGCCGGGAGGGCACATGTCCGCCTACCGCACCATCGTCGTCGGCACCGACGGCTCCGCCACGTCGTTCGCCGCCGTGGACCGCGCCGCCGCCGTGGCAGCCGACAGCAGCGCCGAACTCGTGATCGTCTGCGCCTACACCCCCGCCAGCCGCGAGGACACCGCGGAAGCCGAGGACGCGCTGAAGGACGAGGCCTACCTCGTGCGCGGCTGGACGCCCGCCGAGGAGACGCTCCGCTCGGCGGAGGAGCGCGCCGCTGGCGCAGGCGCGCGCAAGATCCGCACGATCGCCGTCGACGGCGCGCCCGTCGACGTGCTGCGCAAGGCGGTGCAGGACGCGGGCGCCGACCTGCTCGTCGTCGGCAACCGGGGGCTCAACACGCTGAGCGGCCGGCTGCTCGGCTCGGTGCCCTCCGATGTCGCCCGCCGGGCCGGGGTGGACGTGCTGATCGTCCACACCATCTGACGGTGACCGCGAGCCACCCGCTCGACGAGTCGCTCGAGGAACTGGTGCTCGGCGCACCGCGGCGCTTCACGCGCCTGCAGGTGGCCGAGGCGGCAGGCCTCGCCCCCGAGGAGGCCCACGGGCTGTGGCGGGCGCTCGGGTTCCCCAAGGTGGGCGACGAAGAGGTGGTCTTCACCCAGCGGGACGTGGACGCGGCCCGGCTGATGGCGAGCCTCGGTGACGCGGGTGTGCTGGCGCCGGAGGTCCGCGAGGCGGTGGCGCGGGCCGTCGCGCAGTCGATGGCTCGGCTCGCGGAGTGGCAGGTCGGCATGGTGCGGCGGGTCGTCGAGAGCCAGACGGAGGGCGAGAGCGAGAGCGGGCCCGGCGCGCCGGAGCGGTCGCTGGAGCTCGCCGCCGCAGTCGTCCCCGCGTTCGAGGAGCTGCAGACCTACGTCTGGCGCCGGCACCTCGCGGCGACGATCCAGCGGCTCTTCGTGACGAGCGCGCCCGAGGACTCCGACACGTGGCCGCTGGTCGTCGGGTTCGCGGACATGGTCGGGTTCACCCACACCACCCGGAAACGCTCGACGGGCGAGCTGAGCGAGATGATCGAGCGGTTCGAGGCGGCCACGACCGACGTGATCGCCGACGGTCACGGGCGGGTCGTCAAGACCGTGGGCGACGAGGTGCTGTTCGTCGCCGACGAGATCGCCGACGGCGCGCGGATCGCGCTGACGCTGCGCGACCGCGTTCGCACCGAACCCGCGCTGCCGCAGCTGCGGATCGGGCTCGCGGCGGGGCCGGTACTCGCGCGGTACGGCGACGTCTACGGCGAGGTCGTCAACATCGCCTCCCGGCTCACCGCCCACGCCCGCCCCGACTCGGTGCTCGTCGACCGCACCGTCGCCGAGGCCCTGCAGGCCGATCCGGGGTTCGCGCTGCGGCCGCTGCGGCCCGTCGCCGTGCGCGGCTACCGGAACCTCCACCCGTGGCGGCTCGAAACCGGTTCTTGACCTAGAGGCGGGTCCAGCTCCCAAGATGGGACCATGACCACCGCCACCGCCGCCGACGTCCGCCTGACCGACTACCTCGACCGGATCGGCGCGGCCGACGCCACCACCCCCGACCTGCCGACGCTCCGCACGATCGTCGCCGCGCACGCCCGCTCCATCGCGTTCGAGAACCTCGACCCGTTCACCCGGCGGGAGGTGCGCCTCGACCCCGACGGCCTGGCCGGGAAGCTCGTTCACGGCGGCCGCGGCGGCTGGTGCTTCGAGCAGAACCTCCTGCTCCGCGGCGCGCTCGACGCTCTCGGGTACGCCACCACCGGCCTCGCCGCCCGGGTCATGTGGGGGCGCCCTGCAGACGCGCCGCTCACCCCCCGCGGGCACATGCTCCTGCGCGTCGACCTGCCGGAGGGCCCGCACCTCGTCGACGTCGGGTTCGGAGGGCTGACGCTCACGGGCGTGCTCGCGCTGGAGCCCGATGTCGAGCAGGACACCCCGCACGAGCCGTTCCGGCTGCAGGAGGTCGCAGGACCGGCCGGGCCCGGCTACGTGATGCAGGCGCTGGTGGGCGGGGAGTGGCGCCCGCTCTACCGCTTCGACCTCACCCCGCAGCTCCCCGTCGACTACGAGCTGAGCAACTGGTACCTCGGCAACCACCCGGCCTCGCACTTCCTGAGCGGGATCATGGCCGCCCGCCCAGCGGCCGACCGCCGGTACGCGCTGGGTGGCACGAACCTCGCCGTGCACCACCTCGGCGGCCCCACCGAGCGCCGCACGCTGTCAACGCCCGCCGACATCCGGCGAGCGCTGGAGGAGCAGTTCCTGCTCGACACCTCCGGCCTGCCCGACCTGGAGACGGCGCTCGCGCGACTGTTCTGATCGGGCGCCTGGCGCGCATCGACCCGGCGCGCCTCACCGTGCTCGCGGCAGCCATCGCGAACCGGGAACCGGTGCGGATGCGGTACACCACCGCGGACGGCGGCGAGGGCCCGCGCCACGTCGAGCCGCACGGGCTCGTCACCGCGGGCCGCCGCTGGTACCTAGTGTCGTCCCGCGCCGAGTGACCCGCGCGGCGGGCGGCTGAGCTCCCACCCCAACCGAACGCCCGCGGTAGTCCTACCCCCTCGGCGGCGCGGATCGACCGCGCGAGCCGTTCGAGGCTGATGCCCGACGCCCGGCCCGCGGGCGGGTGCGGCGGCCTGCCGAGTAACGGGCCTCATGAACGGGACGAACCCGCAATCCCCACGGGTCCTGCGCCCGTCGCCCGAGCGGCGGGCTGCGCCCGTCCACCGCGGAGGCACCATGACGCCCCGAACGACGACGCCCCGAACGACGACGCCCCGACCAGCGACCACAGACCGTCGAACCCGCACCGTCATCCGGCGGGCGGCCACGTCACTCGTCGCGGTTGCGGCGCTCACGGCCGCGGCGGCGTGCACGGTGCCGGCCGGTACAGGGACGTCACCAGGGGCGGCGTCGCCCGGGACGGCGTCGCCCGGGGCGGCCTCGCTCGGGACGGCGCCCGGGTACGCCGCCACGCTGCGGCCGGAGCTGGAACGGATTGCCGAGGATCTGCTCGTCACCGGCGGCGTCGTACTCGTGCGGTCACCGGAGCTGGGCGACTGGACGTGGGTGACGGGCTCCCGCACCCGCCTCGGCAACGACCCGGTGCAGGTGGGCGACCACGTCCGGGTCGGCAGCAACACGAAGACCTGGACCGGAACGGTGATCCTGCAGCTCGTCCAGGAGGGGAAGATCGCGCTCGCCGACCCGGTGTCGAAGTACCGCCCCGAGGTCCCCGGCGGCGACCGCATCACGATCGCCAACCTGCTCGAGATGCGGAGCGGCCTCGCGAACTACACGCTGGACGTCGACCTCAACAACCGCGGCGACATCTACCCGACGCAGGCGTGGAAGCCCGAGGAGCTGCTGGCGAAGGCGTTCGCAATGCCTCCGGTCGCCGAGCCGGGCACGACCTTCTACTACTCCAACACCAACACGGTGCTGCTCGGCCTGATCATCGAGCAGCTCACCGGCACCCCCGTCGCGGAGGAGTTCCAGAACCGGTTGTTCGCCCCACTGGGCATGAAGGGCACCGAGCTTCCGGACCTCAGCTCGAACGCCATGCCGGCCCCGTATGCGCGCGGCTACACCTACGGCACCAACCTCGGCACGATGTACAGCCCGGTGCTGCCCGACGACGTGCAGGCGGCGGCGAAGGCGGGCGAGATCACGCCGATGGACGTCACCGGCGCCAACCCGTCGTGGGCATGGACTGCCGGTTCGGGGACCTCGACCGCCGAGGACCTCGCGCGGTGGGTCCAGGCTCTGGTCGGCGGCGGGATGCTGAACGCGGACATGCAGCGGCAGCGCCTCGACAGCCTCCAGCCGAGCGGCGCTGACCCCGGAAGCGCGGCGTACGGCCTCGCGCTTGCCCGGTTCGGTCCCTCCGTCTACGGGCACACCGGTGAGCTGCCCGGCTACAACTCGTTCATGGGCTACGACCCGGCCCGGCGGATCACGATCGTCACCTGGGCCACCCCAGCACCGGCCGTCAACGGCGACCCGCCAGCCGTCGAGCTGGCGAAGGCAGTCATGGGCGCGCTCTACAGCTGAGCGGCCGACACATGTAGGCGCTCTCGTCCGGAAGCACCGGACGGGAGCGCCGTTCGTGGAGTCGTGCGTGCGATCAGGTCAGACGCGGAAGCCCAGGGCGCGCAGCTGCTCGCGGCCGTCCTCGGTGATCTTGTCCGGGCCCCACGGCGGCATCCAGACCCAGTTGATCTTGATGTCCTCGACGAGGCCGGGGCCGATGAGCGCGCCGCGGGCCTGCTCCTCGATCACGTCGGTGAGCGGGCACGCCGCCGACGTGAGGGTCATGTCGATCGTGGCTACACCCTTCTCGGCCTGGATGCCGTACACCAGCCCGAGGTCGACGACGTTGATGCCCAGCTCGGGGTCGACCACGTCGCGCATGGCCTCCTCGAGGTCCTCGAGCGAGGGCTCACCGGCCTGCTGCGCCGGCGGCTCCGGCATCCCGGCCGCGCCGCGCACGACCTCTTCGCTGCCGATGTCGCTACCGGTGTCGCTACCGGTGTCGCTGCCGGCGTTGGTGCGGGTCTCGGTGGTCTCGGTGGTCTCGCTCATGACGCTGCCTCCTTCGCTTGCACGGTACCGACGCTCGCCGGGCCCTCGCCGGGCGCGCTCCTCGCCACGGCGTCCTTGAACGCCATCCACCCCAGCAGGGCGCACTTCACGCGCGCCGGGTAGCGCGCCACCCCGGCGAACGCGACCCCGTCGCCCAGCACGTCCTCGTCCGGCTCGACCTGCCCGCGACCCTGGGCCATCTCCTGGAACGCCGCGAGCACCTCCATCGACTCCTCGACGGATCGGCCGACGACCAGGTCGGTGAGCACGGACGCCGACGCCTGGCTGATCGAGCAGCCGAGCGTCTCGTAGGAGACGTCGGTGATCTTGTCGTTGTCGAGCTTGACCCGCAGCGTGATCTCGTCGCCGCAGGTGGGGTTGATCTGGAACGACTCGGCGTCGAACGGATCCCTCAGCCCGGCGCCGTGCGGCGACCGGTAGTGGTCCAGGATGATCTCCTGGTACATCTGTTGCAGCTGCACGGCTAGCCCACCCCGAAGAAGTCGCGTGCGGCGCGCACCCCGCTGATCAGGGCCGCGATCTCGTCCGGTGTGTTGTACACGTGGAACGACGCACGCACGGTGGCGGCCACCCCGAAGCGCCGGTGCAGCGGCCACGCGCAGTGGTGCCCGACCCGCACGGCGACCCCGTGGTCGTCGAGCACCTGCCCGACGTCGTGGGCGTGGACCCCATCGACGACGAACGCGACCGCGCCACCGCGGTCTGCCAGGTCGGTCGGGCCGATGACCCGCACTCCCGGCACCTCGGCGAGGCCCGCGAGCGTGAGCCGGACGAGCTCCATCTCATGGGCGTGCACGGCGTCCATCCCGATGCCGCCGAGGTAGTCGACGGCCGCGCCGAGGCCCACGGCCTGCGACGTCATCGGGACCCCGGCCTCGAACCGCTGCGGCGGTGGGGCGTAGGTGGACCCCTCCATCCGCACCAGCTCGATCATCGACCCACCCGTGAGGAACGGCGGCATCGCGGCCAGCAGCTCGGCACGCCCGTACAGCACACCGATACCCGACGGGCCGAGCATCTTGTGCCCGGAGAACGCAGCGAAGTCGACGCCGAGCTGCGTCAGGTGCACCGGCATGTGCGGCACGGACTGGCAGGCGTCGAGCAGGGTGAGCGCCCCGACGGCCTTGGCCCGGCGCACCAGCTCCGCGACCGGCAGCACCGTGCCGAGCACGTTGGACTGATGGGCGAACGCCACCAGCTTGGTGCGCTCGGACAGCTCGATCGAGTCGAGGTCGAGCCGACCGTCGGCGGTGACGCGGTACCAGCGCAGGGTGGCGCCGGTGCGCCGGCACAGCTCCTGCCACGGCACGAGGTTGGCGTGGTGCTCCAGCTCGGTGATCACGATCTCGTCGCCGGGACCGAGCGCGAACCGCTCGGACTCCGGCCCGAGGCCCGTGCGGACCGAGGAGTTGCCCATCGCGTACGCGACGAGGTTGATGCCCTCGGTGGCGTTCTTGGTGAACACCACCTCACCGGGGTCGGCCCCGACGAACGCCGCGATGCGCGCCCGCGCCGACTCGTAGGCGTCGGTGGCCTCCTCGGCGAGCTGGTGCGCGCCGCGGTGCACGGCCGCGTTGTGCTGCTCGAGGAACGCCCGCTCCGCGTCGAGCACCGGCCGCGGCCGCTGCGAGGTGGCCCCGGAGTCCAGGTAGACCAGGGGCCGCCCGTCGCGCACGGTGCGGGAGAGGATCGGGAAGTCCGCCCGCACCTTCGCAACGTCCACTCCCGCGACGCCGGGAGCCTGCACCGCGGTCATCAGACCGCGGCCTCGGCCTTGCCGCCCGTGAAGCGCACGTAACCGCTCTTCTCGAGCTCGTCGGCCAGCTCAGGACCGCCGGACTCGACGATGCGCCCCCCGGCGAAGACGTGCACGACGTCGGGCCGGATGTGGTTGAGGATGCGCGTGTAGTGCGTGATCAGCAGAACGCCGGTCTCGCCGCCCTCGCGGTAGCGGTTGACGCCCTCGCTCACCACGCGCAGCGCGTCGACGTCGAGGCCGGAGTCGGTCTCGTCGAGCACCGCGATCTTCGGCTTGAGCAGGGCGAGCTGCAGCACCTCGTGGCGCTTCTTCTCACCGCCGGAGAAGCCCTCGTTGACCGAGCGCTCGGCGAAGTCCGGGTCGATGTCGAGGTCGCTCATCGCGCCCTTGACCTCCTTGACCCAGGTGCGCAGCTTCGGCGCCTCCCCGCGCACGGCGGTGGCCGCCGACCGCAGGAAGTTGGCCATCGAGACGCCTGGAACCTCGACCGGGTACTGCATGGCGAGGAACAGGCCGGCGCGGGCACGCTCGTCGACGGTCATCGCGAGGACGTCCAAGCCGTCAAGAGTGACGGTGCCCGACGTGATCTCGTACTTCGGGTGCCCCGCGATCGCGTAGGCGAGCGTGGACTTGCCGGAGCCGTTAGGCCCCATGATCGCGTGGGTCTCGCCGGCCCGGACGGTGAGGTCGACGCCCTTGAGGATCTCCTTGGCGCCGTCGTCGGTGGCCACCGAGACGTGCAGGTCCTTGATCTCCAGAGTGGACATGTGGTGTGCGTTCTCCGTGGTGGGTGCGTCAGATGCCGGTCACGGCGAGCTCGGCCTCGATGGCCGACTCGAGCCGTTCCCGCAGCTCGGGCAGGGTGATGCGGGACAGGATCTCGCCGAAGAAGCCGCGGACGACCAGCCGGCGCGCGACGTCCGAGGGGATGCCGCGGCTCTGCAGGTAGAACAGCTGCTCGTCGTCGAACCGGCCGGTGGCGCTCGCGTGCCCGGCGCCGGCGATCTCGCCGGTCTCGATCTCCAGGTTCGGCACCGAGTCGGCGCGCGCGTGCTGGGTGAGCACCAGGTTGCGGTTCAGCTCGAACGTCTGCGTGTTCTCGGCCGCCGCGCGGATCAGGACGTCGCCGATCCACACGGTGTGCGCGTCCGGCGTGCCCTTCACACCCTGCAGGGCGTTCTTGTAGACCACGTTCGACGTGCAGTTGGGCACCGCGTGATCGACCAGCAGTCGCTGCTCGAGGTGCTGCCCGGCGTCGGCGAAGCCCAGCCCGGCGAGCTCGGCGTCGCCGCCTGGCCCGCGGTACTTGACGGTGGGGCTGATCCGCACCAGGTCGCCGCCGAGTGCCACCGAGGTGGCCCGAAGCGTGGCGTCCCGGCCGATCGACAGGTGCTGCGCGTTGACGTGCACGGCGTCGTCGGCCCACTCCTCGGTGACGACGAGCGTGAGCCGCGAGCCGTCGCCGAGCACGACCTCCAGGTTGTCAGCGAGCGCGCCGGAGCCCCGGTGCTCGACGACGACCGTGGCCTCCGTGTGCGGCGCCGTGCGCAGCTGCAGGTGCCCGGCGGCGGTGGCGCCCTCCCCCGGGCCGGTGACGGTGACCGTGACCGGGGCGGGCGTGCCGCTCAGCGTGACGAGGGTGGCCTTGCCGAACGCCGACCAAGCGGCAGCGGCCACGCGGTCGGCCGGCACGCCGCCCTCGCCGATCCGGGAGTCGTCGCGGCCGACGGTCTCGACCGTGACCCCCTCCGCCTCGGACACCGAGACGGATGCGGTGCCATCGAAGCGGGCCGTGCCGTTGTGCAGGCCGCGCAGCCGCCGCATGGGGGTGAAGCGCCAGTTCTCCTCGCGGCCACCGGGGACCTCGAAGGCCTCGACGTCGTAGGAGGTGAAGCGCTCGCTCGCCGAAGCGATCGGCACCTCACCCTGCCCCTTCTTGGCCCCAGCCAGCTCCGGCGCGAGGCCTGCGACCTCGGGTGCCGTGTCGGGGACGGTCATCCGACGGAACCCTCCATCTGCAGCTCGATCAGCCGGTTCAGCTCCAGCGCATACTCCATGGGCAGCTCGCGCGCGATGGGCTCGACGAACCCGCGCACGACCATCGCCATGGCCTCGTCCTCGGTGAGACCGCGGCTCATCAGGTAGAAGAGCTGGTCGCCGCTCACCTTCGAGACCGTGGCCTCGTGGCCCATCGAGACGTCGTCGTTGCGCACGTCGACGTACGGGTAGGTGTCGGAGCGGCTGATCGTGTCGACCAGCAGCGCGTCGCACTTCACCGTGGACCGGCTGTGGTGCGCGCGCGGGTTGACCTGCACGAGGCCGCGGTAGGACGTGCGGCCACCGCCGCGCGCCACCGACTTCGAGATGATCGTCGAGGACGTGTGCGGTGCGAGGTGCACCATCTTCGCCCCCGCGTCCTGGTGCTGGCCCTCGCCCGCGAACGCGATCGAGAGCACCTCACCCTTGGCGTGCTCGCCCATCAGCCAGACAGCCGGGTACTTCATGGTGACCTTGGAGCCCAGGTTGCCGTCGACCCACTCCATGGTGGCGCCCTCTTCGGCCTTGGCCCGCTTGGTCACCAGGTTGTAGACGTTGTTCGACCAGTTCTGGATGGTGGTGTAGCGGCAGCGCCCGCCCTTCTTCACCACGATCTCGACCACGGCCGAGTGCAGCGAGTCGGACTTGTAGATCGGCGCAGTGCAGCCCTCGACGTAGTGCACGTAGGCACCCTCGTCGACGATGATCAGCGTGCGCTCGAACTGGCCCATGTTCTCGGTGTTGATCCGGAAGTAGGCCTGCAGCGGGATGTCGACGTGCACGCCCTTCGGCACGTAGATGAACGACCCGCCCGACCAGACGGCCGAGTTGAGTGCCGAGAACTTGTTGTCGCCTGCGGGGATGACCGAGCCGAAGTACTCCTGGAAGAGCTCCGGGTGCTCACGCAGGCCCGTGTCGGTGTCCAGGAAGATGACGCCCTGCTCCTCCAGGTCCTCGCGGATCTGGTGGTAGACGACCTCCGACTCGTACTGCGCGGCCACACCCGCGACCAGCCGGGCCTTCTCCGCCTCCGGGATGCCCAGCCTGTCGTAGGTGTTCTTGATGTCTTCCGGGAGCTCCTCCCACGACGACGCCTGCTTCTCCGTGGAGCGCACGAAGTACTTGATGTTGTCGAAGTCAATGCCCGAGAGGTCGGCGCCCCAGCGTGGCATCGGCTTGCGGTCGAACAGCTCCAGAGCCTTCAGCCGGAAGTCCAGCATCCACTTGGGCTCGTTCTTCAGCGCGGAGATGTCGGCGACGACGTCGGCCGACAGGCCACGCCGGGCGGAGGCGCCTGCGACGTCGGGATCGGCCCAGCCGAAGTCGTAGCGGCCGAGCGTCGCGAGCGTCTCCTCCTGGGTGAGTGCCTCAGGAGTGGTCGTCATTAGGACTGCCTCCCTGTCGGGATCGTGGTGGTGTCGTGCCGCCGGATTTCGGGAGCGTCCAGCGGGACGTGGGTGGTGCACGCGGAGTCCCCGCGCGCGATGGTGGCCAGCCGCTGCACGTGCGTGCCCAGCAGCGCCGCGAAGGCCTGGGTCTCGGCCTCGCACAGCTCGGGGAACGCCGCTGCCACGTGAGCCACGGGGCAGTGGTGCTGGCAGAGCTGCACACCGGTGCCCGCCTCGCGGGCCTGCGCTGCGTAGCCGCGATCGGTGAGCAGGCTAGCGAGCGCCGACGCCCGCGCGTCCGGGCCGTCGGCCGCGCGTACCTGCTGTGCCCCGGCGAGCAGGTCGTCGACCCGGCTGCGCGCGAACTCGCGCACCGCAGACTCGCCAACGTGCTCGGAGAGGAACTGCAGCGCTGCGACGGCGAGCTCGTCGTAGCCGTGGCCGAAGCGCGCCCGGCCGGCGTCGGTGAGCAGGTACTCCCGCGCCGGACGGCCGCGACCGCGGCGACCCCGCCGGGGAGCGTCGCGGACCTCGGCCTCACCGTCGGCGATGAGCGCGTCGAGGTGGCGGCGTACCGCCGGACCCGACAGCGCCAGCGCCGTGGCCACCGCGGCGGCGGTGACCGGACCCTGCTCCATGAGCAGGCGGGCGACGGCTTCGCGCGTGCGCCCGTCACCGGTCGACGCGCCCTCGAGGGGACGCACGTCGACCAGGTCGGCAGGCCCAGCGGTTTTCACAACACCAGTCTTGCCTATTTCCGCCGCGACGGCAAAGCGCCACCCCGACGGGGTGACCACGCTCACCCTGCCCCACCCGGTCCGCTCTCCGGCCGTGAGTCACTACCCGGGGCCAGGGGTGCGACAACAGGCCTCGTCACCTCGACCACCCCCGGCGGCACGGCCGGCAGGCTCGCTCAGCGTGACAGAACGCGATCAGTGACAGGCGATCAGTGACAGGGACGTCGGACGTCGCAGATGTGCTGCGTTCGCGCGCGTCGGAATGTGGCTTTCCAGGAACCCGGAGGTACGCGGAAGGCACCAGGAGAAGGCCCTCGCGCACGTTTCACAGGCCACGGCCTAGTCTTCTGCCATGGTCGCCCGGGAGCTGGATTCCGCGCGCCCGGAGGTGGACGAGGCTCCCCCCGCGGCGCCCGCCGGGCAATTGGCGGTGCCCGCCGGGCAATCGGTGCAGCGCGACCCGAGCCGCGTCGCTCGTCGGCTGGGCCTCATGGGCACACTCCTGATGGCCGCGGGCGGGCTCGGCGCAGGCGCGCTCCCCGTCCCGAACCCGGTCTTCGGGCTGCGCCTGCTGGGCCTGCCCAGCCGCAACGCGACCATCGCCATCGCGGTCACCTACGCCGGGATCGGCATGCTGGTGCTCGCGTGGCTCTGGATCGGCAAGATGCTGCGCAACAACGGCGCCGTCCCGCCGGCCCCCACCCGCGCCCAGCTGGCCAGGACGGGCGTGATGTGGGCCATCCCGCTGGCCATCGCGCCGCCACTGTTCTCCCGCGACGTCTACAGCTACCTCGCCCAGAGCGCGATCCTCGCCCGCCACCTCGACCCCTATGTCCTGGGCCCGGCCGAGGCACTCGGCGTCGACGACCCGCTCACCCGCAGCATCCCGACGATCTGGCGGGACACTCCCGCCCCGTACGGACCGCTGTTCCTGCTCATGGGCCGCGGGATCACCGCGATCAGCGGCAACGACGTCGTGCTCGGCATCTTCGCCCACCGCGTGCTCGCGCTGTGCGGCCTCGCGCTCATCATCTGGGCCATACCCCGGCTCGCCCGGCGCTGCGGGCTCGAGCCCGGCCTCGCGCTCTGGCTCGGCGCCGCCAACCCGCTGGTGCTGTTCCACCTGGTCAGCGGCATCCACAACGAGGCCTTGATGCTCGGGCTGATGCTCGCGGGCATGGAGATCGGGCTGCGCGCCGGCGACCGGCTACTCGACATCCATTTCCTCACCGGCGGGCTGCTCATCGTCGCGGGGTCGGCGATCAAGGTGCCGGCACTGCTCGCGCTGGGGTTCCTCGGCATGGAGTGGGCGCGCCGGCGCGGGGGGCGCGTCCGCGACGTTGCGATCGCCGCCGGTCTGCTCGCCGCCATCACGGTCCTCTGTTACGGGCTGCTCGACCTGGCGACCGGTTTGGGGCTGGGCTGGGCGACCACGCTGGACACGCCGGGGCTGATACGCAGCTGGCTGTCGGTGTCCACCGACCTGGGCCTGTTGGGCGGGCAGATCGGCATCCTCGGCGGCCTGGGCGACCACACCGACTCGGTGCTCGCGCTGACCCGCGGGATCGGGCTCGCCGCATCCGCGGTCGTGGCCGGGATGCTGCTGCTGGCAGTGCTGCGGGGCCGCGTCGACGCGATCACCGGCATGGGCACCGCGCTCGGCGCCGTCGTGCTGCTCGGGCCGATCGTGCACCCCTGGTACCTGCTCTGGGCCGCCATCCCGCTCGCCGCGACGAAGGGGCTCCCCAAGTACCGGCGGTTGGCGCTCGCGGCCTCTGGCGTGCTCGCCCTCGTCGTCCCGCCGACCGGGGCCGACTTCCAGTTCCGGGCATTCCAGCTGCCGATGGCGATCATCGCCGCGATCGTCATCCTCGTGCTCGTGCTGCTGGTCCTGCGCCGCCAGCTCGCCGGACAGACCGGTCCCGACATCGACGCGCTCCCCGGACGGGCGCCGGTCCCCGCACCACCATCGACCGCTCACTAGAATCCCCAGCCGTGAGGACCGCGCCCGCCGTCGCTGTCCGCGGGCTGGTGAAGCGCTACGGACGCACCACCGCGGTCGATGGACTCGACTTGGAGCTGCCGGCTGCGTCCGTGCTCGCTCTGCTGGGGCCTAACGGCGCCGGGAAGACCACCACCATGGAGGTCTGCGAGGGCTTCCTGCGCGCCGACGAGGGCGAGGTCCGGGTGCTCGGCACCGACCCCACCGACGCACCCGACGCGCTGCGCGCCCGCATCGGGGTGATGCCGCAGGGCGGCGGGGCCTACCCGGGTGTGCGGGCGGCCGAGATGCTGCGGGTGGTGGCGGCGTGCTCGGCGCACCCGCTCGACCCCGAGTGGCTCCTGTCCGTGCTCGGGCTCACCGCCTGCGCACGCACGCCGTACAAGCGCCTGTCCGGGGGCCAGCAGCAGCGGCTCGCGCTCGCCTGCGCGGTGGTCGGGCGCCCCGAGCTGGTCTTCCTCGACGAGCCGACGGCCGGGATGGACCCGCAGGCCCGGCGGCTGGTGTGGGAGCTGGTGGCGGCGCTGCGCCGCGACGGGGTGTCCGTGCTGCTCACCACGCACTTGATGGAGGAGGCCGAGGCGCTGGCCGACCACGTCGTGATCGTCGACCACGGACGTGTGGTGGCACAGGGCTCGCCTGCGGCGCTCACCGCCGCCAGCGGAGGGCAGGAGCTGCGGTTCCGCGCCCGCCCCGGCATGGACGTCGACGGCCTCGCCGCCGTGCTGCCCGCCGGTTACGGCGCCGCCGAACCGGTCGCGGGCCGGTACGTCGTGCAGGGCCGCATCGACCCCACAGTGCTGTCCACGATCACCACGTGGTGCGCGGGCCAGGGCGCCCTCGCCGACGACGTGCAGGTGGCGCGGCGCAGCCTCGAGGACGTGTTCCTCGACCTGACCGGACGGGAGCTGCGGTCATGAGCGGCACGTTCCCGGACGGCACCTTCACGCCGCAGCCGGGGCCGGGCTCCCCCGGCCGGATGCTCGCCGCCCAGGCCGGCACCGAGATGCGGCTCGCGCTGCGCAACGGCGAACAGGTGCTGCTCACGCTGCTGATCCCGGCGGTGCTGCTCGTCGGGCTCGCGGTGCTGCGGGTGGTGCCGCTGCCCGAGCCGCGGGTCGCCGCGGTGGCGCCGGGCATCCTCGCGCTGGCCGTGATGTCCACGGCGTTCACCGGGCAGGCCATCGCACTCGGCTTCGACCGCCGCTACGGGGTGGTGCGCAGGCTCGCGGCCACCGCGCTCCCCCGCTGGCTGCTGGTGGCGGGGCGGCTGGTGGCCGTGCTCGGGGTGGTGGCGATCCAGATCGTGGTGCTGGCCGCGATCGCCTTCGCGCTCGGCTGGCGTCCCGCCCCGGCGGGCGTCGGGTGGGCGGTCCTGCTGGTGCTGCTCGGGTGCGCGGCGTTCGGGTCGCTCGGCATCCTGCTGGGCGGCTCGCTGCGGGCGGAGATCACACTCGCCGTCGCCAACCTCGTGTGGTTCGTGCTGCTGCTCGCGGGCGGGATCGTCATCCCGCTGGACCAGCTCCCCGGGCCGCTGGCGGCGGTCGCCGCCGCCCTCCCCTCGGGGGCGCTCGCGGAAGGACTGCGGGCCGCGCTGACGACCGGGGAGCCGCCGAGTGTCGGGTACGTGCTCGTGCTCCTGGGCTGGACGGCCGCGGCCACCGCGCTGGCGGTCCGGACCGTGCGCCTGCGCTGAGCGGCGCCTCGGCGAGCGGCGGTCAGCCGGCGGGCACCTGCGCCGGGCCCTGAACGAGGGCCTGGTCAGCGGGAGCGCGGGTCCGCCTCGGGCGGGTCCTCCGGCCCGACCTGCTGCGCGATCTGCTCGGAGGCGCCGGCCCGCTGCCCGACGTGCGCCTCCTCGCGGAAGCGCTCCACCAGGTGCGGGTAGTGCAGCTCGAACGCCGGACGCTCCGACCGGATCCGCGGCAGCTCCGTGAAGTTGTGCCGCGGCGGCGGGCAGCTCGTGGCCCACTCCAGCGAGTTCCCGAAGCCCCACGGATCGTCGACCGTCACGACCCGCCCGAAGCGGTAGCTCTTGAAGACGTTCCAGACGAACGGCAGCGTCGACGCGCCCAGCACGAACGCCCCGATCGAGGAGATCGAGTTCAGCACCGTGAACCCGTCGGTCGGGAGGTAGTCGACGTAGCGGCGCGGCATGCCCTCGTTGCCCAGCCAGTGCTGCACCAGGAACGTCATGTGGAAGCCGACGAACGTCAGCCAGAAGTGCACCTTGCCCAGCGTCTCGTCCATCATCCGGCCGGTCATCTTCGGGAACCAGAAGTAGATGCCGGCATAGGTGGCGAACACGATCGTGCCGAACAGCACGTAGTGGAAGTGCGCCACCACGAAGTAGGTGTCCGAGACGTTGAAGTCCAGCGGTGGAGACGCCAGCAGGACACCCGTGAGGCCGCCGAACACGAAGGTGGCCAGGAACCCGATGCTGAAGAGCATCGGGGTCTCGAACGTGAGCTTCCCCCGCCACATCGTGCCGATCCAGTTCACGAACTTGATCCCCGTCGGCACCGCGATGAGGAACGTGGTCAGCGAGAAGAACGCCAGCAGCACCGCGCCCGTGGCGTACATGTGGTGGGCCCACACCACAACCGACAGGGCGGTGATGGCGATCGTCGCGAAGACCATCCCCTTGTAGCCGAACAGCGGCTTCCGGCTGAACACCGGGATGATCTCGGTGACGATGCCGAAGAACGGCAGCGCCACGATGTAGACCTCGGGATGCCCGAAGTACCAGAACAGGTGCTGCCACAGGATGGCGCCGCCGTTGGCCGGGTCGAACGCGTGGGTGCCCAGGTGCCGGTCGGCCAGCATCGCGAAGAGCCCCGCGGTCAGCACCGGGAACGCGATCAGGATGAGGATCGCGGTGGCGAGGATGTTCCAGCAGAAGATCGGCATCCGGAACATCGTCATGCCGGGGGCGCGCATGCAGACGATCGTGGTGGTGAAGTTGACCGCACCGAGAATCGTCCCGAGTCCGGAGACGATCAGCCCGGCGGCCCACAGGCTGCCGCTGACGCCGGGCGAGAACTCGGCGCTGTGCAGCGGTGCATACGCGAACCAGCCGAAGTCAGAGGCGCCGCCCGGCGTGAGGAACCCGGAGAGCACGGTGAGCCCGCCGAAGAGGAAGAGCCAGTACGAGAACGCGTTCAGCCGCGGGAACGCCACGTCCGGCGACCCGATCTGTAGCGGGACGATGTAGTTCGCGAACCCGAACAGGATCGGCGTGGCGTACAGCAACAGCATGATCGTGCCGTGCTGGGTGAAAAGCTGGTTGTACTGCTCGTTGGACAGGAACTGGATGCCCGGCCGCGCCAGCTCGGCGCGCATCAACAGCGCCATCAACCCGCCGGCCATGAAGAACCCGAACGACGTCACCAGGTAGAGGATCGCGATGTCCTTGGGGTCGGTGGTCCCCAGCATCCGCACGAACATCGAGCCCTTGCCCGTCCGTCGCACCGGGTACGGCCGCGAGGTGATCGGCTTCGGTGAAACGGCGGTCATGGGTGCCTCCTTCGTGGCACGGCCCGTATCTGAGGGACGGTAGGAGGATCGGGACGCGCTGTCAGCCCCCCTTCGTCGCTGTCCGCCCTCCTTGTCATCGTCCGTCCGGGTGACGGAAGCGGGGTCGAGCCAGGTCCCTACCATGGCCAGGTGGCTCAACCCGCGTTCCTGCACCGCCTGCCCGCCGCGCCGCCGTCGCTGATGCGGGCGCTCGCCATCGCGGCCGTCGTCGCGCAGGGCGGGATCGCGGTCACCGGTTCCGTCGTGCGGGTCACCGGTTCCGGTCTCGGTTGCCCCACCTGGCCGGAGTGCTTCCCGGGGAGCCTCGTACCCACCCCGCACCCCGAGGTCGAGCCGATCACGCAGTGGATCGAGTTCAGCAACCGGATGCTCACGTTCGTCGTGGTGCTCGCCGCGGGCGCGTGCCTGGTCGCCGCGCTCACCACCCGTCCCCGCCGCAGGCGGCTGACGGCCCTCGCGCTGGTGCAGCCGCTCGGGGTGGTCGCGCAGGCCGTGATCGGCGGGATGGTGGTCCGGCTCGGGCTCGTTTGGTGGAGCGTCGCGGTGCACTTCGCCGTCTCGATGGTGCTGGTCTGGCTCGCGATGCAGCTCGTGGCGGCAGCCGGCGACGGCGACGCCCCACCGCGGCGGCTCGTGGGCGGCCCGGTCCGGGGGCTCGTGGCCACGAGCACGGCGGTGCTCGCCGCGCTGCTCGTGGCCGGCACGTTCGTCACGGCCAGCGGACCGCACGCGGGCGACGCCGCCACCCCGCGCCTGGACGTCAACATGGCGTCGGTGGCGCAGCTGCACGCCGACATCCTCTTCGCCTACCTCGGCCTCCTGGTCGGGCTGGGTTTCATGTTGCGCGCCGTCGCCGCGCCGGCGGGCGTGTGGCGGCGCTACCTGGTGCTCGTCGCGGTCGTGCTGGCCCAAGGCGCGCTCGGCGGCGTGCAGTACGCGCTCGGCGTGCCGGAGGTGCTCGTGTCGCTGCACGTGCTGGGCGCGGGGCTGGCCACCGTCGCCGCCGCCGCGCTGTGGGCAGGTCTCACGGAGCGCCCGCACCTCGCGGTGCCCGCGGCCGCCCCGGCGCCGGAGCCCGCGCTGGCCGAACGGGCGTGATCGGGTACGCGAGGGCAAAATCTGGCTGTGCGTGCAATCCAGATCTCCGAGCCCGGTGGCCCCGACGTCCTGACCCCCGTTGAACTCCCCGACCCGGAACCGGGGCCCGGGCAACTCGTCGTCGACGTCGCCGCGGCGGGCGTCAACTACATCGACACCTACCAGCGCGACGGCACCTACTCCATGCAGATGCCCTACGTCCCAGGGCTCGAGGGCGTCGGCCGGGTGCGGGCCGTCGGCGAGGGCGTCACCGGCTACAGCGTGGGTGATCGGGTGGCGTGGGCCGAGTCACTGGGCAGCTGCGCCGAACGCGCCGCGGTGCCTGCCGAGAAGGCCGTGCCCGTGCCGGACGGGGTGTCGGACGAGGCCGCGGTGGGCGCGCTGTTGCAGGGCATGACCGCCCACTTCCTGGTCAACGACACCCACGCGCTGCGGCCTGGGGAGGAGATCCTCGTGCACGCCGCCGCAGGCGGGGTCGGCCTGCTGCTCACCCAGCTCGCGGCGGCGAAGGGCGCGCGGGTGATCGCCACCGTGTCGACGGCCGAGAAGGAGAAGCTGGCACGGGCCGCCGGTGCCGCCGAGGTCATCCGCTACACGGAGGTGTCCGACCTGGCGGCCGCGGTGCGGGAGCTGACCGGCGGCGCCGGTGTGGCCGTGGCGTACGACAGCGTGGGCCGCACGACGTTCGACGCGAGCCTCGCCGCGTTGCGCCGCCGCGGGTTGCTCGTGCTCTTCGGCGCGTCGAGCGGGCCGGTGCCGCCGGTGGACCCGCAGCGGCTCAACGCCGCGGGCTCGGTGTTCCTCACGCGGCCGAAGCTCTTCGACCACATCGTCACCCCGGCCGAGCTGGCAGCCCGGGCCGCGGCCGTCTACGGCGAGGTCGCCGCGGGCACGCTCGACGTCCGGATCGGCGGGCGCTACCCGCTCGCCGACGCGCGCGCGGCGCACGAGGACCTCCAGTCCCGCCGCACCACGGGAAAGCTGCTCCTGCTGCCCTGAGCGCCGCCGGGCCGGGAGCTCAGGCCGGGTAGAAGCGGGCGTCCCCCCGCACCGCCACACCGACGCGCTCCCCCACCCCGTGCGTGTTCCGGTCGGCGGTGCGGCAGCGCACGAGCATGCCGTCGCGCGCGCCGTCGAGGGCGAGCAGCACGGTGGTGTCGTGGCCGTGGAAGACCACCTCCGCCACGGTGGCGACGGGCCCGGAAGGCGCGTCGCCGGGCGGGCCGATCCGCAGCTGCTCCGGCCGCAGCAGGACGTGACCCGGCCCGTCCGCCCCGCTCACCGGGAACCGGCCGAGCACGGTGGCCGCGCACCCGGCGCGTGCCGTCGCCGGGAGCACGACTGCCTCGCCGAGGAACGTGCCCACGCCCACGTCCACGGGTTCGTCGTAGAGCGTGCGCGGCGGGCCGGACTGCACCACGCGGCCGTCCCGGAGCACAGCCACGAGGTCGGCGCAGCCGAGGGCCTCCTGCTGGTCGTGCGTCACGAGCACCGCACTCGCCCCCGCGGCGCGCAGGGCGGCCCGCACCTGCTCGCGGACCTCGGCGCGCAGGCCCGCATCGAGCGCGGTGAACGGCTCGTCGAGGAGCACGAGGGCCGGGCGGGGCGCGAGCGCCCGCGCCAGCGCGACCCGCTGCTGCTGCCCCCCGGACAGCTCGGCCGGCATCCGCCGCTCGAACCCGGCGAGGCCCACCAGCTCCAGGACCTCGCCGACCCGCGGCCCTCTTCGAGCGGCCCGGTCGAGCCCGAACGCGACGTTGCCCGCCACCGTGAGGTGCCCGAACAGCGCCCCGTCCTGCGGCACCAGCCCGACGCGGCGGCGCTCTGCCGGGACGTCCACGCCATCGCCCGCCACGAGCCTGCCCGCGAGCTCGACGGTGCCCGCCTCGACCGGGTGGAAGCCCGCGATCGTGCGCAGGAAGGTGGTCTTGCCCGAGCCGGACCCGCCGAGCACGGCGAGCAGCGAGCCCACCGGCACGTCCAGGTGGACGTCATGGAGGACGGGATGGCCTGGGTATCCGGCCACGACCCCCCGGACGCGCAGCGCGGATGAGGACGTCACGGACCACCTCCGGAATTGTCTGCGGATCGCAATGTCGTGGATCCACGCAGCACGCGGTTGAGCACCAGCGCGGGCACGGCCGCGAGGATCACGAGCGCGATCGCGTAGGGCGCCGCCGCAGCGAACTGCCCGGCGCCGGTGTGGCTCCACAGCCGCACGGCGAGGGTGTCGACGCCGGTGGGCCGGAGCATCAGGGTGACGGGGAGCTCCTTCGCGATCGTCAGGAAGACGAGCGCGGCACCCGCGGCGAGGCCCGGCGCGGCGAGCGGCAGCGTGACGGCTGCCGTTGTCGCGGCCCGGCCGCGGCCCAGCGACCGGGACACCTCCTCCAGCTCCGGCGGGGCGGCGGCCACCGCGGTGCGCACGGCGCCCACGGCGAGCGGGAGGAAGAGCACGGCGTACCCCGCGAGGAGCAGGGGGACCTGCTGGTACAGCCCGGGCAGCAGCCGCGCCCCGAGGAACACCAGGGCCAGCCCCACCGTGATGCCCGGCAGCGCGTGCCCCGCGTACGCCGCGTTCTCCAACGCGGCGGTCCCCCACCCGCGGTGGCGGGCGGCGAGCACGCCGACCGGCACCGCGAGCAGGGTGGTCACGACCGCGCCGAGCCCGGCTACCTGCAGGGTCACGGCGGCGGCCGCGGCGAGGTCGGGGAGATCGACGCCGAGCGAGGAGCCCACGACCATCCAGTGCGTGAGGCTGTAGGCCGGAACGCCCAGCGACACAGCGAGTACCGCGAGCGTGCCCGCCGCCCAGAACGGGCGCGTCCAGCCCAGCCGCACGACCGCGGGCGCCCGCCCCACCCCACGCCCGACGCGCCGGGCCGCCCGTCCCCGCGCCCGCGCCTCGACCCACGTCACGAGGGCGGCGAGCGCCACGAGCACGCACCCGAGCACGGCGGCAGGCGTCCGGTTGAACGTGCCGCGGTAGCTCGTGTAGATGCCCAGCGTGAACGTGTCGTACCGCATCAGGGACACCGCCCCGAAGTCGCTGAGCACGTACAGCGCCACGAGGAGTCCCCCCGCGGTCGCCGCGGGCCACACCTGGCGCAGGGTCACCCCGGCGAACACCCGCGCGCGGCCGTACCCCAGCGAGCGGGCCACCTCCTCAAGGCCGCCGTCGGCCGCCCGCAGCGCCGCTGCCACGGGCAGCATCACGTACGGGTAGCTCACCGACGCGAGCACGCCGAACGCTCCCCAGAACCCCGCCGTCGCCGGCGCCTCCGAGATCCAGGTGAAGCCGGCGACGTAGGACGGGACGGCCAGCGGCAGCGCCAGGAGCACCGCTGCCGGCCGCCTGCCCGGCAGGTTCGTACGCACGACCAGCCACGCCGCCAGCACGCCGACGACGACGCACGCGGCCGTCACCGCGGCGGCGAGCCCCGCGCTGCGGGCCAGCAGCTCGGCGGTCCGGGGCCGCGTGAGCACGGTGAAGAACGCCGGAAAGCCCGAGTCCAGGGCGCGGACCACGAGGTACACCAGCGGCACGAGTGCGACGACGGCCGCGGGAACCGCCCAGGCGACCAGGAACGCCGGCGCCCCCCGGCGGTGGCGCGCCGCGCGGGGGCGCCGGGCCGTGGCGATCGAAGGGACGCTCAGAGCAGCCCGACCTGCTGCAGCATCGCCTCGGTCTGCTCGAGCGAGGCGAGGTCGGCCAGGTCGACGTCCGGCGGGGCCAGCGAGCCCAGCGAGACGAGCTCGTAGGCGCGGGTCGGCGCGATCCCGTCGACCACCGGGTACTCGCCGGTCTGGTCCACGAGGTACTGCTGCGCCTGCGGCGAGAGCAGGAACGCGACGGCACGCTGCGCGGTCTGCTGGTTGTCACTCGCCGCGACGACCCCCGCACCGGCCACGTTGACCAGCCCGAGCGGGTCGTTCGGCACGTAGTGGTTGCGCACGGAGTAGGTGGCCGGGTCGACCTCGGCGGTCTTCTCGTAGAGGTAGTAGTGGTTGACGAGCCCGGCGTCGACGGTGCCGGCGGCCACGGCGTCGAGGATCGGGCCGTTGCCGTCGAAGCGCTGGGGCTGCTGAGCGGCGAACGCCGTGAGCCACTGCCGCGCCCCGTCCTCGCCCCGCACCAGGCGCAGGCCCGTGACGAATGACAGCCACGACGCGTTGGACGGCGCGTACCCGAGCCGGCCCTTCCAGCGGGGCGCGAGCAGGTCGTCGACGCCGCTGGGCAGGTCGGCCTCCGGCACGAGTCCGGGGTTGTAGGCGACGACGCGGGCGCGGGCGGAGGTCGCCACCCACGTGGCGTCGGCCGCCCGGTAGCGCTCTGGGAGCGGGGCGACGACATCGGCCGGGAGCGGCGCGAGCAGCCCCGCCGAGCTCAACGCGCCCAGCGCGCCGGCGTCCTGCCCGAAGAAGACGTCGGCCGGGGAGTTCGGGCCCTCCTCCAGCAGCTGCGCCGACATCTCGCCGGTGCTGCCGTAGCGCACCTCGACGTCAGTGCCCAGCGCCGTCTCCAGCTGTGCGAGCAGTGGGCCGACGAGCTCCTCGCTGCGGCCGGAGTAGATGGTCACCGGGCCGGGCTCCGCCGCGGGCTGCTGGGGCGCGGGCGCGCCTCCGCAGCCCGCGAGCACCAGCGCCGACACGGCTGTCACCAGTCCGGCCCAGCGGGCTCTCGTCGTGGCGCGTCGTCCGGTCATAGGGCCTCCTCAGTGAGTAAGAGCTGAGCCTATCCTTCGTAAAGAGTTTCTCAAGAGCGATAGACATCACGAGTCCGGTGATGGGCGCGTGCTAGACAACTGAGGTGACGGAGACCCCGAACACCGATTTCCACGACCTGCAGGACTACGTCGCGCTGCCCCGCGTCGCCGGGCTCGCGCTCTCCCCTGACGGCACCCGCCTCGTCACGACGGCGGCGACGCTGAACCCGGAACGCACCCGGCTGCGCCCCGCGCTCTGGGATGTCGACCCGAGCGGCGAGCGGCCTGCCCGGCGGCTCACCCGCGGTGCGACCGGCGAGTCCTCCCCCGCCTTCACCGCGGACGGGGACCTCCTGTTCACCTCAGCGCGCCCCGACCCCGACCGCTCCGAGCAGCAGCCGGGCGATCCCGCCGCGCTCTGGCGGCTCCCGGCGGGCGGCGAGGCGCACGTCGTGGGGTCGCGGCCGGGCGGCGTCGCAGGCCCCGTCACCGCGCGCAGCGCCCGAGGCGTCCTCGCCATGTCGATGACGCTCCCGGGCGCCGTCACGGCCGCGGACGACGAGGCCCGGCGCAAGGCGCGGCGGGAGAAGAAGGTCAGCGGGATCCTGCACAGCGGCTACCCGGTGCGGTTCTGGGACCACGACCTCGGACCTGACGAGCCCCGGCTGGTCGTCGGCGACGTGCCGGCGGACGGGGTGGCGGACGGGACCGTCGAGTGGCGCGACCTCACCCCGGCGCCGGGCGGCGCGCTCGTCGAGGCGGGCTACGACATCACCCCGGACGGGCGCACGGTCGTGACCGGCTGGCGGGTGTCCGAGCCCGGCGGCTCCAGCCGCGCGACGCTGGTGGCCATCGACGTCGAGAGCGGGGAGCGCACGGTGCTCGCCGACGACCCGGACCTCGAGTTCGGCGGCCCGGTCATCAGCCCGGACGGCACGCAGGTGGCGTTCTGGCAGGAGCTGCGCACCTCCCCGACCACCCCGCCGGACTCGCGGCTCGTCGTGGTTCCGATCACCGGCGGCGAGCCCAGCGTGGTTGCCCCGGGGTGGGACCGCTGGCCCAACGGGGCCCGCTGGACCCCGGACGGGTCGGCGCTCATCGTCACCGCCGACGACGAGGGCCGATGCCCGGTCTTCCGCATCGATCTCGCCGACGGCCCCACCGAGGCCACGGTCACTCGCCTGACCGGCGACGACGGGGCGTACAGCGATGTGGTGGTGAGCCCGGACGGCGCGCACGTCTACGCGCTGCGCAGCGCAGTCGACGCCCCGCCCGCACCCGTACGGCTCGACGCCACCGCTGCGGGCCAGCAGCCCGTGCTGCTGCGTGGTCCGGCCGACCCGCCCGCCCTGCCGGGCAGGCTCACCGAGGTGCACGCGACCGCCGTCGACGGCTCACCGCTGCGCGCGTGGCTCGTGCTGCCGGAGGGCACGTCCGAGAACTCCCCCGCCCCGCTGCTGCTGTGGGTGCACGGCGGCCCCCTGGGCAGCTGGAACGCCTGGCAGTGGCGGTGGAACCCGTGGCTCCTGGCCGCCCGCGGGTACGCGGTGCTGCTGCCCGACCCGGCCCTGTCCACCGGCTACGGGCTCGACTTCGTCGCGCGTGGCTGGGGCGAGTGGGGTGACGCCCCGTTCACCGACCTCATGGCGGTCACCGATGCCGCCGTCGCCCGCCCGGACATCGACGCCGACCGCACCGCGGCGATGGGCGGCTCGTTCGGCGGGTACATGGCCAACTGGATCGCCGGGCACACCGACCGGTTCCGCGCGATCGTCACGCACGCGAGCCTGTGGGCGCTCGACCAGTTCGGGCCCACCACCGACGCCGCGTTCTACTGGCTGCGGGAGATGACGGCGGAGATGGCCGCCCGGAACACCCCGCACGCGTCGGCCGACGCGATCAGCACGCCGATGCTGGTGATCCACGGCGACAAGGACTACCGGGTGCCGATCGGAGAGGCCCTGCGGCTGTGGTGGGACCTCGTGTCCCGGCACGAGGGCGACCTCGCCGAGCTGCCGCACAAGTTCCTCTACTACCCCGACGAGAACCACTGGATCCTCACCCCCCAGAACGCGGTGGTCTGGTACCAGACGGTCACGGCGTTCCTCGACCACCACGTGCTGGGCAAGGACTGGGAGACACCCGACCTGCTGCGCTAGCGCCGCCCAGTGCAGTCACCGCTGGCCAAGGGCGCGGGCACGTACCGCGCTCGTCCGGCTCCGGGCCGTGCGCCTCAGGCCGCGATGTCGCAGATCAGGGCGACAACTCACCCGTTCGGCCAGAGGACCGGCCTTGCGCCCACCTCCGCACGCGAGTACGCCGGAACGTGAGATACGAGGAGGAGCGCATGGGTGGCAACAAGATCGTCGTCTACAAGGAGCCCGGCGTCGTAGAGGTCGAGGACCACGACGCACCGAAGCTCGAGGTGCCGGCCGACGTCGCCAAGGCGAAGGGGATGACCCAGAAGGCCGTGCACGGCGTGATCCTGCGCAACATCGCGACGAACATCTGCGGTTCCGACCAGCACATGGTCCGCGGTCGCACCACGGCGCCGCCCGGCCAGACGCTCGGCCACGAGATCATGGGCGAGATCGTCGAGAAGGGCGAGGATGTCCAGTTCCACGACATCGGCGACATCTGCTCGGTCCCGTTCAACATCGCCTGTGGCCGCTGCCGCAACTGTAAGGAGGGCCAGACCGGCGTCTGCCTCAACGTCAACCCGGCCCGGGCGGGATCGGCCTACGGCTACGTCGACATGGGCGGCTGGGAGGGCGGCCAGGCGCAGTACGTGATGGTTCCGTTCGCCGACTTCAACCTGCTGAAGATCCCCGACCGGGAGCAGGCACTGGAGAAGGTTCTCGATCTCACGATGCTGTCGGACATCTTCCCCACCGGGTACCACGGCGCGTACACCGCAGGCGTGACGACCGGGTCGACCGTCTACGTCGCAGGCGCCGGCCCCGTCGGGCTCGCGGCGGCGTACTCGTCGCAGCTGCTCGGCGCTGCCGTGGTCATCGTCGGGGACCGCATCCCCGACCGGCTCGCGCAGGCACGCTCGTTCGGCTGCGAGACGGTGGACATCACGCTGGACGCGTCAATCGAGGACCAGATCGCACAGATTCTCGGGACGCCCGAGGTGGACTCCGCCGTCGACGCCGTGGGCTTCGAGGCCAGCGGGCACGGGAAGGGCGCGGACGAAGCTCCGGCCGCCGTGCTCAACTCGATCATGGCCATCACGCGCGCGGGCGGCAAGCTCGGCATCCCCGGCCTCTACGTCACCGGTGACCCGGGGGCGCCGGACGCGGACGCCAAGACGGGCACGCTCAAGGTCCGGCTGGGACTCGGCTGGGCGAAGAGCCACTCCTTCACCACGGGTCAGTGCCCGGTGCTCAAGTACAACCGGCAGCTGATGATGGCCATCCTCCACGACAAGGCCCACATCGCCGACGCGGTCAACGCCACCGTGATCCCACTGGAAGACGCCCCGCGCGGCTACCAGGAGTTCGACCAGGGTGCGGCGCGCAAGTACGTGCTGGACCCGAACGGGATGATCCCGCAGGCGTCGTAGCGAGTCCGATCGCGGCTCCGATGACGGAACCGGCCACCGGTACCACCGGTGGCCGGTTCCGTCATGGGGGCCGCGTCCGTCTCAGGTCCGCCCACGGGGTCGTAGCGCACCGCCGCCACGAGATCCGGCGCGGGTAGGGCGACCGGCGGCCGCCACGGCCGCCTTCACGCGTTCCGCCCCGCGGGCAGTCAGGGGAGCAGGACCGGCAGGCCGATCGCCGCGTCGACCGCGATGGCGGCGAAGAGGCCGCAGAGGTACATGTTCGACAGGTGGAACAGCCGCATCGGCCTGGTCTCGACCCCAGCCAGCACCCCGCGGTGCAGCCGGTGGGCCTGGAACACGAACCAGGCCCCGCCGAGGGCGGCCACGGCCGCGTAGATCCACGAGGTGGCCGGCACGAGCAGCAGCGACCAGCCGGCCATCACCCAGGAGTAGACGAGGATGCGCCGCGACACGTGCGCGGGCGGGGCCACCACGGGGAGCATCGGCACGCCGGCCGCCGCGTAGTCGTCGCGATAGCGCATGGCGAGCGCCCAGAAGTGCGGCGGCGTCCAGAAGAAGATCACACCGAACATCACGAACGCGGGCCACTCCACCGAGCCCGTGACCGCGGCCCAGCCGATCACCACCGGCATGCAGCCGGCCGCGCCGCCCCACACGATGTTCTGCGACGTGCGGCGCTTGAGCAGCAGGGTGTACACGAGGACGTAGAAGGCGATGGCGGCCACCGAGAGCCCGGCAGCGAGCCAGTTGGTGGTGAGCCCCAACCAGACCGCCGAGAGCGCCCCCAGCACCAGCCCGAAGATCAGCGCGTTGCGCGTGGGTACTTGCCCCCTGGCGAGCGGGCGCCTGGCGGTGCGCTTCATGACCGCGTCGATGTCGGCGTCCACCACGCAGTTGAGGGCGTGGGCGCTGGCCGCGGCCATCGCGCCACCGAGCAGCGTGGCCGCGATCAGGAACACCGACGGCACCCCGCGCTCGGCGAGGAACATGGCGGGCACGGTGACCACGAGCAGCTGCTCGATGATCCGCGTCTTGGTCAGCCCGAGATAGGCCTGCACGGTGCCGCGCGCCCGGTGCAGAACCGCGCGGAGACCGCCCGGAGCGGGAGGCAGCTCAGCGGCCCCCTGCTGGGACACGGGCAAGCTCACCGGCGACCTCTCTCCGCGTGGTGGTGGACCCGGACGAACAGGAGTTCGGCCCCGAGTTCTACGGCTTGTCGATGATAGCCCGGGGCATGCCGCGCCACGCTCCCGGGTAGACGGGTGCGAATGCCCGGGCGGAGACCGGACGCACCCGGCCGGGCCGACTAGGCTGGGGCCAGAGCCGGACGCGCCGGGGCGCAACGCCCGCGGCCCCCACCCGCAACGTAGGGAAGATCTGTGGCCGACATCGACATCGAGACCCTGACCCGAACCGACGTGCCGGAGGACTGGTCCGATCTGGACGAGCGGGCGGTGGACACGGTGCGGGTGCTGGCCGCCGACGCCGTGCAGAAGGTAGGCAACGGCCACCCCGGCACGGCGATGAGCCTCGCGCCGCTGGCGTACACCCTGTTCCAGCGCGTGATGCGGCACGACCCCACCGACGCCGACTGGATCGGCCGCGACCGCTTCGTGCTGTCGGCGGGCCACTCCAGCCTGACGCTGTACATCCAGCTGTTCCTCTCCGGCTACGGGCTCGAGCTCGAGGACCTCGAGGCGCTGCGCACCTGGGGCTCCCGCACTCCCGGCCACCCCGAGCACCGCCACACGCCGGGTGTCGAGATCACCACCGGGCCCCTGGGGCAGGGCCTCTCGTCGGCCGTCGGCATGGCGATCGCGTCCCGCCGCGAGCGCGGCCTCTTCGACCCCGACGCCCCGCCCGGGCAGAGCCCCTTCGACCACTTCATCTACGTGGTCGCCTCCGACGGCGACATCGAGGAGGGCGTCACCTCCGAGGCGTCGTCGATCGCCGGGCACCAGCAGCTGGGCAACCTCACGGTGGTCTACGACGACAACAAGATCTCCATCGAGGACGACACGACGATCGCGCTGTCCGAGGACACCGCGAAGCGCTACGAGGCCTACGGCTGGCACGTTCAGGTCGTCGAGGGCGGCGAGAACGTCACCGGCATCCTGCAGGCCCTCGAGAACGCGAAGGCCGAGACCTCTCGCCCGTCGTTCATCGTGCTGCGCACCGTCATCGGCTACCCCGCGCCGACCAAGATGAACACCGGCAAGGCCCACGGTTCGGCCCTGGGTGCCGACGAGGTGGCCGAGGTCAAGAAGATCCTTGGCTTCGACCCGGAGAAGAGCTTCCAGGTCGAACCCGAGGTTCTCGAACACGCTCGCAAGGTGGTCGACCGCGGCCGGGTGGCCCACGAGGAGTGGGCCAAGGCCTACGAGGACTGGGCCCGCCGCGAGCCCGAGCGCAAGGAGCTGCTGGCACGGCTGCTCGGGCGCGACCTTCCGGTCGGCTGGGAGAAGGCGCTGCCGAGCTGGGAGCCCGACCCCAAGGGCGTCGCCACCCGCAAGGCCTCCGGCGAGGTGCTCAAGGCCCTCGCCCCCGTGCTTCCGGAGCTGTGGGGCGGCTCGGCCGACCTCGCGGAGAGCAACAACACCACGATGGAGGGCGCCGACTCGTTCGGGCCGCCGTCCACCGCCACCAAGATGTGGGACGCCCAGTGGTACGGGCGCACCCTGCACTTCGGGGTCCGTGAGCACGCGATGGGCGCGATCCTCAACGGCATCGCCCTCCACGGGCCCACCCGCCCATACGGCGGCACATTCCTCATCTTCTCCGACTACATGCGCCCCGCCGTCCGCTTGGCGGCGCTGATGCAGAGCAGCGTCATCTACGTGTGGACGCACGACTCGATCGGCCTCGGCGAGGACGGCCCGACCCACCAGCCCATCGAGCACCTCGCCGCGCTGCGGGCCATCCCCGGCCTCACGGTCATCCGCCCCGGCGACGCGAACGAGACCGCGCACGCCTGGAAGGCCGCGCTGGAGCGCCCCGAGGGCCCGAAGGGCATCGCGCTGACCCGGCAGAACCTGCCGGTGCTGGAAGGCACGTCGGCCGAAGGCGTCGCGCGCGGCGGCTACGTGCTGGCGAAGGCCGCAGGCGGGCAGCCCCAGGTGCTGCTCATCGCCACCGGATCCGAGCTGCAGATCGCCGTGGAGGCGCGCGAGGTGCTGGAGGGCGAAGGCATCCCCACCAGCGTCGTCTCGATGCCGTCGGTCGAGTGGTTCGACGCCCAGGACGAGGACTACCGCAACTCCGTGCTGCCCCCGAGCGTGCGGGCGCGCGTCAGCGTCGAGGCGGGAGTCGCCCAGCCGTGGCACCGGTTCACCGGCGACGCGGGCGAGAACGTGTCCATCGAGCACTTCGGCGCCAGCGCCGACTACAAAACCCTGTTCCGCGAGTTCGGCTTCACCACCGAGAACGTCGTCGCCGCCGCGAAGCGCAGTCTCGCCAAGCTGTCCTAGGAGGAAACATGCCCAACGACCGGCTCGCCGCACTCGCGGCGGCGGGCGTCTCGATCTGGCTCGACGACCTGTCGCGGGAGCGTCTGCGCAGCGGCAACCTGCAGCAGCTGATCACGGAGATGTCGGTCGTCGGCGTCACCACCAACCCCACGATCTTCGCGGCTGCGCTGGCCAACGGCGCTGCCTACGACGAGCAGGTGCGCCAGCTCGCCGCCCGCGGTGCCACGATCGAGGACGCCATCCGCGAGATCACCGTGGCCGACGTGCAGGAGGCGTGCGACGTCTTCAGCGGCACATGGGAGGCCACGGGCGGCGTCGACGGGCGCGTGTCGCTGGAGGTCGACCCCGGCCTCGCCCGCGACACCGAGGCCACCGTCGCGCAGGCCCTCGACCTGTGGAAGGCCGTGGACCGGCCGAACCTGCTGGTCAAGATCCCGGCCACCGAGGCCGGGCTCCCGGCCATCACCCGCGCGATCGCCGAGGGTGTGAGCGTCAACGTCACGCTGATCTTCTCCGTCGAGCGCTACCGCGCCGTGATGGGCGCCTACCTCGACGGGCTGGAGCAGGCCGCGGCCAACGGACACGCGCTCGCCGGCATCGCGTCGGTGGCGAGCTTCTTCGTCTCCCGCGTCGACACGGAGATCGACAAGCGGCTGGAGAAGATCGGCACGGACGATGCCCTCGCCCTGCGTGGCAAGGCGGGCATCGCGAACTCGCGCCTGGCCTACGCGGCGTTCCAGGAGGTGTTCTCCGGCGAGCGCTGGGAGGCCCTCGCAGGCCACGGCGCCAGGGCGCAGCGGCCGCTGTGGGCGTCCACGGGCGTGAAGAACCCCGAGTACCCGGACACCATGTACGTCACCGAGCTGGTCGTCGCCGGCACCGTCAACACGATGCCGGAGAAGACACTGCTCGCATTCGCCGACCACGGCGAGGTGCTCGGCGACCGAGTCACCGGCCAGGCGAAGGAGGCGCAGGAGGTGTTCGACGCCCTGGAGCGCGTGGGCATCGACCTCACCGACGTCTTCCTGGTGCTCGAGGACGAGGGCGTCGACAAGTTCGAGAAGTCGTGGGCCGAGCTGGTCGAGACCGTCGCGGGCCAGCTCCGCGCCGCCGGCTGAGCCGCCCGCTGAGCCGGTGACCGGACGCCCGCCGCCGTACCCGCCGCCGCCGCGGCCCGCCGAGGTCGTGCCGCGGCTCGTGGCCGCGGGCATCCCGTCCCGCATCGGCAAGGGTGACACCTCCTTGTGGCCCAACGCGGCCCGGCCCGGCTGGGTCGGCGCCGCCAGGGCCGCTCGGCCCCTCGTCGGCGAGATCGAGGGCCTGCGCGACCAGCTTCGGCTCGCCGGGCAGGTCCGCGTCGTGCTGGCCGCGGCGGGCGGGGTCGGGGTGGCCGCCGAGGCACTCTGCGCGGCCGACCCGCGGCTCGTCGTGCTCGATTCCACCGATCCCGTCCAGGTCGCCGACGCCCTCGCCGGCGAGCTTGCCGCCACCGTGCTCGTGGTGTCGGCGCCGCCCGGCGAAGACACCACGGGCGTGGAGCTCGTGCGCGATGCCGTGCACCGGGCGTTCCGCGCCGAAGGCCTCGACCCGGACGCGCAGACCGTCGTCGTCACCCCGCCGGGCGGACCGCTCCAGCAGGAGGCCGGCGGCGCGGTCGTGGTGCTCGGCCCCGCGGACGTCGACGGGCCGTGGGCCGCGCTCACAGCGTTCGCGCTGGTACCCGCCGGCCTCGCGGGCGCCGACGTCGGCGCCGTCCTCGCCGACGCGGCCGCAGCGGCACCCGGGTTCGCCGCGGACAGCGACGACAACCCGGCGCTGGAGCTGGGCGCGCTGCTCGCCGGTGCCCCGGTCGTCGCGCTGGCCGACGACGGGACGCCGGCGCTCGCCGAGTGGGCCGGGCAGCTCGTGGCCGGCGGCCTGGGCAAGGACGGGCACGGCCCGCTGGTGGTGCCCGTGGAGGGCCCGGACGCGCCCGAGTGGGCAGGCGGTGCCGCGCTGGCCCTGTCGATCGGCGACGTGCCGGGCGCCGCCGGCGGCACCGCCGGCTCGCCCGCCACCCAGATCCTGCTGTGGCAGCACGCCGTGGCGGTGGCCGCGCACCTTCTCGGCGTCGACCCGACCGATCGCCCCGATGCCGCGGCGGCGCGCCCGGCGTCCGGCGGGGAGCAACCCGCGTTCGTGGAGGGCGGGATCGAGGTGCACGCCGGGCCGTGGCTCCCGGCGGGCACCGACACCGTCGCGGGCGCGCTGCGCGCACTCGTCGGGTCGGTGGGGACCCACCTGACCGTGCACGCCTACCTCGACCGGGTCGACGACGCCTCGGCCGCCGTGCTGCGCCCGGAGCTGGCCCGGCGCACCGGACTCCCGACGGTGTTCGGGTGGGCGCCACGCTGGCTGCCGGGGAGCGGCCAGCGGGACAAGGGCGGCCCGGTGGGCGCCCTCGTCTGCCAGCTCACCGGCGCCGCCGACGACACAGACGCCGATCCGGGTGCCGACCCGGGCACCGGCACCGACCCGCTCGCCGAGCACCAGATCGCCCAGGCCCGCGGCGACGCAGTGGCGCTCGCCACCCGCGGAACAATCGTGCTCCGTCTGCACTTCACCGACCGGGTGGCCGGGCTCGTCACGCTGGCGCGCGCCGTCCAGCAGTTGTGACCAACCTGGGATGATCGCCTGCGCACACCGCACACCACCGAGAACTGGGGTGACACCGATGGCAACCCGCACGATGGGGGACGGGGGATGGACCAACCCGCTCAGGGACCCCCGCGACAAGCGCCTCCCGCGCATCGCGGGGCCCTGCAGTCTGGTGATCTTCGGGGTCACCGGCGACCTTGCCCGCAAGAAACTCATGCCTGCCATCTACGACCTCGCCAACCGCGGCCTGCTTCCCCCGGGTTTCGCGCTGACCGGTTTCGCCCGCCGCGACTGGGACAGCCAGGACTTCGGGCAGATCGTCTACGAGGCGGTCAAGCAGCACGCCCGCACGCCGTTCCGGCAGAACGTCTGGGACCGGCTCGCCGAGGGGTTCCGGTTCGTCTCCGGGAGCTTCGACGACGACGACGCGTTCGACCAGCTCGCGCAGACGGTGCAGGAGCTGGACCGCGACCGCGGCACCACCGGCAACCATGCGTTCTACCTGTCGATCCCACCCGGCGCGTTCCCTGTGGTGCTCAAGCAGCTCGCCCGCTCGGGCCTCGCCCAGCAGGAGGGCGAGCAATGGCGCCGCGTGGTGATCGAGAAGCCCTTCGGCCACGACCTCAAGTCGGCGATCGAGCTCAACGAGATCGTCAACGACGTCTTTCCCGAGGACTCGGTGTTCCGCATCGACCACTATCTCGGCAAGGAGACGGTGCAGAACATCCTGGCGCTGCGCTTCGCAAACCAGCTGTTCGAGCCGATCTGGAACAGCCACTACGTCGACCATGTGCAGATCACGATGGCCGAGGACATCGGGCTCGGCGGCCGGGCCGGCTACTACGACGGGATCGGCGCCGCCCGCGACGTCATCCAGAACCACCTCCTGCAGCTGCTCGCGTTCACCGCGATGGAGGAGCCCACCTCGTTCTCCTCCGACGAGCTGCGCAGCGAGAAGATCAAGGTGCTCAACGCCACGAAGCTGGTCGGGCCGCTGGAGGAGACCACCGCGCGCGGGCAGTACACCGGCGGCTGGCAGGGCGGCGAGCTGGTAAGGGGGCTCAAGGAGGAGGAGGGCTTCGACCCGAACTCCAAGACCGAGACCTTTGCCGCGATCACCACCGAGATCGACACCCGCCGCTGGGCGGGCGTGCCGTTCTACCTGCGCACCGGTAAGCGGCTCGGCCGCAGGGTCACCGAGATCGCGGTGATCTTCAAGCGGGCCCCGCACCTCCCGTTCGACGCGACGATGACCGAGGAGCTCGGCCAGAACGCGTTCGTCATCCGGGTGCAGCCCGACGAGGGCGTCACGATGCGGTTCGGGTCGAAGGTGCCAGGCAGCCAGATGGAGGTCCGCGACGTCACGATGGACTTCGGTTACGGCACCGCGTTCACCGAGGTCTCTCCCGAGGCGTACGAGCGGCTGATCCTCGACGTGCTGCTCGGCGAGCCATCGCTGTTCCCGGTGAACCAGGAGGTCGAGCGTTCCTGGGAGATCCTCGACCCGGCGATCGAGTTCTGGTCGAAGCAGGAGAAGGGGCCCGACCCGTACCCAGCGGGCAGCTGGGGCCCGGAGTCCGCCAACGCGATGCTGGCGCGCACGGGCCGGACCTGGAGGCGTCCGTGACCCGAGGCGTGCTTGCGAGGCGAGCAATCACCACAGTCGAGACCGAGCTTGCGAGGCGCGCATGATTGTCGATCTACCGTCGAGCAACACGTCGGCGGTCAACAAGAAGATCGTCGAGCTGCGCGAGAGCGGCGGCGTCCTGGCGCTCGGCCGCGTGCTCACGCTCGTGATCGTCACCGATGACGGCAGCGGCATCGAGGACGCGATCGAGGCGGCGAACTCGGCGAGCCGCGAGCACCCGTGCCGGGTGATCGTGCTGGCCCGCGGCCAGCGCAAGGCCGCACCCCGGCTGGACGCCCAGATCCGGGTGGGCGGAGACGCCGGCGCGAGCGAGGTGGTCGTGCTGCGCGGCTACGGCCCGCTCGCCGCCGAGGAGGCGGGCGCCGGCATGGTGATGCCGCTCCTGCTGCCGGACGCGCCCGTCGTGGCATGGTGGCCGAGCGAGGCGCCCGCGGTGCCGTCCCAGGACCCGGTGGGCAGGCTCGCCCAGCGCCGCATCACCGACGCGCTGTCGGCGAGGAACCCGCTGAAGGCGTTCGAGCAGCGCCGGGCCAACCACGTCGCAGGCGACACGGACCTGACCTGGACGCGGCTCACGTCGTGGCGGGCGCTGCTCGCCACGGCCCTCGACGCTCCACCGCACGAGCCGATCACCGGCGCGGTGGTGGCGGGCGAGACGATCTCGCCGTCCACGGACCTCATGGCGGGGTGGCTGGCCTGCCGGCTCCCGGACACGAAGGTCAAGCGGTCCCCCGCGGAGAGCGGCCCCGGCCTGGTGTCGGTGCGGCTGGAGCGCGCGTCCGGCCCGGTGTCGCTGGTGCGTCCCGACGGCAAGGTCGGCAGCCTCCGCCAGCCCGGCCAGCCGGACCGGCTCGTGGCGCTCGCCCGCCGCGAGGTGCGTGACTGCCTTGCCGAGGAGTTGCGCCGGCTCGACCCTGACGAGATCTACGGCGCCGCACTCGCCTGCGTCAGCCGCGTCGCCCGCGGCCGCACGCCGGTGAAGGTGCCCGTGCTGGCGGGAACGTGACCGTGGCCGCCGCCCCGGATATCGCCGTCCACGCGAACCCAGACGTGCTCGCCGCCGCCGTGGCGGCCCGGCTCCTGACAAAGCTCGTCGACCTGCAGGCGGCCGGCATCGTCCCCAAGATCGTGCTCACCGGGGGCGGCACCGGCATCGCGGTGCTCGAACAGGTCCGCGCCACCGTGGCCAGGGATGCCGTCGACTGGAGCCAGGTCGAGTTCTACTGGGGCGACGAGCGGTTCCTCCCGCCCGGCGACCCGGAGCGCAACGAGACCCAGGCCAGGGCGGCGCTGCTCGACCACGTGCCCGTCGGCCCCGCCAAGGTGTTCCCGATGGGCGCCGACACCGGCACCGGCCCCGCAGGCGCCGACGCGGCCGCCGACGAGTACGCCCAGGTGCTCGCCCGGGCGGCCCGCCCCGAGGACCACGGCCCGGTGCCGTCGTTCGACGTGCTGATGCTCGGCATGGGCGCCGAGGGCCACACGGCGTCGATCTTCCCGCACTCCCCCGCGGTGTACGAGAGCGAGCGCTCCGTCGTGGCGGTGCACGGCTGCCCCAAACCGCCGCCCACGCGCATCACGCTGACGCTGCCGGCCATCCGGCGCGCCGCCGAGGTCTGGATCATGACGACCGGCGAGGAGAAGGCGGCCGCGGTGGCGCTCGCCCTCGGCGGGGCGGGCGAGGTCGCGATCCCGGTGGCGGGCGCGCGGGGCAGGCGCCGCACGCTCTGGCTGCTCGACCGGGGGGCCGCGTCGAAACTCCCGAGGGACCTCGTACCTCCGATCGCCTGACCGCCCTCGCCGCTTCCAGCATGGGGTGCAAGGCTGTGCCCCGTGAGTCCGCTGGAAGGCTGGGCCCCGTGAGTCCTGGACGGGTGCTGCACGTGATAGTCGACGGCGCGAACGTCGTCGGCTCCCGGCCCGATGGCTGGTGGCGGGACCGTCCGGGCGCGGCCCGCCGCTTGGCCGGCCGCCTCGCCGCGGCCCTGAGCGAGGACCCGGCCCGGCTCGCGGAGACCCTGGGCAGGCGGGTCGACCCCGACGCAGGCGACGAGGTGCAGGTGGACCTCGTGCTGGAGGGCGCCGCGTCGCGGGTGGAGGACCTGCCGACCCACCCGCGCCTCCACGTGGTGCACGCGCCTGCCGACGGCGACACCGCGATCGCCGCGATCGCGGCCGACCTCGCGGTGTCCGGTGACCCCGTGTTGGTGGTCACGGCCGACCGGGGCCTGCGCGAGCGGGTGCGCGGCACGGGGGCGAGCACGATCGGCCCGGGCGCGCTCCTGGAGGCCCTCCCCGGCTGAGGCCCGCCGGACGCTTCGCGCGCGGTGTCTCACCCGATCCGGCGGCGCGAGGTGTTGGCCGCCGCCGCGCTCGCCGCGACCGCGCTCCCCACGACGGATCGCCGCGGCAGCGGGCTGGAGTAGACGACGCTCGTGGTGACGGCGCCAAGCCCGGCGATCCGGCCCGTCACCTCCTCCAGGTGCCGCATCGAGCGGGCGCGCACGGTCAGCACGAAGCAGTCCTCACCTGTGACGTGGTGGGCCTCGGTGACTTCGGCCGTGGTGGCGAGCAGGTCGCGGAACGGCCGGTAGTTGCCGTGCGGGTAACGCAGCCTGACGAGCGCCATGATCGCCAGGCCGAGCTTCTCGGGGTCGACCTCGCAGCGGTAGCCCGTGATCACCCCGGACTCCTCCAGCCGCCGCACCCGCTCCGTGACCGCGCTCGGCGAGAGGCCGACGAGCCGGCCGAGGTCGGCGTAGCTGGCGCGCCCGTCCTGCTGGAGTGCTTCCAACAGGCGCCAGTCCACATCGTCCATGGATTCCACGGCCATTCTGCGAATCTACCGTGGATTCTGCCTGTACCGGTGCATCCGGCGCGTTTAGCGTCGCCGACATGAACACTCCCGCCATCGCGTTCTTTTCCGCCAAGCTCGCCTTCCAGACCGACGTCGCCGACGTCCACACCGCGCTGGCGACGCCGGACCCGGGGTTCGTGCTCGTCGACTCGCGCAGCCGTGCGGCGTGGGACCAGGGCCGGGTCCCGGGAGCGCTGCACCTGCCGACCGCCGAGATCCCGGAACGGGCCTCCGCGCTGCTCGGCCCGGGCACGCCGGTCGTCACGTACTGCTGGGGGCCGGGCTGCGACGGCGCCACCCGCGCGGCACTCGAGTTCGCCCGGCTCGGGTACGAGGTGAAGGAGATGCTCGGCGGAATCGAGTACTGGACGCGGGAGGGCTTCCCCGTGGCAACCGCGACCGGCGTCACACACACGCCCGCCGATCCGCTCACCGCTCCGTGCGGCTGCTGACGGGGAGTACGTAGGCTGCGGTTGTGGCACTTCCCGACCTCTTGATATCCGACCTCACGATCTCCGCGCTGGACGGTTCGCCCCTCGACGTCGGGGCGCTGGACGGCAAGGCCGTGCTCGTCGTCAACCTGGCGTCGCGGTGTGGGCTCACGCCCCAGTACCGCGGGCTGGAGGAACTGCAGGAGCGCTACGCCGAGCGTGGGTTCACCGTGCTCGGCGTGCCGTGCAACCAGTTCGCCGGCCAGGAGCCGGGCTCCGCGGAGGAGATCGCAACATTCTGTTCGGCGTCCTACGGCGTCACGTTCCCGCTAACCGAGAAGGTCGAGGTCAACGGGCCGGGGCGGCACCCCCTCTACGACACCCTGACCACCACACCCGACGCGGACGGGGCCGCAGGCGACGTGCAGTGGAACTTCGAGAAGTTCCTCGTCGCCCCCGGCGGCCAGGTGGTCGGACGCTTCCGGCCCCGCACCGAGCCCACTGCGCCTGAGGTCGTGGCGGCAGTCGAGGCAGCCTTGCCACGTTGATCAACCGTTCGGCGCGGGCCGGGGGCGTGTTCTTGGGGGCGGCGCTGCTCGCGGGCTGCACCGCCGGGCCGGACCCGGTCGTGACCCCGGCGCCGCCTCCCCCACCCGCCGCCTGCATGCTCGATCTGCCCACCTTCGCGGCGACCACCGGTCTCACGTGGACTCCGGACGCCAGCACGGCGAGCGACACTCGCTGCGTCTACGACCCGACGACGCACAGCATCCCGGCCGACGGCCCCGCGTTCGTGACGGTGGACGTGGCCGCGATGCCGGGCACGGATCCGGCCGCGGAGCTCGCCACGGTGGCCGAGCTGTGCGCGGCGGGCTCGCGGGCAGAGGTGACCACCGGCGACGGCGGGTTCGTGTGCCGCTTCCAGGGCGGGAGTGTGTTCGCCGCGATGGCGCGGCGCGGCCAGGTGGTGACGCTCGCGGCCTCGGCGGTGCCGCCGGGAACCACGGCCGCACAGCTCGTGGTGGCCTTCGACCAGCAGCTGACGGCGCTGGGTTGACGGCACTGGGGTTGACGGCACTGGGGTTGACGGCACTGGGTTGACGGCACTGGGCTCCTGACCCAGCGCCGTGGCGGCACGCTCCTAGAGCTCGCGGGAGGCGCGGAGGCGGCCGAGCGCCTCCTCGAGGATCGCGGCGCCGTCGGCGTCGCTGCGGCGCTCCTTCACGTACGCGAGGTGCGTCTTGTACGGCTCGGTGCGCGGCGGGGCCGGCGGGTTCTCACCGTCGCGCCCGGCGGGGAGCCCGCAGCGCGGGCAGTCCCACGAGTCGGGGATGTCCGCCTCCGAAGCGAACGACGGGGTGGTCACGTGCCCGTTCGAGCAGAAGTAGGAGATGCGCGAGCGAGGGGCGGTCTCGCCGCGCTCGGACTCGCCCATCGGACCGGCACCCACCCGGGTGCCGCGGATCGCGTTGCCGCCAGCCATCGCCATGCCTCCTTCAGACCCCGATCTTCACGAGCAGACCGGTCCCGATGATGGCGATCACCCAGATCGCCCCCACGAACAGGGTCAGCCGGTCAAGGTTCTTCTCCACGACGCTCGACCCGGAGAGGCTGGACTGCACGCCGCCGCCGAACAGGCTGGAAAGCCCGCCGCCACGGCCCCGGTGCAGCAGGATCAACAGCACCAGCAGCACGCTGGAGACGATCAGCACGATCTGCAGGGCGAGTTGCATCCCATCCTCGTTTTCGTTCTCGTCGGGCGGCACACCGGCGCGGAGCACGCCCAGCCGCTCGGATCACCGAGGGTACCCGTGCCTGCCGATCGCACAGACGGCGGACACCCCGGGCGATCACGGCGCCGCCCCGGACGGCAGGAGAGCCACATCCCCGACCGTCCGGGATGTGGCTCTCCTGAGAGGCGCCCAATGTTACGGCAGGCCAGTGTTACGGCAGGCCAGTGTTACGGCAGCGGGCCGCCCGCTGCGATCGCGCACAGCTGCGCGAACTCGTCGGCGTCCAGGCTCGCGCCGCCGACGAGCGCGCCGTCGATGTCCGGCTCGGCCACGATCTCGCCCACGTTCTTGGCCTTCACCGAGCCGCCGTAGAGCACCCGGACGCTCGCCGCGATGGCGTCGCCGTACTTGCCGGCGACGGCCTGGCGGATCGCGCCGCAGACCTCCTGGGCGTCGGCTGCGCTCGCCACCCGGCCGGTGCCGATGGCCCACACCGGCTCGTAGGCGATCACCAGCGTCTGCGCGTGCTGGCTCTGCACCTTCTCGAGCCCGGCGAGCACCTGCCGTGTGGTATGAGCGACGTGGTCGCCCGCCTCGCGGATCTCCAGGCCCTCGCCGGCGCAGAGGATCGGCACGATCCCGTTCCTGATCGCGGCATGGACCTTCTTGTTGACCAGCGCGTCGTCCTCACCGTGGATCTCGCGCCGCTCCGAGTGGCCCACGACGACGTACCGGCAGCCGAGCTTGGCCAGCATCGGCCCGGAGACGTCGCCGGTGTAGGGACCCGAGTCGTGCGGGGACAGATCCTGCGCGCCGTGCACCATCTTCAGCTTGTCGCCGTCGATGAGCGTCTGGACCGAGCGGATGGCCGTGAACGGCGGCAGGACCGCCACCTCGACCTTGTCGTAGTACTTCTCCGGCAGCGCGAACGCGATCTTCTGCGTCAGCCCGATGGCCTCGAGGTGGTTGCAGTGCATCTTCCAGTTGCCGGCGATCAACGGCGTCTTCGATGGCATTAGTAGTGCTCCAGTACGGCGAGGCCGGGGAGGGACTTGCCCTCCAGGAACTCCAGCGACGCGCCGCCGCCGGTGGAGATGTGGGAGAACGCCTCCTCCGGGAGGCCGAGCGCCCGCACGGCCGCGGCTGAGTCTCCCCCGCCAACGACGCTGAACGCCCCGCCCTTGGCCGTGGCGTCGATGATGGCCTGGGCCACCCCACGCGTGCCCGCGGCGAACGGAGCCAGCTCGAACACACCCATCGGGCCGTTCCAGAACACGGTGGCCGCCCGCGCGAGCACCTCGGCGAACGTCTCGACCGACTCCGGCCCGATGTCGAGGCCCTTCCACCCCACCGGGATGTCCTCGACGGCCACCGTGCGGGTGTTGGCCTCGGCCGAGAAGTCGTCGGCGACCACGACGTCGGACGGCAGCACGATCTTGCCCGACTCCAGGAGCTTGCGGCAGGTGTCGATCTGGTCGCGCTCGAGGAGCGAGTCGCCCACCTCGTAGCCCTGCGCCGCGAGGAACGTGAAGCACATCCCCCCGCCGACGAGCAGCGCGTCGACCTTCGGGAGCAGCGCGTCGATCACCGCGAGCTTGTCGGAGACCTTCGAGCCGCCGAGCACCACCGTGTTGGGCCGCTCGGGGGCCTCGGTGAGCTTGCGCAGCACCTCGACCTCGGCGAGCACGAGCCCGCCGGCGTAGGCCGGGAGGTCCAGAGCCACGTCGTACACCGACGCCTGCTTGCGGTGCACCACCCCGAAACCGTCGGAGACGAACACCCCGTCCGGGCCCGCCAGCGCCGCGAGCTCATGGGCCAGCGCGGCGCGCTCGTCGTCGTTCTTCGACGTCTCGCGCGGGTCGAACCGGATGTTCTCCAGCATCACGACATCGCCCGCCGCCATCTCGGGCACGCCCCTGGAGAGCTCGACCAGGCGCACCGGGGCGCCGAGCAGCTCGCCGAGGCGGGCGGCGACAGGTGCGAGCGAGAGCGCCGGATCCGGCCCGCCCTTCGGCCTGCCGAGGTGCGCGACGACGACAACCTGCGCACCCTCACCGGACAGCTCTGAGATCGTGGGCACCGATGCACGGATGCGGCCGTCATCGGTGATGTTGCCGGCGTCGAGAGGAACGTTCAGGTCCGAGCGGACGAGCGCCGTCCGGCCGGCCACGCCCTCGGAGATCAGGTCGAAATGAGTGCGCACGGCAGATCTACAGCTTCGACGCGACCAGGGCGGTGATGTCGACGAGGCGGTTGGAGTAACCCCATTCGTTGTCGTACCAGCCGAAGACCTTCACCTGGTTGCCGATCACCTTGGTCAACGGGGCGTCGTAGATGCACGACGCCGGGTCTGTGACGATGTCGGACGAGACGATCGGGTCCTCGCTGTAGCGCAGGAAGCCCTTCAGCGGGCCGCTCTCCGCGGCGGCCTTGTAGGCCGCGTTGATCTCCTCGACCGATGCCTCCTTGCGGACCTCGACGGTGAGGTCGGTGATCGAGCCGGTGGGCACCGGAACGCGCAGCGAGTAGCCGTCGAGCTTGCCCTTGAGGTGTGGCAGGACGAGACCGATGGCCTTCGCGGCGCCGGTGGACGTCGGCACGATGTTGATCGCGGCGGCCCGGGCGCGGCGCTTGTCCTTGTGCGGGCCGTCCTGCAGGTTCTGGTCCTGCGTGTAGGCGTGGATCGTGGTCATCAGACCCTTCTCGATCCCGAACGCGTCGTCGAGCACCTTGGCCAGCGGGGCGAGGCAGTTGGTGGTGCAGGACGCGTTGGAGATGATGGTCTGCGAGCCGTCGTAGGCGGCGTCGTTCACACCCATGACCACGGTGAGGTCCTCGCCGGTGGCCGGGGCTGAGATGATCACCTTCTTCGCGCCGGCGTCCAGGTGCTTGGCGGCCGCGTCACGCTTGGTGAAGATCCCGGTCGATTCGACCACGACGTCGACGCCGAGGTCCTTCCAGGGCAGCTCGGCGGGATCGCGCACGGCGAGGCCCTTGAAGCCCTTGCCGTTGACGATGATCTCGTCGTCGGTGTGGGACACCTCGTGGGGGAGCCTGCCCAGAATCGAGTCATACTTGAGCAGCTGTGCCAGCGTGGCGTTGTCCGTGATGTCGTTCACCGCGACGATCTCGATGTCGGTGGTGCCTGCCGCCTGCTGGGCGTCCACCGCCCGCCAGAAGTTGCGGCCGATTCGACCGAAACCGTTCACGCCCACCCGCACAGTCATGTGCGCCTCCTCGTCTTCTCCATGTGCTGACCAGGGCCAACTCTATCGTCCGGCTCCCGCTGGAGCCTCCCCTGTCCTGGATCGATTCACACGCATTGCGCTGGCGTGCTGCACGAGGACCCGACAGATGTCAGGAAAGCCACATTCCAGGCGGTTACCGCCCTGGATGTGGCCTTCCAGGCCTTCGCCCCTGGCCCGCGCTCGTCAGGCTTCCTCCAGCATCTCCGCCGTCACGGCCGACTCCGTGTCCGGGATGCCGAGGTCGGCGGCCCGCTTGTCGGCCATGTGCAGGAGCCTCCTGATCCGCCCGGCGACCGCGTCCTTCGTCATCGGCGGGTCGGCGAGCTGGCCCAGCTCCTCCAGCGACGCCTGTGTGTGCTCGGCGCGCAGCTTCCCCGCGGCGAACAGATGCTGCGGAATGTCGTCACCGAGGATCTCCAGCGCGCGCTGCACCCGTGCCGCCGCGGCGACCGCGGCCCGCGCCGAGCGGCGGAGGTTGGCGTCGTCGAAGTTGGCGAGGCGGTTGGCCGTGGCCCGCACCTCGCGGCGCATGCGCCGCTCCTCCCACGCGAGCACGCTCTCGTGCGCGCCCATGCGGGTGAGCAGCGCGCCGATCGCGTCGCCGTCACGCACCACCACGCGGTCGGCGCCGCGGACCTCACGCCACTTGGCCGTGACGCTGAGCCGGCGCGCCGCCCCGACCAGCGCCATCGCGGCCTCCTGCCCCGGGCACGTGATCTCCAGCGCCGAGCTGCGGCCGGGCTCGGTAAGGGAGCCGTGCGCCAGGAACGCGCCGCGCCATGCCGCCTCGGCGTCGCAGATCCCGCCGGACACGACAGGTGGGGGCAGCCCGCGCACCGGACGGCCACGGGCGTCGAGCAGGCCGGTCTGCCGGGCCAATCCCTCGCCGTCACGCACGACCCTCAGGACGTACCGCGCACCGCGGCGCAGCCCGCCCGCGCTGATCACGTGCGCCTCACACGTATGGCCGTACAGCTCATGAATGTCGCGGCGCAGCCGGCGCGCGACCGAGCCGGTGTCGACCTCGGCCTCCACGACGACCCGGCCGCCCACGATGTGCAGGCCACCCGCGAAGCGCAGCAACGCCGCGACCTCGGCCCGGCGGCAGCACGGCTTCGTGACGGCCAGCCTGCTCAGCTCGTCCTTGACCGCAGCGGTCATCGCCATGGCTTGGGCCTCCTCGTCTCGGCCGCGTCCGGTGCGCCGGAGGCGTCGATGGCCTGCGAGCCGGTCCTCGTCTCGAATCCGGCGAAGGTTCCGGCGGGCCCGGTTGGGCCGCCCGCCCCGTTGCGGGCGTCCAGCTCCGCGAGCACCGTACCGAGCGCGTCGGCCAGCGCAGTGGGATCGTGGCGCGGCGCTGCCGGGTCGGCCGCGGCGACGGGGGCGAGATGGACCCGCCCGCCAGGGGTGAGCATCGGGTCGGCCGTGCGGTGCAGGCGCTCCGGCACCGGCACCGCGGCGACGTCGGCGAGCACCGCGTCCACCCGCAGCTCGGGGGCGTGCTGCGCAAGCACGGCCAGGTGCTGCTCGGGCGAGAACCCCGCCGTCTCCCCCGGCTCCGGCGCCAGGTTGAGCACAACGATGCGGCGGGCGCGGCTCGTGATCAGCGCGTCACGCAGTTCGGGCACCAGCAGGTGTGGCAGGACGCTCGTGAACCACGACCCCGGGCCGAGCAGTAGCACGTCGGCGTCCTGCACCGCGGCCAGCGCCTCCGGGCACGCCTTCGGCAGCTCGGGACGCAACCACACCCGCTCGACGCGGCCCGGCGTCGACGCCACGGCCACCTGTCCGCGGATGCGGTGCGGGGCGTCGCCCGTGGCACCCAGGCCCGTGACCTCGGCCTCGATGTCGAGCGGCTCGCAGCTCATCGGCAGCACCCGCCCACGCAGCCCCAGCAGGGCCGCCAGCTCGTCGAGCGCGGCCACCGGATCGCCCAGGACGTCCATCAGCCCGGCGAGGATCAGATTGCCCACCGCGTGCCCGGCGAGCGCCCCGCTCCCCCCGAAGCGGTGCTGCACGACCGCCTGCCACCGGCGTCCCCCGGCGTCGTCGGCCGCGAGCGCGGCCAGCGCCATTCGCAGATCGCCCGGCGGGAGCAGCCCGAGCTCGCGTCGCAGCCGGCCTGACGAGCCGCCGTCGTCGGCGACCGTGACGACCGCCGTGACGGCTTCGTCGACCCGCCCCCGCGCACCGAGCAGGCGCAGGGCGGACAGGGTGGCGTGCAGGCCATGGCCTCCGCCCAGCGCGACAGCCGAGCCGGCGGTCGTCATTCGCGCCCCAGGTCGCGGTGGGTGACGTTCACGGTGACACCCTCTTCGCCCGCGAGCCTCCGCCCGATCTCCTCGCTGATCGCGACGCTTCGGTGCTTGCCGCCGGTGCACCCCACGGAGACGGTCAGGTAGCGCTTGCCCTCCCTGCGGTAGCCCGCCCCGACCAGCCGCAGCAGCTCCAGGTAGCGGCTGATGAAGTCCTCGGCGCCGTCCTGGCTCAGCACGTAGTCGCGCACGGTGTCGTCACGGCCGTTGAAATCGCGCAGCTCGGGGATCCAGAACGGGTTCGGCAGGAACCGGACGTCCACGACGAGGTCGGAGTCCATCGGCAGCCCGTACTTGTAGCCGAACGACACGAGCGTGACCCGCGTGACCTGCGCCGACTCCGCCCCGAACGCCCGCTCCAGGGTGGCCCGCAGCTGCGGGACGGCGACTGTGGAGGTGTCGACCACGAGGTCCGCGCCCTCGCGCAGCGGGGTGAGCAGCTCCCGCTCGGCGGCGATGCCGTCGATGAGCCTCCCGTCGCCCTGCAGCGGGTGGCTGCGGCGCACCTGCTCGAACCGCCGCACGAGCACCGTGTCGGACGCCTCGAGGAACAGCAGCCGCGGCTTGTAGCCGCGGGCGTCCAGGTCCTTGATCACGGTGCCGAGGTCGGCGGTGAACGCGCGGCTGCGCACGTCCATCACCACCGCGATGCGGGTGATCTCGCCGCGCGCCTTCGCCCCGAGCTCCACCATCGTGGCGATCAGCTCAGGCGGCAGGTTGTCGACCACGAACCAGCCGAGATCCTCCAACACCTTCGCCGCCGTGCTCCGTCCCGCCCCGGACAGGCCGCTGACCAGCGCGACCTCGATGCCCGGGCCGTCCGGCACGGCTCCCCCGACTCCCCCGACCGCCGTCACGACGCCGGTACCCCCTGATTTGTTCGGTCGGCCGCCGGGTCCCCCGCGGCCTGCTCCTGTGGCGACTCGTGCTGGGCCGCCTCGTGCTGGGCCGTCCCCACGGCCGCATCCCCGTGCAACGCGGCGAGCACCGCCGCGGCGGTGCGCGGGCCGAAGCCCGGTAACGCGGCGATCTCGTCGGCGTCGGCCGCGCGCAGCTTGCGCAGCGACCCGAAGTGCTTCAGCAGGGCGGCGCGGCGCGCCGGCCCCAGACCGGGCACGGCGTCCAGCTCGGAGCTGATCATGCCCTTGGAGCGGCGCTGCCGGTGGTAGGTGATCGCGAACCGGTGCGCCTCGTCGCGGACACGTTGCAGCAGGTAGAGGCCCTCGCTCGTGCGCGAGAGGATGACCGGGTCCGGCTCGCCGGGCAGCCACACCTCCTCCAGCCGCTTCGCGAGCCCGCAGACTGCCACATCCGTGACGCCGAGGTCCGCGAGCACGTCCGCGGCCGCCTCGACCTGCGGCTGGCCACCGTCGACGACCAGGAGGTTGGGCGGGTAGGCGAACTTGCGCGGCCGCCCGGTCTCCGGGTCGATTCCGGGACGATGGGTGGTTGCGTGGGTTGGGTCGATCTCGGGCGGAGCGATGACGGAGGGTTCGCGCTGATCTTCGGTGCCGTTACCGGCGTCCTCCCCGGAGGTGGTGGATGTCTCGGCGAGGTAACGGCGGAACCGCCTCCGCACGACCTCGGCGATCGCGGCGACGTCCCCGCCCTCGGCGCCGCCCCTGACCTCGAACCGCCTGTACTCCGACTTGCGCGCGAGACCGTCCTCGAACACCACCAGCGACGCCACGACGTTGCTGCCCTGCACGTGGCTGACGTCGACGCACTCGATACGCAGTGGCGCGCTGTCGAGCTCGAGCGCGTCCTGGATCTCCTGCAGCGCCGCCGAGCGCGCGGTGAGGTCGCCCGCGCGGCGCAGCTTGTGCTGGGTGAACGCCTCCGCGGCGTTGCGGGCGACGGTCTCGGCGAGGGCCCGCTTGTCGCCGCGCTGCGGCACCCGGATCTGCACGCGGGAGCCGCGCAGCCCGGAGAGCCACTCGGTCAGCGATGCGGTGTCGGCCGGCAGCTCGGGCACCAGGATCTCGCGCGGCACGGGCTGCTGGGCGTCGTCGGCGGAACCGGCGAGCGCCGCCTGCTCGCCGTAGAACTGAGTGAGGAAGCGCTCCACGAGCTGCGCCGTGTCGGTGGGCTCCACCTTGTCGATCACCCAGCCGCGCTGGCCGCGCACGCGCCCGCCGCGAACGTGGAAGACCTGCACCGCGGCCTCCAGCTCGTCCTCGGCGAACGCGACGACGTCGGCGTCAGTGCCGTCACCGAGCACCACGGCCTGCTTCTCCATGGCGCGGCGCAGCGCCCCGATGTCGTCGCGGAGCCGGGCGGCGCGCTCGAACTCCAGCTCGTCGGCGGCCACCGCCATCTTGCGCTCGAGCTGCCGGACGAGGTGGTCGGTGCGCCCGGACAGGAAGTCGCAGAAGTCGTCGACGATGTCGCGGTGCTCGTCCGCGTCCACGCGACCCACACACGGCGCCGAGCACTTGTCGATGTAGCCGAGCAGGCAGGGCCTGCCGATCTGCCCGTGCCGCTTGAACACCCCCGCGCTGCAGGTGCGGGCCGGGAAGACGCGCAGCAGCATGTCGAGGGTCTCGCGGATCGCCCACGCGTGGGCGTACGGGCCGAAGTACCGCACGCCTTTGCGGCGCGGCCCGCGGTAGACGTGCAGCCGCGGGAACTCCTCGTCCATCGTGACGGCCAGCACCGGGTAGGTCTTGTCGTCGCGGTAGCGGACGTTGAACCGCGGGTCGAACTCCTTGATCCAGTTGTACTCGAGCTGGAGGGCCTCGACCTCAGTGCCCACCACGGTCCACTCGACGCGGGCGGCGGTGGTGACCATCTGCCGGGTGCGCGGATGCAGGCCGGCGAGGTCGGCGAAGTACGAGTTGAGCCGTTGGCGCAGGCTCTTGGCCTTGCCGACGTAGATGACCCGGCCGTGCGGGTCGGAGAACCGGTACACCCCAGGGGCCTCCGGGATGGACCCGGGGGCCGGGCGGTACGTGGTGGGATCGGGCATGACCTCACAAGGGTAGGACGGGTGCCCGACACGCCGAGGTCGGGACCAGTGCCCCGGCGCGTCGTGGCGTGGTGTAGGCGGCGGCAGCTCTCCGTGAGCGCCCGCCCCGGAAAGGAACCTGCCGGCCACGGGGCCGCGGACGGGGGCCCCGGTGAGCGCGGCGGCGATCCGGCAGCGGGGCGATCGGGGCTGGTGGGTCATGGCGCTCGCCACTCTGGTGGCGCCCCGCGCCGCCCGCACGCCACTCGGCCGCGGGCCGCCCCATCGGGCGACCCCCGGCCCGGCGACCAGGGGCTGCACCGAACTGTCGGGACCGCGTGGTAGACCTCCACCCGAATGCGAACAGGTGTTCGAATCGGGGGAGGTCCGATGGGTGTCGACAAGCTCGCCACCGTCCGCAAGCTGCTAGCCAAGGCCGAGGGAGCCGCTACCGACGCCGAGGCGGAGTCCTATACCGCCAAGGCCGTCGAGCTGATGGCCCGCCACGGTATCGACGCCGCGCTGCTGGCCGCCGCCCAGCCCGGCCGCGACGAGATCGGTCCCCTGCGCGTCCCCCTTCGCGATCCCTACAGCGCCGGCAAGGCCCGCCTGCTCGGCTGGACGGCGGCGGCGCTGGGCTGCCGGTGGGTGATGCACCCCGCGCAGGGCGGGCGCGTCGCGGCGGTCACGGTGTTCGGCCACGCCGCCGACCGGGAGCGCGTCGAACTGCTCTACACCTCCCTTCAGCTGCAGGCCACGAGCCAGCTTGTGCGGCTGCGGCCGCCGCTCCCCGGCGAGTCCGTGGCCGCCTACCGCCGTTCGTGGCTGTACGGGTTCGCTGCCGAGGTGCACCGACGGCTCGTGGCGGCGGAAGGGGCGGCAGCGGAACAGGCCGCCGAGCGGGCGGCGGCCGGCACCACGCAGCCGGCACACGGGCAGCCCGTCGCGCTCGTGCTCGCCGGGCGCACGGAACGCGTCGAGTCCGCGTTCGCCTCGGCGTTCCCCCGGCTGGCCACCGCCAGGCGCACGGTGCTCACCGGCTCCGGCTACGCGGCGGGGGCGCTGGCCGGCGAGCGGGCCGAGCTCGGCCGACCGGCCCACGTCGGAGGGGAGCGGCGCCGTGCGGTGCGAGCATGAGGGGCGCCGCCGAGCCCTGGCGCCAGTTGCCGTGCCGCCAGTTGCCCTGCCGCCAGTTGCCCTGCCGCCAGTTGCCCGGCCGTCAGGCTGGCAGGGCGATCAGCCCGGCCACCACCTCGTCGAGATGCTCCGCCGCCACGTGCGGGCGCACCACCGTGTCCGGCACCGCGCCCTCCAGGCGCGTCGCGAGCCCGCCCACGAGGCCGGCCCGCACCGCGCCGTGCACGTCCCACGAGTGCGCGGCCAGGAGGGCCACCCGGTCGCCCGGCACATCCACCTGCCGGCAGGCCCAGTCGTACACGCGCGCAGGCGGCTTGAACGAAGTGATCTCCTCGCACGAGAGCACCCCGCGCAGGTACGTGCGCAGCCCGGCCGCGTCGAGCGCATCCCGGGCCGTGCCGGCGCTGCCTTGGGTGAACGCGTACGCCGGGATGCGCGCCCTCGCGAGGGCCTGCAACGCCGGTTCCACGTCAGGGTAGGGCGGCAGCTCGCCGAAGCCGCTCAGCACGTGGTCGAGCGCGTCCTCGGAGAGGCTGTGCCCGGTGGTGGTACGCAGCGCCGCGCGCGCCACGTCGGCGAACGGCCGCACACCCCCGGCGAGCGTCAGTGCCATCCCGTCCCGCAGCGCGCGGGTGAAGAACAGCTCGCACTCGTGCTCGGGCCGCCCCACGTCCACGAACCGCGAGCGCAACGCCGACACCCGCAGAATCGTCTCGAACACGTCCACGAGCACCACACGTGGCCTGCGGCCGGGTGCGCGCAGCCGATCCGGATGCCCGGCCTCCGGCACGCTCACCACTCCCATCCGCTGGTCCGCACCCGGCTCCACGGAAGAGTGAGCTCGCAACTACAGGGCACGGCTGGAGATCCTCGCTCAGCGCAACGCAGCGGAGCGGGTCGGCAACGTACGGTAGCGCCGAACGGCCTTCAGCACACGCCGAACGTGCAGGGCGCGCAACGGAGAGAGCAGGTAGCCGGGGTGGCTGGCCAGCCAGGTCGCGCTCCCCAGGCTCACGGCGTCGGCGCCGGCCCAGAAGTACTCGCGGCAGTCGTCCACGGTGCGGATGCCGCCGGTCGCGATGATCGGGAGCGTCACACCCGCCTCGCGCAGCTCGCTCACCACACGCAGCCCGATCGGCTTGATCGCGCGCCCCGAGAGCCCGCCGTAGCGGTTGGCGAGCCACGGCTCGCCGGTGCGCGGGTCGAGGCGCAGCGCCTTCACGGTGTTGATGGCCGTCAGCGCCGACACCCCCGCCTTCGCCGCCTGCTGCGCATTGCGCAGGTAGTCGTAGTCCGGGGAGAGCTTGAGGATCACCGGGTGGTTGCTGCGGGGCACGGCCTCGTCGAGCACGTCCTGCAGGATCGTCGAGAAGTCGAAGTTGACGTTGTGGCAGCTCACGTTGAACTCGACGGCCGCGATGTCACCCGCGGGCACATCGGCGTTCACCCGGTCCACGAGCGTCACGAACTCCTGGGCGGAGAAGCCGCCGAGCGAGATGATCGTGCGCTGGTCGCGGGTGCGCGGATAGTAGTCGCGCAGGTAGGCGCCGATCCCCACGTTGCACCAGCCGAAGGCGTTGAGCCAGCCGCCGTCGGTGCCGCGCATCACGGTTCCGTAGCGCTTGAGGAGGCCGGGCAGCGCGGTCAGCGGCCAGTCGTCGCGGGTGGTGAAGTGGCCCTCGCGGGGCTCCACGGTCAGCGTCCTCGTCGTCACCGCGCCGAACTCGGCGAGCGGCACGAACAGGGACACCGGGCTCATCCCGTACGGCACGAGCGCGGAGTTCGACACCCCGTACCCGAGCAGGCTGGAGGAGGTCACCAGCCGGTTGCGGAGCACGATGTCGCCGAGCCGGACGCTCTCGCCGTCCGGCTCGACCTGATCTGCCTGTTCACGAGCGCGCAGCACGGCCTCGATGCTACGTGCGGTGGCCCAATGCGGTGCGGTGGCCCAATGCGGTGCGGTGGCCCAATGCGGTGCGGTGGCCCAATGTGGTGCGAGGGCCCAACGCAGTGCGAAGGCTCAGTGTGCGTGTGCCGCCGCGTGCAGGGCGCGCACCCGGCTGATGGCGTCCACCGCGCGCGTGCCGTCCACGGCCTGGATCGCGAGCACCGAGACGTACTCGTCGTCGGGCAGGTCGAGGCGCGCCCAAGAGGCCCCGTCCGGAAACGCCACCCGCTGCACGTCTCCCCACGGGTAGCGGTGGGTCGTGAGGATGTTGCGCACTTCGATGCCGTCGCCGTCGGCCCGCACGCGCGGCCGGGCGAGCAGCAGCAACCCGCCCGCGATGAGGAGTCCCAGGAGCACCAGCGCCACCTGGTCGGCGAAGCGGAAGTACACGCCGGTCTGGGTGTTGCGCAGCACCGCAGCGACCACCGTGAAGAGCACCACGGTCGCCACCGCACCCACCCATGCGAAGATCAGCACCTTGCGCGGGCGGGTCACCACGGGCTCCGGTCCGGCCGGGGCCGGTTCGCTCCGGGTCATCGCGGCGACCGCAGCCTGCGCAGCACCAGTGCGGCCTGCAGCGCGGCGAGGCAGGCCTCGGCGCCCTTGTCCTCGGCGGAGCCGGGTGCGCCGGAGCGCTCCACGGCCTGCGCCTTGGTGTCGCAGGTGAGCACGCCGTTGCCCACGGGGGTGCGCTCGTCGAGCGCCACCCGGGTCAGCCCGGCGGTCACCGCGTCGCAGACGTACTCGAAGTGCGGGGTTCCGCCGCGGATCACCGCGCCGAGCGCCACCACCGCGTCGTGGCGCGTGGCGAGCTCCTGGCACACCACCGGCAGCTCCACGGTGCCCGGCACCCGCACCACGGTGGGGCGCTCCACACCCGCCTTGCCCGCGGTGGCGAGGGCACGTTCCAGCAGCATGTCCACTACGTCCTTGTGCCAGCTCGTGGCCGCGATCGCCAGGCGCACCCCGGACGCGTCGGGCAGCTCCGGCTCCGGCCGTCCCTCGCCGCTCACGCCGCACCCCTTCCGATGTCCGCTGCAGCTGTGGCCGGAATCATCGCAGAGCGCAGGATCGTCGGGCGGGCCGGGATCACGACCCCGTCCCGTCCGCGAGCGCCGAGCCCGCCGCGTCCAGACCCGGGATGTCGTGGCCCATGCGGTCGCGCTTCGTGCGCAGGTAGCGCAAGTTCTCCCGGCTCGCGCGCCCTGGGAGCGGCACCCGGCCGGTGATCGTCAGCCCGTAGCCCTCGAGACCCGCGCGCTTGTCCGGGTTGTTGGTGAGCAGCCGCATCGACTTCACGCCGAGATCCACGAGGATCTGCGCGCCGATGCCGTAGTCACGGGCGTCGGCGGGGAGTCCGAGCGCGAGGTTGGCGTCGACGGTGTCCGCACCCGCCTCCTGCAGCTGGTAGGCCTGCAGCTTGTGCAGCAGGCCGATCCCCCGGCCCTCGTGCCCGCGCATGTAGAGAACCACCCCGCGGCCCTCGGCGGCCACCGCGGCGAGCGCGGCGTCGAGCTGCGGGCCGCAGTCGCACCGGAGCGAGCCCAGCACGTCGCCGGTGAGGCACTCGGAGTGCACGCGCACCAGCACGTCCTCGCCGCTGCCCTCCGGAGTGGCGACGTCGCCGCGCACCATCGCGATGTGCTCGATCCCGTCGAGCAGCGAGTCGTAGCCGTAGGCGATGAACTCGCCGTGGTCGGTCGGGATGCGGGCCTGGGCCACGCGTACCACGTGCTTCTCGAAGCGGCGGCGGTAGGCGATCAGGTCGGCGATCGTGATCAGCGTGAGGTCGTGGTCGTCGGCGAACACGCGCAGCTCGTCGCCGCGGGCCATGTCGCCGTCGTCCTTCTGCGACACGATCTCGCAGAGCGCACCGGCGGGCGCGAGCCCGGCGAGCCGGGCGAGGTCCACGGCCGCCTCGGTGTGCCCTGGCCTGCGCAGCACCCCGCCCTCGCGGGCGCGCAGCGGGAGCACGTGCCCGGGGCGCACGAGGTCGCCGGGCCCGGTGGTGGCGTCGGAGAGCAGCCGGATGGTGTGCGCACGGTCCGCGGCCGAGATGCCGGTGGTGATGCCGGCCTTGGCGTCCACGGTCACGGTGAACGCTGTGCGGAAGCTGTCGGCGTTCGTGTGGTGCATCGGGGGCAGGTCGAGCCGGTCGCACTCCGACTCGGTCAGCGCCACGCAGATGTAGCCGGAGGTGTACCGCACCATGAACGACACCAGTTCCGGCGTCGCCATCTCGGCGGCGAAGATCAGGTCGCCCTCGTTCTCGCGGTCCTCGTCGTCCACCACCACCACGGCCTTGCCGGCCTTGAGGTCGGCGACGGCCCGCTCGATCGCCTCGAACCCGCCGAGCGGGGCGGGCCGCAGCGTTGGCCCGGACGTGGGCCCGGACGCAGCGCCGGACTGCACGCCCGGCATTCCACCGGGCTGCGGCTGGCTCTCCATCGATCCACCGTTCACTTCGCTCGGGCCTCCTCGCCTGCGGCCGGGGCGACTCCGTACCCCACGACCAGCCGCTCCACATACTTGGCGACCACGTCGACCTCGAGGTTCACGGTATCCCCCGGCTGCCGGATTCCGAGTGTGGTGTGCGACAACGTCGTCGGGATCAGCGCCACGGTGAAGGAGTCCTCCGTCACGCCTGCCACGGTGAGCGACACCCCGTCCACGGTGATGGAACCTTTCTCCACCACGTACCGGGCGAGGTCCGGGGCAAGGCTGAAGCGCAGCTCGTCGGTGCGCTCCCCGGGGGAGCGGGAGAGCAGGGTCGCCACCCCGTCCACGTGGCCCTGCACGATGTGGCCGCCGAGGCGCCCGGTCACCGGCACCGCGCGCTCCAGGTTCACCCGGGTTCCGGAGGCCACCGCGGCGAGGCTCGACCGCTTCAGCGTCTCCGGCATCAGCTCTACCGTGAACGTCCCGCCGGCTCCCCCATCGGGGTCGGTCACCGTGAGGCACACCCCGTTCACCGAGATCGAGTCGCCGTGGCGGGCGTCGGCGGTCACGGTACGTCCGCGCACGGTGAACACCACGACGTCGGCGTCCTCCCGCACGTCGAGCACCTCGCCGATCTCCTCGACGATCCCGGTGAACATGTCAGAAATCTCCTCGCGTCGGCGCGGCCGTCCCGCTCACCTGCAACCACACCCGCCGGTCGATCGTTCCCGGCGCGTCCTCGACCCGGCCGGGTCAGCCGGTCCACGTGCGGTGCGGCGTGGCCGCCACCACCCGCTCCCGGAGGGCGGCCACGGCGCGGGCGGGGTCGTCGGCCCCGTACACGGCCGAGCCGGCCACGAAGCAGTCCACGCCCGCTTCGGCCGCTGCCTCGATCGTCTCGTCGTTGATTCCGCCGTCGATCTCGACGAGCACCCTGAGGTGGCCGGTGTCCACGAGCCGCCGCACCGTGCGCACCTTGTCGAGCACCTCCGGCATGAACCGCTGCCCGCCGAACCCCGGCTCGACGCTCATCACGAGCAGCGTGTCGTAATGCCGGAGTGTCTCGAGGTGCGGCTCGAGCGGCGTGCCCGGCTTGAGCGACAGCCCCGCCAGGGCGCCGGCCGCCCGCAGGTCCTTGGCCAGCGCCACCGGCTCCCGCGCCGCCTCCACGTGCACCGTGACGTGGTGCACGCCCGCCTCGGCGTACCCGATGGCCCACCGGTCGGGATTGTCGATCATGAGATGGCAGTCCAGAGGCAGCTCGGTGGTCTTGAGCAACGACTCCACCACCGGGAGGCCGAGCGTCAGGTTCGGCACGAAGTGGGCGTCCATCACGTCGACGTGGAGCCAGTCGGCACCGCGGCCCGGCTCACCTGTCACCGCGTCGGCCTCGTCGGCGAGCCGGGCGAAGTCGGCCGCGAGGATACTCGGAGCGATCATCGGACCCACCTGGGAAGGGTACGCCAAGGCCGGCTCGGCCCGACCCCCCACCGGGGCCCGCCGGAAGTGTCGGTGGCGCGCGGTTCACTGTCCCTATGTCTGCGTCCCCGCCCGCCGACGAGCAGCTCGACCAGATGCTCGTCTCCGAGCCGCCCGCCGTCGCCGCCCTCGTCAGGCGCCTGCGGGAGGTCGTGCTCGGCGCCCATCCCGACCTGCGGGAGCGGGTCAACACCGGCTGGCACGGCATCGGTTTCCACCACCCGCGCGCCGGCTACGTGGTCGGGCTGTTCCCGCGCGACGGCGGGGTCAACGTGGGCTTCGAGCACGGCGCCGACCTGCCCGATCCGCACGGCCGGCTGCTCGGGGAGCGGCGCCGCACCCGTGATGTCCGGGTTGAGGTCGGCGCGGGCACCGACGAGGAAGACGTCGTGGTCGACTACCTCGACATCGCCGTCGATCATGCGATCGATCGCGCCGCCGGGAAGGCCGCCGCCGTGCGGGCCGCCGCGCGCGAGCTCTGACCGACCCGCGCTGGAGTACTGGGCGCCGGAGTACTGGGCGCCCGAGTATTCAGCTGTTGCGGCGCAGCAGCGAGAGGAACATCGCGTCGGTCCCGTGGCGGTGCGGCCAGAGCTGCACCGCCGGGCCGGGCCCGAGGTCGGGCATCCCCGGCAGGTACTCGCGGGCGTCCAGGCGCTCCACGCCGGGGTGCTTGCGCAGCACCCCGGCCAGCACCCCCGCCGTCTCCGCGAGGTGCGGGGAGCAGGTCACGTAGGCCACCACCCCGCCGGACCGCACGTGCCGCAGCGCGGCGGTGAGCAGCTCCCGCTGGAGCTTCGCCAGGCCGGAGACGTCGCCGGGCTGGCGGCGCCACCTGGCCTCCGGGCGCCTGCGAAGCGCACCGAGCCCGGTGCAGGGGGCGTCCAGGAGCACGCGGTCGAAGCCCGCATCGGGCAGCGGCGCCTCGCGCCCGTCGGCCTGGTGCACGGTGACCGGGAGGCCGTCCACGGCCCGGCGCACGAGGTCGGCGCGGTGCTCGCTCGTCTCCACGGCGTCGAGAGCGGCGCCGTCGAGGCCTGCGAGCCCGCCGAGGAGGGCCGCTTTGCCGCCGGGGCCCGCACAGAGGTCGAGCCATCGGCCGGTGTCGGGACCGGTGGTCGCGGCCCGCGTGAGGGCGAGCGCCACGAGCTGGCTGCCCTCGTCCTGCACCACGGCGAGCCCTTCGGCCACCGCGTCGAGGTCCCCGATGTCGCCGCTGCCCGGTTCGAGGTGCACCCCGTAGGGCGAGTAGGGCGCCTCCACCCCGCCGGTCACGAGCGCCAGCTCGGTGGCGGTGATCTCCCCGGGGCGGGCCAGCAGGTGCACGACCGGGCGGGCGTCGTCGGCGGCGAGGGCCGCGTCCAGCTCGTCGGCGCCGCCGGGTCCCAGTGCATCGGCGAACGCCTGCGCGATCCACCGGGGGTGCGCGTGCGCGAACGCCGCATGGCCTACGGGGTCCTCGGCGGCGTCAGGGGCCAGCTTGGCCACCCAGGCCTGCTCGTCGTGCTCGCCCACCCGGCGCAGGATCGCGTTGACGAAGCCGGCGGAGCGGCTGCCCGCGTCGGCGCGCACCAACTCCACCGTGGTGTCCACGGCGGCGTGCGCGGGCACCCGCGTGCGCAGGAGCTGGTACGCGCCGAGCCGCAGTGCGTCGAGCAGGGGGTGCTCCACCTTCGCGAGGGGCCGGTCGGTGCACTCCTCGATCACGGCGTCGAGCAGGCCGCGGGCCCGCAGGGTGCCGTATCCCAGCTCGGTGGCCAATGCGGCGTCGCGGTCGTGCAGCCGGTGTCGGCGCAGGATCGACGGCATCGCGAGGTTGGCGTAGGCGTCGCGCACCCGCACGGCGGTGAGGAGATCGAGCGCCGCCGCTCGCGCCGGGTCGAGCGCCGGGGGGCGCGCCGGACCGCTGCGTCCGCGGGGTGGCCCGGCATTGCGGGGTCTGCCCTCGCGGTCGCGACGCGGGCCGTGACGCCGGGGCCCGTCGCCGCGCGGCGCGTTCATCGGCCGCCGCCGCTCGACCGGGGCGGCGCCGCCCGCCGTATGGACACGCAAGTGCTCACGTCAGATGCTCCCCTGCGTCGATGCGCACCCCACGCGCCCAGTCGGGTGCGGACATGGCGCGCTTGCCCACGGGCCGCACCTCGCCGAGCTGCACGGGCACCCCCACGGTGCCCGCGAGTACCCGACGCTTCTCCACGTGCAGCTCCCCGGGCTTGAGCACAGGCACCTCGGTGTCGGTGGGAAGCAGGGTCACCGCGCCGAGGCCGAGGCGGTCGCCGCGGAACGTGGTCCACGCACCCGGCTCGGGTGTGACCGAGCGGACGAGCCGGTCGATCGCCACGGGCGGGGCGCTCCAGTCCACGCGGGCGTCCGCGGTGGTCACCTTCGGGGCGTGTGTCACCCCCTCGCCCGGCTGCGGCCGGGGCTCCAGAGTGCCGTCTGCGATCCCGTCCATCGTCGCGACCAGCAGCCGGGCACCGGACTCGGCGAGCCTGCCGAGCAGGTCGCCCGCCGTGTCCGTGGGGGCCACACTCTCGGTCACCACGCCGTACACGGGGCCCGTGTCGAGCCCCTCCTCCAGGAGGAACGTGCTGGCGCCGGTGACCTCGTCGCCGTGCCGCACGGCGGCCTGCACGGGCGCGGCGCCCCGCCACGCCGGGAGCAGGGAGAAGTGCAGGTTCACCCAGCCGTGCGCGGGCACGTCGAGGGCAGCCCGGGGCACGAGCGCGCCGTAGGCGACCACGGGGCAGCAGTCCGGGGCCAGCTCGGCGAGCGCGGCGAGGAACCCGGGCTCGGATGGCTTGGCGGGCGTGAGCACAGGCACCCCGGCCTCGTCGGCGAGCTGCCCGACCGGGGAGCGCAGGACCTTGCGGCCGCGCCCGGCGGGCGCGTCCGGGCGGGTGACCACGGCGACCACCTCGTGACGCGACGAGTCGAGCAGCGCCCGCAGCGACGGCACTGCGGGCTCCGGCGTGCCGGCGAACACGAGCCTCATATGGGGCACCGGCTACCTGGCCTTCCCGAAGATGGGGTGCGGGCTGACCTTGACCTGCGGGGCGGGTTCACCGAACCACTCGGCCGCGCGGATCTCGGCCATGGCGAGCTTGCGGGTCTCGGCGTCAAGACGGTCGACGAACAGCACGCCGTCGAGGTGATCGGTCTCGTGCTGGATGCAGCGGGCGAGCATCTCACTGCCCTCCACGGTGAGCGGATCGCCGTGCTCGTTCCACCCGTGCGCCACAACGTGGAGGTGGCGGCGGCAGTCCCAGCGCAGACCCGGGATCGACAAGCAGCCCTCCGGCCCGACCTGCTCCTCGTCGCCGACCAGGTCGAACGTCGGGTTCACGAGATGCCCGGCGAACCCGTCGCAGTCGTAGGTGAAGACCCGCACGCCGACGCCGATCTGGGGCGCCGCGAGACCGGCGCCGCCCTCGTCGTGCATGGTGTCGGTGAGGTCGGCCACCAGCTTGCGCAGCTCCGCGTCGAAGGTCGTGACCTCGACGGCGGGGGTGCGCAGCACCGGGTCGCCGAAGAGCCGGACGGGCTGGACGGACACGGATCTCCTCACGGACGGGACGTGCAGCTGGGGGCAGAGGTGCGTCTCGCGCACCGGCGACCCTCAATTCTGCCACGCGCCCCGTGCCCCGCAGCCCGGACCGCCGCCTCCCGCTCGACGATCGCCGTCCCGCCGGCGCGCGTCGGGGGCGAGGAGACGTCAGCCGATCTCCGGCGGGTCCAGCCGCACCCGCACCGGGTCGGGCGCCTTGCGGGCGGAGCGCGCGGCCTGCGCCGCGTGCAGGGCGGCGGCGAGGCCCTTGCCCTCGGCGCGCGGCACCCGCAGCAGAGCCCGTTCGCGCAGCTCGGCGGGGGCTCCGGGGGCCCCGCCAGGCGGGTCGATCTCCACCGGGCCGAGCACCTCCGCGTCCGGGATCTCGGCCAGCACCTCCGCCACCGCGGCCGGGCCGCCCTCCACCGCAGCCATCCGCACGGCGGGCGGGAAACCGACCTCGGCGCGGGCGGCGTACTCGGCAGCGGCGTGGCCGCCGGGGTCCCACCGCACGAGCGCCTGCACGACGGGCAGGCCCGAGTCGGCGACGACCACCACCCGCCCGCCGTCGCCGTGCGGCACCACGAGCGCGGCGGCGGCGAGCCAGCGCCGCAGCGTCTCCTCCGCGACGCGCAGGTCCGGCCGGGAGAGCAGCGCCCAGCCGTCGAGCAGCAGCGCCGCGCCGTACCCCTCGACTGCCCGCGGCTCGGCGCCGGGAGTGGCGACCACCAGCTCCGGGCGGTGCCGCACCTCGGCCAGTACGGGTGACCCGCCCCCGGAGGACCGCACGGTCACGCCAGAGAAGGCCCGACCCAGCTCCTCGGCCGTGCGCCCGGCGCCCACCACACCGGCGCGCAGCCGCCGCGACCCGCACGCCGGGCAGCGGAACGCGCTGTCAGTGCGGCCGCACCACCGGCATTGCGGCAGCCCGCCGGCACCGTCGCCGCCGGTCCGGTCGCCGCCCGTCCGGTGCGGAGGGAGCCCGAGCGGGCCCGCGCAGTGCCGGCAACGGGCGGTCTCCCGGCACGAGCCGCAGGCCAGCCACGGCAGGTAGCCGGCGCGGGGCACCTGGACGAGCACGGGCCGGCCTGCGCCGAGCGCGGCGCGGGCAGCCTCGAACGCGACGTGCGGGATGCGCGCGGCACGCGAGTCCGGGTCGCGCGCGAGCTGGGCGTCGGACTCGCCGAGCGCCGCGACGCGGGGCATCGCGGAACGCACGGTGGCACGGTCGGCCACGACCTCGCTGGCCCACCCCGACGACACGAGCAGGTGCGCCTCGGCCGTGCGCGCGAAGCCGGCCACGAGCAGCGCGGCTCCGGCCGCGTGGGCGCGCAGCACGAGGACGTCGCGGACGTGCGGGTAGGGCGCGCGCGGCTCGGCGTGGAGATCGTCGCCGTCGTCCCACACGGCCAGCAGCCCCAGCCGGTCGACCGGCGCGAACGCGGCCGACCGCGTGCCCACCACCACCCGGACGTGCCCGCGACGCACGGCCAGCCACCGCCGGTACCGCTCCGCCGGACCCAGTTCGGCGGTGAGCGCGACGACGGCGTCGGCCCCGAGGCGGGCGGCGCAGGCGGCGTGGAGCGCATCGACGTCGCGCTGGTCGGGGGCGACGAGCAGGGCCCCGCGCCCCGCCGCGACGGTGGCCGCGGCGGCCTCGGCGAGCCGCTGCGGCCACTGCTCCCCCGGCAGCGCCTGCCAGACGGCGTGCGCGGCCTTCCCGCCGGTGAGCGCGTCGAGGTAGGCCGCGCCCCGGGGGTAGCGACGCCACGCATCCCTGGCGGCCGGTTCGTCGGTGGTGGTTCTCTCCGCAGGGTGCGCTGTGCGTGTCGCTGGGGCCTCTGCCTCTGCCTTCGCGTGCCGCGGCGGGACCGCCAGCCGCAGAACGTCGGCCATCACCCCGGCGTACCGGTCGGCGACGGCGCGGCAGAGCGCGGCCACCTCGGCGGTGAGGACAGGTTCGGGCGAGACGACCTTCTCGACCCACGCGAGCTTCCCCGGGTGCGCCGACTCGGCCACCCGCTCCAGCAGGAACCCGTCGACGAGCCGCCCGGCGAACCGCACGCGCAGCCGCACCCCGGCCACGGCCTGCGCGTCGAGGTGTTCGGGCACGCGGTAGTCGAAGGGGCGGTCCAGATGCGCGAGTGGCACGTCGACGGCGACCCGAGCCACCGGCAGGTCCGCGGCCGGACGCCACTCACCGCGGTTGCGGCCGGGGCGCGCCCCAGAACGCGTGGGGGAACGCGTCACGGAGCCCTCCTCGCTGCCGGCGCCCGCCCGGTCTACCAGCCGGGACCGACGTTCAGAGGTTGACCTGGTCGTGCCGGGCGTAGAACTCCACCCACTCGTCCTGGCTGAGCACGCGCCCGGTGTCGCGGATCTCAGCCAGCTCGGTGAAGAACCGCTCCCGCGGGATGCCCGGCGCGAACAGGATGAGGAACCTCGACGTCTCGTCGCCGTCGTTGCGGAACGCGTGCACCCCGCCGTCCTGGACGTGCGCGTAGTCGCCGACGCGGAACGGGGTCCAGCTCGCGCCGTCGTAGATCGTCAGCTCCCCGGAGAGCACGTAGAACGACTCGGAGAACGTGCGGTGGTAGTGCGGCCGCGCGCCGGGGCTCCGGGGGCCGATCTGGTACTCGAACAGGCCGTACCGGCCGTCCGTGACCGAGCCGGGCGCCACGAACCTCATCGTGGGCGGGCCCGGCAGGTCGGGCGGGTCGGCCGCGCGGTGAACGGCCACGGACGGCTCGGGGAGGCTCACGGGTGCGTTCTCAGGCTCCGGCCGCGGAGCGGAGGGCGTCGGCGCGCGCGACGCTCTCCCACGGAAGGTCGATGTCGGTGCGGCCGAAGTGCCCGTACGCCGCGGTGGGCGCGTAGATCGGGCGCAGGAGGTCGAGGTCGCGGATGATCGCGGCCGGTCGCAGGTCGAAGACCTCGGTGATCGCGGACTGGATCTTCAGGGGGTCGACGCGCTCGGTGCCGAACGTCTCGACGAACAGGCCGACGGGCGCCGCCTTGCCGATCGCGTACGCCACCTGCACCTCGATGCGCTCGGCCAGCCCCGAGGCTACGACGTTCTTGGCGACCCAGCGCATCGCGTAGGCAGCCGACCGGTCCACCTTCGACGGATCCTTGCCGGAGAACGCGCCGCCGCCGTGGCGGGCGAAGCCGCCGTAGGTGTCGACGATGATCTTGCGGCCGGTGAGACCGGCGTCGCCCATCGGGCCACCGACCACGAACCGTCCGGTCGGGTTGACCAGCAGCCGCAGGTCGCCGATGTCGAGGCCGAGCTCCGCGATCTCCGGGTTGACGACCTGCTCGCGGATGTCGGGGGCGAGCAGACCGTCGATGTCGATGTCGGCAGCGTGCTGGCTCGAGACGACGACGGTGTCGAGCCGGACGGCCTTGTCGCCGTCGTACTCGATGGTGACCTGGGTCTTGCCGTCCGGGCGCAGGTAGGGCAGCGCGCCGCTCTTGCGTACGGCGGTCAGACGGCGGGCCAGGCGGTGCGCCAGCGCGATGGGCAGCGGCAGCAGCTCGGGGGTGTCGGTGTTGGCGTAGCCGAACATGAGGCCCTGGTCGCCGGCGCCCTGCCTGGCGATCTCGTCCTCGTCGCTCTCGACCCGCGCCTCGTATGCGGTGTCGACACCTTGCGCGATGTCGGCGGACTGCGCGCCGATCGCCACGTTGACGCCGCAGGACGCGCCGTCGAATCCCTTGGCCGAGGAGTCGTAGCCGATATCCAGGACCTTGTCGCGCACGAGCGTGGGGATATCCGCGTAGGCGCTCGTGGTGACCTCACCTGCGACGTGCACCTGGCCGGTGGTGACCAGGGTCTCCACCGCGACGCGGCTGCGCGGGTCCTGGGCCAGCAGCGCGTCGAGCACGGTGTCGCTGATGGCGTCGCACATCTTGTCGGGGTGACCCTCGGTCACCGACTCGCTCGTGAACAACCGCCGGCCTGCGTTCGCCACGCCGTACTCCGTCCGTCTTCTCACCGCCGCGGATCCTCCGCGACCGTCATCTTCCGAATGCTCGACCGGCGAGCGTAGTCGACCTGGCCCGAAGGCCGGACGGCGCCGGAGCGGATGACTCTCCGTCATGTCGCGGGTGACCCCGACTCCGGCTCGTCAACCGTTCCGGTGATGTTGGGCGCTGATAGCGAATCGGCAACGGAGACGCTCGTTGGCTCCCGCGAGGACCCCATCCCCACGGAGGAACCTGAAATGACGACCCCCACCTCGCTGCTGAACCGACCAGGCCGCGTGGCTGCGGTGGTCGGTGCGGTGCTCGCCGCCAGCGCGGCAACCACCGTGGCGTTCGTCGCGACCGCGTCCGCGGACGAGCCCGGCCGGTGCATCGCGAATGTGAACGTTCGTGAGAAGCCGGACATGAACTCCCGCATCGTGGCGCTCTGCGAGGCCGGAACCGAGGTGCAGGTCGGCGAGACCCGCGACGGCTTCGTGCAGCTGACGAACCTTGGCGGCTGGTCCGCCCAGCAGTACGTGACGGTGAACGGTCGCCCCCCGGCGGCGCCCGCAGCTACCGAGCGCGACAGCAACTCCGACATCACCCCGGGCACCGAGGAAATGGACGGCCCGGCGAACAGGTCCCAGTCCGGGGAGTCCGGCGACGCCGGCAGCGAGAGCGGAAGCGACAGTAGCGGCGGTGGCAGCGAGACCGGCGGCGGCCTCGGCGGACTCGGCGGCCTGCTCGGCTGACCTGCCGCACCGCCAGCACTTCCCCGCGGGGCGGGCTGCGCCGGGTTTCCCCGGACCCGCAGCAGCGCCCGCTCCGCGGGGGCACTACGGGTTCCCGATGGTGATTTCCCCCGTCGATCAGGCCAGCCGGGATGCGACCGCGTCCCACACCCGCGACGCCAGCAGCGCCTTCGAGCCGATCGCGAGTTCCGTCTCGCTGCCGTCGGCGCCCAGCAGCCATCCCGCGTTGTCGGCCACCTCGAACGCCTGCCCGTCCCCGACGGCGTTGACGACGAGCAGGTCGCACCCCTTGCGCGCGAGCTTCGCCCGGCCGTGGTGGAGCGGGCCGCCCGAGCTGTCGCCCGTCTCCGCGGCGAAACCGACGACCACCTGTCCCGGCTCCCGCGCCGCGACGAGTTCGGCGAGGATGTCCGGGTTGAGGGCCAGGGCCAGCGGGGCCGGCTCCGAGCCGTCCTTCTTGATCTTGTGCCCGGCGGCCGCCACCGGCCGGAAGTCGGCGACGGCGGCCGCCATCACCACGGCGTCGGCGCCCTTGCCCGCCGCGCGCATCGCGTCGCGCATCTCCAGTGCCGAACCGACCCGCACGACGTCGACGGCAGCCGGGTCGCCCAGGTCGGCAGTGTGCGCCGCCACGAGCGTCACGGCAGCACACCGCTGGGCCGCCACCCTCGCCAGTGCGTAGCCCTGACGGCCCGACGAGCGGTTGCCGAGGAAACGCACCGGGTCGAGCGCCTCGCGGGTGCCACCCGCCGACACCACAACGCGGCGGCCGGCGAGGTCCTGCGGCAGCGCGTCGGCGCGTTCCAGCAGGAGGCGGGCGACCTCGGCGATCTCGGCAGGGTCGGGCAGCCGTCCCGGGCCGGTGTCCTTGCCGGTCAGCCGCCCCGACGCGGGCTCCATGACGACCACGCCGCGCGAACGCAGCAACGCGACGTTGGCCCGGGTGGCCGGGTGCTCCCACATCTCGGTGTGCATGGCCGGCGCGAACAGCACCGGGCAACGGGCGGTGAGCAGCGACGCGGTGAGCAGGTCGTCGGCGCGGCCGCTCGCCGCACGGGCCATCAGGTCGGCGGTGGCGGGCGCGACGACGACGAGGTCGGCCTCCTGGCCTAGCTTCACGTGCGGTACCGACGGGACGTCGGCGAAGACGCCGGTGTGCACCGGCTTGCCGGAGAGCGCCTCGAACGTGGCCGCTCCGACGAACTCAAGCGCTGAGGCCGTAGGCAGCACCCGCACGGAGTGGCCGGTCTCGGTGAGCCGTCGCAGCAGCTCCGCGCTCTTGTAGGCCGCGATTCCTCCGGCCACACCCAGCAGGACGCTGGGTGAGTTCATGCTCAGTGCTCGCCCTCGGTGTGCTCCAGCAGCCCGGCCTGGATCTCACGCATAGCGATCGACAGCGGCTTCTCGCGCGGGCCCGGCTCGACGAGCGGGCCGACGTACTCGAGCAGGCCCTCGCCGAGCTGGGAGTAGTAGTCGTTGATCTGGCGGGCGCGCTTGGCGGCGTAGATCACTAGGGCGTACTTCGAGCTGACCTGGCCGAGCAGGTCGTCGATGGGCGGGTTGGTGATGCCCTCGGGGGCGGCACCAGCGACGGTACCGGTCAGCGGCATGCTCACGAAGAGAACTCCTGCGGGGACGAACGGAAGGCGGGGTTGTCCGCGCCGACCAGCAACTCTACCAACCGCGCGACCACGACCTGCACGTCGTCGTTGACCACGGCCACGTCGAACTCGTCGCGGGCGGCCATCTCCTCACGCGCGGTCTCGAGCCGCCGCTGGAACTGGGCCTCCGACTCGGTGCCCCGCTCGCGCAGCCGCCGGGCCAGCTCGTCGAACGAGGGTGGCTCGAGGAACACGGTGATCGCCTCGGGGAGCACGGCCTTGATCGCCCGCGCGCCCTGCAGGTCCACCTCGACGAGCACCGGGCGGCCGGCGTCGAGTGCCCGCTCCACCGGCTCCCGGGGTGTGCCGGAGCGCTGGAGCCCGCCGTGGATCTCGGCCCACTCCAGCAGGTCACCGCGTTCGACGAGCCGGTCGAAGCCTTCACTGCCGACGAACCGGTAGTGCACCCCGTCGACCTCGCCGGGCCGCGCGTCGCGGGTAGTGGCCGACACGCTGAAGTACAGCTCGGGAAGCCGCACCCGCAGCCGCGTGACCACACTGGTCTTGCCGACGCCGGAGGGGCCGGCAAGAACTACCAGCCGGCCCCTCCGGGCGTCGCGAGCGGTGTGACTCACCCCTCGAAGTCGGCCAGCAGCGCTTTGCGCTGCCGGTCGCCGAGCCCGCGCAGCCGCCGGGACGGCGCGATCTCGAGCCGCTCCATGATCTGCGCGGCGCGGACCTTGCCGACGCCCGGCATCGCCTCGAGCAGGGCCGAGACTTTCATCTTGCCCAGCACCTCGTCGGTGTCGGACTGCTTGAGCACCTCACCGATGGTGGTACCGCCGCGCTTGAGCCGGTCCTTCAGCTCGGCCCGGGCCCGGCGCGCCGCAGCTGCCTTCTCCAGGGCGGCAGCACGCTGTTCCTCGGTCAGCTGGGGAAGGGGCACGGTGTCCTCCGTCTTTCTCCGTGCGGCCTGCAACCAGGGCGCATCCTTATCGCTGTCGCGGGCCTGAGCCGCGGCTTCCACCGAACGTACTCATCCGGGCCGCCACAGGGGGAACGGGGGGTCCACCTGGTGGTTCTCCGAAACCGTCCACCCGTCCGAGTGATACCACGGCGGGGCCGACAGTCGCAGTTACGACCCGCCCGTTCAGCGCACGAATGGGACCGTCCCCCCGGACAGCGGTGCCGATTCGGGCACGTAGACGCCGGGCGCGGCGGGGGCGCGGCCCGGAGCCCGGTCGGACGGCGCGCGGGGTGTGGCGAACGCAACTCCCGACATCGTCCCGGCGCGGTGAGCCGGAGCCTCAGGAGGCTCCTCGGGAGGCGCAGAGGGCGCGCAGCGCCGCGGGCGTCAGATCCTCCTTGCGCAGATACGCGACGGCGCCGCAGTCCCCCGCCCCTGCCGGCAGGTCGTCGGGGGCGTAGGTGCTCATCAGCACGACGGTGGTGGCGGGCTCGGCGTCCAGGAGGAGCCGGGTCGCCTCGATCCCACTCATGCCCGGGAGGTTGATGTCCATCAGCACGACGGCGGGGTGCACCCGGGCGGCCTCGGCGAGCGCGTCCTCGCCGCTCGCCGCCTCCGCGGTGACACGCCACCCCCCGACGAGGCCGACGACGGCCCGCGCCACCGACCGGAACGGCCGCTGATCGTCCACGATCAGCACCTCCACCACAGACCCCGACATCGGTCGATCGTGCCTCGCCACGAGCGGCGGTCGACAGGGTGCTACCACCCCTGCAGAGATGCCGGATCCCGGCCGATACCAGCGCGACACCCACCCCAACCCGCGCGCCCCACACAGCGACTCGCAGGCACTTTTGCAGCGACTCGCGGGGGGACGGTCCTGTCCCCCGCGAGTCGCTGGATTCGGGTGTGCGAGTTGGGAGTCAGTCGACGGCGGCGAGCTCGTCCCGCAGGGCCGCAGCGGCGGCCCGGAGCGCCGCCGGGTCGGGGCCGGCTGCGAGCAGCGACCGGGCCGCCGCCGGAAGCACGACCCCCTGCAGCCCGCAGAACCGGGCCGCGACGTCCGCGGGCCCCGCACCCTGCGCGCCGATTCCCGGGGCCAGTACCGGGCCGCTGAGCTTCGTGAGGTCGAGCCCGTGGTCGTGGGTCGCACCGATCACCACGCCGACGTCGCCGAACGGCTCAGCGCCCGCGTTGCGGGCCGCTGCCGCGTCGACCACGCGCTGGGCGACGGTCCGCCCGCCGATCTCCGCCAGCTGCACCTCCGCGCCCTCCAGGTTGGAGGTCCTGGCCAGGACGAAGACGCCCCGCCCGGCGTCGGCGGCGGCGTCCAGCGCCGGGGCGAGGGAGCCGAAGCCCAGGTACGGCGACAGCGTCACGGCGTCGGCGCCAAGCGGCGCCCCGACGGCCAGGTAGGCGTCGGCGTAGCCGTCCATGGTGGAGCCGACGTCGCCGCGCTTGGCGTCGAGGATCGTGAGGGTGCCGGTGCCGGTGAAGGCGCCGAGCAGCCGCTCCAGCACGGCGATCCCGCTGTACCCGTGCCGCTCGAAGAACGCCGACTGCGGCTTCACCACGGCCACGTGCCCGGCGAACGCGGCGACGCAGGCGTCGGCGAACCGGGCGATCCCCTCGTGGTCGTCGGTGAGCCCCCATTGCGCGAGCAGCGCCGGGTGCGGGTCGATGCCCACGCAGAGCGGCCCCTGCGCGGCGACTGCGGCGGCGAGCCGCGTCCCGAACGGAGCCGCCGGCGCAGTCACGAGACCTCCTCGCGGGCGCTCGTCGGTCCCGCTCCGCAGCGTGCTGTGCCCAATGGTGACCTCGCAAGCTCGCTCACGCCCGCGCCTTCCGCAGCGCCGCGTGCGCGTCCTGCAGGGAGCGCACGCCTATCTTCCCGGCGATCATCGCCTCGATCCCCTGCACGGCCGCCGCGGCGCCCTGGACCGTCGTGATGCACGGGACGCCGCGCGCCACGGCTGCCGACCGGATTTCGTAGCCGTCGATCCGGGGCCCGGAGTTGCCGTACGGGGTGTTGATGATCATGTCGACGTCACCGGCGAGGATCCGCTCGATGATCGTCTCGCCCCCCTCGTAGTGCTTGCGCACCACCGTGGCCGCGACGCCGTGGCGCCGAAGGACGTCGGCCGTGCCCGCGGTGGCGAGCACCTCGAAGCCCAGGTCCGCGAGGCGCAGCACAGGGAACACCATCGCGCGCTTGTCGCGGTCGGCCATCGACACGAACACCCGTCCCGAGCGCGGCAGCGACCCGTAGGCTCCGGCCTGGGACTTGGCGAACGCCGCGCCGAACGAGCTGTCGAAGCCCATCACCTCACCCGTGGACTTCATCTCCGGGCCGAGCAGCGGGTCGACGCCGTGCCCGTCCACCGTGCGGAAGCGGTGGAACGGCAGCACCGCCTCCTTGACCGCGATCGGCGCGTCGGGCGGCAGCTCGCCACCGTCCCCGTTCGCGGGCAGCAGGCCATCCTCGCGCAGCTGCGCGATGGAGGTACCGAGCATGATCCGCGCCGCAGCTTTCGCGAGCGGCACGGCCGTGGCCTTCGAGACGAACGGCACCGTGCGCGAGGCACGCGGGTTGGCCTCCAGCACGTAGAGCATGTCGCCGTGCAGCGCGTACTGGACGTTGAGCAGCCCGCGCACGCCCACCCCGTGCGCGATCGCCTCGGTGGAGCGGCGCACCTGCTCGAGCACCGAACGGCCGAGGGTGATCGGCGGGAGTGTGCAGGAGGAGTCGCCGGAGTGCACCCCGGCCTCCTCGATGTGCTCCATGACGCCGCCGATGAAGACCTCGGTGCCGTCGCAGAGCGCGTCGACGTCGATCTCGACCGCGTCGTCGAGGAACCGGTCGACGAGCACCGGCCGGTCCTCGCTGATCGTGGTGGCGCGGGAGATGTAACCGGCGAGCGTCTCGTCGTCGTAGACGATCTCCATGCCCCGCCCACCCAGCACGTAGGACGGCCGGACGAGCACCGGGTAGCCGATGCGGTCGGCGATGTCGCGGGCCTCCTCGAACGAGGTGGCCATGCCGAACGCCGGCGCCGGGAGTCCTGCCTTCCGGAGCACCTCGCCGAACGCGCCGCGGTCCTCCGCCAGGTCGATCGCGGCGGCGCTCGTGCCGACGACCGGCACACCGGCGTCGGTGAGGCGCTGCGCGAGTCCGAGCGGCGTCTGGCCGCCCAGCTGCACGATCACGCCCGCGACCGTGCCGGACTGCCGCTCGGCGTGAACGACCTCCAGCACGTCCTCGAACGTGAGCGGCTCGAAGTAGAGCCGGTCGGCCGTGTCGTAGTCGGTGGAGACGGTCTCGGGGTTGCAGTTGACCATCACGGTCTCGAACCCGGCCTCCCGCAGCGCCATCACGGCGTGCACGCAGGAGTAGTCGAACTCGATGCCCTGCCCGATCCGGTTGGGCCCGGATCCGAGGATCAGCACCTTGGGCTTCTCGGTCTGCCGGGCGATCTCCGACTCGGCCGCCGGGTCGGTCTCGTAGGCGCTGTAGTGGTACGGCGTCCTCGCGGCGAACTCGGCCGCGCACGTGTCCACCGTCTTGTAGACCGGGCGGATCCCCAGCCGGTGGCGCAGCACGCGCACGCCGTCCTCGCCGGCGAACTCCGGGCGCAGAACCGCGATCTGCCGGTCCGAGAACCCAGCGCGCTTGGCCCGCCGCAGCAGCGGCGCGTCGAGCACGGCCACGTCCTCGATCTCCTGACGCAGCTCGGTGAGGGCGAGGATCTGGTCGAGGAACCACGGGTCGATACCCGACCGCTGCGCTACCTCGGCCACACTCGCCCCGCCGCGCAGGGCACGCTCGACGGCGTAGATCCGCCCGTCGAGGGCAGTCGTGACGTCCGGCTCGCCGTCCGGGTCCGGGGTGGTCCAGAAGCCCGCACGGGTGGTCTCCATCGACCGCAGCGCCTTACCCAGCGCCTCCGGGAAGGACCGCCCGAGCGCCATGGCCTCGCCGACACTCTTCATCGTGGTGGTGAGCTCGGGGTCGGCGCCGGGGAACTTCTCGAACGCGAACCGCGGGATCTTGACGACCACGTAGTCGAGCGTGGGCTCGAACGCGGCGGGCGTCTCGCCAGTGATGTCGTTGCGGATCTCGTCGAGCGTGTATCCGATGGCCAGGCGCGCCGCGATCTTCGCGATCGGGAAGCCGGTGGCCTTCGACGCCAGCGCCGACGACCGCGAGACCCGGGGGTTCATCTCGATCACGACGAGGCGCCCGGTGTCGGGGTGCACGGCGAACTGGATGTTGCAGCCGCCGGTGTCGACGCCGACCGCGCGCAGCACAGCGATGCCGACGTCGCGCATGTGCTGGTACTCGCGGTCGGTGAGCGTCATCGCGGGCGCGACGGTGATCGAGTCACCGGTGTGCACGCCCATCGGGTCGAGGTTCTCGATGGAGCAGACGACCACGACGTTGTCGTGGCGGTCGCGCATCAGCTCGAGCTCGTACTCCTTCCAGCCGAGCACGGACTCCTCGATGAGCACCTCGGTGACGGGCGAGGCGTCGAGCCCGCCGCCGGCGAGCCGCTCGAGATCCTCGGGGGTGTGCGCCACCCCCGAGCCGAGCCCGCCCATCGTGAACGACGGCCGGATCACCACCGGCAGGCCGAGCTCCGCGACGGCGGCCCGCACCTCGTTCATCGAGTGGCAGACGGCCGATCGCGGCACGTCTCCGCCGATGGCCTGCACGATCTCCTTGAACTTCAGCCGGTCCTCGCCGCGCTGGATGGCGTCGATGTCGGCGCCGATCAGCTCCACGCCGTAGCGCTCCAGCACGCCGTTCTCGTGCAGGGCGACGGCGGCGTTGAGCGCGGTCTGCCCGCCGAGGGTCGCGAGCAGCGCGTCGGGCCGCTCGGCCGCGATCACCTGCTCCAGGAACTCCGGCGTTACCGGCTCCACGTAGGTGGCGTCGGCGAACTCGGGGTCGGTCATGATGGTCGCCGGGTTGGAGTTCACCAGCGAAACGCGCAGGCCCTCCGCCTGCAGCACGCGGCACGCCTGCGTGCCGGAGTAGTCGAACTCGGCGGCCTGCCCGATGACGATCGGCCCGGAGCCGATCACCATCACGTGGCGGATGTCGTCGCGCTTGGGCATCAGGCGCCTTCCTCGTGCGGAGCGTCAGCGGAGCGCAGACGGTGGCGGCCGGGTGCGTCGTCGGCCGCCATCAGGTCGACGAACCGGTCGAACAGGTCGGCGGCGTCGTGCGGGCCTGCGGCCGCCTCCGGGTGGTACTGCACGCTGAACGCCGGGACCTCGAGGGCCTGCAGCCCTTCGACGCAGCCGTCGTTGGGGCAGGTGTGGGTGATCTCGGCGGCGCCGAACGGGGTGTCGAACCGCTCCCCCGCCTCGCCCTCGACGGCGAACCCGTGGTTCTGCGACGTGATCGCCACCCGGCCGGTGCCGTGCTCGACCACAGGGATGTTGATACCGCGGTGGCCGTAGCGCAGCTTGTACGTGCCGCGGCCGAGTGCGCGGGCCAGGATCTGGTTGCCGAAGCAGATGCCGAACGTCGGGATCCGCCGCTCCAGCACCTGGCGGGTCAGCTCGACTGGCACGTCGGCGGTCGCGGGGTCGCCGGGGCCGTTGGCGATGAAGAACCCGTCCGGGCCCAGCTCCTCGATCGCCTCGATCGGCGTGTTCGCGGGCAGGACGTGCACCTCGATGCCGCGCGCGGCCATCAAACGCGGGGTGTTGAACTTGATCCCGACGTCGAGCGCGGCCACGCGGAACCGGCGCTCGCCGTCGGCCGCCACGACGTAGGGCTCGCGGGTGGTGACGGCCCCGTAGAGGTCGGCACCCTCCATCGGCGGGCTTGCGAGCACCCGCGCCACCATCTCCTCGGCCGACGCGAGCGCCGGGCCGGAGAAGACGCCCGCGCGCATCGCGCCCCGCTCGCGCAGGTGGCGCACCAGCGCGCGGGTGTCGATGCCGGCGAGGCCCACGATTCCGTGCTCGGTGAGCGCGTCGCCGAGGGTGCGGCGCGAGCGCCAGTTCGACGGCGCGCGCGCAGGGTCGCGGACGGCGTACCCCGCCACCTGGATGCGGTGCGACTCGTCGTCCTCGTCGTTCCAGCCGGTGTTGCCGATCTGCGGGGCGGTCTGCACAACGATCTGACCGTGGTAGGAGGGGTCGGTGAGGGTCTCCTGGTACCCGGTCATGCCGGTGGTGAACACGGCCTCGCCGAGCGCCTCGCCGACGGCGCCATAGGCCTCGCCGCGGAAGATCCGCCCGTCCTCCAGCACGAGTGCTGCCGCTGTGTTGCTCATGACCCCACCTCTGCTACCTCTCCGTCGCGCCCTGCGCCGAAGGGCGCGATGCGTCCGCTCCGCGCCGTGATCCGACCGCGCAGCACCGTCGCCGCCACCGTCGCCGGCAGCCGCATGCCCTCGTAGGGGGTGTTGGACGCCCTGCTGGCGAGCGCGGCACCGCGCACCGTCCACACGCCGTCCGGGTCGACGAGCGCGAACGTGGCGGGCTCCCCGACCGCGATCGGCCTGCCGTGGTCCGGCAGGCCGCCGATCTCGGCGGGCCGCTCCGACAGGACGCGCGCGACGCCGCGCCAGTCCAGCAGGCTCGGCTCCACCATTGTGTGTACAACAACCGAGAGGGCCGTCTCCAGGCCGAGCATCCCGGGGCGTGCGGCAGCCCACTCCGTGTCCTTGTACTGGGCGGCGTGTGGGGCGTGGTCGGTGGCGACCACGTCGATCACGCCCTCCGCGAGCGCGGCGCGCATCGCCTTCGTGTCCTCGCCGGTGCGCAGCGGCGGGTTGACCTTGTTGACCGGGTCGTAGCTGCTCAGCGCGGCGTCGGTGAGCAGCAGGTGGTGGGGCGTGACCTCGGCCGAGACCCGCACACCCTGCGCCTTCGCCGCGCGCAGCACGTCGATGGTCCGGGCCGAGGAGACGTGGCAGACGTGCAGCGCGGCACCCGCCTCGCGGGCGAGCGCGCAGTCGCGGGCGACGATCGTCTCCTCCGCGGTGGCGGGCCAGCCGGCCAGCCCGAGCCGCGACGCCACCACCCCTTCATGCGCCTGCGCGCCCGCGGTGAGCCGGTGGTCCTCGGCGTGCTGAGCGATCACCACCCCGAGCGCGGAGGCGTACTCCAGTGCCCTGCGCATGATCACGGGGTCCTGCACGCAATGGCCGTCGTCGGAGAACATCCGGACCTGCGCGCGGGATCGGGCCATCGTGCCCAGCTCAGCCATCTTGACGCCCTCGAGGCCCACGGTGACCGCGCCGACGGGGTGCACGTCGACGAGCCCGACCTCCTCGCCGCGGCGCCGGACATGCTCGACGACGACGGCGGTGTCGGCCACGGGGTCGGTGTTGGCCATCGCGAAGACGGCCGTGAAACCGCCTCGGGCCGCGGCCGCAGAGCCGGACGTGATGTCCTCGGACTCCTCGCCGCCCGGCTCACGCAGATGCGTGTGCAGGTCGACGAAGCCCGGCAGCAGCACGTGCCCGCCGGCGTCCAGCACCTCGACGCCGTCGGGCGCCCGCAGCCCAGCGCCCATCTCGGTCACGACCCCGTCGCGCACGAGCAGGTCGACCGCGTCCTCGCCGTACGGGCGGGCGTTGCGGATGAACAGGTCTGTCATGCTGCGCTCATTCACTCGGGGGCTCCCGCCAGGAGGTGGTAGAGGACCGCCATGCGGACATGCACGCCGTTCGACACCTGCGCGAGCACCGCCGACGACGGCGAGTCGGCCACGCTGGGGGCGATCTCCATGCCACGGACCATCGGGCCCGGGTGCAGCACCACGGCGTGCTCGGGCAGCAGCGCCGCCCGGTCGGCGGACAGGCCGTAGCCGATCGCGTACTCGCGGGCCGACGGGAAGAACCCGCCGTGCATGCGCTCGGCCTGCACCCGCAGCATCATCACCGCGTCCAGCGCGGGGAGCTCGGCGTCCAGGTCCGGCGAGACGCGGCACGGCCACTGCTCGATGCCGACGGGCAGCAGCGTGGGCGGCGCGACAATTACGACCTCCGCGCCGAGCGTGGCCAGCAGGAACACGTTGGAGCGGGCCACCCGGCTGTGCAGCACGTCGCCGACGATCGCGATCCGACGCCCGGCGATGCCACCGAGCCGGTCGCGCAACGTCGCCGCGTCCAGGAGGGCCTGCGTGGGGTGTTCGTGGGTGCCGTCGCCCGCGTTGATGATCGAGGTGTGCGTGCCGGTGACGTCCTGGTCGCGGTCGATCCATCCCGCGAGCCGATGGGCGGCGCCCGAGGCCGGGTGCCGGACGACCACGCAGTCGGCGCCCATCGCCGAGAGGGTGAGCGAGGTGTCGCGCAGCGACTCCCCCTTCGAGACCGAGGAGCCCGACGCGCTGACGTTCACCGTGTCGGCGCTCATCCATTTGCCCGCGATCTCGAACGACACCCGCGTACGGGTCGAGTTCTCGTAGAACATCGTGATCACGGTTCGGCCGCGGAGCGTGGGGAGCTTGCGCACCTCGCGGCCCAGCAGGGCCTGCTTGAGCCGGTCCGCGGTGTCGAGGAGGGCGGTGGCGGTCGCGGCGTCCAGGTCGCCGACGGACAGCAGGTGCTTCATGAGCTCCCTCCCGGCGAGCGACGCAGCCGCACGCCGTCGACGCCGTCGGTCTCGTCGAGCAGCACGAGGATCTGCTCGCCGCGGGCGGTGGGCACGTTCTTGCCCACGTAGTCGGCGCGGATCGGCAGCTCGCGGTGGCCGCGGTCGACGAGCACGGCGAGCTGCACCGCGCGCGGTCGGCCGTGCTCGGACAGCGCGTCGAGCGCGGCCTTCACCGTGCGTCCGGACATGAGCACGTCGTCGACGAGCACGACCAAGGCGTCGTCGAGTCCACCCTCGGGCACCGCGGTGTCCTCGAGCGCGCGTGCGGGGCGACGGCGCAGGTCGTCGCGGTAGAGCGTCGGGTCGACCGAGCCGACGGCGGGAGCGGTGCCGGAGAACTCGGCGACGGCGGCGGCGAGCCTGCGGGCGAGCACCGCGCCGCGGGTGGGGATGCCGATGAGGACGACGTCGCTCGCGTCGGCCGTCTTCTCGATGATCTGATGCGCGATGCGCGCGATGGTGCGGGTGACGTCGGCAGCGCTGAGCAGCTCCCTGGGCTGGTCCCCGGGCTGCTCGTCAGGCAGCTCCCGAGCGGGAGGGCTTGCGCTTGCCGGGTCCCCGCGGCGGTGCTCCGCCACGAGTAACTCCTTCCCCGCCTCACCGGACGGGCCTTAAAGGAACCGGTCGCATCGACGCTACCAGCGGGGTGCGTCCGAACCCCGTTCACGGCGCCGGGGCATCACCAGTGTCACACCGCGTACGGTCCCCTCACCCTCTCGCCTACCCCAGCCGTCACACCCGGAATGCACGACTGCCACCATCTGGGCCTGCATGTGTGCGTCGCGCACGACGTAACGCCTGGCGGGGGACGCCCGATCAGCCGTTCGAGTGGTCTCGGCAGCTGTGCGACACCAGGAGGGGTACGTCAGCTTGACCGACGGGCGGCACACGCGCAGGATTACTCTCCGTATTGATCGATTGCTCCCAGGGTGGCCGCGGCAGCGGGGGGCACCACCCGGGGACGGGAGCCTGCGCAACCTGAGCGCTGGACCGCACCCGCAACACCGGTAACAGTTCGGTCCCGCGGCCGAGCTACCAGCAAGTGAGGAGGTCGCCACATGGGCGACTACGCCAAGGCGCTCGGCGGAAAGCTCCGCGCCATCAGACAGCAGCAGGGGTTGTCGCTGCACGGCGTCGAGCAGAAGTCGGGTGGCCGCTGGAAGGCGGTCGTGGTGGGCTCCTACGAGCGCGGCGACCGTGCGGTCACCGTGCAGAAGCTGGCCGAGCTGGCCGACTTCTACGGCGTGCCCGTCGCCGAGCTGCTCCCGGAGGGCCGCGTGCCGTCCGGATCCGAGCCGGCAACGAAGATCGTGATCAACCTGGAGCGGCTCCAGCAGCTCCCGGCCGACAAGGTGGGCCCGCTCGCGCGCTACGCAGCTGCGATCCAGAGCCAGCGCGGCGACTACAACGGCAAGGTGCTCTCGATCCGGGCCGAGGACCTTCGATCGCTGTCGATCATCTACGACATGACTCCCGGCGAGCTCACCGACCAGCTCATCGACTGGGGCGTGCTGCCTCCAGAAGCCAGGCCCACCGCCTGACTCCCACCGCCTGACGCGGGTCGCCGTCCACGGGGAGGACGGCGCCGCGGCACTCACCCGATACGGGCCAGGGACGCGCGGACCGCACTCCGCGCGCCGCTCATTCAGATGCGCTCGAGCCGGGAGAGCACCGGCTCGAGTGCGGCTTCCTCTACGTCGAGGTGCGTGAGCAGATGCGCCGACAGCTCGTCGAGCGCCCCGGCCAGCTCAGTGCGCGCGCCGGGGTCGTCCGGCCCGCCGAGCCCCCGCGCCGCCGCCTCGACCCGGTCGAGAAGGCCGGAGACCACGACATGGTCGGCTTCCAGCCGATCGATGGTCGGCCCGAGCGACGGCTCGATCGCTAGGGCGGTGGCCACGAACGTTGCCGGGGTGATCGCGGGATCAGAACGGCGCCTCGCAAGGCGCCCCCGCACCCTCGTACCGGGCGTACTCGGGTGCGGGGGCAACGCAATGCCGACCCACCCCGGCCGGCTCCGCCGGCCTACCGTCCCCCAGGAGGCGTCGTTCTGGCCCGCGAGGACCCGGCGGACGTTTGTGGCCACCGCACTTGCACCTGCGGGAACAGCGTTGCGTCCTCGACCCCGTGGTGCATGTGCACGAACGCGCATTGGTGCAGGCACTTCATACGCAGCTGCCACAGCAGCCCGTCGCTGTGCAGGACGCGGACGCCATCGCGCACGACGTCCGCGGCCGTGCCCGCCCGCACCTCGCCGGCTAGGAGGGTCCTGAACAACTCCGCCCGTAGCGAGCGGCGTCCAGGTGGGTGCATCGCAAGGCGGACGATCGGGCCGATACCGCTGTTGTATCGGCCCGATCGTCCAACGCCGCGAGGTGCCCGCCTGGGCGACGCGCAGTAGGACCGAGTTGTTCAGGGCGCTCCTCTAGCGCGACACACGCCGCCAGCTCCTGGCGGATCGCGGCATGCACCCAGCGCAGCTCGTCCATCAGGCGTCCACCGTGATCCGTCAACGAGATGCTACACAGATCGTCTGCACAACAGACGATTCGGCGAGGCGTCAGCGCGTGGCGCGTAGGTGCTCGGCGATGTCGGCAATACGCCCGAGCACGCCGTTGAGGAACCGCGGGCTGTCGTCCGTGGACAGGTTGCGGGCCAGCTCGACGGCCTCGGTGATGGCCACCGGGTCGTCGATCTCGTCGACCCACAGCAGCTCGAACACCCCGATCCGCAGCAGCGCGCGGTCGACGGCCGGCATCCGCGCAACGGTCCAGCCCTCGGCGTGCTCAGCGAGCAGCTGGTCGATGCGCTCCCCGTGCTCCACCACACCTTGCACGAGCATCGCGGCGTACTCGGAGACCGGAGGCGCGTCGTCGGTCTCCTGCCGCTGGGTCAGCACCTTGAGCGGGTCGTCCCCGCGGGCCTCCGACTCGAACAGGATGTCGAGGGCGCGCTTGCGCGCCCTGGTGCGAGCCCGTTGCAGCCGCTCCGGCATCAGCCGGATACGCGGCCGAGGTAGCGCCCGTCACGGGTGTCCACCTTGACCTTCTCGCCGGTGGTGACGAACAGCGGCACCTGGATCTCGGCGCCCGTCTCCAAGGTGGCCGGCTTGGTGCCACCCGTGGAGCGGTCTCCCTGCAGGCCAGGGTCGGCGTGCGAGATGACGAGCTCCACCGACGTCGGCAGCTCGACGTAGAGCGGCACGTTGTCATGCAGCGCCACCATCGCGGTCTGGTTCTCGAGCATGTAGTTGGCCGCGTCGCCGACGGTGACCTCGGGAATCGGGATCTGCTCGAACGTGTCGCCGTCCATGAACACGAAGTCGGCGCCGTCTCGGTACAGGAAGGTCATGTCCCGGCGGTCGACGGTGGCCGTGTCGACCTTCGTGCCCGCGTTGAAGGTCTTGTCGACGACCTTGCCGGTCATCACGTTCTTGAGCGTGGTGCGCACGAACGCCCCACCCTTGCCGGGCTTGACGTGCTGGAACGCGGTGACGGACCAGAGCTGGCCGTCGAGGTTGAGCACCAAGCCGTTCTTGAGGTCGTTGGTGGTGGCCACGTGCGGGTATCTCCTGCGTCTCTACTGGCGCGGAGGGTGCCGTCACGCGCCGGGGGGCCTGCTGAGTGAGCGGCGCCCGCTGCGGCGCCGTCGTCCGTTGACCAGGATACCCACTAGAGCTCGACGAGCTCCTTGGTGGTGCATGTCAACAGCTCGGGCGCGCCGTCACGCACCACGAGCGTGTCCTCGATCCGCACCCCCCCGCGGCCCTCCAGGTACACCCCCGGTTCGACCGTGACCACCATGCCGGCCGCGAGGGTTCCCGTGCCGGTCTTCGCCAACGCGGGCGCCTCGTGGATCTGCAGGCCGACGCCGTGGCCGAGGCCGTGGACGAACTCCGCGCCGCGCCCGGCGTCCGCCACGACCTGCCGGGCCGCGGCGTCCACGTCGGACACCGCCGTGCCCGGCGCGAGCCCCGCCCGGCCCGCGGCCTGCGCCGCCGCGACGAGCTCGTAGAGCTCCCGCTGCCATGCCGCGGCCCGGCCGAGCACGACGGTGCGGGTCATGTCGGAGTGATAGCCGTCGACGAGCGCCCCGAAGTCCATCTTCACGAAATCGCCGGCCGCGAGCGCGGCACCCGTGGGGCGGTGGTGCGGGATCGCCGAGTGCGCTCCGGCCGCCACGATCGTCTCGAACGCCGGGCCCGCGGCGCCGTGCTCGCGCATCCGCGTCTCCAGATCCAGCGCCACCTCCCGCTCCGTGCGGCCCGGCGCCAGCCCGCCCGCGGCCAGCAGGTCGGCGAGCGCCGCGTCCGCAGCAGCGCAGGCCGCCCGCAGCGCTGCCACCTCCCCCTCGTCCTTCACCAGGCGTAGCAGCTGCACGAGACCGGGGGCGCGGCGCAGCTCGACGCCCTCGGCGGCCGCTTCGAGCGCGGTGTGGGCGTCCACCGTGACGGAGTCGGACTCGAAACCCAGCCGCCCCACACCCAGTGCGCCCACCTGCCCGGCCAGCGCCAGGCCGCTCGCCCGATCGATCACCGTCTCCAGGTCCGGCACCTCGTCGGCGGCCTGGGTGCGGTAGCGCCCGTCGGTGCAGAGCCGGCTCGCCGCGTCGCCGTCCGCGTGCACGACGAGCGCAGCGTTCGAACCGGTGAAGCCCGTCAGGTAGCGGATGTTCACGAGGTCGGTGACGAGCAGCGCGTCGACTCCGGCGCCGGGCAGCAGCGCCCGCAGGGCAGCGCGGCGGGCGGCCGCGCGGGGGACGGTGCCGGAGGCAACGGACATGCCGATCACCCTACGACGGCATGTGTCCGGCGTCGCCCGAGCGGGTAGTGCTGACCATGAGAATTGGATCGAGCATCGGCCTCATCGCAATCGGCCTGATCCTGGCGCTCGCCGTGCGCGTCGACCTCGGCGGCATCGACCTCGAACTCGTGGGCTGGATCCTCACCGTGGTCGGCATCGTCGGGCTGGTGGCGAGCCTCCTGCTGGCCCGCCAGAGCCGCCCGGTGGTGGCCACCCGCGACGAGGTCTACCCGCCGCAGACCCCGCGCGACCCGCGCTACTGACCCCCGCCGGTAGCGACCCACCGAAGCGCGAGCGCATACCCGTCGACGCCGAGCCCGACGATCACGCCGGTGGCGACCCCGGAGATGTAGGAGTGATGGCGGAACTCCTCGCGCTTGTGCACGTTCGTGATGTGTACCTCCACCAGCGGCGCCGTGAGCTGAGCGCACGCGTCCCGCACCGCCACGGACGTGTGCGTCCACGCCCCGGCGTTGAGCACCACGGGCCATCCGGCGTCCGCGGCCTCGTGCAGCCAGCCGAGCAGCTCGCCCTCGTGGTCGGTCTGGCGGACCTCCACGTCCAGGCCCAGGTCCTTGCCGGTGCGCTCGCAGAGCGCGACGAGGTCGGCGTACGTGGTGCGCCCGTACACCGACGGCTCGCGTGTGCCGAGCCGGCCCAGGTTGGGCCCGTTGAGGACGAGGACCTTGCTCATCGCGTTCGTCGCGCTCGTCGTCATCGGGCCACCGCCGCGTACGCGCGCTCCAGCAGCTCCGGCGCCGGGGCCTCCAGCCGGCCGGGCTTCGCGAGCCCGTCCAGCACGACGAACCGCAGCGTGCCCGCCCGGGCCTTCTTGTCCCCGCGCATGCTCTCCACCAGCTCCGGCAGCGCGCCGGGTTCGTAGCTCACCGGCAGCCCGACCGCCGCCAGCACCGCGCGGTGCCGGTCGGCGGTGACGTCGTCGAGGCGCCCTGCCTGGCGGGCCAGCTCGGCGGCGAACACCAGCCCGACGCTCACCGCCGCCCCGTGCCGCCAGCGGTAGTCCTCGCGGCGCTCGATGGCGTGGCCCAGCGTGTGGCCGTAGTTCAGGATCTCCCGCAGATGCGACTCGCGCAGGTCGGCGGCGACGACGTCGGCCTTCACCTGGATGGAGCGGCGCACCAGCTCCGGCAGCACCGAGCCCGCAGGGTCGAGCGCGGCCGCAGGCCCCGCCTCCACCAGGTCGAGGATCACCGGGTCCGCGATGAACCCGGCCTTGATGATCTCCGCGCTGCCCGCCACCAGCTCGGCGAGCGGGAGTGTGTCCAGCACGCTCAGGTCCGCGAACACCGCCGACGGTTCGTGGAAGGCGCCCACCAGGTTCTTGCCCGCGCCGGTGTTGATGCCCGTCTTCCCGCCCACGGCAGCGTCGACCATCGCCAGGAGCGTCGTGGGCACGTGCACGACACGCACCCCGCGCATCCAGGTAGCCGCCACGAACCCGGCGAGGTCGGTGGCCGCCCCGCCCCCGAGGGAGACGACCACGTCGCCGCGCGTCAGGCCGATCTGCCCGCACACGTCCCAGCAGTAACCGGCCGTCAGGAGCGTCTTGCCCTCCTCGGCATCCGGCACCTCGACCCGGTGGGCGTCGACGCCCGCGGCGTCGAGATCGGCGCGCACCTGCTCGGCGACGTCCGCGAGCGCCCGCTGGTGGACGATCAGCGCAACCGTCGCGCCGAGGCCACTGACCACACCGGCCAGCTCTTCGCGGACACCCCGGCCCACGAGCACGGGGTACGGCCGCTCGGAGGCGACGTCGATCCGCACGGTCTCGCTCACGAGAAGCACCCTACTGACGCCACGACACCCCTCGGCCGCGCACCGGCTCAGGAACGGATCGACGGGTCCGGCAGCACCGCGCCGTGGTGCGGGGTGGCCTGGTCGAGCGGGTCGTCGGGGTCCACCGGGTCCGGCGGCGCGGACGCAGGGAGCTCGCCCAGCGCCTCCAGCACCGCCCGCGCCACCTGGTTCGCGCTGCGCCGGGCGGTGTCGATCTCGACGGTGGCGACCTCCCGGTACAGCGGGGCCCGCGCGTCCAGCAGCGCCTTGAACGTGGCCCGCGGGTTGACGCCGGCGAGCAGCGGCCGGGCCGTGGACATCCCTGTGCGGCGCAGTCCGTCCGCCAGCCCGACGGTCAGATGCACCACGCGGTGCCCGCGCAGCCGCTCCCGCGTCTCGGCCGCCAGCACCGACCCGCCACCCAGCGCCAGCACGCCGTTGACGCCCGCCAGCGCCTCGGCCACGACCTCCCGCTCCAGCGCGCGGAACACGTCCTCGCCGTCCTGCAGGAAGATGTCCGAGATCGCCTTCCCGGCGCGGTCGACGATCAGCTCGTCGACATCGGTGAACCCCACACCGAGCCGGCGCGCCAGCACCTGGCCGACCGTGGTCTTGCCGGACCCCGGCGGGCCGACGAGGACCAGGGACGGACGTCTCTCCGAACTCACGACCTCAGGGTAGTGACCGCCCCGCAGCGCCCGACCTCCAGCGCCCGACCTCCAGCGCCCGACCGTCCGTCCGGCACCGCCGACCGCCCGGCGGCCGGAACGAGAAGTCACCGCGGGGAAGTCGCCGCGCGCCGCGTCACACCGCAGCCTGCCTCTCGCCGTTCCACTGGTCGGTTAATGTGCGAACCACCCGGCCGCGACGCCGGAGTGTGGCGAAAGCACCAGCCGATTCGCACGATCGGAGCATTCGTGGAGCACGGCGAGAGCGGCGGGGACGCTGCGCCCCGCACCCCGGATGGCCCGACCCCGGCCCGCGAGCAGCTCCCGCTCCCCCGGCGCCGGCGGCAGGCCCATCTGGAACCGCAACTGCGCACGCAGCACAGCGCAGGAACCGGCACCCCGTTCGCGGCGTTCGACGCGCAATCGCCCCACCCCCCCGCCCCCGCCCCACCCCCTGAGAGTGCTGATCGGGCCGAGCGCACCGACCGGATCGAACGCATCGACCGGCCGGACCGCGCGGCCGCCTTCCACGCCGGCACCCGCCGCGGCCGCGGCACCGGGCGCACTCGCCGCGCCGCGCGACGCCCCGAGCAGGGGCCACCGCAGGCCCGGCCCACGGAGTACTGACCCGGCCGTTCGTCGCGCCTGACCCCGAACGGGCGCAGGCACGCCCCGCGCCGGTCGGGGCCGGGGACCGCCCCACCTGCCGCTGCGTCACCGCGGCGCGCGGCTCAGCCCTCCGCGGCGTCCCGGTAGGCGCGGAGGTTGCGGCGGGTCTCGGCCAGCGAGTCGCCGCCGAACTTCTCCAGCGCCGCGTCGGCCAGCACCAGCGCGACCATCGCCTCGGCCACCACCCCGGCGGCCGGCACCGCGCACACGTCCGAACGCTGGTGGATGGCCTGCGCGGGCTCTCCGGTGGCCATGTCCACCGTCTGGAGCGCCCGCGGGACCGTGGAGATCGGCTTCATCGCCACACGGACCCTCACCGGCTCGCCGTTGGTCATGCCGCCCTCGATGCCCCCCGCGCGGTTGGACAGGCGCTTCACGGGGTCGCCCGGGATCATCTCGTCGTGCGCGACGCTCCCCCGCCGCGCAGCGGTGCGGAAGCCGTCGCCGATCTCCACGCCCTTCATCGCCTGGATGCCCATCAGCACCCCGGCGAGGCGGGCGTCGAGCCGCCGGTCGCTCTGCACATACGAGCCGAGCCCCACGGGAAGCCCGTAGGCGATCACCTCGACCACGCCGCCGAGCGTGTCGCCGTCGCGCTGCGCCGCGTCCACCTCCGCAACCATCGCCTCGGTGGCCGCATCCGAGTACGCCCGCACGGGGCTGGCGTCGACGCGCTCCAGATCGCCGGGACCGGGCCGCTCGTCCTCGGGCGCCTCGGCGGCACCGAGCGCGACCACGTGCGACACGATCGAGACGTCCAGCGCCTGCTCGAGGAACGCCTTCGCCACCGTGCCCAGCACCACGCGGGCCGCAGTCTCCCGCGCACTGGCCCGCTCCAGGACCGGCCGGGCGTCGTCGAACCCGTACTTCGTCATACCCGCCAGGTCGGCGTGCCCCGGACGGGGCCGGGTGAGTGGCGCGTTGCGGGCCCGGCCCGCAATCAGCTCCGGGTCGACCGGGTCGGCCGCCATGACCGTCTCCCACTTCGGCCACTCCGAGTTGCCGATCCGCACGGCCACCGGTCCACCCTGCGTGACACCGTGCCGGACGCCACCGATCACCTCCAGCTCGTCGGCCTCGAACTTCATCCGCGCCCCGCGGCCGTGGCCGAGGCGGCGACGGGCAAGCTCGGCGGCGAGCTCCTTGGTGGTGATCTCGACCCCGGCGACCATGCCTTCCAGCACGGCCACCAGGGCAGGACCGTGGGACTCCCCGGCGGTGATCCAGCGCAGCACGCCCCCGATTCTCTCACCCCGCACCACCGCTCCCCGCCGCCCCCGCGGCGGCCAGCCACGCGGTGACCAGCCACGTGGCCGCGAGCATCGACGGCCCGTGCGGCAGCGCCGCTCCGCGCGCCAGCCGGCCCGTGGCGAACCCGGCGACCGCCGCCAGCCCGGTGAGCAGCGCCGCCAGCACCGCGGCGAGCACCAGCGCAGGCCAGCTCACCGCCGCGAGCACCGCCCCGAGCGGCGCCGCCAACTTGACGTCGCCTGCCCCGATCGCCCGCCGGTCGAGCAGGTGCAGCCCGGCATGGCACGCCGCGGCGACCAGCGCGCCGGCGGCGCCGGTGAGCACCCCGCCCGGCCCAACCGGCAGCAGGAGCAGAAGTGCCACGGGCAGCGCGGGGAGCGTCAGGGCATCGGGGAGCCGCCGGTGGACCACGTCGACCGCGCCCGCCGCCACGGCCAGCCAGCCCAGGCCCAGCAGCGCCGGAACCCACTGCGCCGGCAGGAGCCCGGCCACCCAGCCCGCGACGACCGCCGCCCACACCACCGCGACCCCGGCCTCGCACCAGAACCCCGGCACTCGCGCGCCCCGCCGCAACCGCCCCAGGAGCACCCGCGCACCCCAGCCCAGTACCCATCCCGCCACTCCTCCCGCTGCGATTCCCGCTGCGATTCCCGCTGCCACTCCCGCCGCGGCGAGAGCCGCGCGATCGGTCATGAGAGTGATCGTGGCCGGGATCGGGGTTCTGGGAGGAGCGAGCGGGAAACTGTGGATGGAGGAGTGGCGAGGTGGACAGGTGGGCTATGGGGAGCGGCCGAAGGGCCCAAGGGTGTCGGTGTGCTGTGCTAGGAGCGCCCCGAACAACTCGGCCCTACTGCGCGACGCCCAGGCGGGCGCTACGGGCGGAGTTGTTCAGGACCCTGGTAGGGGGAGTCGGCCGCCGGCCCGACCCGCCACGCACCCGAGGAGCGCCCATGACGGAGAGCACGACGGCAGACCAGTCCGGTCTGCTCGACCTGTTCGCGCAGGTGCCGCGGGGCATCCTCATCACGCTCAAGGAGGACGGGCGCCCACAGTCATCGGTCGTCGGCCACGCGTTCGACCCCGTGACCCGCACCCTGCGGATCTCGGTCACCGACGACCGCGCGAAGACCCGCAACCTGCGCCGCGACCCCCGCGCCAGCTACCACGTCACCCGCCCCGACCAGTACGCCTACGCCGTCGGCGAGGGCACCGCCGAGCTGACGCCCGTCGCGCAGGACCAGCACGACGCAACCGTCGAGGCACTCGTCGCGTACTACCGCGACGCACGGGGCGAACACCCCGACTGGGACGAGTACCGCGCCGCGATGGTCGCCGACCGCCGGCTACTGCTGACGTTGCGCCTCGGCCACGTCTACGGCTGGGCAGGTCCCCGCTGAACTCGCCACCGCGGGCCGCTCCCCGCCCGACGCAGGAGCCGGCCCCGTGACGCCAGACCGCAACAAGCAGATCGGCCGGGTGGCGCGCGCTCTCGTGCGGGCCGAGGTCGACCACGGTCTCGCCGAGCTCGTCGGCGACCCCGACCGCCCACAGGGCTGGACGCTCCTGCTCAACGGCACCGCGCAGTCCCACGTCGACCTCGACGACCCCACCCACCTCGAGTTCGAGTACGTCCGCCGACTCGGGCACGTCGTCGACCTGCTCCCGGCGGCTCGGCCCCGCGTGCTCCACCTCGGCGGCGGCGCCTGGACGCTCGCCCGCTACGTCGCGGCGACCCGACCCGGCGCCTCCCAGCTCGTCGTCGAGGTCGACGCCGGGCTGGTCGACCTCGTCGCCTCCCGGCTCCCCGCCGACGGGCTCGGCATCGACGTCACCATCGGCGACGCGCGCGCCGCGCTCACCCGGATCCCGCCCGGCACGGCCGACCTGCTCGTGCTCGACGTCTTCGCCGGCGCCCGCACGCCGGCGCACCTGACGTCCGCGGAGTTCCTGTCCGCCGCGGCGGCGGTGCTCGCCCCGGGCGGGGTGTACGCGGCCAACGTGGCCGACGGCGGCGAGCTGCGCTTCGCGCGCACGCAGGTGGCTGCGGCCCTGGCGCGCTTCGCGGACGTGGCCGTGGTCGCGGCGCCCGCCATCCTGCACGGGCGTGGGTTCGGCAACCTCGTGCTGCTCGGCAGCGCGCAGCACCTCCCCGTCGACGAGCTCACCCGCCGCGCCGCGGCCGACCCGTTCCCCGCGAGGGTGCTGACCGGTACCGACGTGCGTCGTCTCGCCGGCGCCGCGACCGCCCCGGCCGACCGCACGGCAAGACCGTCACCGGAGCCGCCACCCGGCTTCTTCGGCCGTCCGCCCGACCAGAACGAACTCTAGCCGGGCCCTTATCTCCGGAAGACCTCTAGAAGGATCTCCGGAAGACCTTTAGAAGGCCCCGCTGGCCTGCGCCGCACGCACGTTCTCCGTGTGCTGGGCGTACGTCTCGGCGAAGCAGGACGTGCCGTCGGCCTGGCACCGCACGAAGTAGAACCACGGCCCCGGCTCGGGGGCCAGCGCCGCCTCGATCGCTGCCTGGCCCGGCGCCGAGATCGGGGTGGGCGGCAGGCCCGTCACCGCGTAGCTGTTGTACGGGCCGGGACGCGCCCGGTCTTCGGGAGTGGTGCGCAGTGCCTGTAGGTCGAGGGGGTAGTTGACCATCGAGTCCAGTTCGAGGCGCCGCCCAGCGCCGAGCCGGTTGTAGATCACCCGGGACACCTTGGGCATGTCCGGTGTGATGCCCTCCTTCTCCACGAGCGACGCGAGCGTCAGCACCTCGTAGGGCGAGGAGCCGATCTGCTGGGCGCCCGTCACCAGCCCGGACGCCGCCAGCCGCGCCGCCGACGTGGTGAGCAGGCCCCGCAGCACGTCCACGGCGGGTGTGTTCGGCGGCACGTCGTAGCGGCCGGGGACCAGCAGTCCCTCGAGGCGGCGCTTGGGGTCAGCGGCGTTCACCGCGTCCAGCGCCCACTCCGGCACGCCGAGCGCCGCCGGGTCGGTGTCGGTCATGGCCGTGCGCAGCTCGTCGGCCGACAGGCACTGCTCCACGCCGTCGTGCTTGCCGCACGTGGCCTGGGAGATGAGGGTGAGCACGCCGGGCGCCACCGTGCCGTCCGGGGCTCGCGTGTCGTCCAGCTGCACCCCGCCGCGGATCTCCAGCTGCCCCACCCGGGCCGCCGGATCGAGGAGGAGCGCGACGGCCGAGGCGGCGGACATCTCCTGGCGAAGCTGGTAGTAGCCCGGCTGGACCGAACGGACCCGGCTGTCGTTCTCCGAGGCCTTGACGAACGCCTCGACGCTCGCGATGACCCCGCGCTGGACCAGCTCGTTGCCGATCTTGGTGCCCGAGTCGCCCTGCTCGACCTGGATGGTGACCTCGCCGTGGCCCTCGCCCTCGAAGTCGGGCGTGACGAAGTAGGCGTTGTAGACATAGGCGCCTCCCCCGACGACCGCGCCGAGGAGCACGAGCACCGCCAGCACGAACACGCCCGTGCGCCGCCCGCGGCCGCGGGACGGCTCGCGCCCGCCCGCCCGGTGCCGCGGGGGCTCTACCGGCCCGTCCGGCGGCTCGTCACCGGCTGTGGCCGCCGCCGGGGCCACTTGACGCACGGGTCCCGTCTGTTCCTCAGGGCCGCCCGGGCCGGCCGGGCCGATCGGGGGTGGCACCTGCCCGCGGAAGCCGGACTGGTTTCGCGATCCGGACTGGTGCGGGCCCGCAGGTGGAGCCGGTGGACGGGGCGATCCCGCCGGTCCGTAGCCGGGGACGGGTCCGCGCCCAGGACCCTGACCGGGACCCGGAGCGAACCCGGGGCCTCGGCGGTGACCAGGCCGGGCGCCGACCGGGGCGTGGTGGCGCGGCCGTGGCGGGTCCCATCCGTCCGGGTTCACGAGACCGGAGCGTAACCATTGCGCGTGCCGGGCCGCATCCCCGGGTCAGCGCCGTCGGGCCGCATCGAGCCAGCTCTGGAGGATCGCGACGGCCGCGGCTTGATCAACAACGGCCCGCTGCCTGCGGCCTTTCACGCCCCGTTCCCGCAGCTGCCGGGTCGCCACCACGGTGGTCAGCCGCTCGTCCGACAGCTCCACCGGCACGTCGAGCGCACCCTCCAGGGCGACGGCGAACCCGCGCGCGGCCTCCGCGGCCGGCCCCTCGCGCCCGGCGAGCGTGCGCGGGAGCCCGACCACCACGCCGACGGCCTCGTGCTCGGCGACGAGGCCTGCGATCGAGCGCACGTCGGAACCACCATCCACGTCACGCGGCACGGTGACGAGGGGCGTGGCGAGCACGCCGTCCGGGTCGGAGAGCGCCACCCCGACCCGGACCGCGCCGACGTCGATCCCGAGGCGCCGACCGCGGGGTGACCCGCCTGCGGTCACGCCGCCCGGAGCGCGGCGCGGAGCGCCGCCACGGCCTCCGCGACGCCTGCGGGGTTCGTGCCGCCGCCCTGGGCGAGGTCGGGCTTGCCGCCGCCGCGCCCGCTCACCGCCGGGGCGAACGCGGGCACGAGTTTGCCCGCCGCGAGGCCGCGGTCCCGGGCCGCGGAGGTGGTGGCGACGACGAACGACACCTTCTCCCCGTCGGCCGAGAACAACGCGACCACACCCGGGCGGGCGCCCAGCCGCCCGCGCACGTCGGAGGCGAGCGCACGCAGGTCGTTGCCGCCCACCCCGTCCGGGGCCGCAACAGCGACCAGCGCCACGCCGTCGACGTCCTCGGCACCCTCGGCGAGCGCCCCCGCCGACGACAGCACGGCGTCGGCGCGCACCTTCTCCAGCTCCCGCTCGGCCTGCCGCAGCCGCTCGACGATCCCGTTGATCCGCTCCGGCAGCTCCTCCGGCTTCGCCTTGAACTGCTCGGCGAGCTGGGAGACGAGCACGTGCTCCTTCGCGAGGTAGCGGAACGCGTCGAGCCCGACGAGGGCCTCCACGCGGCGGACACCGGAGCCGATCGAGGCCTCCCCCAGCAGCTTGACCAGCCCGAGTTGCCCGGAGCGGAGCACGTGGGTGCCGCCGCACAGCTCACGGGAGTACTCGCCGATCTCGATGATGCGCACCTCGTCGCCGTACTTCTCCCCGAAGAGCGCCAGCGCCCCGAGCTTGCGGGCCTCCTCCTGCGAGGTGACGAAGGCACGCACGTCGTGGTCGGCGATCAGCACGGCGTTGACCTCGTCCTCGACGTCGGCGAGCACCGACGGCGGGACCGCGCCCGCGGGCGAGGTGAAGTCGAAGCGGAGCCTGCCGGGGGCGTTGAGCGAGCCGGCCTGGGCCGCGGCGTCGCCGAGGGCCCGGCGCATCCCCGCGTGCACGAGGTGCGTGGCCGAGTGCGCCCGCGAGACGGCGGCCCGCCGTTCGGTGTCGACCTCGGCGTGCACCTGGACGTCGATGCGGGCCTCGCCCGCGGTGACGACGCCCCGGTGCACGATCAGCCCGGGGACCGGCGCCTGCACGTCGGAGACGGTGATCGTGAAGTCCGCCCCCACGATCACACCCATGTCGGCCTGCTGGCCGCCGCCCTCGGCGTAGAACGGGGTGCGGTCGAGCACGACCTCCACCGCGGTGCCCTGACCCACCGCCGGGACGCCCACGCCGTCGACGATGAGCCCGACGATCGCCGCGTCCGCGACGAGCTCGTCGTAACCGAGGAAGTCGCTGGTCCCGGCGTTGTCCAGCACCGTGCGATAGGCCTGCACACCGAGGTGGCCGGTCTTCCGGGCCGCGGCGTCGGCCTTGGCCCTGGAGCGCTGCTCCTCCATCAGCGAGCGGAAGCCCTGCTCGTCGACGGTGAGGCCGGCCTCCGAGGCCATCTCCAGCGTCAGGTCGATCGGGAAGCCGTAGGTGTCGTGCAGCTGGAACGCCTTGTCGCCCGCCAGCTGCGTGCCGCCCGACTCCTTCGTGGCCGCGACGGCGGTGTCGAAGATCTTCGACCCAGCGGTGAGCGTGGAGAGGAACGCCTCCTCCTCCGCGCGCACGACGGCGGAGATCCGCTCGAAGTCGGTGGCCAGCTCGGGGTAGGACGGGGCCATCGCGTCGCGGACGACCTCGGCGAACGCCGGCAGGACCGGCTCGTGCACACCCAGCAGCCGCGACGAGCGCACGATCCGGCGCAGCAGCCTGCGCAGCACGTACCCGCGGCCCTCGTTCGACGGCGTCACACCGTCGCCGATGATCATCACGCCGGACCGGGCATGGTCGGCGATCACCCGGAACCGCACGTCGTCCTCGGGGGAGGATCCGTACCGGCGGCCGGAGAACTCCTCGGCGCGCGCGATGACAGGGCGCACGAGGTCGGTCTCGTAGACGTTGTCGACGCCCTGCAGCAGGTAGGCGACCCGCTCGACGCCCATGCCCGTGTCGATGTTCTTCTTCGGCAGCGTGCCGACCGGCGGGTAGCCCTTCTTTGGCGAGAGCTCCCCGCGCTCGTCCTGCATGAAGACGAGGTTCCAGATCTCGAGGTAGCGGTCCTCGTCGGCCTCCGGCCCGCCGTCGCGACCGTGCTGAGGGCCTCGGTCGAAGTAGATCTCCGAGCACGGGCCGCCGGGACCCGGCACACCCATGTCCCAGTAGTTGTCCTCGCCGCCGCGGCGCTGGATGCGCTCCGTCGGCAGCCCGGCGATCTTGCGCCAGAGGCCGATGGCCTCGTCGTCGTCGTCGTAGACGGTGACCCAGATGCGGTCGGGGTCGAAGCCATAGCCGCCGGCGTCCTGGCTGCCCGTCACCAGGTTCCAGGCGTGCTCGATCGCCCCGGCCTTGAAGTAGTCGCCGAAGGAGAAGTTCCCGGCCATCTGGAAGAACGTGTTGTGCCGGGTCGTGCGGCCGACCTCATCGATATCGCCCGTGCGCACGCATTTCTGGATCGACGTCGCGCGCGGGTACGGCGGCGGGGCCTGGCCGAGGAAGTAGGGCTTGAACTGCACCATCCCGGCGTTGACGAACAACAGCGTCGGGTCGTCGAGGATCAGCGACGCGCTCGGCACACGCGTGTGGCCGTGGTCGGCGAAGTACTGGCTGAACCGGCGGGCGATCTCGTGGGTCTGCACGGCTGGGCTTCCTTGGGGTGCCTGCTGGGAGCAGGAGCGGAACGGGAGGCGCGTCTGTCCTCCTAGTCTCCCGCACGGACGGGGAGGCGGAACGGCAGGGGACGGCGCGAACGCGTGCCTGCGCTAGCGCGGCGCCCCTGCCCGGCGCGCTCGCGCGCCGGGACGTGGTGCGGGCGACACCGTGGGCTGCGGCTCAGCCAGCGCGTCGGAGTAGGTCGGCAGGGATGCGCCCGTCTGCCGCTCCACCAGCGCGGCGAGCTCCCGCTCCCGCTCCGTCATGCCGGCGCGCACCTCGGCGCCGAAGGCCCCGAGACCGGCGCCCAGCTCACGCAGCCCGTCGGCGATGTTCGCCCCCACGCCTGCCGGGGTGAGACTGTGGGCGGCCTCGGTGGCCCGCCTCGTGACGTACGCGCCGACGGCGACCCCGACGCCGAGCCAGAAGAGCCTCTTCACCTGCTCCCCCTGCGGCGGCCGCGGCCCGGACGGGTGCGCAGGGAATGGGCGCCGGCGTCCCGCCCGGCGCGGCGCGCCTTGACGGCCCTGTTCAGCCCGTAGGTGAACGCCGCGGCCCGCACGAGCGGGCCGCCGAGGGTGGCGGTGAACAGTGAGGTGAGGACCGAGACGTTGCTCGTGACCGTGCGCGCGCTCGACGTGATGCCGTCCACCCGCTCAAGCTGCGTGTTGACCTGGTGCAACGTGGTCTGCGCGTTGTCCAGCAGCGGGGCGCTGCCCTCGTGCGCCTTGCGGATGGCGACGGTGGCCTCGTCGAGCGTGCGGCCGAGCTTCAGGAGCGGGACGGCCAGCAGCAGCACCAGGACCACGAAGGCCCCCGCAGCGATGAGCGCCGCGATCTGGCCAGCCGACACGAAGCCTCCTCGGTTTCCGCACGCCTGCCGGTGTTGATCGCTTCCAGACTACCCCTCATCAGCTCCGCAGCACGTGGGCGGGCCCGTCCGGTGCCCCGGACGGGCGACGCCTGCGCGACTTGCTACCTCAGGCCCGCGACCTACTCCTCGTCCAGGTCCGCGTCGGGGACATCGACGTCGACGGCCATCACGATCCGGCGGAGCCGGTTGAGCGCTCGGTGCTGCGTGACGCGCACGGCGCCGGGCGTGGAGCCGACCACGCCGGCGGTCTCCTCCGCGCTCAGCCCGACCGCGATGCGCAGTACGAGCACCTCGCGCTGGCGCGGGGTCAGCCGCAGCAGCAACTCGCCCAGTCGCTCGGTCATCTCGCCGATGAGCAGCCGCTGCTCCGGACCGTCGTGCACGAGCGGGGTGTCCGGCAGGTCCGCCATCGGCTCCGCGCGGTTGCGCCCGATCGCGCGGAAGGCGTCGGTCACCTTGTGGGCCGCGATCCCGTAGACGAACGCCCGGAACGACAGCCCGCGCAGGGTGTAACCCGGCAGCGCGTTCACGACGGCGAGACACACCTCCTGCGCCACGTCGTCGGCCGACCCGATCACGGTCTCCTGCCGGCCCAGCCGGCCCCTGCAGTAACGCAGAACCAGCCGGTGGATCTCCCCCAGCAGCTGTTCCTTGGCCTCCAGGTCGCCTTCCACCGCGGCCGCGACCAGGCGCTCGAGCAGCGGCTGCGGGTTCTCGGCTGCCGGCTCGACCGACGGGACGGCCGCGAGGCCGTCGACCCAAGGCTCGTCGATCGGGGCCGCGCCATCGCGAAGTTGGCGGAAGCGCTGCGCTTCGACAGGGGGCTCGACCCCGGCCGGCGCGCTCATAGTTGCGTCGGCGCGCCCGCGGCGCGTCGATCCACAGATCGGTACATCGTTCGGGTCCCCTCCCCTGCCCGCAGCAGTGCCACGGGTGTGAACGCGGATGCCCTGGACCGGTTGCCCGATGCGGGACATGTCATGCGGTCGTACACAGGAGACCCGTGAGTCGCTCGCAGATACCCGCCAGTCCCCCGACCGCGGGCCCGCTCCCCGGTTTCCCCTCCGTGCCTCCGCTCGCCGCCGTGCCCAACGGTGATCGAAGTCGTTCGACGTTCAAGTACGCAGTTTGAGTGACGCCCAACTTGGAGTCAAGAGAAGTTCGACCAAAAGTTGGTTACTCTGCGCTCAATGCCTCCCACCGATCGGGCCAGGGCCGACGATCCCCGCGTGCGCGCAGCCCAGACCAAGCGCGACCGCACACGGCGAGCGTTGCTCGATGCAGCCGAAGCAACGTTCAGCGCGCGCGGCTGGAGTAACACACGTATGGAGGACGTGGCTGCCGCAGCCGGGGTGAGCGCCGCCACAGCGTACAACCATTTCCCCTCGAAGCACGCCCTCGTCGGGCACATCTATGGGCCGATGGTCCGCCCCCTGCTGGTGCAGGCCGACCGCGACCTCGAGTCCGGGCGCTCGGTCATCGACGCCCTGTCTGACCAGATCAGAGCGCTCTCGCGGATCAGCTACCGCAACCGCAGGCTCACCGCGGCGTTCTGGTCGGCCGTGCAGGAGTACACGATCAGGGTGGCCGGCCCGCCGGAACCCGGCGACGAACTGGACCCGCGCATCGTGGCCCCGCTCCCCGACACGATCCGCTTCCTCATCGAGCAGGGGCAGCGCACCGGCGAGCTGCGCGACTTCCCGAGCGCCCTCGAGGTGAGCGGGATGATCATCAACCTGCTCCTGCTCCGCAGCATCAACCGCGCGGAGGAGCCGGCCGAGGTCACTGCCGAGCTGTTGCAGACAGTGATGTTCGGGATGCTCCGCCCGGAGATGCTGACGGACGCCGGAACCCACGGCAGGCCGTTCGGAGCAACCGGCTGAACGCGCGCCGATCTTGTCCGCAGACCCGACCCCGACACCTGCGGGCGGCCCCCAGGCTCTGCACACACATACGCGTCCACCCACTTCCCGGCGGGTCGTGAGATGGACAGCGGAGCTGCTTTTGGTTGGCGGATTCGCGCTGATGTCCATCTCACGGTGCCACTCGGTGCGTATGTGTGTGCAGAGCCTGCAAATGCGCGGGCGCGCCCTGCCCACTGCACCGCGGCGCGCGTTGATCAGGGCTCGGCACGCACCCGGCGCAGCGCTGCAGTCACCGCGCCGTAGCCCTCCCGGGCCGCCCGCCGCACGCGCGGCACGTCGGTCGTCAGGCCGCGCACCCCACGTCCTGCTCGGACGAGGGCGACCCGCTGGGCTGGAAGCGCATCGGGTCTGCGGAGGGCACCGCCGCAACTCGAGATCACTCTCGGCTGACCCCGACTCACACGTTGCGGGCGGCGGGCGGGCCGCGGCGAGAGGATGTGGACATGTACCGCGTGGATTCCGAGGTCGGCGTGCTGCGGCAGGTCATCGTGCACCGGCCCGGCATCGAGCTGAAGCGTCTGACGCCCGGCAACAAGGAGCGCCTGCTGTTCGACGACGTGCTGTGGGTGTCGCGGGCCCAGGAGGAGCACGATCGGTTCGCCGGCCTACTGCGCGAGCTCGGCGTCGTCGTGCACCTGTTCGGTGACCTGCTGCGCACGGCCGTCGACATCCCGGAGGCGCGCAAGTACGTCCTCGACCGCATCTTCGACGACCGCGTCTACGGCCCGCTCGCCATCGACGCGCTGCGCAACTGCTTCGACGCGATGGACACCAGCACCCTCACCGAGCACCTGATCGGCGGGATCACCAAGCGCGAGGTGCTCGACCGCATCCCGGAGCCGCGCTCGATCGCCTTCCATGTGCTCGACCCGGACGACTTCGTGCTCGAGCCGCTGCCCAACCACCTCTACACGCGTGACACATCCGCGTGGATCTACGGCGGGGTGGCGATCAACAGCATGCGCAAGAAGGCCCGGATGCGCGAGACTGTGCACTACGAGGCCGTCTACCGCTGGCACCCGCTGTTCGTGGGGGCCGACTACGCCATCTGGTCCGAGGGCTCGATCAACGGGCCCGCCACCACCGAGGGTGGGGACATGCTCGTGCTCGGGGGCGGCGCGCTGGTCGTCGGGCTCAGCGAGCGCACCACGCCTCAGGGCGTCGAGCGGCTGGCGCGCAGGCTCTTCGCGGGCGGCGAGGTGGACCGCATCGTCGCGCTCCGGATGCCGCAGGCCCGGGCTTTCATGCACCTCGACACCGTGATGACGATGGTCGACCCGGAGACGTTCGTGGAGTACGCGGGGCTCGGCCTCCTGCCGGCCTACACCGTTCGCCCGGGCGCCTCGGAGAAGGAGCTGGACGTCACCGACCACCCGCCCGAGCAGATGCACCTCGCAATCGCCGCCGCGATGCGCCTGCCGTCGGTGCGGGTGCTCACCGCCGAGCAGGACGTCCACGCGGCGGAGCGCGAGCAGTGGGACGACGGGTGCAACGCCCTCGCCGTGGCACCCGGCGTGGTGGTGACCTACGAGCGCAACGTCACGACCAATACGCACCTGCGCAGGCACGGCATCGAGGTGCTCGACATCCCCGGCGGCGAGCTGGGCCGCGGGCGCGGCGGGCCACGGTGCATGAGCTGCCCGATCGTGCGCGACCCCGCCTGACGCCTGCGCGCGGACCGGTGAGATCCGGGATCTCGCCGGCTGCGCCCGGTACTGTTCCCCCGTGAGTTCCGTCGCGCAAGAAACTCCCGTCGCCGCCGACTGGCCGGCGCTCGACGGGAGCCAGCAGCGCGTCGCCGTGGAGGTGCTGCGGCACGGGCCGCTTCCCCGCGCCGAGCTGGCCCGCCGGCTCGGCCTCTCGGCCGGGTCGCTGACCCGGCTCACCCGCCCGCTGGTCGACTCCGGGCTGCTGGTCGAGGGCAGCACCGACGTGCACACGCGCACCGGCAGGCCCTCGCTCCCGCTCGACGTGGCGCCCTCGGCCCGCCGGTTCCTCGGCATGAAGATCACCGGCGACACCCTTTTCGGCGTCGTCACCGACATGCGGGCGACCGTGCTCGCCGAGCACACCGTGCCCCTCCCGGCGCGGGATCCCGCCGCGGTCGTCGCGACCGCCGCGGCCGCAGTCGAGCACCTCCGCTCCGCCGCCGGCGGGGATGTGGCGGGCCTCGGGGTGGGCATCGGCGGTTTCGTGCGCGAGCGCCGGGAGGTCGCCCGGGCCCACTACCTGCGGTGGGACCACACCGTCCCACTCGCGGACCTGCTGGAGGAGGCCGCAGGGCTCCCCTCGGTGGTGGAGAACGACGTGCGGGCGCTCACCGTCGCCGAGCACTGGTTCGGCCCGGGGCGGGGCATGCACTCGCTCGTCGTCATCACGATCGGCGTCGGCGTCGGCTGCGGGATCGTGGTGCACGACCGGCTCGTGGAGGGCGCACACGGCGGCGGCGGCTCGATCGGGCACCGCCCGCTCTTCGGGTGGGGCGTGTGCGCCGACGGCCACCGGGGCTGCGCGCACGCGCTGCTCGCCTCCGACGCGATCGCGGGCGCCGTCGCCCAGGCCGTCGGGCACCCCGTGGACCACGCCGAGGCGCTGGCGCTCGCCAGGGCCGGGCAGCCCGCCGCCCTGCGCGTGGTGCGGGACGGCGGCCGGGCGCTCGGCCTGCTCGTCGCCGACATCGCCAACCTCGTCGACCCCGAGCTGGTCATCCTCACCGGCGACGGCATCGGCCTCGTCGACCTGGCCGGCGCCGAGCTCGACGCCGCGGTGCTGGAGAACCGCAACCAGGACGCCGGGCCCACCCCTGTGGAGGTCCGGCCGTTCCCGTTCACCGAGTGGGCGCGGGGCGGCGCCGCCGTCGCGATCCAGACCCACGTGCTGGGCACCGCGGGCGCCGCCGCCTGAGCCCGGTCAGCCGCTCGTGAACAGGGCGTTCACCTCGGCGTTGACCTCCGTGAGCGACGACGGGTCCGCCGCGAAGGACATCACCCGCTCCATCGCGTTCTTCATGACCGAGTCGACGTCCGCGGCGTTCTCGGCCACCGGGTAGAGCACCGTCGTGCCGTCCCGGACCTGCCGGGTGAACGCCGTGATGTCGTACCCGTGCTCGGCCAGGCGCGCTTCGGCCGCAGGCACCTCGCTGGCGATGGCGGGGAGGACCACCCCGCCCTGCCCCACCACCGACTGGCACTCTGGCGACGCGAGGTAGCGCACCCACTCCCAGGCCGCGCCCTTGTTCGGCGAGCCCGTCGAGATCGAGTCGGCGAGGGAGTTGGACATGGTCGCCCGCTCCCCCGATGGGCCGATCGGTGTCGGCGCGGTGGCGAGGGAGATCCCGCCGAGCTGCGCGAACGTGTTGATGTTCCACGAGCCCTCGGTGACCATCGCGTAGCGGCCCGCCTGCAGCTGTTGGGAGAGCGACCCGCCGATGGTCTGTTCCAGCGGCGGCATGAAACCCTTCTCGATCAGGCCGCGCCACCAGCTGATGGTGTCCTGGAACCGCGGGTCGTCGTAGTTGAAGCGGGTTCCCCAGAGCTCGCGGTCGGTGTGGCTCCAGCCCGTGGCGGCGGCGTACATCGACCACTGCGTCTGTCCGGCGCCCGCACCGAGGTCGTCGGACAGGCCGATCCCGTAGGTGGCTACGGCGTTCCTGTCGAACCCCGGCTCGTCGCCGCGCACGCCGTTGCGGTCGACGGTCAGCCGGGCGATCACGTCCTCGTACGTCCCGCCGTCGGCCGGGTTCCAGGTGAGCTCCTGCATCTGCGCAGGCGTGACGCCGGCGGCCGCGGCCATCTCGGTGTTGTAGAAGAGGCCGACCGCGTCGAAGTCCTTCGGCAGCCCGTAGCGGCGCCCGTCCGGCCCGACCCACAGCCGCGCCGTGCCGTCGACGTACTGGCCCAGGTCGATCCCCGACTCCTCGACGAGCCCGTCGAGCGGCTCGATGAGCCCCCGCGAGACGTAGTCGCCGTACTTGGACGTGTGGTCGACGAACACGTCCGGCGCCGCGTCCGACACGAAGGCCGTGAGCAGCCGGCCCCAGTAGTTGTCCCAGCCCATCTGCTCGATCGTGACGTCGATGTCGGGGTGCGTGGCCTCGAAGTCGTTCGCGCACTGCTGGTAGGCGGGCAGCTGGCCCGAGTCCCACATCCAGTAGGTGATCTCGCCGGTGTCGCCGTACCCGCCGCCCGACGGGCCGCGGGCGCCGCACGCGCAGGCGACGAGGGCGACGACGAGAGCGGCCGCGACGGCCGGGACACGGTTTCGCATGCGTCGATCCCTCACTTGATCCCCGAGAAGCCGATGGAGTCGACGATCCGGCGCCCGAACGCGAGGAACAGCAGGAGCACCGGGACGGCGGCGATGAGCGTGGCGGCCATCAGGCCGGGCCAGTCCGGGTTGCCCTGCGGCTCCTGCGCGCGGAACACGCCGAGCGCGACGGTGAGCGTCCGGACCTCCCGTTCGCTGGCCACGAGCAGCGGCCAGAAGTACTCGTTCCACGCCTGGACGTACTGCAGCAGGGCCAGGGTGATGACGGGGCCCCAGCTCATCGGCACGATGATCCGGAAGAACGTGCGGACGTGCCCGGCCCCGTCCAGCCGAGCCGCCTCCTCGATCTCGCTCGAGATGCCGAGGAAGAACTGGCGGAGGAAGAAGATGGCGAAGGGCGTCATGAAGAAGAACGGGAGGACGACCGCGGAGTAGGTGTTGAGGATGCCCAGGTCGCGCATCAGCAGGAAGTTCGGCAGCTGCGTGAAGATCGGCGGCACCATCAGCGCGGTCAGGAACAGGAAGAACACCGCGTCCCGGCCGGGCCAGCGTAGGCGGGCGAACGCGTAGGCGGCGAGGGCGCCGAAGAACACCTGCCCGGCGGTGATCAGCGTGGCCACGACCACCGAGTTGCGCAGGTAGACCCAGAACTCGACGGACGTCCCGCTGCCCCCTTCGGCCTGCGCCTCCTCCGTCGTGGCGAGGCCGAGCACCCGGCGGAACGCGCCCCAGGTGAAGTCCACCGGGAGCAGCGAACTGCCGCCGGTGGCGAGCGTCGTGCCGTTGGACAGGGCCGTGCGCAGCATCCAGTAGAACGGGAACAGCGTGATCGCGACGACCCCGATCAGCGCCGCCCAGGCGAGGATCCGGCCGGGCGCGAACCGCAGGGTCGTCGGGGTGGCGGCGGGCGCGGTCGTGGGCGCGGGGTTCGGCGGGGCCGTGGTCACGTCGGTGTGGACCATCCGGGGCTCCTCAGGGTGTCAGGCGAGGTCCGATTCGTTCGCCCGCGCCAGCCGCAGCTGGACGAACGCGATGACGGCGAGGATGACGAGCAGGACGACCGACACCGCCGCGGCGTAGCCGTAGTCGAGCCGCTGGAAGGCCAGGTCGAAGATGTAGTACTGGATCACGTTCGACGCCTCGGCCGGCCCGCCCGCGGTGGTGACGGCCACCGTGTCGAAGACCTGGAACGAACCGACCATCGTCACGACGAGTACGAGCGCGAGCACCGGCCGGAGCATGGGCAGGGTGATGCGCCGGAACATCTGCCACTCCGTGGCACCGTCCACGCGAGCGGCCTCGTAGAGGATCCGCGGGATCGTCTGGAGCCCGGCGAAGATCAGCAGCGCGGTGTAGCCGAGGTGGCGCCAGGTGTTGACGAACGCGACGGTCGGGATCGCCCAGTCCTCGCTGCCGAAGAACGCCACCGCATCGACCCCGAGCGCGCCGAGCACCTGGTTCACGACGCCGATCTGCGCGTCGAGCATCCAGAACCACAGCAGCGCGACGACGACGTTGGCCACCAGGTACGGCAGCAGCACGAGCCCTCGGATCACCACCGACTGCGTGAGCCGGTGCAGCAGCACCGCGAGCCCGAGCGCGAGCACGGTCTGGAAGCCGATGTTGAGCGCCACGTACTCGACCGTGACGAGGAGGGCGTTCCAGAACGTCTCGTCCCCGAGCATGCGGCGGTAGTTGTCCAGCCCGACGAACGAGGTGTCGGCGAAGAAGCTGTAGTCGGTGAGGCTCAGCCAGAACCCCTGCAACGTCGGCCAGAAGTAGAAGAGCACGAAGCCGAGGAGCGACGGGACGAGGAAGGCCAGCGCCGTCCACGTCTCGCGCCGGGACCTCCGCGGCGGCGCGGCGGCGGGCCCGGCGCCGACCCGGGCGGGCGCGAGCGCGGTCATCGCTCCCCCACCGCCTCGGCCCGCAGCAGCAGGAGCTGTTCGGGGTTGAGTGCCGGCGTTCGCAGCCCCGCCTCGGCGAGCACCCGGCCCGGCAGCTCGACGCCCGTGGCGAGCCACGCGGGCAGCCTGCGCTGCCGTACCGCGGGCGTGTCCCCGGGCGGTTGCACCGTCACGCGGTAGCGGCGCTCCGGGTCGAGCCCGGGCAGCCGCAGCGCGCCCGGCACCGCGGTCAGCGGCGTCGCGAGCTGGACCAGCGCGAACAGGGCGGAACTGCGGTCGGACGCCACCACCCCGTGCAGCGCCGCGGCGGGGTCGTGCTGGTCGGCGCGCACCACCGTGCCGCTGTGCAGCAGGCCGCGCACGTCCTTGTAGAGCTGCACCCACGCCGCCAGTTCCTTGCGCTCCTCCGCGCTCGCGGTGGTGACGTCCCACTCGATCCCGAACGAGCCGAAGAGCGCGGTGCCGGCGCGGAAGGAGAGGTCGTGGGTGCGCGCGGTGGAGTGCGAGCGGGGCGACCCGACGTGCGCGCCGATCAGCTCGGGCGGGAGCAGTTGCACGGTGTAGCGCTGGATCTGCTGGCGTTCCAGCGGGTCGATGTTGTCGCTGCCCCAGACGCGGTCGGTGCGCTCCAGGATCTCCAGGTCGACGCGCAGCCCGCCCGAGGAGCAGGACTCGATCTCGAGGTGCGGATGGCGGGAACGCAACTCGTCGATCAGCCGGTAGACCGCGCGGGTCTGGGCGTGCACCCCCGGGGTGCCGAACGGGCTGTGCCCCGCGTCCACCAGGTCGCGGTTGTGGTCCCACTTCAGGTAGGAGATCGGGTACTCGCGCAGCAGCGCGTCGAGCCGCTCCAGCACGTAGCCGTAGGCGCCGGGATGGGCGAGGTCGAGCACCTGCTGCGACCGCGAGAGCGGCGGCGTCCGACCGCCCGTCGCGAGGATCCACTCCGGGTGCGCGCGGGCGAGGTCGGAGTCCGGGTTGACCATCTCCGGCTCCACCCACAGCCCGAACTGCATGCCCAGCCGGCGCACCTCGTCGACGAGCGGGTGCAGCCCGCGCGGCCACACGTCCTCGTCGACGTACCAGTCGCCGAGGCCCGCCTTGTCGGTGCGCCGGTGGCGGAACCAGCCGTCGTCCAGCACGTACCGCTCCACGCCGACGTCCGCGCCCACCCTGGCCAGGTCGACGAGCCGGTCGAGGTCGTGGTCGAAGTAGACGGCCTCCCACGTGTTCAGCACGACCGGGCGCGGGGAGCGCGGGTGCTGCGGGCGCGACCGCAGGTGTGTGTGGAAGCGGGCGGCGATCCCGTCCAGGCCGATGGCGTGCGCGGCGTAGACCCAGGGACCGGTGTACTCCTCCCCCTGCGCCAGCCGGACCTCGCCGGGCAGCAACAGCTCACCGCCACCGAGCACGGCGGCCCCGTTCGCGAGCCGCTCCGCGTAGCTGACGTGGTTGCCGCTCCAGGCCACGTGCACCGCCCACACCTCGCCCTCACGGAAGCCGAAGCCCGCGGTGCCCGCGGCGAGCACCAGCGGCGCGTCCGGGCCGGTGCGGCCGCGGCGGTTCTCCCGCGAGTGCACGCCGACGACGAACGGCGCACGCTGCGGCGCCCGCTCGCGGCCCCAGCGGCCCGCGAGGTCGAACAGTTCGGTGGCGACCGGCGGCACCGGGAGCGCGAGCGCGAGGCCGCCGACGACGAAGGGCTCGCCCCCACCGCCCCCACCGCCCGCAGCGCCCGCCGGTACGGCGACCGTCGCCCGCTGGCGCAGCACGCCAGAGGCGAGCAACTCGATCTCCAGCCGCAGCTCCAGCCCGGCGTCGTCGTCGCGGCCGGTGGCGCGCACGGTCCCGCCGCCCGCGGGATCGGGCTGTACGTGGAAGGCCGTGCGCGTGAACAGCGGTGACCAGGCCCGGCCCGCCCGATGCCCGGCGAGCCCCGGCCTGCCGACCCAGCCCGCCGAGTGCTCGGGGAGCACACCGACGCGGGTGACGTCGTCGAGGTCGTTCGACACGGTGCCGGGCACGGAGGCCGCCGCGAGCGCCACGATGTCGGCGGCGCCCAGCTCACCGAGGTCGGTGCCCCAGTACAGCACCGCGGGCAGGCGCGCCCCGTCGCACACCAGCACGACGCTCACCCCGGCCGCGCGCAGGTGGACGGGGGTGGTCGGGGTCGCGGCGGTATCGGGCATCGGCGCTCCGCTCTTCACGTCGTCGTGCAGTGACGCAGGTCTCGTCACCGTTCGCGGATAACTTCTACGGTAGAACTTAGTGGGCGTCAACGGGCGGTTGCGGAAACGCCTGTCGCCGGAGTCGGTTCCATCGTGGAACGCCGTTCACCGCCACGGGTGAACCCCGGCGGCCGATCAGCCGAGGGCGGCGAGGGGGCGGCGCCGGGGGGCCGTCGTCGGTGGCACCTGCCCCGCCCGGCGGTCGGTGCGCTCCAGAATCTCCAGGTAGACGCGCAGCCCACCCGAGGAGCAGGACTCGATCTCGAGGTGCGGGTGACTGGAGCGCAACTCGTCGATCAGCGGCCGCCGCCCGAAGCGTGACCCCGACGGGGATGAACGGCATCCGCCAGGCGTTCGAGGGCGCCGACGAACACCGCCCGCTCGGCCGGCTCGAGCTCGGAGAGCAGGTCGGCCTCCACCGCGCGCACCCCTGCCCGGCAGGACCGCACGAGGTCCCGGCCTCCCGCGGTGAGCGCGACGACACGGTTGCGACGGTCGGCCGGATCCGGGGTGCGCCGCAGGAGCCCGCGGGCCTCCAGGCGGTCGAGGATCGGGATCAGCCGCGTCTTGTCCCTCCCGACGGTTTCCGCCAGTTCGGACTGGGTCGGGGCAGGCCCGTCCTCGAGGGCGCCCAGCACGGCGTAGTCCCACATCTCGACGTCGTGCGCGCGCAGCACCGGAGCCTCGGCGTCGATCATCGCCCTGGCCAGCCAGGCGAAGGCCGCTCCAAGGTCGTGGCGCTGCTCGCTCACACCGCAAGACGATAGCGCTTGACCAATCGTCTACCACGGTAGATAGTAAGCGAATGGAGATTATCGACCGTCATCGGCGGGCGACGGCTGCGGCCCGCATCGCCCTCGCCCGGCTGCGGCCCGTCGACCTCGGCCTGCCCACGCCGTGCGCCGGCTGGGATTTGCGGGACCTGCTCGAACACATGACAGGGCAGGACCACGGGTTTGCGGCGGCCGTCCGGGCCGGGAGCACGGCGGACGTCGACGCCGGCGCGTTCGCCGCGCTTCCGCTCGGCCCCGACCCGGCCAGAACGTCCGCCGCGGCCGCCGACGACCTCGTCGCGGCCTTCGCCGAGGCCGCCGCCGACCCAGGCCGCTCCGTGTGGCTGCCGGAGTTCGGCCGCCGGTTCCCGCTCGAGCAGGTAGCGGGATTCCACCTGATCGACACCCTCGTGCACGGCTGGGACGTCGCCGTGACCCTCGGGATCGCGCTCGACTACGACGACGACCTGGTCGCGGCGGGTCTGGAGCAGGCCGAGCGGGTGCCGGACGGAGAGTTCCGCGAACAGCCGGGCTCCCCGTTCGCCCGGGCTCTGGCAGACACGGGCGGTAGCGACCCCTGGGAACGCACGCTCGCCCTGCTCGGGCGGGACCCGACGTGGTCGCCGTACCGCGCGAGCGGAGCCCTGTAGGCGATCAGCCGTCGCCGCGGACGGCCCGTCGCAGCTTTGGCAGGCGCTCGCCGAGCACCCGCTCCGCCCCGCGGCCCGTCGGACGGTAGTAGTCGCGGCCGACCAGCGCGTCGGGCGGGTACTGCTGTTCCAGTACCCCGTCGGCCGAGTTGTGCGGGTACCGGTAGCCGACCGCGTTGCCCAGCTTCTGCGCGCCCGCGTAGTGCCCGTCGCGCAGATGCGGTGGCACTGCGCCCACCGCCCCTGCTCGCACGTCCGCCATCGCCTCGTCGATGCCCGTGATCACCGCGTTCGACTTGGGGGCCGTCGCCAGGTGCAGCGTGGCCTGCGCGAGCGCAAGCCGGCACTCGGGCAGCCCCACCAGCTGCACGACCTGCGCGGCGGCCACCGCAGCCTGCAGCGCCGTGGGGTCGGCCAGCCCGACGTCCTCGCTGGCGTGCACCATCAGCCGCCGCGCGATGAACCGCGGGTCCTCCCCCGCCACCAGCATCCGAGCCAGGTAATGCAACGCGGCGTCCGCGTCCGAGCCCCGGATCGACTTGATGAACGCGCTGATCACGTCGTAGTGCTGGTCGCCCTGCCGGTCGTAGCGCACGGTGGCCTCGGTGACGGCGCGCTCCACAGCGGGCACGTCGATCACGGTGGCGCCCGTGCCCTGGACGCCGTCGGCCGCGGCCTCCAGCGCGGTGAGTGCCCGGCGCGCGTCTCCGGCAGCGAGCCGGACCAGCGCGTCCTCGGCTTCGATGCTCAGCTCGACGCCGCCGTGCAGCCCGCGCGGGTCGGCGACGGCGCGGCGCAGCAGCGCCCGCACGTCATCGTCGGTGAGCGACTGCAGCTGCAGCACCAGAGACCGCGACAGCAGCGGCGACACAACCGAGAACGACGGGTTCTCCGTGGTGGCTGCGACCAGCAGCACCAGCCGGTCCTCCACCGCGCCGAGCAGCGCGTCCTGCTGGGTCTTGGAGAAGCGGTGCACCTCGTCGATGAACAGCACCGTCTGCTGGTCCAACCGGTCGCGGCGGCGCCGGGCGTCGTCGATCACGGCGCGCAGCTCCTTCACGCCCGAGGAAAGCGCGGACAGTGCGACGAAGTGCCTGCTGCCCACGCCGGCCAGCAGCCGGGCGATCGTGGTCTTGCCGGTGCCGGGCGGCCCGTAGAGCAGCACGGACGCCGCCGCACCGCCCTCGACAAGCCGCCGCAACGGGGCGCCGGGCCGCAGTAGGTGGGCCTGCCCGACCACCTCGTCGAGCGCGCGTGGCCGCATCCGGACGGCCAGCGGCGCGGTGGCACGCGCGCCGTCACCGACCGCGTCGTGGTGACCCCCCGCGTCGGCCTGGGCCGGCTCGTCGAGCTCGAACAGCCCGTCCGCCTCCGTACTCATCCGCTCCAGCCTGCCACCGGGCACCGACAGCGGGCGAATCGCCCATGATTCCGGGCAGCGCCGTATGCCAATGCCCTCACCCTCGGCCGCACCGCCCATTCGATATCCGCATGGCCCGTTCGTCGTCAGGGCATGGAGATCGGAGTGGGCCTGCCCAACGGCGGCCGCACGGTGATGACGGAGGACCTCGTCCGGCTGGCGACCGGCGCCGAGGCCGCAGGCCTGGACTCGGTGTGGGTGATGGACCGCTGGCTGCGGCCACGGCGCGGCGTGGTGATGCCCGGGGTGCCGGTTCCGGTAGAGCTGCCGGCCGAGGGGTACGCCTGCGTGTTCGACCCGCTCGACGTCCTCGCCCACCTCGCCGCGCTCACCACGCGGGTGCGGCTCGGCACGAGCGCGCTGCAGGCGCTCCTACAGCCGCCGGGCTGCTGGCCCGGCGGCTCGCGACGGTCGACCAGCTCTCCCGCGGCCGGGTCGATCCGGACGCCGGTCCGGGCCGCCCCCTGTTCCGGGGCACGCGCGCCCAGAGGGCGGAGGACGTGGAGCGGGTGGCCCAGCTCGGGGTGGGCCACCTCGTCCTGCAGGTCGCGGGCCACCTCGAGGCGGCGCTCGACGTCCTGCCGGGGCTGCGCGGGCTCGTCACGGCTTGACCTACGGCCGGCCCACGACGAGGGCGCCCCGGTCGCGGGGGTCATTCGAAACGGATGTGCCGCACGCTCGTGGCGAACCGGCGCAGCCGCGCGCGCAGCGGGCCGTCCGTGGCCGGGGCGATCGACAGCCCCGCCGAGCGTGCGACCCGCTCGGCGACCTGCGGCACCGGCACGTGGTCGGTGTGGATGTGCTCGGCGAACTCCGGCTCCCGCAGCCGCTCGAGGCACTCGTCGAGCCGCGCCACCGCGAAGCTATCGCCGCTGCGGCACCGGATCGCGCCCCGCTCCCGCAGCCGCCGCAGCACGGTCGAGCGCTCGGCGAGCAGGGCGAAGTGATGCACCTCGTGGCCCTCGTCGCGCAGCCTGCCGACGATCTCGGCGAAGTAGCGAGGGTGCACGAGCGTCATCGGCGCGATCACCGGGCCGGGATGCCCGCGCATTGTCATGTCGCGCAGCGCCATGTCCAGGACCTCGCGCACCCCCTGCCGCCACGCCGGGATGTCCTGGAAGTCGGCGCGCAGCGCGGCCGGCTGCATGCGGCGCAGGCCGAACCCGACGTGCTCGGGATCGCACACGACGCTGCCGGGCAGCCGCCGGTGCAGCTCGTACGCAGTCTGGGTCTTGCCACCGCCGAACGGGCCGTTGATCCACAGCAGCATGCGGGGGACCATATCGCCGAGGCGTCGGGGTTCGCCGCCGGCTCCCGCCGCCGATGCTCGCGGCCAACCAGTACGAGTCGACGCAGCTAATTCAGGGCGACCCGCCATCCGACCCGGGAAAAGACGACGGGCCCGGCGCTCGGATCGCGTCGGACCCGTCGTCGTGCGAGAAGTCGTGCGAGAAACGGCTAGCAGTTCAGCAGGAGCGGGTTCTGATTGAGGATCTGAGCCCGCGGAGTGATGAACTCGCGGTACTCCGCCTCGGCCTCCGGCTTGAACAGACCGACCTTGCAGCAGTTCTGGAACGCGAGTCGCACACCGAACCGGCGCTGCACTGCGCCGCGCATCGAGTCGCTGCTGACCAGCCTGAACAGCTGACCCCACGACCCATCGTCCGGCGGGACGGTGGTGCTCTGCACCGCCGGCTGCCCACCCTTCTCCAGTTCAGCGGCGAGCTCCTCGATCAGCCCCCATGCATAGGGGAGCGAATTCTGGATGCATTCGATGAAGTCAGCGTCGGACACAGGGCCGTGCTGCGCCTGTTCGAGCAGGGTATTGGGCACGGTGAGAGACAACGCAATCCTCCGAGCGAGTTGTTCGGAACCGGTAACGGTGAACAGTACCCGTGGGCCCGCTCTCCAGAACCCCCCGAATTGGTGAACTCCAATGCCCGGCTGCGAATATCCTAATATTAGTGCCACACCATTGACAGCAAAACGCGTCCCACAATATGGGACGTCGGTGCCGTATCGCAGGAAACTCGGGCACGCTGGAGCACGGCCGCGCCCGCAACCGGGGCCGGCCGCCGTCTCGCCCTGCCGACCCAGGACGACCTCACCGCTCCTGGACCGACAGACGCGAAGGCGAACCTCGTGACCATCCCCCGCTCCCCTGCCGTCCCCCGTTCCCCTGCCGTCCTGCTCTCCGCCCGGGTGCGCGAGGTGCGCGGGTCGGCCATCCGCGACCTCCTCGCGCTCACCGCCCGCAACGACGTCATCTCCCTCGCAGGCGGGCTCCCGGGCACCGACCTGCTCCCCCGCGACCGGATCGGAGCGGCCCTCGCGACGGCCGTCGCGGACCCCGCCGCCGTCCAGTACGGCGAGACCAGCGGCCTACGACGGCTGCGCGATGTCCTCGCCACGACCGAGGGCGAGCGGCTGGGGCGCCGCCTCGCCCCCACCGACGTCGTCGTCACGAGCGGCTCGCAGCAGGCCCTCGACCTCGTGGCTCGCGCGATGCTCGACCCCGGCGACCCGGTGGTCGTCGAGGACCCCTGCTACGTCGGCGCACTGCAGGTGTTCCAGGCTGTGGGCGCCGCACTGCACCCCGTGCCGGTGGACGCGGACGGCATGGATGTCGACACCCTCGCCGCCCGGCTCGCCGCAGGCCTGCGCCCGAAGCTCGTGCACACCGTCAGCAGCTTCCACAACCCGCGCGGGGCAACCCTCGCGGCCGAGCGCCGGGCCGCGCTCGCCGCGCTGGCCGACCGCTACGGCTTCCTCGTGGTCGAGGACGACCCGTACGGGCTCCTGGCGTTCGACGGCCCGCCGCCGGTGCCCGTGGCCGCGCTCGGCGACCGCGTGGTGCGGCTGGGCAGCGCCTCGAAGGTGCTCGCGCCAGCCCTGCGCGTCGGCTGGCTGACCGGGCCTACGCCGCTGCTCGCCGCCGTCGAGCGGCTCAAGCAGTGCACGGACCTCTGCGGCTCCACGCTCACGCAGGCCGTCGCGGCCGAGTTGCTCGCCGACCGCCCGTGGTTCGACGCGCACCTCGACCGGCTGCGCGGCGCGCTGCGGGAACGGGCCGCCGCGCTCACGGGCGCCGTCCGTGAGACCTTCGCCGACGCCGTGACGTACTCGACGCCGACGGGCGGGATGTTCTGCTGGGTCGAGTTCACCGACGGCACCCGGCCCGCCGACCTCCTGCCCGTGGCGCTGGAGCACGGCGTCGGGTTCGTACCCGGTGCCGCGTTCGCGGCGAACAGCAAGCCCGGCGCCGCGCACGACAGGGCGGCCCGGCTCTGCTTCGCGTCGAACCCCGTTCCGGCGCTGCGTACCGCGGTCGGGCGGCTCAGTGCCGCCTGGCGCCGGAGCGCCGTTTCCGCGACGTAGGGTCGAATGGTGCGCCAGATCCTCGAACTGCTGGAGCGCGACGCCCAGCTCTCCCACGAGACCATCGCGACCATGACCGGGCTCCCGGTCGCCGAAGTGAGCGAGGCGATCGCCACGTGGGAGGCGTCGGGCGCGATCCGGCGCTACAAGGCGGTCGTCGACTGGGACGCGGTGGACGGGGACCCCACCAGCGAGACCGTCACGGCGTTCATCGACGTGTCGATCGCCCCGGCACGCGGCGTCGGGTTCGACGACGTGGCCACCCGCATCGCCCGATTCGACGAGGTGCGCAGCGTGTACCTCGTCTCCGGGAGCCACGACCTGCGCTGCACGGTGATGGGCCGCACGATCCGGGCCGTGTCCGACTTCGTCTCGCAGAAGCTCTCGACGATCGACCGGGTGCAGGGCACGGCCACCCACTTCGTGCTCAAGACCTACAAGCGCGACGGCGACGCGTTCACGCAGCCGGATCGCGACCACCGGCTGCCGGTGACCCCGTGAAGCCGCTCAACTCCGTCGTCGCCGCGTGCCCGCCGTCGGGCATCCGCAGGTTCTTCGACATCGCCTCGGAGATGGAGGACGTGATCTCGCTCGGCGTCGGGGAGCCGGACTTCGCCACCCCGTGGCGCGTCACCGAGGCCGGGATCTACGCCCTCGAGCACGGCTACACGACCTACACGTCCAATGCCGGGCTCCCCCGCCTGCGCGAGCTGATCTGTGCCGACCTCGCCGCCCGTTACGGGGCCGGCTACGACCCGGGCACCGAGTGCCTCATCACCACCGGGGTGTCCGAGGGCCTCGACCTCGTCCTGCGGGTGCTGCTCAACCCCGGTGACGAGGTGATCGTGCCGGAGCCCTGCTACGTGGCCTACGAACCGTGTGTTGCGTTTGCCGGCGGCACGCCGGTGCGGGTGCCGACTCGCTGGGAGGACGGCTTCGCGGTGGACCCCGACGTGGTCGCGGCCGCCATCACCCCGCGCACCAAGGCGATCGTGATCGGCTCGCCCGCCAACCCGACGGGCGCCGTGCAGCCGCGCGCCGCGCTCGAAGGGCTCGTCCGGCTCGCGGAGCAGCACGACCTGTACCTCGTCTCCGACGAGATCTACGGACGGCTCACCTACAGCGGCGGCCACACCTGCCTCGGCGCGCTGCCCGGCGCCCGCGAGCGCACCGTGATCCTCGGCGGCTTCTCCAAGTCCCACGCGATGACGGGATGGCGGGTCGGCTGGGTCTGCGCGCCCGCCGCCGTCGCGGAGCTCGCCGTGCGTGTGCACCAGTACACGATGCTGTGCGCCCCGCACGTCTCACAGCTGGCGGCGGTGGAGGCGCTCTCCTCGCCGGGCGACGACGTCGACGCGATGGTGGCCGACTACGACCGGCGCAGGCGGGTGTTCGTCAAGGGCCTGCGCGAGACCGGGCTGGAGTGCCCGGAGCCGGAGGGCGCCTTCTACGCCTTCCCGTCGATCCGCTCCTCGGGGCTCGACTCGGAGACGTTCGCCGAGCGGCTGCTCTACGCCGAGCACGTGGCCGTGGTCCCGGGGAGCGTGTTCGGGCCGTCCGGCGAGGGACACGTGCGGTGCTCGTACGCCACCGCGCTGCCACTCCTGGAAGAGGCGCTCATGCGGATCGACCGGTTCCTGCGGTCGCTCTGAATCGATCCTTTCAGGCCCGTTAGTCGGACGTCCACGCAGCGTGAGGTTTGCGCGGGGTTCACAGGGCGGCAAAGTGCGTGGGGCAGCCTCGGAGAGCATGGAGACACGAGCATGTCCGCTTTGCGCCCTTACGCGAACACCTGAGGACGTCGCCGGCCTCGCCTGGAGCAGCCAGCACGAACCCGACGGTTCCATCACCTACATCTGCCCCACCTGCACGCGGGCGCAGCTGTGGCGGATCGAGGCGCAGCTCGCGGTGGCCTCACCAACCGCCCCTGCGCCGCCGACGCCCGTGCGCCGCGCCGCCTGACCACGCGGCCACTGACATTGACAGCCACCCGCACACCCAGCGAAGACCGCGGCGCCCGCACGTGCCGAGCTACACCTCCATCAGGCCCCACAAGCAGGGCCGATGCTCAGGTCCGGTCCGGTACGGGCGCCTGCCGCCGCACCATCTCGTTGACCAGGCTCTGCACGATCACCGGGCCGAAGTCGCGACCGCGGCGCACGAGCCACGGCACGCCCTTCAGCACCAGCCACGCCACCCGGTGCACAGCGGTCACCTCACGCCCGCCGGCGCAATCCAGGCTGACCGGGTGCGGCACGGCGAAACCGGCCGCGGCGATCAGTTCCGTGAGCGCCGAGGCGAGCATCCGGTGCCCCAGCTCGGAAGGATGCAGCCGGTCGACCGCCCACGCGTCCCGTTCGTAGCCGCCGGGCAGGAGGTCGAGGTCCAGCACGCCGACCCCGGCAGGGTCCTCCGCCGCGACGGCGCCGGTCGCCCCGTTGAGCGCCAGGATCCGCCGCTGCAGCGCCCGGCGCAGCGGCGCCGGGAGGCGGAACACCCGCGTGTGGTCGTGGTAGCGCAGCAGCACCACGTGCGCACCTGTCGCCCGGAGCGCCGCCACCACCGACGCGCAGTCCGCCCGCAGGCCGCCGGGGTCGAAGTCGGAGCGCAGCGTGTCGTTCATGCCGACGAACACGACGGCGACGTCCGGTCGCGCCGCGAGTGCCGGCTCCAGCTGCCGGTGGCGCACGTCGGCCATCCGGGCGCCGGTGAACGACGGGTTCACCAGCTCCGCGGCGCCGAGAGCGTCGCGCAGCAGTACGGAGAAGCCGCGCCACCCGCCGCCGGGCACGGGATCGCCGAGCCCGACGCAGGTGGAGTCGCCCAACGTCACGAGGGTGCGGACCGGGCGGAGCGGCGCCGGGATCGAGGAGGCGACCGGGACGGTGATCTGCTCAGGTGTGATCTGCAGGGTCACGGCGACACCGTGACTGACGACGACTCACCTGCGGTGTGCGCCGGATGACCTGTTGTGGGCGGATGGCGGAACGATCGGTGAGCTGACCAGCCGCGTTTCGGCCCGGGAAGCGGATCAGGCCACCGAGCGGAACGCCGGGTAGACGGGGAGTGTGCCGGGGGCGTCCGGGAAGCGCTTCGCGAGCGCGTCGGCCACTGTGTCGCCGAGCTCCGCGGTGGCGGGCAGGTCGCCGCGTTCGGCCGAACGCGCCATCTGCCGCCAGTAGTGCCCGAGCGCCGTGCTGATCCGGGGTGAGCGGGCGGCGTCGAGTCCGACCGTGCGGTCGCGGACGCGGACCCTCGGCAGCAACCACCACGTGCACAACCACACCCACAGCAGCTGGGCGTGCAGGAGCCTGCGGTCGAGCTTGGCGCCGTCGTCGAGGTCGGGCCAGACGGCGGAGACCTCGTCGCGCCACGAGTCGAGCATCGTGTCGCCGATGCCGGGCGGCAGCGCGAAACTCGCCTCGCAGCCAGGGAAGGGCACGCGGAAGTAGGCGGCGTCGAGGGCGACGTCGCGGAAGCAGCCCCACTCGAAGTCGACGAACCGCACGCCGCGGCTCGTCACAAGGTTGTTGTCGGGGCAGGTGTCGGACGGGCTGAATGCGCGGTAGCGGGTGCCGCCGAGGAGCCGGGCCGTCTCGTGGGCTTCCAACGTGGCCGCGGCCGGGACGCGCACGCCGAGCTCGTCGGCGAGCAGCTCCGGCGCCTTCGCCAGGGCGACGCGGGCCTCTTCGGCCATCGGGTCGCGCCACGCCCGCGCCCCCAGCCGGCGCAACAGGGCGCCGAAGTCGTTCTCCCGCCCCGCCGTGGCCGCCTGCATTCGGCCCAGCGCCCTGGCCCAGCTCAGCAGGCAGCGCTGGGCGTCGGCAGGGTCGGGGCCGAAGAGCTTGTCGGCGAGGGTGGAGCTGCGCCCGAGGTCCTCCAGCACGAGCAGCCGCGCCTGCGGGTCGTGTGCGATCAGCACCGGGCTCGGGCGGGCCTCTGCCGGCAGCGCGGTGAACAGCTGACAGCTGGCCACCTCGTAGTGGAACGGGTCGGGCTGTTCCGGATCGGGCTCCGCCAGGTAGTGCTTGACGACCAGGGTGCGCGGCAGCGAGAACGGGTTGCGGGCGACACGGGCGCGCGCGACAACGGAGCGGTCGCTCCCGCCGAGGTCCTCCGGATCGGCGAGGACCACCGTGGCACCAGCGCGGCGGGTGAGCAACCGCTCGGCGGCAGCCAGCGCAGCGAGCACCGGCCTGGGGAAGCTGCCCAGGTCGTGAACCATCGCTAAGGACCTTACCCCGCGGACAACGGCCGCAGGCCCCGTCCGCGGCGCTGGTTCCACCGCGACACCAGGAGCACCGCCGCGGCGGCGACCACGATGCCCACGAGGTTGATCACCAGTTGCGCGGCGGACCGGAGCGCCTGGTCGTAGCGCCCCTCCACGAACGCGACGGAGGCGAACGCGGCCGCGGGCACGGTGGTGACCGAGATGAACACGCCGACGAGGGCCGCCGACTTCGCCGAGGTCAGCGAGAGCATCCCGGCCGCACCGGCCAGCAACGCGACGATCAGCGAGAACGGCCCGACGTCGTAGATGAAGTCGACCTGGTTGAGCTGGTCGAGGCCGGCGGTGGTCAGCAGCCCGGTGACGTCGAGGATCAGCGCGCCGACCGCCGTGACCGCCATCGCCAACGGAAACCCCGCCGCAAGCGCGAAAGCCCCGCGCCGGACGAGGTCGCCACGGCGCAGCACGATTCCGACGGCCACCGCGGCCAGCGGCCCGAACTCCGGGCCCAGCACCATCGCGCCCACCACCGTCACGGGCGAGTCGGTGATGGCCCCGACCGCGGCCAGCAGGCACGCGATCGTCAGGAACGCCTGGTAGCTCACCGAGAAGCGCGACTCCTCCCCCGTGCGCGCCACGACCTCGTCCCAGATCACCGCGTCCGATCCCTCGCCGGGCGCGGCCTCCTCGGCGGCGTCGGCCGCGTCGGAGAGGGTCGTGTCGAGCGCCTCCAGGGTGACGCCGCCTGCCCGGTCGACGCCGAGCTCGCAGAGCCCGGTGAGCACCCCGTCAACCGACTCGCGGGCGACGTCGGCCGCGATGACGTCACCGGGCGGCTGCAGCGCCGCGCCCGGCAGCACGACGACGTGCGTGGCGCCAGGCTCGGCGAGCAGCAGCTCGCGCACCTCGGCCGACCGCTCAGCGGGCGCGATGACCCTCATGTGCAGCACAGCGACTCCAGTCCGCGGTACGGGGATCCCCGGCTGCAGGGGACGGCGGGACGGGCCCGCTCAGACCTTCGTGGGCGGCTCGTCGGCGGCCGGGGACGCAGCCGCAGGCGCCTTCGGCGGCACCGCGTCCACCCCCGCCTCCTTGCGCTGCTCCGGGGTGATCGGGGCGGGCGCAGCCGTCAGAGGGTCGTACCCGCCACCCGACTTCGGGAACGCGATCACGTCGCGGATCGAGTCGCTGCCCGCCAGCAGCATGCAGGCGCGGTCCCACCCGAAAGCGATGCCGCCGTGCGGGGGCGGCCCGTACTGGAACGCGTCGAGCAGGAAGCCGAACTTCTCCCGCTGCTCCGCCTCGTCCATGCCGAGCAGGGCGAACACCCGCTGCTGCACGTCGGAGCGGTGGATACGGATGGAGCCGCCGCCGATCTCGTTGCCGTTGCAGACGATGTCGTAGGCGTAGGCGAGCGCCTGGTCGGGCGCCTCCTCGAAGCGGTCCGCCCAGTCCTGGTTGGGCGCGGTGAACGGGTGGTGCACCGCCGTCCAGCCCACCTCGTTGCCGTCATCGTCACGACTGTTCTCATCCCTGATGGGCTCGAACATCGGGGCGTCGACGACCCACACGAACGACCACGCGTCCTCGTCGATGAGGCCGACGCGGCGGGCGATCTCGCCGCGGGCCGCCCCGAGGAGGTCACGCGCGTCGGACGGGTGGCCGGCCGCGAAGAAGATCGCGTCGCCCGGCTCGGCGCCTGCCGCCTTGGCCAGGCCCTCCCGCTCGGCGTCGGACAGGTTCTTGACCACCGGGCCGCGCTCGCTCGCCGAGCCGTCCTCGTCGACCAGCACGTACGCGAGGCCACGGGCGCCGCGCTGCTTGGCCCACTCCTGCCACGCGTCGAGCTGCTTGCGCGGCTGGCTCGCCCCGCCCGGCATCACGACCGCGCCCACGTAGGGCGCCTGGAACACCCGGAACGGGGTGTCGGCGAAGAACTCGGTCAGGTCGACCAGCTCGACGCCGAACCGCAGGTCGGGCTTGTCGGAGCCGTACCGGGCCATCGCCTCGGCGTAGGTGAGGCGCGGGATCGGGAGCGGGATCTGGTAGTCCGCGAGCTCCGACCACAGCGCGGAGACGATCTCCTCGCCCAGCTCGATGACGTCGTCCTGCTCGACGAAGCTCATCTCGATGTCGAGCTGGGTGAACTCCGGCTGCCGGTCGGCGCGGAAGTCCTCGTCCCGGTAGCACCGGGCGATCTGGTAGTAGCGCTCGAGCCCGGCCACCATCAGGAGCTGCTTGAACAACTGCGGGCTCTGCGGAAGGGCGTACCAGGAACCGGGGCGCAGGCGGGCAGGCACGAGGAAGTCGCGGGCGCCCTCGGGTGTGGACCGGGTGAGCGTGGGCGTCTCGACCTCGACGAACTCGCGCTCCTCCAGCACGTCACGCGCGATCCGGTTGGCAGCGCTGCGCAGCCGCAGCGCCGCGGCGGGGCCACTGCGGCGCAGGTCCAGGTAGCGGTACTTGAGCCGGATCTCCTCACCGACGTCGGTGTGCTCGTCGAGCGGGAACGGCAGCGGGGCCGACTCCGACAGCACGGTCAGATCCGTGGCGGTGACCTCGATCTGGCCGGTCGGCAGATCGGGGTTCTCGTTGCCCTCCGGGCGGCGCACGACCTCGCCCGTGACCTGGACGGCGAACTCCGAACGCAGCCGGTGCGCGCGCTCGGCCATCTCACCCTCGCGGAACACCACCTGCGCGGTGCCGGAGGCGTCGCGGAGATCGATGAAGATCACGCCCCCGTGATCCCGCCGGCGCGCCACCCACCCGGCGAGGGTCACGGTCTGTCCGGCGTTGTCGGCACGGAGCGTGCCGCTGGGGTGGGTGCGCATCACACACCCAAGGCTATCCGGCCCCCCGGCCAGGCAATCCAGCAGGTTTCCGCAGCCCCGGCCGTGACCGCGCCTCTCGTCGAATCCGCGCGGGACGGGGAGACTAGAGCAGCGTGAGCTGCTCGGCCGTGGGAAGCGCCGGTTGGGGCGCGGGCGGCTGGGGCGCGCGAACCGTGTCGGCGGCGCCCCCGAGGCCGTGACGACGCAGCAGCGGGGCCACCCGCTCCCCCAGCGCCCGGCGGTATTCCGGGTCGACGTACGCGCCGCGCCGGTAGAGCCGCTCGTAGGGCTCGACCAGGCCCGGGTGCTCCCTTGCGAGCCACTCCATGAACCACTCCCGAGTGCCGCGACGCAGGTGGAGCGCGAGCACCGTGGCGCGACTGGCGCCCGCCGCCCTGATGCGCCCGAGCAGCGCGTCGAGCGCCTCGGGTGAGTCGGTGAGCAGCGGTAGCACGGGCGCCACCATCACCCCGCACCGCAGCCCCGCGTCGGTGATGCGCCGCACCATGTCGAGCCGGGCGGCCGGGGACGGGGTGCCGGGTTCGAGCCGGGACTGCAGCTCTCGGTCGACCAGCGCCACCGACACCCCGAGGGACACGGGGACGTCGGCAGCCGCGGCCGTGAGCAGCGGAAGGTCCCTCGACAGCACCGTGCCCTTCGTGAGCACCGAGAACGGCGTGCCCCAGCGGGCGAGCGCCTCGATGATGCCCGGCATGAGCCGGTAGCGGCCCTCGGCGCGCTGGTAGGGGTCGGTGTTGGTGCCCATCGCAACGGACTCCCGCTCCCAGCGCGGGGAACGCAGCTCGCGTTCGAGCACCCGGGCGACGTTGACCTTGACGATGATCTGGCTGTCGAAGTCGGCGCCGGCGTCGAGGTCGAGGTAGGTGTGGGTGTTGCGGGCGAAGCAGTTATGGCTGACCACGCCCTCCGCGACGAAGTCGCCGGTGCCCGTGGTGATGTCGTACATCGCCGCGGTGACGCCGAGCGGCTCCACCGACTCGACCCGCAGGTCCGCCCCGCCGGCCACCGGCGCCCCGGCGACGCTGCGTCGCGCGCTCACCGCCGGATCGGTCTCCCGCAGGAACCGCAGCAGCTGCTCCGGGCCGCCCCGCAGCCGCACGGCGCGCGCCGACCCCGCCGCTGCCGCGTCGACCGTGAAGCGGAACCCGAGCCGGTGCAGCGCCCCCGCCGCCTTCCCGATCACTTGCTCGTCGGCGTGGGCCACGCTCAGCTCGCCGTCGGTCACCTGCCCGGACGCGTCGACCAGACCCGCCAGGAAACCCGCGCACCAGTCGTCGCCCGCGTGCTCGGGCCAGCGCGTGACGTGGGCGATCGGGGCGATCCCGCCGGACCCCGGCGGAGGTGGGATGCGGCCGGGCTCCCATGGGCCGGCCGCGCCGACGGCGGCCAGCGCGGGGAGGTGGGCGGCCTCGGCGAGGAAGTGGTGGGCCCGCCCGAGCGCCTCGAGCTCCAACTGCTCCGACGGGAACGTGCGGGCCGGCGAGATGCCGGACCCGGTGTCGCCGCGAACCAGGCCGCAGAGGTAGCCCTGCCGGTAGGCCGGCGGATGGGCCCGGTCGTGGGCAGCCGAGCCGAACCCACCCGCCGCGCCCGGCCCGAGCAGTGCACTGCCGTGGCGCAGATGCGGACGCCGGCCCGTCCGGCACCACCCGGGCGCGACATGCCGCCAGCCCCGGTCGGTGAGGAACCGGTGCTCCCCGCTCGTGACCAGCTCGGTGCCACCGGTGAGCCGCACCCGGTGGGCCGGCTTGGCGGTGGACCAGTGGGCGAGCACGGTGGTGCGCACGTACCGCCGCCGCCCATCGACCATCTCGGTGCCGACCACCGCGTCGCCGACGCGCAGTTCGGCGATGGGCAGCGTGCGGCCGTCGGCCAGCAGCACCCGGGTGTGGCCCGCGAGGCAGTAGACGCACGCGTGCGAGCAGCCGCGGTAGGGGTTGACGGTCCAGCGGAACGGCATGGGCGAGCTGCCGGGCACCCGGTTGAGCGCGGACTTCGCCTCGACCTCGTGGAAGACGGTGCCCGCGAACTCGGGCGTGCGCACCGTGCGCAGGAGCCCGCGCAGGCCGGGCAGCGCCTCGGCACCGCCCACACCGTCGTCCAGAACCTGCTGCCCGTCCCACCGCATGCCACTATTCGAACATGCGTTCGACACCCGCCGCAAGTGCCCATCCGGAGGATGGGTAAGGCTGCTCTTATGACTCTCACGTTGGTGGTGATGGGCGTGTCCGGGGTGGGCAAGAGCTCCGTGGCCGAGGAGCTCGTGGCCCGCACGGGCTGGGCGTTCGTCGAGGGCGACGACCTGCACACGGAGGCCAACCGCGCCAAGATGAGCGCGGGCACCCCCCTCGACGACGAGGACCGCTGGCCGTGGCTGCGCCGGATCGCCGGCTGGATCGGGGAGCAGGAGGCCGAGGGCCGCAGCGCGGTCGTCACGTGCTCCGCCCTCAAGCGCAGCTACCGCGACCTGCTCCGCGAGGGCCACCCGTCCGTGCGCTTCGTGCACCTGCTCGCGGCTCCCGAGCTCATCCAGACCCGCGTCGACGCCCGGCAGGGCCACTACATGCCGCCGTCACTGCTGAAGAGCCAGCTCGACTCTCTCGAACCGCTCGATCCCGACGAACCGGGCGTCCGCGTCGACACCACCGGCCCCGCGGCCGATGTGGCCGAGCGGGCGTTGGACGCGCTCGGCGGGGAGGAGCGCACCGACCGTGGAGGGTGAACCGCCCGTGCGCGCGCCAGGCGCACTCACCCTGTTGTGTGACACCGATCCGGCGGACGACGCGGCTGCCGTCGTCACCGCATTGGCAGGATGGGCACGTGCCAGCTGACGACCACGACGGGTCACCCGAGGCGGACCCGCCCGCCCTGTGGTCCGAACCCGGCAGGCGCCGACCGCAACGGCACGCGCCCGACGATCGCTACGGCCCGCCGCAGAACCCGCCCGCGCAGGTCCGGCGGCACCCCGACCCGTGGGACACGGGACCCGGGAGCCCCCGGCAGGGCCCGCCCCGCGGCCCCGACACCGGTCCCCACTCCGCCGGCCCCCACTCCGCGGGCGGCCAGTCCAGAGGCGGCGAGTCCAGAGGCGGCCAGTCCAGAGGGAGCCAGGGCGCCATGCCCCGCCCCCCGCGCAGCCGCGTGTTCCCGCCGGCGGACGGTGCGCCCGGCCGCTCCGTGCGCCGTCCCGGTGACCGGCCCGGCGCTCCCGCGGAGCTGTTCGTCGAGACCACGGCCGAGACGCCCGCCCTCCGCCGCGACGAGCCGCTCGTCGACCGGAGGCGGGAGCAGCCCGCACGGCCCGAACCTGAGCCCGAACCGGACAGCGACCAGCGGTCCGGCCGCCGTCGGCGGGTCAAGCCGAAGCGCACGGCGAATGCAGCGGCAGCGGGTCACGGGCACGGCCACGGGCACTCCCCCGCCCCGCCGGCAGGCCGGCGGGTGCGGATCCTCATCGCCGCCCTGCTGGTGCCGTGCGCGCTCGCCGCGCTTGTGGGCCTCGTGGTGATGTGGCCCTCCGGCGGGCGGCCGGCCACGGCCGACCCGGTCACGCAGACGCCGGTGCGGGCGGAGGTCACCGCAACCCGGGCCACCGGCTGCAACGCTGACGCCTCCGGCACCGGGTGCGTCGCGGTCATCGTCCACATGTCCGACGGGCCGCGGACCGGCCGCGACCTCGTGCAGGTCGTTCCGGTCGAGCCCGGGTCACCGCAGTTCGCCGTGGGCGACCAGGTGGTGCTCAGCTGGTCGGGAGCCGATCCCGACGACCCGGGCTCGTACCAGATCGTCGATTTCCAGCGCGGCCCGCCGCTGATCTGGCTCGCTGTGCTCTTCGCGGGTGCGGTGATCCTGCTCGGGCGCTGGCGGGGCCTCGCCGCGCTCGGCGCCCTGGTGCTGAGCTTCGTGGTGCTGCTGTGGTTCGTGGTGCCCGCGATCCTGGCCGGGCACAACCCGCTGGCCGTCGCGATCGTCGGCTCGTGCCTGATCATGTTCGCGGTCCTGTATCTCACCCACGGCCTGTCGGCGCGCACGTCCACAGCGGTGATCGGCACCCTGCTGTCGCTTGCCCTCATCGGCGCGCTCGCCGCCGCCTTCTCGGCGTTCGCCAAGCTCACCGGCCTCGACGACCAGGCCGCGAACCTCATCGCCACCCTCGGCACCGCGGTCGACGCACGGGGCCTGCTGCTCGCCGGTGTGGTGATCGGCGCCCTCGGCGTGCTCGACGACGTCACCGTCACCCAGACCAGCGCCGTGTGGGAGCTGCACCGCGCCGACCCGGAGCTGGGCACGCGCGGGCTGTTCGCGTCGGCCATGCGGATCGGCCGCGACCACGTCGCCTCCGCGGTGAACACGCTCGTGCTCGCATACGCGGGCGCGTCGCTGCCGCTGCTGCTGCTCTTCTCGTTGTCCGGCCGCAGCCTCGGCGACGTCGTGACCACGCAGGACGTCGCCACGGAGATCGTCAGGACGCTGGTGGGCAGCATCGGGCTCGTGGCGTCGGTGCCGATCACCACCGCGATCGCCGCGGTCGTGGCGAGCCGGGAGAAGGTCAGCGCCTGACCTCAGCGGCCCGGGCGACGAGATTGGCCTCGCCGTCGCGCTCGCGGTGGTCGAGCACGCTGAGCCCGCCGAACGCGTCCGCGAGCTCGCCGGGGCGGGCCCGGAACACGCCCGGAGCATCGTCGACCTCCGAGAGCACGGTCAGCACCAGGAGCCCGCTCGGCGCGAGCAGCCCGGCGAGCACAGGGTAGAGCGCCGGGTCCCGGAACCGCTGACACACCACCGCGTCGTAGGGCCCGGTGCAGGCGGCAGGCAGTCCCGCGTCGAGGTCGTGCGCCCACCAGCGCACCCGGTCGCCGACTCCGCGGCGTTCGGCGAGGTCGGCGCCACCGGCCAGCGCGACCTCGGAGACGTCGACCGCGTCCACCGTGAAGCCGCGCGCGGCCAGCCACACCGCCACGGACCCGCGCCCGCACGCCACGTCGAGCGCGCGGCCGCCGCCGGGCACCAGGTGCTCGCGGCCGCGCAAGGCGTCCGGCGGCATCGGACCGGCTGCCGGCCCGGCCTGCTCGACAGCGCGGTGCCGCGCGTCCCAACGCTCGCGGTCGCCGCCTGCCACGTCAGGTGAGGCGGGAGCGCAGCTCGTCGAGCACGGCGTGCAGCGCCACCGCGTGCTGCTCGCCCGTGAGCAGGTCCTTGACGCCCACGGTGCCCGCCTCGAGGTCGCGGTCGCCCAGCACGAGCGCGAGCCGCGCACCGGAGCGGTCGGCCGCCTTCATCGCACCCTTGAGCCCGCGCCCGCCGTAGGCGAGGTCCACCCGGATGCCCGCCCGGCGCAGCTGCGCGGCCAGCACCACGAGCCGTCGCTTCGCGGCCTCGCCCAGCGGCACGCCGAACACCTCGCACCGCGCCTCCGACCAGGGCGCCACACCCTCGGCCCGGCAGGCCAGCAGCGTGCGGTCGACGCCGATGCCGAAGCCGACACCCGAGAGCGGCTGCCCGCCCAGCGTGGCCATCAACCCGTCGTAGCGCCCGCCGCCGCCGATCCCGGACTGCGCGCCGAGGCCGTCGTGCACGAACTCGAACGTGGTCTTCGTGTAGTAGTCGAGCCCACGCACCATCCGCGGGTTCTCCACGTACGCGACGCCGAGGTCGTCCAGGTGCTGCTTGACGGCCGCGTGGTGCTCGGCTGCCGCCGGGGAGAGGTGGTCGAGCAGCAGCGGCGCGTCGGCGAGCAGGGCCCGCACCTCGGGTCGCTTGTCGTCGAACACCCGCAGCGGGTTGAGCTGCGCGCGGGCCCGCGTCGGCTCGTCGAGCGGGAGGCCGGCGAGGAACTCGCGCAGCAGCGCCCCGTACGCCGGGCGGATCTCCGCGTCGCCGAGCGAGGTGATCTCCAGCCGGTAGCCCGTGAGCCCGAGCGCCCGGAAGCCCTCGTCGGCGACCGCGATGACCTCGGCGTCCAGCGCGGGGTCGTCCACGCCGATCGCCTCGATGCCCACCTGCTGCAGCTGCCGGTACCGGCCCGCCTGCGGACGCTCGTAGCGGAAGAACGGGCCCGCATAGCGCAGCTTCACCGGCAGGCCCTGCCGGTCGAGGCCGTGCTCGATGACCGAGCGGACCACCCCGGCGGTGCCCTCCGGCCGGAGCGTGACCGACCGCTCGCCCCGGTCGGCGAACGTGTACATCTCCTTGCTCACGACGTCGGTGGACTCGCCGACGCCGCGGGCGTAGAGCCCCGTGTCCTCGAAGATCGGCAGCTCGATCAACCCGTACCCGGCACGGTCGGCCGCGGCGACGAGCGTGTTGCGGACGTGCTCGAACCCGGCCCCCTCCGGCGGGTAGTACTCCGGGACGCCCTTCGGCGCCGCGAACGTCGCAAGTCTGTTCTCCAGGGCCGTCACAGCCCTCTCCCTCTCGCCGGTACGTCGAGACCCTGCAGGAACGGGTTGGACACCCGCTCCCGCCCCACCGTGGTCGTGGGCCCGTGGCCCGGCAGCACCACGGCCGAGTCGTCGTGGGTCAGCAGCTTGTCGCGCAGGCTCGCGAGCATCTGCGCGTGGTTGCCCCCGGGCAGGTCGGTGCGCCCGATCGAGCCGGCGAACAGTGTGTCGCCGGCGAGGATCACCTCGACGCCCTCCTCGGTAGGTGTCGTGAAGACCACCGACCCGCGTGTATGGCCCGGGGTGTGGTCGACGCGCAGCGTGAGACCGGCCAGGTCGAGAGCGGCGCCGTCGGCGAGCTCGCGCACCTCGCGGGGCTCACGCACCTCCAGCCGCCCGCCGAAGAACGTGGCCGCGTCCGCCGAGAGGCCCTTGAGCGGGTCGGCGAGCATCTCCCGGTCCTCGGGATGGATCCAGGCCGGGACGTCGTGGCCGTCACACACCGGCGAGACGCTGAAGGTGTGGTCGAAATGGCCGTGGGTCAGCAGCACCGCCACCGGTGTGAGGCGGTGCTCCGCGAGCAGAGCGTCCAGGGGTTCGACGGCGTCCTGGCCGGGGTCGACCACCACACACGCCTCCCCCGGACCGGACGCCACGACGTAGCAGTTGGTCTGGAAGGAACCGGCGGGAAAACCAGCGACGAGCACCTCACCAGGGTAGGCCGTGACTGTGGCCGCCCACCGGGGGACGCCCGGTGCCGCGAGCCGCAGACGCACACCGCGGGCTGAGTAGCAGCCCACCCCACCGGGACTTCTCAGGTTGGCTCGTTATCCTGCGGCGCGAACGGGCCCATGTCGCGGGACGTCGCCGGACGACCTCGCGGTACCGCGACAGGTAGGAAGAGGAGTGCCGGTGGCGACCAACCAGATGCGGCGAGAGGCGGCCAAGCGGAAGCTCGCGAGCCAGCAGCAGCGGCGGGCCGAGCGGGCGCGGCGGCGCCAGCGCGTCGCCATCATCACCTCGGCCGCCGTCGTGGTGGTGGTCGTCGTGGGCGTGGTGGTCCTGTCCACCATCGGCACCGGCGGTGGCGGCGCGCAGCCGGCAGCCGCTCCGGCTCCGGCGACCGGCGCTCCGGCGTCGATCCCGACCGACATCGTTCCGCTCCCGACGCGGCCGACCGCCCTGCCCGCGACCGTCACCTGTGACTACCCCGCAGGCGAACAGGCTTCGAAGCCGGTTCAGCCGCCGGCAGGCGCCGACATCAGCGCCACCGGAACGGTGCCTGTCACCCTCCAGACCAGCGCCGGGACGGTGCCCCTCACGCTGGACCGCGCCCTCGCGCCCTGTGCCGTCAACAGCTTCGTGAGCCTGGCCCAGCAGGGGTACTTCAACGACACCGGCTGCCACCGCCTCACCACCAGCGACGGCCTGCAGGTCCTGCAGTGCGGGGATCCGAGCGGCACGGGCAGCGGCGGGCCGGGGTACACCTTCAACGACGAGGTCTTCCCGGAGCTGACCTACGGGCGCGGGATCCTCGCGATGGCGAATGCCGGCGCGAACACGAACGGCAGCCAGTTCTTCATGGTCTACGGCAACGCCCAGCTCCCGCCCAACTACACGGTCTTCGGCTCGATCAGCCCGGACGGGCTCCAGGTGCTCGACGCCATCGCCAGGGCCGGCCAGAACGACGCCAACGGCACGGGTGACGGCGCGCCCAACAGCCCGGTGACCATCCAGACCGCCACCGTCGGCTGACCGCTGACGATCACTATGTCGGCGCACGCCCCGGCATGGCACGATCCGGGCGTGCGCCGACGACCCCCAGCCTGGGCCGCCGCCCTCGTCGGCGCCGTGCTCCTCGCCGCCTGCTCGCCGGGTGCGGGCAACGGGGCTCCGCCCCTTGGTGAGCGGGTCGCGGTAGAGCAGGGCGAGCTGCTCGGCCGGCTGGACGGGTCGATGCTGCGCTTCCAGGGCGTCCCGTACGCGGCCCCGCCGGTCGGGGACCTGCGCTGGAGCCCTCCGCAGCCGCCCGCCCCGTGGAGCGAGACCCGGCCCGCGACGGCGCCGGGCGCGCGCTGCCCCCAGCTCGCCGCCGCGCCCGGCACCCCGCACGCCACCGCCGCGAGCGAGACGGAGGACTGCCTCACCCTCGACGTCACCGTGCCGGCCGGCACCAGTGCGGCGTCCGGCCTGCCGGTGCTCGTCTGGATTCACGGCGGCGGGTTCAACGCAGGCGCGGGCAGCGACGTCGACCCGCAAAGGCTCGCCGCGGCCGGCCCGCTCATCGTCGTCACCATCAACTACCGGCTGGGGATCTTCGGGTTCTTCGGCCTCCCCGGGCTGCCGGGTGCCGGCACGTTCGGGCTGATGGACCAGCAGGCCGCGCTCGGCTGGGTACACCGCAACATCGCCGCGTTCGGTGGCGACCCCGGCAACGTCACGATCGCCGGCGAGTCCGCCGGGGCGGACAGTGTCTGCGGGCAGCTTGCCTCTCCCGGGTCTGTCGGGCTGTTCCAGCGCGCGATCATGCAGAGCGGTGGCTGCAGCACGGCCAACATCATCGACATCATCCGTCCGGGCACGGGTCCGAGCGGCGACACGTGGAAGCCGCTGCCCCTCGTGGAGGCCGCAGGGATGAGCGTGTCGGCGACCTTCGGGTGCGCCGACCCGGGCGAGGACCCCGGCACCGACGGCATCCTCGCCTGCATGCGGGCCGTGCCCGCGGCCCAGCTCGTCCCGGACGCCGGGTTCTACTGGAGCCCGGCCACGGGCACCGACACGCTACCCCGGCGCCCGTCCGACCTGGTGGTGGACCGCGACCTGCGCCCGGTCCCCGTGCTCGCCGGCACCACCCGCGACGAAGGCACTCTCTTCACCAACGCGTTCTACGACCGTGCGGGAACCCCACTCACCGAGACCGGGTTCCGCACGGTGCTCGCAGCGGCCGCAGGGTCGCAGCGCAACGCGGCCGGGCGGGCCTACCGGGTGAGAGACCGGTCTCCCGGGCGGGCGTGGTCGGACGTCATCACCGACCGCGCCTACGCCTGCACGAGCGTCGCCACCTACCAGTCGGTCAGCACCCGCGCCCCGCTCTTCGCGTACGAGTTCGCCGACCCCACCGCCCCGTCCCCGTACGCGGGCCTGCCGCCCGACCTCGCCGACGGCGTCGCGCACGGCGCCGAGATGCCCTACCTGTTCGACCTCGTGCCCGGCCAGCCCACGCTGACGGCCCCGCAGCAGGCGCTGGCCGCGGAGATGGTGCAGCGGTGGGCTCACTTCGTCACGAGCGGCAACCCGAACGGCGACGACGGCATTGTCAGCGCGACCGCGTGGCTGCCCTGGGCGGGTGACGGCCAGCTCCTGGCCGTCGGCGGCGCCGGGGACGGCACGCAGCTCCAGCCGGGTGCGGAGTTCGCAGCGGCGCACCGCTGCGCGCTCTGGGGAGCCGGCTGAACCGCTGCGGTCTCTCCGTCGCCGGAACCCCGCCGGAGGCGGTCAGCTGGCGCTCGTCACCCGGTAGACGTCGTATACGCCCTCGACGTTGCGCACGGCGCGCAGCACGTGCCCCAGGTGCTTCGGGTCGCCCATCTCGAAGCTGAACCGCGACACCGCCACCCGGTCACGGGACGTCGTGACCGACGCCGACAGGATGTTGACCTTCTCGTCGGCCAGCACCTTCGTGATGTCGGAGAGCAGCCGGTGCCGGTCGAGCGCCTCCACCTGGATGGCCACGAGGAACACCGAGCCAGGCGACACCGACCAGGCGACGTCGACGAGCCGCTCCGAGCGCGCCTTGAGGTCGCCGGCGTTCGTGCAGTCGGTGCGGTGCACGCTGATGCCGCCGCCGCGGGTGACGAAACCGAGGATGTCGTCGCCGGGCACGGGCGTGCAGCAGCGGGCGAGCTTCGTGTAGAGGTCGCCGAGGTCGCCGCCTCCGTTGACGCCGTTGTCGCTGCGCACGACCACACCGGCGTCCCCACCTGAGCGCCGCAGCCGGACGGTGGACGGGGTGGCGCGCTCGGCGAGGTCTTCCTCGGCCTGCTCCACACCACCGAGCAGCGCGACGAGCCGCTGCACGACGTGCCGCGCGCTGGCATGCCCCTCGCCGACGGCGGCATACAGACCGGAGAGGTCGGGGAAGTGCAGCTCGCGCGAGAGCGCGGCCATCGCGTCGGCCGAGACGAGCCGCTGCAGCGGCATCGACGTGCGCCGGGCCTCGCGGGCGATCGCCTCCTTGCCCGCCTCGATGGCCTCCTCGCGGCGCTCCTTGGCGAACCATTGCTTGATCTTCGTCTTGGCTCGCGGGGACGCCACGAACGACTGCCAGTCGCGGCTCGGGCCCGCGCCCTCGGCCTTGGACGTGAAGATCTCGACGACGTCGCCGGACTCCAGCTTGCGCTCCAGCGCGACGAGCCTGCCGTTCACGCGCGAGCCGATGCAGCGGTTACCCACCTCGGTGTGCACCGCGTACGCCAGGTCGACCGGGGTGGACCCGGACGGGAGCGTGATCACGTCGCCCTTGGGCGTGAAGACGAAGATCTCCTGCGACGCGAGGTCGAATCGCAGCGACTCGAGGAAGTCGCCGGGGTCGGCGGCCTCACGCTGCCAGTCGAGCAGTTGGCGCATCCACGCCATCTCGTCGACCTCGACGGCCTGCCCGGTATGGGTGCCGCGGGTCTCCTTGTACCGCCAGTGCGCCGCGATGCCGTACTCCGCTGTGCGGTGCATGTCCTGCGTGCGGATCTGCACCTCGAGCGGCTTGCCGTCCGGCCCGATCACTGTGGTGTGCAACGACTGGTACACCCCGAAACGGGGCTGGGCGATGTAGTCCTTGAACCGGCCCGGCATCGGCTGCCAGAGCGCGTGCACCATGCCCATCGCTGCGTAGCAGTCGCGCACGTCGTCCACGAGCACGCGGACGCCCACGAGGTCGTGAATGTCGTCGAAGTCGCGGCCCTTGACGATCATCTTGCGGTAGATCGAGTAGTAGTGCTTGGGCCGGCCCTCGACGGTGGCGTTGATGCGCGCCGACTCCAGCTGCTGCATCACCTCGTCGATCACCTGCTTGAGGTAGGTGTCGCGGGAGGGCGCCCTGGTGGCGACGAGCCGGACGATCTCGGAGTACTTCTTCGGGTGCAGGATCGCGAAGGACAGGTCCTCCAGCTCCCACTTGACCGTGGCCATCCCGAGCCGGTGCGCGAGCGGGGCCAGCACCTCGAGGGTCTCGCGGGCCTTCTTCGCCTGCTTCTCCGGCGGCAGGAAGCGCATGGTGCGCATGTTGTGCAGCCGGTCGGACAGCTTGATGACCAGCACTCGCGGGTCGCGGGCCATCGCGACGATCATCTTGCGGATCGTCTCGGCCTCGGCGGCCGTGCCCAGCTCGACCTTGTCGAGCTTGGTGACGCCGTCGACAAGGTGCGCCACCTCCTCGCCGAAGTCCTTGCGCAGCCGGTCGAGCGAGTAGTCGGTGTCCTCCACCGTGTCGTGCAGCAGCGCCGCGACGAGCGTGGTGGTGTCCATGCCCAGCTCGGCGAGGATCGTGGCGACGGCGAGGGGGTGCGTGATGTACGGGTCGCCGGACTTGCGCTTCTGCCCGTCGTGCTTGGAATCGGCAACGTCGTAGGCGCGCTGCAGCAGCGCGAGGTCCGCCTTCGGGTGCAGCGCCCGGTGGACGCTGGCCAGCGGTTCGAGGACCGGCGCGACCACCGCGACGCGCTGCGGAGTCATCCGCCGTGCGATGCGGGCGCGTACGCGGCGGGTGGCGGACGGCCTCGCGGGCGCCTCACCCGCCTCCGCGACGGGAGGCGCGCCCTCCTGCACGTCCGTCATACGTTGCGCTCCACGGACATGAGGATAGTCCCCGGATCACGCGCTCAGCAGTGCGTGTACCGGCACGTCTCCGAGCCGTTCCCGGCCGCCGAGCGCGCTCAGCTCGAGCAGGGCGCCGAAGCCGATCACCTCCGCGCCCGCGTCGGTCAGCAGGCCGCACGCGGCGGCCGCCGTGCCGCCGGTGGCGAGCACGTCGTCCACGACGAACACCCGCGCTCCCGGCGCCACCGTGTCGGCCGGCAGCTCCAGGGTGGCCGTGCCGTACTCCAGGTCGTAGGTGCGCGACCCGGCCACCAGCGGCAGCTTGCCCGCCTTGCGCACGGGCACCACGCCAGTGCCCGCGACGATGGCGACGGCGGCGCCGAGGAGGAACCCCCGTGCCTCGACGCCGACCACCACGTCGGCCGCGCCGACCAGCGAGGCCAGCTCGGTGGTGACGATCGCGAACGCCTCGGCGTCGGCGAGCACCGGCGTGATGTCGCGGAACAGGATGCCGGGCGCCGGGTAGTCGGGCACGTCCCTGACCAGCCCGACAACCCGCGCGAGGGCCGGCTCGGCCAGCGGCTGCGCCACGGGCTCGGTCACCGGCTCCGCTTCCCGCTCGGGCGTGCCGCCCGGCCTGCCGGACGCTTGGCGCGCGGCGCCTGCCCGCGCTCGGCGACCTTGCCGGGCCGGGCCGGGGCGGTCGCCGCCGCGGCCATCGCCTGCTCCTTGCGGAGCGCGTTGTCGAGCTCGGAGTCGTCGGTCAGGTCGGGCTCGATCCCGGCCAGCGCGTCGGCCGCCCGCTTGCGCCGCGCGGCGACCCTTGCGGCCTGATCCCGGAACCGCGGGTCACGCATCTTCAGGTCCACCAGAATCGGCGTGGCCAGCAGCAACGACGAAAGCGCCCCGGACACGATCCCGACCGCCTGCACCAGCGCGAGGTCGGCGAGCGTGCCCACGCCGAGCAGCCCGACCCCGATCACCAGCAGGCCGATGACCGGCAGCACCGCGATGAGCGAGGTGTTGATCGAACGCATGAGGGTCTGGTTCAGTGCGAGGTTGGCCGCTTCGGGGTACGTGCGGCGGGTGAGCCCGAGCAGCCCGCGGGTGTTCTCCCTGACCTTGTCGAACACGACGACTGTGTCGTAGAGCGAGAACCCGAGGATGGTGAGCAGGCCGATCACCGTGGCCGGCGTGACCTCGAACCCGATGATCGAGTAGACGCCCGCCGTGACCACGACGTCGTGCAGCAGCGCCACCAGCGCCGCTATCGCCATGGCGCGCTCGAAGTAGAACGTCAGGAAGATCGTGACCAGCACGAGGAACACGGCGAGGGCGACCAGCGCCTGCTGGGTGATCTGGCCACCCCAGCTGCCGCTCACCGCGCTGTCGCTGATCACGTCCGGCGTGGGGGTGCCGCCCGCGCCGATCGGCTGGAACGTGTCGAACAGCGCCTGCTTCAGCGCCACCAGCTGTCCCGGGTTCAGCGCCTCGGAGCGGATGATCACCGACGCCGAGTTGCCGGTGCCCACCGACTGCACCGCGGCAGGTGCCGTACCGACCGCCTGCTCGAAGACGTGGCGCACGGCGTCGACGTCGGCCGGTGCGGCGGCCGTCGTGGCGGGGAACTGGATCTGGGTGCCGCCGGTGAAGTCGATGCCGAGGTTGAACCCGCGGAACACGATCGACGCCACGCAGATGAGCACGAGCACCGAGAACGCGATGTACCAGGTGCGCTTGCGCCCGACGATGTCGAACGCACCGGTGCCCGTGTAGAGGCGGGAGAGCACGCCCATCTCAGGCTCCCTTCGTCGCGCCGGTCGGCGTGGCGGTTCGTTTGCGCTCCGCCGCCAGTCGCGCCATTGCCCCCAGCCCCGAGAACCCGGGGCTGCCGAACACCCGCGAGTTGGACGCGAGCGCGACCAGCGGGTGGGTCACCAGGAACACGACGAGCAGGTCGAGCACCGTGGACAGGCCGAGGGTGAACGCGAAGCCCCTGACCTGGCCCAGAGCCAGAATGTAGAGCACCGCGGCAGCGAGGAAACTGACCGCGTCGGCGGACAGGATCGTGCGCCGCACCCGCACCCACGCGCGCGGCACGGAGGAGCGGAACGTGCGGCCTTGGCGCACCTCGTCCTTCAACCCCTCGAAGAAGATCACGAACGAGTCCGCCGTGATACCGATCGCGAGGATGAACCCGGCGACGCCCGCTAGGTCCAGGGTGAACCCGATCCAGCGGCCGAGCAGCACGAGCACCGCGTAGACCACCACGCCGGACAGCGCCAGCGACAGGATCAGCAGGAGCCCGAGCACCCGGTAGTAGATGAGGCAGTAGACGAACACGAGTGCCAGGCCGATGGCGCCGGCCAGCAGGCCGGCCTCGAGCGAGGCGAGCCCGAGGGTCGCGGAGACGGTCTGCGCTTCCGACGACACGAACGACAGCGGCAACGAGCCGTAGCGCAGCACGCCGGCAAGCTGCTGGGCCGATTGCTGGTTGAACTGGCCGGAGATCTCGGTGGGCCCGTAGATGGGCTGGTTGACGACGGGCGCCGAGACGACCGCGCCGTCGAGCACGAACGCAGCCTGCTTACCGACGTTGGCGGTGGTGTACTCGCCCCACGCCGACGCGCCTGCCGGCTTGAACGTGAGGCTGATGACCCAACCGACTCCCTGCTGGGCAGGCACGGCCTGGGCCGTGTCGATCTCGGTGCCCTCGATGATGACCGGCCCGAGGACGTACTTCTCCGTGCCGTTGTCGCTGCAGGCGACCAGCGGCAGCGTCGGGTCGTCGTAGCCGCGGAGCGGGTCGTTGGCGTTGCAGTCGAGCGCCTGCAGCGCCATGGCCTGCACGTTGGGGTCGGTGCTCTGCCGGGTGGCCCGTGCCGCGTCGATCTCGGCGGCCAGCTGGGGGTCGGCCGGAGCGGCCGGGGCCGCCGAGCCCGGGGCGGGCGTGGCCGGAGCCGGGGGCGCCGTCGTCTGCGCGCCCGGTGGCGGCGGGACGGGCGGCGGCGAGGGGTCCTGCAGCGGAGACGTGTACGCGACCGGGGCGACGGGGCGCTCGACCGCGGCCGGGTGGCCCATGCCCTGCGGTGTACCCGCCGGAGGCGGCGGGTTCGCGGGCGGGGCGTTTGCGGGCGGGTTCGCGGGAGGGGCGGTAGCGGGCGGAGCGTCGGCAGGCGGTCCACCGGGTGTGGCCGCCGGCGGGGGTGCCGCCGGGTTCGCCGGGGCGGCGGGTGGCGCGGCCGGCACCGGACCGCCGATCACCTCACGGATGCGCAGCTGCGCGGTCTGGCCGAGTGAGCGGGCCTGTTCGCCTGCGCTGCCCGGAACGGTGATCGTGAGGTTGTTGCCGTCCAGCACGACCTCGGCGCCGGTCACGCCGAGGCCGTTGACGCGCTCCTGGATGATCTGCTGCGCCTGCAGGAGCTGTTCACGCGGCGGGACCGCGCCGGTCTCGGTGCGGGGTTGCAGGGTGACGCGCGTGCCGCCCTGCAGGTCGATGCCCAGCCTCGGTGTGGCCTGGCCGTCGCCGGTGAAGAACACCAGTGCGTAGAGGACCACGACGATGCCTGCGAAGGCCGTCAGGTAGCGCCAGGGGCGGATCCGCCCCGGGGTTGATGCCACTGCCTACTTCACTTCCTGTCCGTGTGCGCCCCGTCCGGCGCGCCGTGCGCTGCGAGGTGCGCTGTCAGGTGCGCGGGGTGCCGTTCGCCGAGTCGGGCTTCTCTACCGGCTCGGATTCCAGCACCTCCGTCTCGTCGGAGGCGGGCTCATCGGCGGGAGCGGGGTTGACCTTCTCGCGGACCGCAGCGCGCACCCATGTGGTGACGACACCGTCCGCGATTTCGAGGTCGATGGTGTCCTCATAAGAGGCGTCGACCACCGTGCCGCGCATTCCCGACGTTGTCACGACGGTGTCACCCGGCTCCAGGGACTGCTGGAGCTTTTGCATGTCTGCCACCTGGCGGCGCTGGCGCCGGCCGGACAGGAAGATCGGGATGAATAGAAGCAGGATGAGCAGGGGGAATAGCAGCGAGATGTCCATGGTCTCCGTATCTCCGCACGTCGAGAGCCACCTGAGTCTGCCAGCCCCCGCTTCAGAACAACGCGGGAGGTCCGCCCGGGGTGACGTCCGGCGGCGAAGCGATGCCCAGATGTGTCCAGGCGGCGGCGGTAGCCACCCGGCCGCGCGGGGTGCGGGCCAGCATCCCGGCCCGCACGAGGTACGGCTCGCAGACCTCCTCGACGGTACCTGGTTCCTCGCCCACCGCCACTGCCAGCGTGGACACCCCTACGGGGCCCCCGCCGAACGACTTCACGAGCGCCCTGAGCACCGCGCGGTCGAGCCGGTCGAGGCCGAGCTCGTCCACGTCGTAGACGGCCAGCGCGGCCCGTGCCACATCGCGGCTCACGGCGCCGTCGGCGCGGACCTGGGCGAAGTCGCGCACCCGGCGCAGCAGCCGGTTGGCGATGCGGGGGGTGCCACGGGAACGGAACGCGATCTCGGACGCCCCGTCGGCGCGCAGGTCGACACCAAGGATCGTGGCCGCCCGGCGCAGCACGCGCTCCAGGTCGGACGGCTCGTAGAACTCCATGTGCGCGGTGAAGCCGAACCGGTCGCGCAGCGGGCCGGTGAGCGCGCCCGCGCGCGTGGTCGCGCCGACCAGCGTGAACGGGGCGATGTCGAGCGGGATGCTCGTGGCGCCCGGCCCCTTCCCGACGACGACGTCGACCCGGAAGTCCTCCATCGCGAGGTAGAGCATCTCCTCGGCGGGGCGGGCCATGCGGTGGATCTCGTCGATGAACAGGACGTCGCCGTGTTCGAGGTTGGAGAGCATCGCGGCGAGGTCGCCCGCACGTTCCAGCGCGGGCCCGGACGTCAGGCGGATGGCCGCGCCCATCTCGGCGGCCACGATCAGGGCGAGGCTCGTCTTACCCAGCCCCGGCGGGCCCGAGAGCAGGATGTGGTCGGGCGGGTCGCCGCGGCGCCGCGCCCCCTCAAGCACGAGTTCGAGCTGCTCCCGCACGCGCGGCTGACCGACGAACTCGGCGAGCGTGCGCGGGCGGAGGCTCGCGTCGACCTCCAGGTCCTCCGGCTCCGGATCAGGAGTGAGGGCCACATCGTCGACGGGGTCGTCGAGGGGGTCGTTCACGGGCGCGTCACCGGGACCGGCCCAGGCGGTTCAGCGCCGCGCGGAGCAGGGTGCTCGCGTCTGCGCCCGCGTCGGCCGCCAGCACGGTGTCGACGGCCTGCTCGGCGGGCTTCGCGGTGAAACCGAGGCCGACCAGGGCCTCCAGCACCTGCTCGCGGCGCGGGTTGCTCCCGTTCACCGCGACCGGGATGGTCGCGGCGGCCGCCGGCGGCGCCACGACCTTGTCCCGCAGCTCCAGCACGAGCCGCTCCGCGCCCTTGCGCCCGATGCCCGGGACCCGCGTGATCGTGGTGATGTCGCCCTCGGCCAGGGCGCGGCGGAGCACGTCCGGGCTGAGCACGGCGAGCGTCGCCAGTGCGATCCGCGGCCCGATCCCGCTGACTGTCTGCAACAGCCCGAACAGCTCGCGCTCCTCGTCGTCGGCGAAGCCGAACAGCGTGAGCGAGTCCTCCCGCACGACGAGCGCGGTGGCGAGCCTGCTGCGCTCCCCCCGGCGCAGGCCGGCCAGCGTCGTCGGGGTGGCATGAACAGCGAGTCCGACCCCGCCGACCTCGACGACGGCGTGGTCCAGCGCGATGTCGAGCACCTCACCGCGCACGGAGCTGATCATGGGGAGACTCCCTTCGCCGCGGCCGCCAGGCGGGCCCGGTGGGCGCGCGCCAGCTCCGCGGAACGCGCCTTCGCCTGCGCCATCCGGTCGAGCATCGGGCCTCGCCAGCAGTGGCAGATCGCCAGGGCCAGCGCGTCGGCCGCGTCGGCCGGGCGGGGCGCCTCCGCCAGCTTCAACAGGCGCGTGACCATGGTCGTGACCTGCTGCTTGTCCGCCCGGCCTTCGCCGGTGACGGCAGCCTTCACCTCGCTCGGGGTGTGGAACGCGACGGGCAGCCCGGCGCGGGCGGCGAGCAACGCCACCACCCCGCTGGCCTGCGCAGTGCCCATCACCGTGCGCACGTTGTGCTGGCTGAACACCCGCTCGACGGCGACGACGTCTGGCCGATGCCGCTCGATCCAGCGCTCCACGGTGTCGCCCACGGCCAGCAGCCGCTCGGCGAGGGGCGCATCGGCAGGGGTCCGCACGACGTCGACGGCGACGAACCGCACCGTGCGCCCACCCGACCCGTCGACGACCCCGAGCCCGCACCGGGTCAGCCCCGGGTCGACGCCGAGCACCCGCACACCGTCTCCTCCCGCGCGAACAGTCGTTCGACGGGGAGGCTACCGGCGCCGTCGCGGGCGCTCGCGCGGGCGCGCCGACAACCCCGACGCGATCAGACCCGACGCGATCAGACCCGGCGCGATCAGACCCGGCGCGATCAGGCCCGGCGCGATCAGGCCCGGCGCGATCAGCCCCTGTCGTTCACGAGCAACTGGCGGACCTCGGGGTCGGTGACGCGGATGTAGCTCCCCCACGGCTCGGTGACCACGTCACTCACCTCGACGCCGGCGGCGCGCAGCTCGGCGACGGTCGCGGCGAGGTCGGCGGCGTCGAACGTCATCGGGTACGCCGCGTCCGGCTCGCGGTCGAAGTCCTTGGCCGCGCTGAGCACCACGCTCGTCCGGGGACCAGAGCCGTCGGACGGGGCGACCTCCACCCAGCGGGCGCCCGGCCACATCTCGCGGTCCATCACCGTGGTGAAGCCGAGCTTGCCGACGAAGAACTCCAGCATCACGTCCTGATCGGCCACCGCCACGACGGCCGTCGCGACCCGGGCGATCACGCCCCGCCCCCGCCGATGTGCTGGGTCAGGCTGAACCAGTTGCCGGAATCGTCGCGGAACACGGCCTCGATCCCGTACGGGCGCTTCGCGGGTTCCTGGGTGAACACCACACCGCGTGCGGAGAGCTCCTCGTAGGTCTTCTGGACGTCGTCGGTCGCCATCACCCCGGTGCCCATGGCGCCCTTGGCGACCAGCTCGCGGATCTGGTCGGCGCTGTCCGGGTCGTGGCCCATCATGTTTCCTCCGGTTCTCGAGTGCTGGGCCGACGCTAGGGCGACCCGCCGGGCCCGGTCTTCTCCGAGATTGCGCTCCCGGCGGACGGAGCCCCCTTCGGCCGGCTCCACGCCATGAGGAAGCACCCGGGCACCTGGGGGGCGGCCCGCTCGGCGTGCAGCCGCCGGTACTCGATGGGCGAGACCTCCACGAGCTCGGTGAACCGCGCGCTGAACGAGCCGAGGCTGGAGAACCCCACGAGGTGGCAGATCTCGGTGACGGAGAGATTGGCTCCTTTGACTCCCGCCGGCTCCGCGGCGGGACCGGTCATGTGGTCATCCTCCCGCACCGTCGCGCGCGAGCCCCCGATGTTCACCCACCGGCCGCCCGCCGGCAACGGCGAACCCGCCACCACCCGCCCTAACCTGCGAAAATGACCGACGGGCGGGTCCTGTTCCGCGAGTTCCTGCGCTCCCCCACGCGGACGGCCACCCTCACGGCCAGCTCAGACGCCCTGGTGGCCGCGATGATCGCGCCGCTCCCGCTCGACGGCGACCCGGTGGTCGTCGAGCTCGGCGCCGGCACCGGCCGCGTCACCGACGCGCTGCAGCGGCGGCTCGCGGGCCGCGGCCGGCAGATCGCCGTCGAGCTCAACCCTGTTCTGGCGGACCGGCTCGCCGCCCGCCACCCCGGCGTGACCGTCATCAGTGGCGACGCCGGGCAGCTGCCCGACCTACTGGCCGGGCACGGCGTCGAGCGGGTGGACGGCGTCGCGAGCCTGCTGCCGTGGGCGGCGCACGCCGCGGCCCCGGTATCCGCACTCGCGGCTGGTGTGCTCGCGCCGGGGGGCGTGTTCACGCAGGCGTCGCTGCTGGGGTTGCACCTGTTCCCGCCCGCGCAGCGGCTGGTGCGAGACATGCGTTCGGCGTTCGCCGAGGTCACGGTCGTCGGGCCGGTGTGGGGCAACCTGCCCCCGGCTCGGGTGCTCGTCGGCCGCACCAACCATTGACGGGGCGCCCGCCGCCCGCACTCAACGCGCCACGAGCCAGCGTCCGACCTCCCGGCGTGTGCGCAGGCGCGGGACGGGTCAGTGGGCGGCGTCGTCCCAGCTGCGGCCGTAGCCGACCGAGACCTCGAGGGGCACCGAGAGCTGCGCCGCCGCGCCCATCTCCCGGCGCACGAGCTCCTCGACGCGCTCCCGCTCGCCCTCGGCGACTTCCAGCACCAGCTCGTCGTGCACCTGCAGGAGCATGCGGCTGCGCAGCCCCTCCGCGGTGAGCGCCCGGTGCACGCCGAGCATCGCGACCTTGATGATGTCGGCCGCGCTGCCCTGGATGGGCGCGTTGAGCGCCATGCGCTCCGCCATCTCGCGGCGCTGCCGGTTGTCGCTGGTGAGGTCGGGCAGGTAGCGGCGGCGGCCCATGATCGTGCCCGTGTAGCCGTCCTTGCGCGCGATGTCGACGATGCTGCGCAGGTAGTCGCGCACGCCGCCGAAACCCTCGAAGTAGCCGTCCATCAGGCTGCGGGCCTCCTCGGTGGAGATCCGCAGCTGCCCCGAGAGGCCGAAGGCCGACAGCCCGTACGCCAGGCCGTAGTTCATCGCCTTGATCTTGGCGCGCTGCTCGACGGAGACGTCGGTGGGTTCGCAGCCGAACACCCGCGCGGCGGTCTCGGCGTGGAAGTCGTGGCGCGAGCGGAACGCCTCGATGAGCGCGGCGTCCTCCGACAGGTGCGCCATGATCCGCATCTCGATCTGGCTGTAGTCGGCCGTCATCAGCTCGGCGTACTCCGGGCCGACGACGAACGTCTCGCGGATGCGCCTGCCCGCTGCCGTGCGGATCGGCACGTTCTGCAGGTTGGGCTCGGTGGAGGACAGACGACCGGTGGCCGCGATCGTCTGGCTGTAGGTGGTGTGGATGCGGCCGTCGTCGGCCACCGACTTGAGCAGGCCCTCCACCGTGATCTTGAGCCGGGTGGCGTCGCGGTGCACCAGCAGGTGGTTGAGGAACTCGTGGCCGGTCTGCTCGTAGAGCGTCTGGAGCGCGTCGGCGTCGGTGGTGTAGCCGGTCTTGGTGCGCTTGGTCTTCGGCATGTTCAGCTCGTCGAACAGCACCACCTGCAGCTGCTTGGGCGAACCGAGGTTGATCTCCTTGCCGATCACCGCGTAGGCGTCCTGTGCCGCCTGCTTGACCTGCGCGGCAAACTCCGCCTCCAGCGCCGCGAGCGCCTCGCCGTCGACGGCGATGCCCGCCTGCTCCAGGTCGGCCAGCACGTACTCGAGCGGCAGCTCCAGCTCGGCGAGCAGCTCGGTGCCGCCGCGCTCGGCCAGCTCGGCGTCGAGCGCGTCGGCGAGCTCGCCGACCGCGGACGCCGCCACCATCTGCGTCTGCGCGCGGGCCGCGTCGGCCTCCTCCTCACCACCCAGCAGCGACAGCTGGCCGTCCTCGGCCTCGCCGTCGGCACGCAGCTCGCGACGCAGGTAGCGCAGCGCGAGGTCGGCCAGGTCGAAGCTGCGCTGCCCGGGCCGGGCCAGGTACGCCGCCAGCGCCGTGTCGCTCGTGAGCCCCGCGAGGGTCCAGCCGCGCCCGCGCAGCGCGTGCAGCGCGGCCTTGGCGTCGTGGGCCGCCTTCGGTATCGACGCGTCGGCGAGCCACTCGCCCAGCGCCGCCTCGTCGTCGGGGGTGAGCGTGGTGACGTCGACGTAGCCGGCCTGCGGGACGTCGGCCGTAGCACCTTCCGCACGGGCCTCGACGGTGGGCTCGCCCGCCGCGAGGCCGATGCCGGCCAGGTCGCCTGCCGCGGCGCCGCCCCGCACACCGTGGAACGCGAGCCCGACGCGGCGCCCGTCGCGCGCGTACTCGGCCAGCCATGCCCGCACCTCACCAGGTGCGATGGCGCCGCCCTGCACCTCGATGCCGCCCTCGGCCTCCGGCTCGGCGCTCTGCAGCGTGGCGAAAAGCCGCTCGCGCAGGACCCGGAACTCCAGTTCGTCGAACAGTCGGTGGACCGCGTCGCGGTCCCACGGCCGCACCTCGAGATCTGCGGGAGTGGCGTCGAGCGGGACGTCGCGGACGAGCTCGGTGAGCTGCCGGTTGAGCAGCACACCGGCGAGGTGGGCGCGGAGCGCGTCGCCCGCCTTGCCCTTGACCTCGTCGACGCGGTCGGTGAGCTCGGCGAGGGAGCCGAACTCGCGCACCCACTTGGCCGCCGTCTTCTCGCCGACGCCCGGGATGCTCGGCAGGTTGTCGCTGGGGTCGCCGCGCAGGGCCGCGAAGTCCGGGTACTGCGTCGGGCTGAGGCCGTAGCGGTTCATCACCTCGGCCGGGTCGATGCGGGCCAGATCCGAGACGCCGCGCTTGGGGTACAGCACCATGACGTCGTCGCTGACCAGCTGGAACGCGTCGCGGTCGCCCGTGGTGATGAACACCTGGAAGCCGTCGGCCTCCGCCTGGGTGGCGAGCGTGGCGATGAGGTCGTCGGCCTCGAAGCCCGGCACCCCGAACTCGGGGATGTTGAGCGCCCGCAGGACCTCCTTGATGAGGTCGACCTGGCCCCGGAAGTCGTCGGGTGTGGTGGTGCGGTTGGCCTTGTACTCGGTGTAGCGCTCCGATCGGAACGTGCTGCGGGATACGTCGAAGCACACCGCGAGGTGGGTGGGCTGCTCGTCGCGCAGCAGGTTGATCAGCATCGACGTGAAGCCGTAGACCGCGTTGGTGGTCTGGCCCGTGCCCGTGCGGAAGTTCTCCGCGGGAAGCGCGAAGAACGCGCGGTACGCGAGCGAGTGGCCGTCGAGCAGCATCAGCCGCTTGCCCGTCGACGACCCGGTCGACGACGGTGCCGGCTGCGACGGTGCGGCCGACTTCTGGGGGGCACGGGTTGCGGGGCTCATCACAGGCGAGTCTAGAACCGGACCCCGACAGTCCCGACGGCGCGGCCACCGGGCCGCCCCGCACGTCACGGTACGGTCCGCGCACCGTCCGTGATCACGTGCGAGGCGGCCGCGCGCATCAGTTCGCGGCGGCGTCGTACGAAGCCGGGGACGGCGGCACGGCCGGACGCGAGTTGGTCGAACCGTCCTTGCCCGGTGCCCCGGGGGGCTCACTCATCGCCCCGAGCAGCTGGCGGGCGAGCCCCAGCCCGGTGCCGCCCATGGCGAGCGCCTTCGTGAGGAGGTCCGCCACCCCGTCCGCGCCGTTGAGCACGACCATGTGGTCGACGTTGCCGAGCGCACCGGCACCGGCCCTGACGATCTCCGGCCAGTTCTCGGCGAGCTGCTGGGCGATGACCGCCTCCTGGTTCTGCGCCAGCGCGTCGGAGCGCGCCTGCATCGCCTCGGCGTCGGCGAGCCCCTTCGCCTTCGCCGCCTCCGCCTCGGCCAGGCCCCGGGCGCGGGCGGCATCGGCCTCCGCCTCACCGGTGGCGCGCGTTGCGGACGCCTCCGCCTCACCGCGGGCCCTCGTGGCCTCCGCCTGCGCCTGCGCCGCCGTCTTCACCCGGGTGGCGTCAGCGCCCGCGCTCAGCTCGGTCTCGCGCGCGTGCGCCTGCGCCCTGGCGATCTGGGCGTCGCGGTCGGCGTCCGCGAGCGTGCGCAGCTCGTAGGCCTTCGCGTCGGCGGGCTTGCGCACCTGCGACTGCAGCCGCTGCTCGGCCAGGTCGGCCTCGAGCTGCGCGGCCCTCGTCTCCTGCACGACGACCTCCTGCCGGGCGGTGGCGTCCGACAGCGGCCCGGCCTGCCTGGCCCGCGCCGAGGCCTGGTCCATCTCGGCCTGGTAGCCGGCCTGCTGGATGCGGCTCGCGCGGATCGCCGCCGCCTTCTTGGCCTCGGCCACCTGCTCGGCCTCGGTGGCCTCCTGGTCGCGCTGGGCCTCCGCGATGCGAGCCGCGGCGGCGATGGCGGCGGCGTGCGGCTTGCCCAGGTTGACGATGTAGCCCGACGCGTCGTCGATCTCCTGGATCTGCAGCGAGTCGATCACCAGGCCGAGCTTGCTCATCTCGTCGGCCGACGAGCGGCGCACCTCGCCGGTGAGCGCCTCGCGGTTGTGGATCATGTCCTCGATCGTGAGACCACCGCAGATGGAGCGCAGGTGGCCGGCGAAGAGCTCGTGGATCGTGTCGTTCATGGTGTTCTGCTGGTCGAGGAACCGGCGCGCCGCGTTCGCGATCGAGACGAAGTCGTCGCCGACCTTGTAGATCACCACGCCGCGCACCGCCACCGGGATGCCCTGCTTGGTGACGCAGGAGACCTGCAGGTTCGCGCCCCTCGTGTCCAGCGACAGCCTTCTCGCGGCCTGGAAGCCTGGGATGACAACCGTCCCCTTGCCGGTGACGATCTTGAAGCCGAGGCTGTCGGCCGCCTCCCCCGGGCTCGTGCGCGCCCGGAAGCCCGAGATGATCAGCGCCTCGTTCGGCTCGGCCACCCGCCACAGCCCCTTGAGCACGAGCGCCAGCACGGCGATGCCCACGATCACCGCGCCGATGATGATGATCAGTTCCATGTTTCCCCCTGTGTGCCCGGGCGGGCTCTCAGCCGCCCGTGTCCCACCGCTCCACGTAGGCGGTGCGGGGCGGCTGGAAGTCAACGATCAGCACCTGGACGCCGGGCTCGATCACCTCATCGGCCCGCTGCGGGTGGGCGTAGAACGCCTCGACCCCGCCACGCACGGCGACCATGATCTCGCCGACGAGCCCCGGCCCGATGCGCCCGCTCACTCGCCCCAGCTTGCCGATCAACCGTCCCCCCACCTCGTCGAGCGGCAGCAGCCTAGTCTGAATGCCGGCAGGCAGGAGCCGCTCGGCGTGTTCGCCCATGATCGGGCTCCCGCCGATGTGCCACGGCCGGGTGTCGATCATCCCGGGGGACGGCATCCGCACACCGCGAGGTCCACGGCCGGGCGGTGACGATAAGTTACGCCGGGTGGCGGACCTCTCGATCCGAGATCTCGCGGACAAGGTCGACGACCTGTCGCGCCTCGTCGCCCGGCAGTCCGGGGCACTCGGCCAGATCGCTGACCCGAGGAGACGCCCCGGATCGGACGTCGCGCTGCTCGTGGACCTGCATGCGCTCCGCGGCGACGCGCTGGCCGCGGCGAGCACCACCCGCTCAGGGAAAGAGCGCGGCGCGTTCGAGGCGATCGCCACCGGCCTGGAGCGGCTGCTCGCCGGACGCGGTGGAGTGCTGGTCGTGCCACGGGCGGGGCACCCGTTCAGCGCGGCGACGATGGAGGCCACCGAGGAGGTGGCGTGCTCCGACGCCTCGCTCGACCGCACGGTGGCCACGCTGCTCGCGCCGGGACTGGAGGCCGACGGGCGCACGGTCCGCCCGGCGCGCGTGGCCGTGCACCGCTACGTGGCGCAGCCCGTGGCGACCGACCCCGCGCCCGAGGACACCCCGGAACCCCAGCCCGAGGACACCCCGGAGCCCCCCGCTCCCGAGCGGAACGGCCATGGGCCCGTGACGAACGGCCGGAAGGTGAGCCGGGCCAGGCGTCCGGCCGCCGCTTCGGCGGAGCCGGAGCCCGGGCCGGGGGCCGAGCGGAAGGCCCGGCCGGCCCGGCGCGCCAAGCAGCCGAGCCCCACCCAGCCCGAACCGGAGTCCGCAGCCAGCGACCCGGAGACACGGGCCCCGGCGAAGCGGGCCGCCCGCAAGCCACCCGCCCGGAATCCCGGATCGGCCTGACGCTTAGGCGTTGACCTCTTCGAGAACCTCGTCGGAGACGTCGAAGTTGGCGTAGACGTTCTGCACGTCGTCGCTGTCCTCGAGGGCCTCGATCAGCCGGAACACCTTCTTGGCCGCCTCGGCGTCGAGCGGCACCGACATGGACGGCAGGAACGTCGGGTCGGCCGAGTCGTACTCGATGCCGGCCTCCCGGAGCGCGGTGCGCACCGGGATGAGGTCGGTTGCCTCGGAGACGACCTCGAAGCTCTCGCCGAGGTCGTTGACCTCCTCGGCGCCCGCGTCGAGCACGGCGAGCAGCACGTCGTCCTCGGTGAGGCCCTCCTTCGGGACGATCACCACACCCTTGCGGGTGAACAGGTAGGAGACCGAGCCGGGATCTGCCATCGCCCCGCCGTTGCGCGTCATCGCGGTACGCACCTCGGTCGCAGCGCGGTTGCGGTTGTCGGTGAGGCACTCGATGAGCACCGCGACGCCGTTGGGGCCGTAACCCTCGTACGTGATCGTTTGATACTCGGCACCGCCGGCGTCGGCCCCGGAGCCGCGCTTGACCGCGCGGTCGATGTTGTCGTTGGGGACCGAGCTCTTCTTGGCCTTCTGGATGGCGTCGTAGAGCGTGGGGTTGCCGTCGGGGTCACCACCGCCCGTGCGCGCGGCGACCTCGATGTTCTTGATCAGCTTCGCGAACATCTTGCCGCGACGGGCGTCGATGACGGCCTTCTTGTGCTTGGTGGTGGCCCATTTGGAGTGGCCGCTCATCAGTACCGCCGTCCTTTCCCAGCTTCGTGCAGCACCGCCCCGGACGTCCGCTGCGCACTGGGCCCGGGTGTGCTGCGGGCCACGCGGACCGGTTGCCACCGGCGCCTGCCTGATCGGGCCGATCCTACCGGCCCGGACCTCGGGAGGACCGACGGACGGTGGGGGCGACGCCGCGGCTCAGGACTCCGCGACGGCCTGCTTCACCTGCGCGCAGAACAGCGCGTGAACGCGGAGGTCTCCGGTGAGCTCGGGGTGGAAGGCCGTGGCGAGCACCGAACCCTGCCGGACAGCCACCGGGCGCCCGGCAGCCGCGCCCGCGTCGGCGCCGCTGCGGGTGTGCTGCGGGACCGTGGCGAGCACCTCGACGCCGGGGCCGACCGACTCCACCCACGGCGCCCGGATGAACACCGCGCGGACCGGGCCCTCCGGAAGCCCGGTGAACTGGAGGTCGGTCTCGAACGAGTCGACCTGGCGGCCGAAGGCGTTGCGCCGGACGACGACGTCGAGGCCGCCGAGCTGCTGCTGGTCGGGCCGCCCGTCGAGCACCTCGGCGGCCAGCAGGATCATCCCGGCGCACGAGCCGTAGGCCGGCATCCCGTCGACGATCCGCTTGCGCAGCGGGTCGAGCAGCTCGAACGTCTGCAGCAGCCGGCTCATGGTGGTGGACTCCCCGCCGGGGATCACCAGCGCGTCGACGGCGTCCAGCTCGGATGACCGACGCACGGGCACCGCGCGGACATCACCACAGGCCGTGACGGCCGCCAGATGCTCGCGGACGTCACCCTGCAGGGCCAGCACACCGATCGTCGCAACCACGCCTACCAGCGTAATCGCCGGTATCAGCGGCCGCGCAGGGCCGCCCGCACGCCGTCGGGAGCGGCATCGCAGGCCAGACCCCACACACGCCGCGCGGCGCCCAGCTTGGTGACCATCGATCGCACCAGCTGTTCCGCAGCGTCAGGCCCGGTGCGGCGCGTCGGCCTTTCGTCGATCGGGAACCGGCCATCAGCGCTTTCGACGCCGCCCTGGCTCGTACGATCGCGCCTGACCGCGAGCCCCGTGTCCCCGATCGGACCGGCTTTCGAAAACACCCCCGACGGCGTCAGACCTGCGCGGTATCCATCACCGTGCTCGCCTGCCGCACGGCTTCGGCCACCGCGGGCGCCACGGCGGCGTCGAACACACTCGGCACGATGAACGACGGGTTGGGCTCCGCCACGACGTCGGCGATGGCGGCCGCCGCGGCGAGCAGCATCGCGTCGGTGATGTCGCGGGCCTGGGCGTCGAGCAGGCCGCGGAACACGCCCGGGAACGCGAGCACATTGTTGATCTGGTTCGGGTAGTCCGACCGGCCGGTGGCCACCACGGCGGCGTGGGCGGTGGCGATCGCCGGGTCGACCTCCGGGTCGGGGTTGGCCAGCGCGAAGACGACGGCGTCGCTCGCCATCGTGCGGAGCTCCTCGGCGCCGAACAGGTTGGGGGCCGACACCCCGATGAACACGTCCGCGTCGACGAGGGCGTCGGCCAGGGAGCCGGTGACGCCGGAGGCGTTCGTGAGCCCGGCGATCGAGACGAGGTTGGCGTCCATGCCCTGGCGGCTGGGGTGCACTATGCCGTCGATGTCGACGGCCAGCACCTCGCCCGGCTTGTCCGAGGCGAGCAGGCGAATGATCGCCGAGCCCGCGGCGCCGACGCCGCAGATGACGATCTTGCAGTCCGACAGCTTCTTGCCGACCACACGCAGCGCGTTGCGCAGCGCCCCGAGCACCACCACCGCGGTGCCGTGCTGGTCGTCGTGGAAGACCGGGATGTCGAGCATCTCGCGCAGCCGTGCCTCGATCTCGAAGCACCGCGGCGCGGCGATGTCCTCGAGGTTGATGCCGCCGTAGGCCGGGGCGAGGATCTGGACCGTACGGATGATCTCCTCGGTGTCCTGGGTGTCGAGGCACACCGGCCAGGCGTCGACGCCCGCGAACCGTTTGAACAGTGCGGCCTTGCCCTCCATCACCGGCATGGCGGCGGCGGCGCCGAGGTTGCCCAGGCCGAGCACCGCGGACCCGTCGGTCACGACGGCGACGGTGTTGCGCTTGATCGTGAGGCGGCGGGCGTCGGCCGGGTTCGCGGCGATCGCCTGGCAGATGCGGGCGACGCCGGGTGTGTAGGCGCGGGAGAGGTCGTCGCGGTTGCGCAGGCTGACCTTCGACTGGACCTCGAGCTTGCCGCCCAGGTGCACCAGGAAGGTGCGGTCGGAGACCTTGCGGACCCGCACGCCGGGCAGCGCCTCCAGGGCAGCGGTGATCTCCCCCGCGTGTGCCTCGTTCAGGGCGTTGCAGCTGATGTCGACGACGAGCGTGTGGGTGTGGGCCTCGACGACGTCGAACGCCGTGACGACTCCGCCGACGTGGCCGACGGCCATCGCGAGCTCACCCGCGGCGCTCGCGGAAGCGGGCACCTCGACCCGAGCGGTGATGGCGTATCCGGGACCGGGAACTGGCACGTACGCACCTTATCCGCGTCGCGTCGAAGCGCCGTCGCCCCACCGTGGTGCAGGACGCAAACCCCCGTCGAGAACGAACCTGCGGCTATCCGGACCGCCCGTTGATCAGCGGAGCATCGTGTCGACGGATGGGTCGGGGCGTGCGGTGATTGTGTGAGGTACAGGGGGTTGTGGCCGCAGCGAGGCGGGTGTGAGATGACGCACATGTAACGTTCCGGCATCGATGTAGTGGCGCGGAGGTGGTCCCCAGTGGCCGTCAGAGCAGTCGGTAGGGCAGCAGCGACGGGCAGGGCAGACAGCGCGCAGCGCGCGGTCCCCGCCGTCTCCGATCCGTCCAGGGTGCGCAACGTCGTGCTCGTCGGGCCGTCGGGATCGGGCAAGACGACGCTGGTGGAAGCGCTGCTCGCGCACTCCGCAGCCATCCCCCGCCAGGGGACGGTCACCGACGGCACCACGGTGTGCGACCACGACCCGGCCGCCGTCCGCCAGCAGCGTTCGGTGGGCCTGTCCGTCGCGCCGCTCGTACACGACGACACCAAGATCAACCTGATCGACACGCCCGGCTACGGCGACTTCGTGGGCGAGCTGCGGGCCGGGCTCCGAGCCGCTGACGCCGCCCTGTTCGTCGTCCCCGCCAACGAGGGGCGCGAAGGAGCGATCGACTCGCCCACCCTGGCGCAATGGGAGGAGTGCGCGGCCGTCGGCATGCCGCGCGCCGTGGTGGTGGCCCGCTGCGACCACGCCCGCGCCGACCTGGAGGCCACCATCGCCGCCTGCCAGGACACGTTCGGCAGCGGTGTGGCCCCGCTCTACCTGCCCATCCGCGACGGCGAGCGGCTCACCGGGCTCTACGGGCTGCTCTCCGAGACCCCCGTGGGGCAGGCGCCGCCCGGTGCGGAGGCCGCCCGCGGCGAGCTGATCGAGGGCATCATCGAGCAGTCCGAGGACGAGACGCTCATGGAGCGCTACCTCGGCGGCGAGGACATCGAGGTCAACACCCTGATCGACGATCTGGAGACGGCCGTTGCGCGTGGCACGTTCCACCCGGTGATCCCGGTCTGCGCCACCTCCGGAGTGGGGCTGGACGCCCTGCTGGAGGTGCTCGTCGGCGGGTTCCCGTCGCCGCTGGAGCACCCTGTCCCCCGGGTCTCGGGGGTCGACGGTGCCGAGCACGCGCCACTCACCGCCGACCCGGACGGCCCGCTGGCCGCCGAGATCGTGCGCACCTCCGCGGACGCGTACGTGGGCCGGGTCTCGCTGGTGCGGGTGTTCTCCGGCACGCTGCGCCCGGAGTCAACGGTGCACGTGAGCGGGCACCACTCGGGAATCCCCGAGCAGCGCACGGTCCCGGAGGACGTGTCCCCGAACGGTGGCCACGACACCGACGAGCGGCTCGCGCACATCTACGCACCCCTCGGTGCGGCGCTGCGCGAGGTCGACGAGTGCATCGCGGGCGACATCTGCGCCCTGACGAAGCTCGGCACCGCCGAGACCGGCGACACCGTGTCGGCCGCCGAGCACCCGCTGCTGCTCTCGTGCTGGGACCTGCCCGAGCCGCTCCTGCCCGTCGCGATCGTGGCCCGCACCCGCGTGGACGAGGACGCGCTGGTCAAGACGCTCGCGAAGATCGTCGCCGCGGATCCGGCGCTGCGCCTGGAGCGCAACCAGGAGACCCACCAGACGATCCTGTGGTGCATGGGCGAGGCCCACGCCGACGTCGTCCTGTCACGGCTGCGGGCCGGCGGGGCCGAGGTCGACGCGGAGCCGGTGCGCGTGCCGCTGCGAGCCACGCTCGGCGGTCCGGCGCGGGTGACGGGGAGGCACGTCAAGCAGTCCGGCGGCCACGGCCAGTACGCCGTGTGCCACGTGGAGTTCGAGCCGCTGCCCCGCGGGGCGGGCGTCGAGTTCGTGGACAAGATCTTCGGCGGCTCGGTGCCGCACCAGTTCATCCCGAGCGTCGAGAAGGGGATCCGGGCGCAGGCCGCCCGCGGGGTCACCGAGGACCACGATCCGGTCGTCGACTTCCGCGCGACACTCGTGGACGGCAAGGCCCACAGCGTCGACTCGTCCGACGCCGCGTTCCAGACCGCGGGCGCGCTCGCGCTGCGCGAGGCCGCGGAGGCGTGCGGGGTCCGCGTCCTGGAGCCCTACGACGAGGTGACCGTGCGGGTGCCCGACGAGCACCTCGGCGCGGTGCTCGGCGACCTGTCCGGACGGCGTGGCCGGGTGCAGGGCACCGACGTCGCGGGCCAGGGCCGCACGCTCGTGCGGGCGGAGGTGCCGAGCACCGAACTGCTCCGCTACGCCGTCGACCTGCGGGCGATGACGAGCGGGGCGGCCACGTTCACGCGGCGGTTCAGCCGCTACGACCTGGCTCCGGCAGGCGTGACCCAATAGTTCCGGGCCGCGACGCCCGCGATCGTGCGGGCCGTCACCGCGAACACGAAACGGTGCGCGGGGAGCTGCCCGTACCAATAGGCCGTCCCGAGGGGGCCGTGCGGGCGGAACGTCACACGCTGGCGGTAGCGGGTGCCCTCGCCGTCGGGTTCGACACGCAGCTCGAGGCGGGCTGTGCCGGGAAGCCGCATCTCGGCGCGCAGCAGAAGCGCCTGCCCCGGCTCGACATCCTCGACGCGCCACCAGTCGAGCGCGACGCCGGGCACCAGCCGCCGCGGGCGCCCCCGCCGGGCACCCACCCCGCCCAGCAAACGGTCGATCACGCCGCGCAGCTCCCACACGCCGGGCACCGTGTACCAGCCGGTGGCGCCGCCGAGTCCGCTGACGACGTCCCAGACCGCATCGGGTGGCGCGGCGACGTGCTCGACGTGCTCGCTCACCAGGTCGCCGGGCACCGGCGTCGCGCGCTCGTCGGCGACCGCCCGGCGCACCGCCTCCGCGTACGGCGTGGGGCCGCCGGGCGGCGGGCCGGTGGGCGGGCCGGCGAGGCACACGAGGTCGTGGGCCATCGACTCGAACAGCGGGCCGACCAGGTGCCGGTCGACCGGGGCCAGCGCGGCCACGGCACGCGCGGTGAGGCGCGGCGCCGCCCCGGGGACAGGCACGGTGAGCGGGCGCGGCAGCCCGGCCGCCGCGGCATAGGAGTGCACCAGCCCGACGTAGGTCAGGACGTCCGGCCCGCCGATGTCGAACGTCCCGCTGACCTCCGGCGGGAGATCGAGGCACGCCACGAGGTGATGCAGCACGTCGTCGACGGCGATCGGCTGCACCGCGTTCCACGCCCGGTCGGGCAGCGGCAGCACCGGACCGGCCACAGCCAGGTGCCGGATCATCTCGAAGCTCGCCGAGCCGGCCCCCACGACGATCCCGGCCTGCAGCACCGCGGTCGGCACACCCGAGGCCAGCAGCAGGTCGCCGACCTCCTTCCGGGATGCCAGGTGCGGCGAGACCCGGCCGCTCTCCGGCTGCAGCCCACCCAGATAGGCGATCCGGCGCAGCCCGGCCGCCCGGGCCGCGGCGGCGACCACGGCGGCCGCGTGCCGGTCGCGGGCGGCGTAACCGGGCCCGTCCATGGAGTGGACGAGGTAGAAGGCGGCCTCGGCGCCCCGGCAGGCGCGGGCGACGGCGTCCGGGTCGGCAACGTCGCCCGGCACGGCCTCGACCCGGCCCGCCCACTCGCGCCGGGCCAGCTTCGGGGGATCCCGCACGAGGCAGCGGACGTCGTGCCCGGCGGCGAGCAGGCGAGGCACGAGCAGCGAGCCGATGTAGCCGGTGGCTCCGATCACCAGACAGCGCACGACACCGAGCCTCCCGCATCCCGCCGCCGCCCGCGCGTCACGGCACTTCTGGGAGGGTCCTGTTCAGGACGCTCCCAGCAGCCGCAACCCCGCGGTCGCACCCGCCGCCAGCACCACGACCAGCACGAACGGCACCTTCCGCCACGCCGCCAGCGCGCCGACGGCCACCCCGGCCGGGCGGGCCCAGCCCGCGAACCCGGTGCCGTCGGTCAGCGCTGCCGTGGCGACCAGGGCCACGAGCAGCGCGGTCGCGCCGAGATCGAGGTAGCGCTCGACCTTCGCGGGGACATGCAACCGGTCGCGCAGCACGATCCCGCTGAGACGCAGCAGGTACGTCCCGGCGGCCAGGGCGAGGACGGCCGGCCAGTTCATCGGCCGGACTCCTTCCCCGCAGCCAGCAGGCCGAGCAGCCCCACGATCACCGGGAGCCCCGGCGGGAGGAACGGCGTCGCCAGCAGCGCGACCGCTGCCGCCACGAGCCCGACGCGCCGCGCGTCCGTCTTGCGGAGCGACGGCAGCAGCAGCGCCAGCAGCGCGGCGGGGAACGCGGCGTCGATCCCGAACGTCTCGGGGTCGGGCACGGCCGAGCCCGCGGCCATCCCCAGGACCGTGCCCGCGTTCCAGAACGTGAAGAGCAGCACGCCACAGAGCCAGTAGGCGCTCCGGGCCCGCTGGCCGCTCCCCCGCGCCCGCGAGAAGGCGACGGCCTCGTCCGTCATGACGTGCGCGCCGAGGAGGCGCGCCGGCCAGCCGTCCCCCACCGTCCTGGCGACCGCCAGCCCGAACGGCACGTGGCGAAGGTTGAGCAGCAACCCGGCCGCCACCGCTGCCACCACACCACCGCCTGCCGCGACCACCGCAACCACGAGGAACTGCGCCCCGCCGGCGAACACCAACAGCGAGAGCGCGACGGTGAGCGCGGGCGGAACGTCCGCGGCGGCGGCCAGGGCGCCGAACGACACGCCGACCACCGCGATGGCAGCGGCGAGAGCCAGCGCGTCCCGGAGGTCGTCCCGGTTGACGGTCCGGTACAGCGAACGCATGTCCGATAGAGTGAACGCCGCCGTTGCTGTTCGTCAAGCCGAACAAGGAGACCGATGGATCGAACGGGTCCGCTGGCAACCATCGCCGCCTCGCTCCGCCGCGAGCGCGAACGACTCGGCCTCTCGCTCACCGAGCTGGCCCGCCGGGCCGGGGTCGCGAAGTCGACGCTCTCGCAGCTCGAGTCCGGGGCAGGCAACCCGAGCGTCGAGACGCTGTGGGCGCTCGCGGTGGCGCTCGACGTCCCATTCAGCAGGCTGGTCGACCCACCCGCAGCCGCCCCCGTGCACGTGATCCGCGCGGAGGACCGTGTCGTGATCCCGTCGGACACCGCCCCGTTCACCGGCACCCTGATCGCCGCCTGCCCGCCGGGCGCGCGCCGCGACCTGCACGTCATCACCGGCGAACCCGGCCCGTCCCGCGCGGCGCACGCCCACATCAACGGCACCACCGAGCACATGCTCGTGACCTCGGGCCGCTGGCGCGCCGGACCGGTCGACGCGCCCGTCGAACTCGCGCTTGGCGACTACGCCCGCTTCCCCGGCGACCGCCCGCACACCTACGAGGCCCTGGAGGCGGGATCGGCCGCGGTGCTGGTCATGGAGTACATATAGTGCGGGGCGAGTTACCAGCCGCGCGTGGCGTACCGCTGCTCGGCCGGGAGCTCGGCGACGTTGATGCCGACCATCGCCTCGCCGAGGCCGCGGGAGACCTTCGCGATGACGTCCGGGTCGTCGTGGAAGGTGGTGGCCTTCACGATGGCCTCGGCGCGCTGCGCGGGGTCGCCGGACTTGAAGATGCCGGAGCCGACGAACACACCCTCGGCGCCCAGCTGCATCATCATCGCGGCGTCGGCAGGGGTGGCGATGCCGCCCGCGGTGAACAGCACCACGGGGAGCTTGCCTGCCTTCGCGACCTCCGTGACCAGATCGACCGGCGCCCGCAGCTCCTTGGCCGCGACGAACAGCTCGGCCTCGTCGAGAGCGGCGAGCTTGCGGATCTCGGAGCGGATCGAGCGCATGTGCCGGGTGGCCTCGACGACGTTGCCGGTGCCGGCCTCGCCCTTCGAGCGGATCATCGCGGCGCCCTCGGAGATGCGGCGCAGCGCCTCGCCGAGGTTGGTGGCGCCGCACACGAACGGCACGGTGAACGTCCACTTGTCGATGTGGTGGGCCTCGTCGGCGGGGGTGAGCACCTCGGACTCGTCGACGTAGTCGACGCCGAGCGACTGCAGCACCTGCGCCTCGACGAAGTGCCCGATGCGGGCCTTCGCCATCACCGGGATCGAGACGGCCTCGATGATGCCCTGGATCATGTCCGGGTCGCTCATGCGCGCCACGCCGCCCTGGGCGCGGATGTCGGCAGGCACCCGCTCCAGCGCCATGACGGCTACGGCGCCGGCGTCCTCGGCGATCTTCGCCTGCTCGGGGGTGACGACGTCCATGATCACGCCGCCCTTGAGCATCTCCGCCATCCCGCGCTTGACGCGGGCTGTGCCCACTGCGGCGTCGTCGGTGCTGGCCGCCTGGGTGGACGACGTTTCGGGGGACAAGGCGGTACCTCTCGGTCAACGGCCAGAAGGGTGCTAAGCAACTCCGCCCGTAGCGCAGTAGGGCAGAGTTGTTCAGCGCGCTCCTCAGGAACTGTCTGATAGTACGTCAGCGCGGAGGCGCCACCGGCCGCTCGGGCAGGTGCGCCGGGGCGGCCATGGTCACACCCGCGTCGGCGTCGGCGATCTCGAAGTACGCCGGCATGGGCGCGGTGCCCGCGAGCTGCAGCCAGCGCACCAGCCGCCGCGAGCGTAGGGCGAATGTGTCGCGCACGGCGTCGTTGTGGACGCGCCTTGCGAGGATCACGAGCTGCTCGGCGTCGACCAGCTCCTCGAGCACCGCAGGCGGCAGCGCTTCCCGGCCGGCCGCGGCGAGGGCCCGGCCCAGCAGGTTCTCGGCGCTCTCCCGGTCGCCGTCCAGCGACCGGGCCGTCCGGGTGCGGGCGACGGCGGCCCGCAGCGCCTCCGCCCGAGTGGACGGCGTCCCGGCGTCCGCCGCGACGGCGAGCGCGGCCGCAGCTCGGCGGCGGAGCGCCGACTCCAGCCCGGCGGCGGCCGCGTCGGAGCGGATGTGCAGGCGGTGCAGCCGGCGGACCCGCCCGGAGCTGAGCAGCCCGACCCACACGACCGCGAGCAACCCGGCGGCGCCGAGCAGCCAGAGCAGCGCGGTCACGACGCACCCCGGGCGGTGGCGCGGCGGGGGTCGGCGGCGACGGCGGCCCGGTAGACCCGCTCGACCGCGGCGGCGACGGCGGGCCACCCGAAGTCGGCGGCACGCGCCCGGCCTGCGGCCGACAGGGCGGCGCGACGGGCGGGGTCGTCCAGCAGGGCCGCGAGCCGGTCGGCGAGCCCGGCGGAGTCACCGGTCGGGAACGGCACCCCCGCGGCCGGGTCGCCCAGGACGGCCCGGAACGCGTCGAGGTCGCTGGCCAGCACGGGCGCCCCGGCCGCCATCGCCTCGGTGAGCACCATGCCGAAACTCTCGCCCCCGAGGTTGGGGGCGCAGAACACGTCGACCGACCGCAGGGCCGCCGCCTTCGTGTCCTCGTCGACGGCGCCGAGCACGTCGAGCCGGCCTGCCACCGGCCCGGCCGCCCGCCGGAGCGCGGCCTCGTCCCCGCGGCCGACGACGAGCACCCGCAGGTCCGGCCGGATGGGCCCGAGCCTGCGCACGGCGTCGAGCAGCACCGGCATGCCCTTGCGCGGCTCGTCGAACCGGCCGAGGAACCCGACCGTCTCCGGCCGCGGGTAGCCGGGCAGCGGCTGGGCGGCGGCGAACAGGTCGACGTCGACGCCGTTGGGGATCTCCACCGCGTCGCCGCCCAGGTGTTCCACCTGCACGCGGCGGGCCAGCGGCGACACGGCTATGCGGGCGGTGACCTTTTCCATCAGCGGCCGCAGCATCCCGCCGAAGGTCACCAGCGCCCTGGACCGCTCGGTCGAGGTGTGGAAGGTCGCCACGATCGGGCCTTCGGCGGCCAGCAGCGCCAGCACAGACACGCTGATCGTGGTCGGCTCGTGCAGGTGCAGGACGTCGAAGTGCTGTGCCGCGAGCCATCGGCGCGCCCGCGCGTACGTGACCGGGCCGAACGCGACGCGCGCGACGGACCCGTTGTAGGGCACGCCGAGCGCGCGCCCGGCGGGCGTGACGAACCCGGGAACCGGGGTGGTCTCGGCGGCGGGCGCGAGCACGCTCACCGTGTGCCCGAGCCGCTCCAGCGCGCCCGCCAGCCCCACGACGTGCGCCTGCACGCCACCGGGCACGTCGAGCGAGTACGGGCAGACGATCCCCACCCGCAGCGGCCGCCGGGTCATGGCGGCCCCGGCCGGTCCGCTGTCCAGATCGGCTGCAGCGCGTGCCAGTCCGCCGGGGCAGAGGCGATGAGCCGGGCGAACGCGTCGGCCACGGCCTGCGTGGCCTTCGGCACGGAGGCCCGGTCGGCGACGGGCACCGGGTCGGCGATGGGCGCCGTCCACCCGTCGGGGGTGAAGTGCGGGTAGGCGGGCATCAGCACGGCGCCGGTGAGCGCGGCCAGCCGGGCGGGTCCCGTCGGGAACGAGGCCCGCTCCCCGAAGAAGGAGACGTCGACTCCGGTGGACGTGACGTCCCGGTCGGCGACCAGGCACACGACTCCGCCCGCCCGCAGGCGGCGGGTCAGCGCGCGGTATCCGGCCGAGCCGTCCTCAGCCGCCACGACCTCGAACCCCAGGGCCTCCCGGAATGCGACGAACCGCCGGTACAGGGAGTCGGGCCGCAGCCGCTGCACCACGGTTGTGAAGGCGGGCTCGCGGCCCATCTCGCGCAGGGTCTCGGTGACCCAGAGGCCGGCCGCGTCCCAGTTGCCACTGTGCGGCACGGCGAACACCACCCCGCGCCCGGCGGCCAGCGCCTCGAAGAACGGGCCGGTGCCGGTCATGTGCCGGTCCATGTACGCGCGGACGCGGGGGCCATCGCCGGCGCGCAGCCGGAACATCTCGCACCAGTACCGCGCGTAGCTGCGCATCCCGGCGCGGACGAGCGCGTCCAGCTCGGCCGGGACGGCGTCAGGAACGACCCGCGCGAGGTTGGCGCGCAGCCGCCGCACCCCCTGGCCGCCGCGGCGGGCGCCGAGGTCGGCCCCGAGCCCGAACGCGCCGCGGGCCAGCGGGGCAGGCAGCCCGCGCACCAGCCGCCACGCCGCCGCGTACTCGGCGTCGGCGAAGCGCTCGGCGAGCGTGCTCACGGGCTCGAGGCCGGATCGACCGGTTCAGCCGGTTCGGCCGGTTCAGCCGGTTCGGCGTCCTGAGCGCTCCGGTACACCGCGACGATCCGCTGCCCCACCGTCCAGACCGACGCCGCGGCGAGCAGCCACAGTGCCACGTCCAGCGCGTACGGCACTCCGAGCCCGTGCAGCCCGGTGCCGACGAGCGCGATGATCAGTCGCTCGGCCCGCTCGACGAGCCCGCCGTCGGCGGACAGCCCGGCCCCTTCGGCGCGGGCCTTGATGTAGGAGACGAGCTGCCCTGCCACCAGGCAGATCAGGGCGGCCACGCCGAGCGTGCGCTCCTCCCCCACCCCGAGGCACCACCACGTGAGCGCGGCGAACAGGGCACCGTCGGCCACGCGATCGCATGTGGAGTCGAGCACGGCACCGAACGGCGTGCTGTAGCCGCGGGCGCGGGCCATGGCGCCGTCGACCAGGTCGAACAGCACGAACAGCGTGATCACGACCGTACCGACGAGCAGCTCGCCGCGCGGCAGGAACCACATCGCGGCGGCGCTCGCCCCGACGGTGCCCGCAACCGTGACGACGTCGGGCGCGATGCCGTGCGTGACGAGCCAGCGGCCGATGGGCTCGGTCACGCGGTTGACGTGCACGCGGGCGAGGACGTTGAGCATGGGCTCCTGCTTGCCGACCGGCTTCCGGGCCCGCCGGGCGCCGAGTGTGGGCCCCACCCTAGTTGTCCTGCGAGCGGCGGCGCTGGCAGGGGCGACACGCGCCGCGTCCGGTACTCGGGGAACGGCGCACGGGCTACGAGGGTTCCGCGGCGATACGGATCTAGGTCAGGATCTGGCCTCGTGGGTGCATCGCATCGGGTCACCTGACGCGGAGGGCCGATACCGCTGTTGTATCGGCCCGATCGTCCAACGCCGCGAGGTGCCCGCCTGGGCGGCGCGCAGTAGGGCCGAGTTGTCCAGGGCGCTCCTTAGGCCGCCGTGTTCGGGTTCTCCCTGGACGGCAACGACGACCTGCCGGGCAGGGACTTCACGTTCCTGCGCCGCCCGGACAGCAAGGAGATCGGCGGGATCCTCGGCTCGCCCGAGGCGGCCTCGTCCGCGTGGGCAACCACGTTCGAGGTGGCCGACACCCCGGCGGTGGCCGAGCGTGCCGTGCGCGCGGGCTGCACGGCGGGCGCCGTGGAGGACAGCCCCTACGGCCGGTCCGCGACGCTGACCGACCCGTTCGGCACCGAGTTGTCGATCATCGCGCGGTACTGACTACTCGCTGGGAATCAGGTCAGTCCGCCCAGGCGTCGGCCAGCAGTGCTCGGGTCTCCGACAGCAGCTGCGGGATCACCTTCGTCTGGCCGACCACGGCGATGAAGTTGGCGTCGCCGCCCCACCGCGGCACGACGTGCTGGTGCAGGTGGTCGGCCAGGGACCCGCCTGCGGCCGTGCCGAGGTTGATCCCCACGTTGAACGCGTGCGGCGCCGCCACATTCTTCATCGTGCGCACGGCGGACTGTGTGAACGCCATCAGCTCGGCCGACTCGGCGGCGGTCAGGTCCTCCAGCTCGGCCACGTGCCGGTAGGGCAGCACCATCAGGTGCCCCGGGTTGTACGGGTGCAGGTTCAGCACCGCGTACACGACGTCACCCCGGGCGACGACCAGCCCGTCCTCGTCCGGCAGGCTCGGGATCCGGCAGAACGGGCAGCCGTCGGCCCCCGCGTCCTTGATGTAGGCCAGCCGGTGCGGCGTCCACAGCCGGCGGAAGCCGTCGGGCGTGCCGACGCCGTCGTGCGGCTCCAATGCCGGCTCGGCGGGGTCGCTCATGGCCCGATCCTAGTGATCGGGGCCTGCCCGGGTTACGGTGCAGCCGCGAAGACCGCAGCCGTGGGCGAGTTGTTGTTGCGGCTCGCGATCCAGTCCGCGACGGTCGCCACGGCGTCCGCCACCGGCAGCCCGTTGAGCTGCGTGCCGTCGCGGAACCGGAAGCTCACCGCGCCCGCCTCGACGTCGCGGGCGCCCACGAGCATCAGGAACGGCACCTTCTGCATGGTGTGGGTGCGGATCTTCTTCTGCATCCGGTCGTCGCCCGCGTCGACCTCGACCCGGATGCCGCGCGCCCGCAGCTGCGCCGCCACGTCCTCGACGTAGCCGACCTGCTCGTCGGTGACGGGGATCGCGACGACCTGGACCGGCGCGAGCCACGCCGGGAACGCGCCCGCGTAGTGCTCGGTGAGCACGCCGAAGAAGCGCTCGATCGACCCGAACAGCGCCCGGTGGATCATGACGGGCTGCTGGCGCAACCCGTCCGCCGCCGTGTACTCCAGGCCGAAGAGCCCTGGCTCCATGAGGTCGACCTGGATCGTCGACATCTGCCAGGTGCGCCCGATCGCGTCCTTGACCTGCACGCTGATCTTCGGCGCGTAGAACGCCGCGCCGCCCGGGTCGAGCACGAGCTCCAGCCCGCTGGCCTCGGCCGCCTCGCGGAGCGCCTCGGTGGCCCGCTCCCAGTCCTCGTCGGACCCGATCGACTTCTCCGGGTCGCGGGTGGACAGCTCCAGGTAGAAGTCGTCGAGGCCGTAGTCGCGCAGCAGGTCGAGTACGAACTGGAGCAGCGAGCGGATCTCGCCCTGCATCTGCTCCTGGCTGCAGTAGATGTGGGCGTCGTCCTGGGTGAAGCCGCGCGCCCTGGTCAGGCCGTGGACCACACCCGACTTCTCGTACCGGTACACGCTGCCGAACTCGAACAGCCGCAGCGGCAGCTCGCGGTAGCTGCGCCCGCGCGACCGGTAGATCAGGTTGTGCATCGGGCAGTTCATCGGCTTGAGGTAGTAGTCCTGCCCGGGCTTGCGCACCGACCCGTCGGGGTTGCGCTCCTCGTCGAGGTGCATGGGCGGGTACATGCCGTCGGCGTACCAGGCGAGGTGCCCGGAGGTCTGGAACAGCTGCGCCTTGGTGATGTGCGGGGTGTTGACGAACTCGTACCCGGCCTCCTCGTGGCGCCGGCGCGAGTAGTCCTCCATCTCCTTGCGGATCACGCCGCCCTTGGGGTGGAAGACCGGGAGCCCCGAGCCGATCTCGTCGGGGAACGAGAAGAGGTCCAGCTCCGCGCCGAGGCGGCGGTGGTCGCGCCGCTCGGCCTCCGCGACCCGGTCCAGGTGGGCGTCGAGCGCCTCCTGGCTCTCCCACGCGGTGCCGTAGATGCGCTGCAGCTGCGGGTTCTTCTCACTGCCCCGCCAGTAGGCGGCGGCCGAGCGGGTGAGGGTGAACGCCGGGATGTAGCGGGTGGTGGGCACGTGCGGGCCGCGGCACAGGTCCGACCAGACGGTCTCGCCGGTGTGGGCGTGGATGTTGTCGTACGCGGTGAGCTCGCCGGAGGCGTCGACCTCCATGACCTCGGAGTCGGCTGCCGCGCTGTCGTCGGCCGCGCTGCCGCCCTTGAGGTCGATCAGCTCCAGCTTGTACGGCTCGTCGGCCAACTCCTTGCGGGCGTCGTCCAGGGAGTCGTAGCGCCGGCGGGAGAACCTCTGCCCCGCCTTGATGATCTTGCGCATCTCGGACTCGAGCTTGCGCAGGTCATCCGGGTTGAACGGGGTGTCGACGTCGAAGTCGTAGTAGAAGCCGTCGGTGATGTACGGGCCGATGCCCAGCTTCGCCTCGGGCCGCACCTTCTGGACGGCCTGGGCGAGCACGTGCGCGGCCGAGTGCCGGATGACATTGCGCCCGTCCTCGGTGTCGGCGCCGACCGCCTCGACCTCGACGTCGGACTCGGGCGCCCAGGCGAGGTCACGCAGCCGGCCGCCCGCGTCGCGCACGACGACCACTGCGCTCGGACCGTTGGTCGGGAGGCCCGCCTCGCGCACCGCGGCGCCGGCCGTCGTCCCGGCCGGCACCCGGACGGGAGCGGACGCGGTACGGGGTGCTGGCGCGGACACGAGATGCCTCCAGGAGGGTAGGTGCGGGATCCGCCGGATCACCGCGGGTACCCACCCGATGTTAGTGCCGGGGCTCGACGTGATTTCGGGCAGCGCCCCCGGCTGCTCTGTCCACCGGCCGCGGGACCGCGGCCCCGGTTGCCCCTGTGGCTTCTGCCGCCCGCCCGGGCGGGAGCGCGGACGGCGGAGCAGGCGGCCGAGGGGCGGCTCCGCCCGGCGCGCGGGCAGGCACCGGCGGCGGGCGGTCGGGCAGGGCGGCGCCGAACACTGCGGCCGCAGCCTGCTCACCCTGCCGGCGCCGGGCCGCCGACGGCGACGTGAACAGGGTGATCGCGGCGTCGCTCTGCCCCGCCCCGCCGGGTGCGGGGGTCGGCTCCGGCCGGCGGGCTGCCGGGACACGCACCGGAAGCGGCTCCCGCGGACCCGGTGACGGCACGACCGTCGGCGACCAGCGCTCCGGCGCCACGGGCAGGGACATCGGGGGCGGGGACATCGAGGGCGGGGACATCGGGGGCGGGGGCATCCCGGCCGTCGACGGCAGGGCGCGAGGCTGCTGCTGCGGCGGAAGCGGCCACCCTCCGGGGACGGGCCTGCGGGTCGTGGTCGGCCCGGCGGTGATCGCGGCCGCCGAGACCTGCCGCAGCCGCTTCCGCGCGCGTTCCACGGCGCGCCGCGGCCCGTCCACCACGACCGACAGGGCCAGCCGGTCGCCGTGCGGGTCCGGCACGACGCGGGCCACGTGGTGCCTGCTGCCGCCCGCGCCGACCACGATCTCGCACTCGGGGCCGGCGAGCAGCGCGAGCACGACCCGGACCAGCTCCGCGTGGCCCGCGCCGAGCATCTCGAGGTCGCCCCCTGCGCCGTCGCCCGCGCAGGCGTCGAGCACCATCCCGCTGTCGACGTCGACCAGCGTCGCCGCCCGCACCCGCGGGTCGCGCAGGAGCGGGCCGAGAACGGTCGCGAGCCCGTCAGCACGCACGTTGACGGCGTGGCGGTGGCGCCCCATCCCGGTCGGTCCCTTCGTGCTCCGGCCTCAGCGCCCGGTGTTGGCCGGGAAGAACGCCTGGCCGTCCTGCGGGCGGACGTTCGGGCCAGGGGCGCTCATGTAGAACTGCTGCTCGATGACCCGCAGGTCCCGCCGCGCCATGGCCAGGTTGGCCTGCGCCCGGTTGAGGACGAGGTAGAAGAACAGCCGCTCGTCGACGTTGCCGCGGATGATCCGGATCAGGTGGTACTGGGTGTCGAGCGTGATCAGGATGTCCTCGATCGACTCGCGCAGGCCCAGCTTCTGCATGACCTCGAGCTTCGTGCGGACCACGTCGCTGTTGCCCGGCGCGGCGACATCGAGGTCGAACTCCGGGCTGCCGCCGCGGGAGCCGAGGGTCATCCCGCTGTCGTAGTCCACGATGGCGACGGCGAACGCGCCCTTGATGTTCGCCGCCATGTCCAGCGAGTGGTCGATGTTAGCCATTCTCAACGCCTCCAGCGCAGTTCGCACGGACACTCGGGGGGATGCGTCCGCCGGCCGTTCGATCGGCGGCCCGAGGATAACCCGCGGGAGCACCCCTGCAATACCACGGGGCCGATGCCCCGGGAATCCGTCTGAATTCATCGACTTGCTATGCCAACTTGCGCAGGCCCGCGAGGAGACGGCGCATCGTGCCGACGTCGTTCGCCCACTGCCGGCCCGCTGCCGGGGCGGCCGCCGCGGGCAGGGGCGGTGGCGGGAGCGCGGCGGGAGCGCGCCGCGGGAGCGCCGCGATCGGCTCGGCAGGCCGCGGACGCGGCACTGGCGGCGCGGGGACGACGGCCGCCGCTCGGGCAGGCGAAGGGCCGAACAGGGTGCCAGCGACCCGCTCCGCCGCAGGTGAGGCGGCTTGCACCGGTACCGGTATCGGTAGCCGCGACGCGCCGCTCGGCTGTTCGTCGAGCCGAGCCGCGGCGAGTTCGCGCCGCGCCACGGCGAGGTTGCCGCGGGCACGGTCGAGGCAGAGATAGACGAGCAGCCGCTCCCCGGATGCCGACTCGATCTGACGCACCAGGTGGTACGCCCGCCGCGAGGTGATCATCAGGTCCTCGAGATCGTCGGCCGCCGCCGACGTGAGGTAGCGGGCAGCGTCCGCACCCCACCCCAGAACTGCGCCGCTGGCCCCTGAGCCGGTTTCCGCGCCCATTTCCTCGAGCACCCGGCCGGTCGCCGGATCCGCGACACAAGAATAGTGCGAACCGGGCAGGCGAAGCAGTTCCCGGAGCGCCTCGCGGAGCCCGACCAAGCCCATTCCTCTCGCTCGCGTGAATCATGCCACGGCGCTCCGGCGCAACGATTTCTCACCCTTTGAGGCGTGTCCTATCGGACGAATGCCGGGCGAGTTGTGGGCTTTTCGGACGAGTCTGCGGCCGTCAGCCGCGGCGGGCCGAGCCGCTCACGCGAGCTGGCGCAGCCCGTCGAGCAGCCGCCGCATGGTGCCGATGTCCGAGGCGAACGACTGCTGGAGCACCGCGGGGCGCGATGCGGCCACGGCCGCTGGGGCGGCGGGCACCGGAATCGGCGCGCGGCGGCGGCGGGGCAGCGTCGGGAGCAGCGACAACGGCAGCGGCCCGGTGGCGAGGGAGTCGAGCGGGGCGCCCGCATCGGCAGTCCCCGTATCGGGAGGCCCCGCGTCGAACAGCGAGACCACCCGCTTCGCCGTTGGCGCCTCGGCCACCGGCGCGGGTTCCGGCTCTGCTTCCGCAGCGGGGTCCGGCACGGGCGGGAGCGCGAGCACCGCCAGCGCACCGGTGCGCGCCACCCGCTGCTTGCCGGTGAGCGTGACGAGCGCGGGCTGCCGCTCCCCCGCCTCGGACGGCCGCTGGACCGGGACGGGCGGCACGGCCGGCTGCGAGACAGGCTGCGGCGGCGCAGTCGGCGCGGGGGACCCCGCCGCTGGGGACACCGGCGGTGAATCCGGCGGCTCCTGCTGTGGCGACACGGCCGGCTGCGACACAGTTGACCGCGACGCCGCCGGCTGCTGCGACCCCGAAGGCTGCTGCACCGACGGCTCCGAAACCCGCGGCCGGGGCACGGGCTTGAAGGGCACCGGGGGGAGCGACACCGGCGGCAGGGATACCGGGGGCAGGGACACCGGGGGCACCGGGCGCTGCACCGGCGACGGCGATACCCGCTGGAGCGGGACCGCCACCAGCGGGGCCGGCGCGGGAGCGGGCTCGGTCAGCGCCGCTCGGACCGCCTGCACGATCGACCGCGAGGCGAGCGCCCGCCGCGCTGCACCGACGTCCCCGCTGTCGCGGTCCATGCGCACGTGCAGCACCACACCCGGCTGCTGGTCGCACCCCCGCAAGACGTGCACGGTGCGCCCGGTGGACACGACGAGGTCGTCGAGGTCCTCCCCGCGGGCCGCCGTGAGCACCCCGGCAGCCTGAGCGAGCTGCACGAGCGCCGCCACGTCGTCCCCCGCGGCGAGCCCGACCTCGGCCAGCACCACGGCCCGTCTGCCGTCCACCGCACGGGCGGCGTGCGCGCCGGCGGTGCGCAGCACACCGGTCAGCTGGGCGTCCAGCGGGGCGACCTCGTACGGAACGGGATCGCGGGGAGCGGGCCGTTCGGGCATGCTGCAGGTTCTCGCGACGGCACGGAGCAGCGACACTGCACCCACCCGGCGCTGCGGCGCTCGGCCGTTCAGCGGCGCTGACCGGTCCGGGAAGATCCTCGAAGCCGGCTCGGTTGCACGAGGCGTGGTGCCACTCTCCGTGCTCGACCTCGTCCCCATCGGCTCCGGCCAGACTGCCACCGAATCGCTCCGGCAGAGCACCGCGCTGGTACGGCGGGCCGAGGAGCTGGGCTTCCGCCGCTACTGGGTGGCCGAGCACCACGGGATGCCCGGCGTCGGCAGCTCCTCCCCCGCCGTGCTGATCGCGCACCTGGCCGCGGCGACGTCCACGATCCGTGTCGGGTCGGGCGGTGTGATGCTGCCCAACCACCAGCCGCTGATCGTCGCCGAGCAGTTCGGCACGCTCGACGCCCTGCATCCCGGCCGCATCGACCTGGGCATCGGCCGCGCGCCCGGCACCGACCAGCGCACCGCCAGGGCGCTGCGACGGGGCACGGCGTCGCTCGGTGCCGACGACTTTCCCGAGCAGCTCACGGAGCTCTCGGCGTACTTCCGCGGCGAGGGGCCGGTGCTCGCCGTGCCCGCGAAGGGCCAGCGGCCTGCGCTGTGGCTGCTCGGGTCGAGCGGGTACAGCGCGCAGGTCGCGGGCCTGCTCGGGTTGCCGTTCGCGTTCGCGCACCACTTCAGCAGCGAGAACACGCTCCCTGCCCTCGCGCTCTACCGCGAGACGTTCCGGCCGTCGCCGGTGCTCGACAAGCCCTACTCCATGATCGCCGCGTCCGTGCTCGCCGCCGACACCGACGAGGAGGCCGGCCGCCTCGCCCTCCCGAACGCGCTGCAGTTCCTGCGCCTGCGCCAGGGCAATCCCGGGCTCGTGCCCACCCCGGACGAGGCAGCGGCGTACCCGTACACGGACGAGGAGCGGTTCTTCGTCGAGGACCGGCTGGGGTCCCAGATCATCGGCTCGCCCGGCACGGTGCGCGACGGCGTGCAGGAACTGGTCGACCGCACCGGCGTGGACGAGCTGATGGTCGTCACGAGCGCGCACGACGGGGCCGACCGGCTGCGCTCCTACGAGCTGCTCGCGAAGGCGGTGGCTCCGGCCACCGTCTGACTGATGTGATGGCCGGATGACCGGCCACCGATCACTTGTGCTCCACCGGGGCGCCGCCCGTTCGCCCCGGGCCGCGCTGCAGCGCATGCTCGAACTCGTCCACCACGACACGCGGCCGGAGGACCCGGTCGCCGAGCTGGAGCGCCGGATCGCGGAGCTGCTCGGCACGCAGTCCGCGCTCTTCTTCCCCAGCGGCACGATGGCCCAGCAGGCCGTCCTGCGGACTTACGCCGAGCGGAGCGGGCGCAGGGCGTTCGCCGCCCACCCGTACACGCACCTGGACAACTGGGAGGCGCAGGGCTACAGCGCTGTCCACGGACTGCGGTTCCAGCGCGCAGGCGACCGCAACGCGCTGCTCTCGGCCGCCGCGCTCGACGCCGTGCACGAGCCGGTCGCGGCGGTCGTGTGGGAGCTGCCGCAGCGCGACCTCGGCGGACTGCTGCCCACGTGGGACGACCTCGTGGCCCAGGTGGCCGGGGCGAAGGCGCGCGGCGCCGCCGCCCATCTCGACGGCGCCCGGCTCTGGGAGGCCCAGCCCTTCTACAGGCGCCCGCACGCCGAGATCGCGGGCCTGTTCGACTCGGTCTACGTGTCGCTGTACAAGGGCCTGCTGGGCGTCCGCGGCGCGGTGCTGGCGGCCGACACCGCCACGATCGAAGAGGTCGGCGTCTGGCGGCAGCGGCTCGGCGGCCGCATCCCGGACGCGTGGCCTCTCGCGCTCGCTGGGCTCGACGGCCTCGACCGGTGGCTCCCGCGGATGGCCGAGTTCCGCGACCACGCGGTGGCGATCGCGGCGGCCGTGAACGCGGCGACCGCGGCGAGCACGGTCCCGGACCCGCCGCTCACCCCGCTCTTCCACGTCCACCTCCCCGCACCGCCCGCCGCCGTCGAGCGGGCGGGCGAGGAGCTGCTCGCCGATCGCGACGTCCGGTTGTTCGGCTATCTGCGCACGTCTCCCGACCCCGCCCGGTGCAGCTTCGAGATCACGGTGGGTGACGAGGCAACGGGCTTCTCACCTGCGGAAGTGGCCGAGCTGATCGACGAACTGCTGGCTCGCGCGGCCAAGCACGTGTGAATCGTGGCTGGTATACGGCCAGATGAAGGACCGCCGGCCACCGAGAGTGCTCCGCTTCCCTGGCCCCGCCAGCCCGGCGCGCCGATGCTCCCGCCCCATCGGGTGATTGGCCTGCCCGGCCCACACCGCCGTCCAGGAGGTCCCGTTGGACCGCGTGTCCGCCCGCAAGCGGGCGCGACGACGGAGCCGGCGAGGAGGTGGACGGGTGCCCGGACCTCTCCCTTCCCGGACGGGCCGCCCCAGCGGTCCCGGCGATCGGCACCCCGCGCTCCCGGTCCAGAGGTCCCGCCGCCACGCCCACCAGACGACGAACGCCGTCGGGTGGTGGCAGCCGCCGAAGGGTCGCCCGCCCGCGTCCGAGGACTCCGCGCGCCACCGCGTCGCGGAGATCACGGACGTCCTACCCGCTGTGCTCGCGCCCGCCCGGCAACGGCCGGTCGGGCGACGCGCGGTGCGGCGCCGGTCCCAGCACGGGCGCCCGGTCTCCGCTGACGAGCAGCGCGCGCGACGGCTGCGGCTGCTCCGCAGGACCCTGCTCGGGACGGCCGCCGCCGTCGTGCTCGGCCCGGTGCTCGCGTTCGCCGTCGGGTATGTGGTCTTCGCCGTGCCCAGCCCGGACGACGCGGTGAACAACCAGGTGGCGGTGGTGTCGTTCGGCGACGGCACCCACCTGACCCGGCTGGTGCCCGAGGAGGGCAACCGCACCAAGGTGGCGATCGAGCAGGTCCCGCCGCACGTCCGGCACGCGGTGCTGGCGGCGGAGGACCGGTCCTTCTACTCCAACCCCGGTTTCGACCTCACCGGCATCCTGCGCGCGGCGTGGAACCAGGTGCGCGGAAGTGTGGGCGGCGGCTCCACGATCACCCAGCAGTTCGTCAAGAAGGCGCTGGTCGGCGACGAGCAGACGCTGTGGCGCAAGTACAAGGAGGTCATCCTCGCGGTCAAGATCTCCCAGGCGCGCAGCAAGGACCAGATCCTCGCCGACTACCTCAACACGATCTACTTCGGCCGCGGCGCCTACGGCATCCAGTCCGCGGCGCACGCCTACTTCGGCAAGAACGTCGGCGACCTCACCCCGTCGGAGGCGGCGCTTCTCGCCGGGCTCATCCAGTCGCCGTCGCGGTGGGACCCGGCGGTGAACCCGGACCGGGCCGCCGAGCGCTGGAGGTTCGTGCTCGACGGCATGGCCGCGCAGGGCTGGCTCGACCCCACCGTCGGCGCCGGCGCCGAGTTCCCCCGCACCGCCCCGCGTAAGGCGCTGGCCGGGGGCGTGCCGGGCGACAGCCGGGGCCACATCGTCTCGGCCGTGACCGCCGAGCTGGAGTCGCTGGGGATCACCGGCGAGGACCTCGCCCACGAGGGCCTGCGAATCACCACCACCGTCGACCCGGAGCGCCAGGAGCAGGCCGTCGCCGCCGCTCACGTGGCGCTCGACGGCCAGCCGGTGAACCTGCGCAGTGCGATGGTCGCGATCGACCCGGCGACGGGCGGCGTGCTCGCCTACTACGGCGGCGACAACGGCCTCGGCCTCGACTACGCCCGCGTCCGGCGGCTCGCCGGGTCGACGTTCAAGCCGTTCGTGGTGCTCGCCGCGCTCCAGCACGACCCGCCGGTCGGGCTCGGCGAGGTCTACGACGGCGAGGAGCTGCCCGGCCTGCGCAACGCCGAGGGCGCCGACTGCGACGAGTGCGACCTCAAGCAGGCGATGACCGTCTCGAACAACGTCGTGTTCCACACGCTGGCCAGGCAGGTCGGGCCGGCCGCCGTCGCGGCGGCGGCCCAGGCGGCGGGGATCACCGCCCCGCTCGACGACCCCAACGAGGGCATCGCGCTCGGCAACAAGGAGGTCTCGGTCCTCGACCTGGCGTCGGCGTACGCCACGATCGCCGCGGGCGGCGTCTGGCACCAGCCCCACCTCGTCCGGTCCGTCGTCACCGCCGACGACCGCGTGCTCTACGAGGCCGCCACCGAGGGCGAGCGCCGGTTCCCCGAGCGGGTCGCCCGCAACGTCGCCGAGGCGATGCTCGACGTCGCCGAACACGACGGGCTCGCGCTCCCCGGCGGGCGGCCGGTCGCCGCGAAGACCGGCACGGTCCAGTCGCGGTTCGAGGGCCAGAACAACGACGCGTGGATGGCCGGCTTCACCCCGTCGGTCACCTCGGCGGTCTGGATGGGCACGGACATGAACTCGCCGATCCGCACCGCGCGCGGCACCCCGATCCAGGGCAGCAGCCTCCCAGGGGACGTCTGGCAGGAGTTCATGGCGGATGCGCTTGCGGACGAGCCGGTGGAGCAGTTCGCGCCGTTCCGCGCGATCGGCGAGCCACCCGCGAACCGGGAGCCCAGCTCCAAGCCAACCCCCACGCCAACCCCCGCGCCGACCGCAGCGCCGATTGCGACTACCCCTCCGGTGCCCGGGCCGCGGCCCGACGCCGGGCCGCCAGGCATGCCGAACCCGGGCGTGCCGAGGGGCCGCACACCCGGCGCGAACGAGACCGCGCTGCCGGGCGACCCACGCGCCTCCGCTCCCGGCGAGGAGGTCGGCAACGAGCCGCGGGTGTTACAGGCGCCCGAACCCACGCCCCAACTGGACTGTTCGATTACGCCCTGCGGTTGACGAGGCCCCTGACCCGCGAACGGCTGGTGTGTCGAACGACACAACGGTCTACCGTGGGAGCGTGCCTGCGCGCGGTGGCAATCGCATGTTCGAGGTGGTCGCCTGGCCATCCGAGCGGCACCTCGTGCTGTACGTGCCCGAGATCGAGGCGGCCACCACCGCGCGCGCCATGCCCGACGCCGACGCCGCCGCTCGCTCGCTGATCGCCGACCTCACCGGCATCGACGCCGCCGCAATCCGCTGCGAGATCCGGTTCGGCCGGGCGCGCGGCGGGTGGAGCGGCCCCGCTCCCCTGGCCTGATCCCCTGGGCCTGATCCCCCTGGGCCTGATCCCCCTGGGCCTGATCCGTTCCCGGGCCGGTGTCCGGGTCGTAGGGTCGATGGATGGTGCAGACGGTGAGGGACGCGCCCCGCGAGGTGGCGGACCGGATGGCCGAGGCCGCCACGGCGTGGCTCGGGACGCTCGACGACGGGCAGCGTGTCGTGGGAAGCGGGCCCGGACCGGCCGGTGCGGACGCAGCCGACGCCGAACGCCGGCGCTGGTTCTACACACCCACCGACCACGGCGGCCTGACACTCCACCAGCAGCGCCCCGCGCAGCAGCGGCTCGCGATGGCACTGGTGGCGGCGGGGCTGTCGGAGCCCGCGTACGTCACCGTGGCGACCGTGATGGGCCTGGAGAACGTGCTCGACCGCACCGAGGGGTTCACCGCCTCGTTCGGGCGCGAGCGCGGCCGCGACCCCGGCCTCTACTACCTGCGCGTCTTCGGGGTACCCGGGAGCGCGGAGCCGTGGGGCTGGCGGTTCGGCGGCCACCACGTCTCCCTCAACAACCTCGTCGTCGACGGCCGCGTCGCCGCCACCACCCCGTGTTTCCTCGGCGCCGACCCGGCGTCCTCGCCGCTGCTGGGCGGGCAGGTACTGCGGCCTCTCGCGGCCCCCGAGGACCTGGCGAGGGAGCTCGTGGGCTCGCTGCCGCCTGCGCTGGCCGAACGCGCTCTGCTGCTACCCCGGGCGCCGTCGGACATCGTCGGGGGCAACCGCACCCGGGTCGCCGAGGGCGACCGGGTCATTCCGCTCAGCGGGGTCTGGCGGGGCCGGTTCGCCGACCCGGCCGAGCAGGCCGACCTGGAGCGGCGCAGCGACGAGATCGACGCCGCCAGCGGGCTCGACGGCGCCGACCACCGGGCCGTCGCGCTCACCGGCTCGCCCAAGGGTGTGCCGGCCGCGGAGCTGTCCGCCGGGCAGCGGGAAATACTGCTGGCCCTGCTGGGCACCTACCTCGGCCGGGTCCCGCACGGCATCTCGCCGCTCCCCCGCTACGACGACGCGGCCGCGCTCGACGCGGTGCACTTCGCGTGGGCGGGTTCAACGGCACCGGGTGAGCCGCACTACTACCGGCTGCAGGGCCCGCACCTGCTCGCCGAGTGGGACAACACCCAGCGCCAGGTGAACCACGCCCATTCCGTCTGGCGCGACCCGGAGGCCGACTTCGGGCTCGACGTGCTCGCAGCGCACCGGGCCGCGCACCACAGCTGACGCGCCCGGTCGGCGCGAGTAGCACACCCTTTCAGCGACGCGCGGGAAGACTCGGCCCCACCCCGCGAGTCGCTGGATTCGGGTGCGCGAGTCGCTCCATCCGGGGGCGCGCACGGGCGCCCCGCGGAATGATCTGGCGGTTGACGCGGCGTCAACTCCTACCGTCATCGGCATGCGCTGGTCCACCGCCGAGGTCGCCCGGATGTCCCGGGTCAGCTCACGCACGTTGAGGCACTACGACCACGTGGGGCTGCTCCGGCCGGCCCGCACCGGGCACGGCGGGCTGCGGTACTACGAACGGCCGCAACTGCTGCGCCTGCAGCACATCCTCGTGCTGCGCGAGCTCGGGCTCGGCCTGGACGACATCGAGGCGGTGCTCGACGGCGAGACCGACGAGGTGGCGGCCCTTCGCCGGCACCACGTCCGGCTGATCGCCGAGGCCGACCGCCTGCGCACGCTGGCCGCAACAGTGGCCCGCACGATCGCCGAGAGGGAGGACGGTCCCGAGATGGGCGCCGAAGCACTGTTCGAGGGTTTCCGCAACGACCCCTACGCGGCCGAGGCGCGCGAGCGCTACGGCGACACGGCCGTGGAGGCCCAGCGGCGCGCCGCGTCATGGGATGACGACACGGCCCGCGGAATCAAGGACGAGGGCGAGGCCGTCAACCGCGACGCCGCCGCCCTGATGCGGGCGGGCGTCCCGGTCGACGAGCCCCGCGTGCAGGACGTGGTGGGCCGCCACCACGCATGGGTCTCGCATTTCTGGACGCCCGGCCGGGACGCCTACATCGGGCTGGGGCAGCTCTACGTCGACGACGAGCGCTTCACCGCGAACGTCGACGCCGCCGCCCCCGGTCTCGCCGCGTACCTGCGCGACGCGATCGCCGTATACGCGAACGCCCGGCTCAGCTGACGGCGCCGTCCGTAGGGGCGGCTGGAAGACCGGCCAGCAGCGCGGCCGGGACGAGGAGGTCGGCCCGGCCGCGTGTCGCCTCGACGAGCGTGGCGTTCTGCTCGTCGACGGCGGCGACCCACGCGGCCGCGTGGTCGGGCTCCTTGCCGAACGCCACGTGCCGCGCGGTGAGCTGGGTGAGCCGGGCATCGGGGTCCGGGTCGCAGAACCAGACCTCGTCCAGCAGCGGCCGGACCTCCGCCCAGCGCCCCTGGTCCAGCAGCAGGTAGTTGCCCTCGGTCAGCACGAGCCGGGCCGCCGGCGGCACCGGGATCGCCCCGGCGATCGGCTGCTCCAGGTCGCGCTCGAACATCGGGGCGTAGACCACGTCCTCGGCCGGGTCGGCGCGCAGCCTGCGTAGCAGTGCCACGTAACCGCCGGCGTCGAACGTGTCGGGCGCACCCTTGGCGGCGAGCCGCCCGAGCCGGGTGAGGGCCACGTCGGCGAGGTGGAACCCGTCCATCGGGACGTGCGCGACGGCCCCCGCAGGCAGGATCGCCGAGAGCCGCGCCAGCAGGGCCGACGTCAGCGTCGACTTCCCGGCGCCGGGGCTCCCGGTGATCCCGAGCAGGGCCCGGCGCGGGCCGGCGGCGAGCGCGGCGGCCCGGGCGACCAGGTCGTCCAGGGTCACTCGGCGGCCCCCGCCGATCGGGGGATGCGCAGCGCCAGGACGGCGATGTCGTCGCCGGTGTCGGCGGTGGAGCCGCGGAGGAGGTGGTCGCAGAACTCCGGGAGGGGCAGGTCGGCGCCGCGGCGCACGAGGTCGAGCAGCCGTGCGCCCGCCGCGTCGTCGGGGTCGTGGCGGCTCTCGAACAGCCCGTCGGTGTAGAGCACGAGCGTGCACCCGGGGCTCAGCTCTACCTCGTGGTCGTGGCGGGTCGACGAGGGGTCGACGCCCAGCACCACGTCCACGTCGCCGGCGAGCTGCCGGGGCGCCTGCCCGTCCCCAGGGACGAGTATCGGCGCAGGGTGCCCCGCGCTCGACCACCGGAAGAGGGTGCGCTCGCCACGGGAGAGCCGCCCGTAGAGCAGCGTCGTGAAGTTCGTGACGCCGAGCCCGCAGGCCACCCGGTCGAGGCGGGCGAGCACCTCCGACGGCGAGCCGTCGCTGTCGTGCGCGAGCCCACGCAGCATGCTGCGCAGCTGCCCCATCGTGACGGCAGCCATCAGGTCGTGCCCCTCGACGTCGCCGACGCCGACCGCGAGGTCGCCGCCGGGCAGGGCGAAGGCGTCGTACCAGTCACCGCCGACCTGCAGCTCCGCCGCGGCCGGGAGATACCGCGCCTCGATCTCCACACCGGGAGGGCTCGGCGGGGTCGAGAGCATGGCGCTCTGCAGCGCCACCGACACCTCGCGGCTCTGCTGGAACGCCACCGCATTCTCCACGGCCGCTGACGCGCGCGTGCCCAGCTCGGCCACCAGGGCCAGGTCGTCCTGCGTGTACGGGGCCCGGTCGCCGCGGCCGATGAACAGAAGGGCGGCCACCACGGAGCCCTTCGCCACCACCGGCGCCACCAGCATCGAGTGCACGCCGATCGCCAGGCCCCACTTCTGCTGCGAGTCGGGCGCGCGCCACATCGGGGTGGGCTCCGACGGGACCTCGACGAGCACGGGCGCCCCGGTGCGGGCGCAGCGGGCGATCGGGTGGTCGGCGGGGAAGGTGAACCGCTCGTCCGTCGACGGCGACGGCGGGAGCCCTTGCGCGGCCCGCGTGATCGACCGCCGTCCGGTCACGTCGCCCGGCCCGTGGCGCAGCGGGGCGGGGTCGAGCAGGTACACCCGGCACAGGTCGGCGAACTTCGGCACGACCGCGTCGGCGAGCGCCGCGAGCTCACCCTCCGGCTCGAGCGCCGCGTTCATCGCGAGCGTCACCTGGGCGAGCACGTCGAGCCGGTCGCCTGCGCGCCGTGCGTCGTCGATGTCGGTCTCCGTGCCCACCCACTCGACGACCCGCCCGCCCGAGTGCACGGGCACCGCCCGGGTGCGGAACCAGCGGTAGCTGCCCGAGGCCGTGCGCAGCCGGTACTCCCGGACGAACACCTCGGCAGGGTCCGCGGTGGCCGCGGCCCGCCACGCCGTCTTCAGGGCCTGCCGGTGCGCCGGGTGCACGGCGTCGAGGAAGCCCCAGTCCTGCTGCTCGGCCGCGCTCTGGCCGGTGATCGCCCGCAGCCCCGGCGCGTCCCGGCGTGCGCTGCCGTCGGCCTCCCGTGTCCACACCGCGGCGCTCGTGGCCTCCACCAGCGACTGGTACCGGTTGAGGGCGTGCTCCCGCTCCGCAGCCACGGCGGCGAGCTCCTGGCGGGTCCGCTCCGCCGCCGTGACGTCGACGAGCACCACGCCGACCCCGATGATCGTCTCGTCCGTCCCGCGGACCGGGTAGTAGTAGAGCCGCCACTCCTGGAACGGCCCGCGCCCGTGCCAGAGCCTGCCGCGCAGGGGCACGTCCAGCCGCGGCGTCCCGTCGGCGAGCACCGCGGCGAGGGTCTCGGCGATCGCCGCGCCGACCGGCCCGTGCACCTCCTCGACCGTGCGGCCGATGCGCTCGTCGGCCGAGCCGCCGTCCATGGCGAGGACCGCGCTGTTCACACGCCGATACCGCAGATCCCTGTCGACGTAGCAGAGCCCGACGGGCGCCGTCTCCCACAGCGCATCCAGCAGCGCGAACGCCTCGTCCTCGGCGCTGGTGTCGGCCACGTCGCGCAGCACGCCGACGATGGTCGCGCCGGGTCCGGGCGCGGCCCGGAAGTAGAGGCCGCGCCCGTGCTCGGGACCGAGGGGCAGCCGGCCGTTGAACGGGCGCCCGGCCCGCAGCTCGTCGACGATCCGCGCGGCGGTGTGCCGGTCCAGCGTGGATCCCGCCACGGTGCTGCCGAGCACCTCGGAGCGCTGCCAGCCCGTCAGCCGCTCGGCGGCCGCGTTCCAGACCAGCACCCGGCCGTCCCCGTCGAGCACGACGACGGCGACCGGCAACGCCTCGATGAGCTCCGGGACGAGCGCGGAGACGGTCCCGGGGACGGCCCCACGCGCGAGGTCGTCAGGCGGTTCCACGCGGTGCAGCGTAGGTGCGCGGCAGCCCCGGCTGCCATGCTGGTCGCGTGGACGGGCTGCGTGCCGAGTACGTCCCGGGGCGGCCGCACCCCGCGCTCGCCCGTTACGTGCTGCGTTACGTCGGCTACCGGGAGCACAGCGCGGTGCCGGTACGGCGGCGGCAGGCGCCGGTGGGCTCCTGCACGCTCATCCTCGGGCTCGGGCCCTCGCTGCGGCTGTTCGGGCCGGCCGGGCCGTCAGTCCCGGTCTCGTTCCTCGCCGGGATGCACGACGCGCCCGTGATCACCGAGTTCACCGGCGCGCAGCACGGCGTGCAGGTCGACCTCAGCCCGCTCGGGGTCTTTGCGCTCCTCGGCCGCCCCATGCGGGACCTGACGAACGCCGTGCCCACACTCGACGAGCTGGAGGAGCCCGCCCTGGCCCGGCTCGCCGCCCGGCTCACCGACGACCCCGGCTGGTCGCAGCGGTTCGCCCGGCTCGACGCAGTGCTGCTGCGGCGGCTCGACGAGTCCCGGGTCCGCCCGGACCCGGAGATCACCCACGCGTGGCACCGCCTCCGCGCCACGTCGGGCGCGGTCGGGGTGCGGCAGCTCGCGGACGAGACGGGGTGGAGCAGGCGCCACCTGCTCACGAGGTTCCAGCACCAGGTCGGCCTTGCACCGAAGCAGGCGGCACGGGTGCTGCGGTTCGAGCGGGCGGCGGAGCTGCTGGTGTCGCCTGCGGGCGAAGGCGCGATCACGGACGTGGCGGCCGCGTGCGGATACGCCGACCACGCGCATCTGGCGCGGGAGTTCCGGGCCCTGGCCGGATGCACACCGACGCAGTACCGCGCGGAGCAGAGCTGACCCGGTCAGCGGTCAACGCAGGACCATCGCGCCCAAGTCATTGGAGCGCCCTAGAGCCCGGCTCCACCGACTCGGCCCGCCCGGCGAGCCGCGTGAGGGTGCCGGGCCACCCACGCGTGAAGCCGGCCGCGACGTCGTCGTCGATGGGGCCGAGCACCCGATGCTCCACCGTCACGAGCGTGGTCGCCGCCGTGGCGCCCGGTTCGAGCAGCATCCGCCATTGCCCCGCAACCGGCCCGGGGATGTCCATCGTTCCGTCCACCCGCAGCTCCCGGCCCGGGTGCAGCCCGGTGACCACACCCCAGAGCGCACCACGGCCGCCGTCGTCGAGAGCCTCGCCGAAGGTGGTGCCCAGCCGGCCGCCGACGTACGGCTCGAACACCAGCCGGGCGCCTTCGGGCCAGCACGGGGGCCACCAGTCCGCCAGGTCGAGCAGCGCCGCCCAGGTCCGCCCCGGGTCGGCCTCCACGGTGTGCTCGGCGCGGACATCCAGCCCGTACCCAGTCGTGATCCCAGTCGTGATCCCAGTCGTCATCCCAGTCGTCATCCCAGTCGTCATATCGCTCTCCGCTCGTTCGGCGAGCCGCATCGCGACCTCCGCCGCCGGGGCGGCAGCGGGCCGTACCCAGCGCTCGTAGGTCTGCCGCAGCGGAACCGGGTTGAGGTGGTTGAGCCGCTCGCGCCCGCGCCGCTCGACGGTGACCAGACCGGCGTCCACGAGCACGGCCAGGTGCTTCATCACTGCGAACCGGGTGGTCGGGAAGTCCTCGGCGAGTGCGCCGGTGGTGCGCGGACCCGCCCGCAGCGCGTCGAGGATCGCTCGCCTGGTGGGGTCGGCGAGGGCGCGCCACACCGGTTCGGCGTCGGGCACCACCCGCGGGCTCATATGTGACTTACTAGTCACCATTTGTCCAGGAGTCAAGGCTCCTGGCTACAGTGGACGCCGGGCCGCAGAGGCGGTCGAGGGAGTCCGGACGGTCGCAGCGGGGCGCGGTCCCGGCGGTGAGTACCGGAGCGTGATGACGTGAGGCGGAGCGTGCGCACGGCCGTTCGCAGCATGACGGCGCTGGCCTCGGCGGCGGTGCTGGCCGGCGCCGGCCAGGTGTGGTCGCTGCAGCAGCAGCTCGACTCGCAGATGGTCACCAGCCGCGCCGCGATTCCCATGCCCCGCCCGATCCCGGTGGGCACCGAGTTCACCGCGCTGCTCGTCGGCCTCGACGCCCGGACCGACGCGGGCGGCAATCCGCTCCCGCCCGCGCTCCTCGACGCCCTGCACGCCGGCCCCGACGAGGGCCAGCTGCAGACCGACACGATCATCCTGCTGCACGTCCCGGCCACGGCGGGGGAGCCGGCCGTCGCCATCTCGATCCCGCGCGACTCGTTCGTGCCGATCGCGGGCGACCGCGGCACTCACAAGATCAACAGTGCCTACGGGTACGGCGTGCGGGGCGCCGAGGAGGAGCTGCGCGGCCAGGGCGTCACCGGTACCGAGCTGGATCGCCGAGCCCGTGAGGCCGGCCGGCGCACCCTGGTCTCCACCGTCGAGGAGCTGACCGGCGCGGTCATCGACCACTACGCCGAGATCAACATGGCCGGCTTCGTCGAGCTGACCGAAGCCCTCGGCGGCGTGCCCGTCTGCCTCAACCGGCCCGTGCGCGACTCCTACTCCGGAGTCGACCTGCCCGCGGGGCCGCAGGTCGTCAGCGGCGCCGGGGCGCTCGCGTTCGTCCGCCAGCGCCACGGCCTCGCCGACGGAGACCTCGATCGCATCGGCCGCCAGCAGGCCTTCGCCGCCGGGCTGGCACAGCGCGTGATGGCGGCGGGCACCCTTGCCGACCCGGCCGCGATGCGCCGGCTCGTCGGCGTCGTCACCCGACACGTCGTCATCGACGCCGGGTGGAACCTCCACCAGGCCCTGAGCCAGGTCCGCCAGCTCTCCGGCGGCGACCTGCACTTTCACACCATTCCCACCGGCCGACCCGATCTTCGCACTCCGGTGGACGGGATCGCGGTCGAGATCGACGAGGACGCCGTGCGCGAGTTCGTGCACGGGACGCTCACCGGGTCGCCGGCGAGCGCCACACCCACCGGCAGCCCGCGCACCACGGCCGTGCAAAAGGCGGACGGGCCGGGAGCCACGGCGTCGGTCGAGCCCGCGCGGACACCGCCCACCACGGTTGTCGCGCCGACGACGAGCCCGGCGGTGATCACCGCCGACGGCGTGCCCTGCGTGGACTGAGGTCGGGCGACCTACTGGATGCCGACCAGGTCCACCACGAAGACGAGTGTTGAGCCGCCCGGGATCGGGCCGCGCGTCTGGGCCCCGTAGCCGAGGTCCGGCGGGATCACGATCACGCGCCGGCCGCCGACCTGCATGCCCTCGATGCCCTGCGCGAAGCCGGGCACCACGCCGTTGAGCGGGAAGGTGGCGGGCGCACCGCGGGACCACGAGCTGTCGAACAGCGTGCCGTCGGAGTAGAGCGTGCCGGAGTACTGGACGTCGACGGTGTCCGCTGCCGCAGCCGCGGGGCCGGTGCCGACCACGATGTCCTGCGTCACGAGCCCGGCGGGCGGCTGCCCGGAGCCGGCTTCCGCCTGGCTGGGCTGCGTCAGGTCGGTCGGGTTTCCGGTGAGTGGCGGCACGCCCGCGACCGGCGCCGGGGCGGCCGCGGGCGCGGGGGCGGACGACCCGGCAGCGGGAGGCGCGGGCGGCGCGCCGGAGCCCGTGCCGGAGCCGCAGCCCGCTGCGGTGGCGAGCACGACGGCAGCGGCCGCGACGATGGAGCGCTTCATGGCGCCCAGTCGACCACGGGCCGTCACCAGCCGGGCCGACGGGGGCCGGAAGCCCTCACTCGGGGAGACCTGGCAGGTCCCCGATCTCCAGCGCCTGGAGCAGGAACGTCTGCGGGCCGCCGGGGGCGGTGCGGGCCACCATCCGGACGGTAGGGACGTCCCCGCCCAGCTCCTCGACCTGCGGGTCCGAGAGGTACTGCGAGTACGGCTGCCCGGTGCTGGCCGAGCGACCCGACCACATCGCCTCACTGATCCCGACCGCCGTGGCCCCGTCCCCCGCCACGCACAGGACGTTCAGCGGCGGTGCGTCCGGGGCTGCCGGGTCGCGCCGCAGCCCAACTCCCCGAAGCGGCTCCTGCGGCGTCACGCCGCTGGACACCACCGCGATCAGCGCGTCGCCGAGGCAGCGCGCCATCGCCGCCACCGACGCGTCCTCGGCCAGCCTCGGGCCGGGGCCGTCCACGGCATCCACGGGAGCATCCGGCCCGCCGACGGCGACGTCGGCGCCGAGCGGGCGGAGCGTCCCGGCCACGAGGCTGAGCGGCTGCTCCGCCGAGAGCCCCAAGCGCAGCACGTCGTCGCCGGTCCAGCCGGCGGCGGTCGCCGCGGCCCGCACGCCTGCCTCGTCCTGGCCCCCGGCCACGAGGGTCACCTGCTGCGGTGGGTTCCCGGCCGCGAGCACCGCGTCGGCGCGGCCCAGGTCGATGTCGAGCACGTCGGCGAGCGCTCCGCGGTAGGTGTCCAGCGCTCCACCGGTCCCGCCGACCAGCCCGGCCCACGGCCCACCCCCGGCGGCCGCGGCGGTGAGGCCGCGGGAGTCGATGAACTCGATTCGCCCGCCGAACGGGCCGTCGACGCGGGCGAGGGCCCGTTCGAACGGCGTGCCCTCCGGCGCGGCCGCCGGGGCGCATCCCCCGATGACGGCCAGCGCGAACAGCACCGCGACCCCTGACGACGCCCGTACCCTGCGCACGGCGGCAGACGCTAGCGCAGGCAGACTGGTCGACCGTGACGGACAGCTTCCCGCGCAGGCAGGCCAGGACCCGGCGGTTCACCCTCGGCGCCCCGCGCGGTGTCACGATCTCCCCCGAGGGAGAGCGTGTGGTGTTCCTGCGGAGCCGCGGCGGCACCGACCCGGTGACGTGCTTGTGGACGCTCGACCTCGCGAGCGGCGAGGAGCGGCTGGTGGCCGACCCGCATGAGCTGGACGGGAGCGCGGACGCCGAGGATCTCCCGCCGGAGGAGCGGGCGCGCCGGGAGCGCAGCCGGGAGCAGGCCGGCGGTGTCGTCGCGTACGCGACGGACCGGCCGGTCACGATGGCGGCGTTCACGCTGTCCGGGCAGCTCTACGTCACCGACTTCGCCGCGGGTCTCACCCCGCGGCTGGTGGAGACGCCCGGCGGCGTGATCGACCCGCGGCCCGACCCGCGTGGCCGCCGGGTCGCGTACGTGAGCGGCGGCGCGCTGCATGTCCACGACATCACCGCGCGCACCACCACCACGATCGCCGAGCCGGACGCCCCGCACGTCACCTACGGGCTCGCCGACTTCGTCGCGGCCGAGGAGATGGGCCGGATGCGCGGGTACTGGTGGGCCCCGGACGGGGAGTCGCTGCTCGTGGCGCGGGTGGACGACGGCCCGGTGCGGCGCTGGCACATCGCCGACCCCGCCAACCCGGACCGCACGCCCGCCGTCGTCGCCTACCCCGCCGCGGGCACACCCAACGCCCGGGTGACGCTGGAGATCCTCGCGCTCGACGGCACGAGCACGCCCGTCCGGTGGGACGCCGCCCGCGACGAGTACGTCGCCGAGGCCGTCTGGAACGAGCGCGGGCTGATGGTCGTCGTGCAGCCGCGGGACCAGAAGGCCCTGCGGACGCTGCGCGTGGACGTGGCCACGGGAGCGACGACCCTGGTCACCGAGCAGACCGACCCGGTGTGGGTGGACATCGTCCCCGGCGTGCCCACCCACACGGCCGCCGGTGCGCTGGTCACCACCGTGGACGCCGACGGCGCGCGCAGGCTTGTCGTGGACGGCGAGCCGGTCACACCGCCGTCGCTGCAGGTCCGCGACGTGGCCGATGTCGAAGGGGACGTCGTGCTGTTCCGCGCGAGCACCGACCCGACCTCGATCGGGCTCTGGACGTGGGGCCCGGACGGGCTCAGCGAGGTCACCCCCGAGCCCGGCGTACACGGCGGGCGGCTCGCGGGCGGCACGCTGGTCGTCACCCGGCAGGACCTCGACACCGACGGCACCACCACCACCGTCCGCCGTGGCGGCTCCGAGCGCACGATCCCCTCGTTCGCCGACCTGCCCGGCCTGACGCCGCGGGTCACGCTGCTCACCGCAGGCAAGCGCGAGCTGAGCACGGCCGTGCTGTTCCCATCCGGCCACGAGCCGGGCACGAAGCTGCCCGTGCTCCTGGACCCCTACGGTGGCCCGCACGCCCAGCGGGTGCTCGCCGCCAGGGCGGCGCACCTCACCAGCCAGTGGTTCGCCGACCAGGGGTTCGCCGTCGTCGTCGTCGACGGGCGGGGCACGCCGGGCCGCGGGCCGGAGTTCGAGCGGGCCGTCCACGGCGACCTCGCGGGGCCGGTACTGGAGGACCAGGTCGACGCGCTGCACGCGGTCGCCGAGCAGTACCCGGACCTCGACCTGTCCCGGGTCGGCATCCGCGGCTGGTCCTTCGGCGGCTACCTGGCCGCGCTTGCGGTGCTGCGCCGCCCGGACGTCTTCCACGCGGCCGTCGCCGGTGCGCCGGTGACGGACTGGGCGCTCTACGACACCCACTACACCGAGCGCTACCTCGGCCGCCCCGACGAGGACCCGGACGCGTACGCCCGCTCGTCGCTGATCCCGGACGCGGCGACGCTCACCCGCCCGCTGCTGCTCGTACACGGGCTCGCCGACGACAACGTCGTGGCCGCGCACACGCTGCGCCTGAGCTCGGCGCTGCTCGCGGCCGGGCGCCCGCACAACGTGCTGCCACTGTCGGGGGTCACACACATGACGCCGCAGGAGGTCGTGGCGGAGAACCTGCTCCTGCTGCAGGTGCAGTTCCTCAAGGACGCTCTGAGAGCCTGACCTGCTGACCCGCGCTCAGACGTGCGCCGCATGGTCGTGGCTGTGCAACTCCTGGTCCGTGCAGCGGCGCTTGGCCGCCTTCCGCTGCGCCGCCCGGCGCTCATGGCGCAGGTCCAGCACCGCGATCACCAGGGCCGCCGACACCGAGAGGAGCGCGACGCCCAGCGCCACCGCCGCGGCCACCGGGAACTCACCGCCCGTGGCGTCGAGCACCAGGTAGAAGACGCCGGGGAGAGCCGCCGTGCCGATCGCCGCGCCGATCCGCTGCCCGGTCTGCAGCGCGCCCCCGGCCGAGCCGGCCATGCGCACCGGTACCTCGCGCAGCGTCAGCGTGATGTTCGGGGCGATCACCAGTCCGCCACCGACGCCTGCCAGCAGCAGCGGCGGCGCCATCGCCCAGACCAGCGATCCGGGCGGGGCGAGCAGCACGACGGCGGTCGTCACGGAAAGGCCGATGATCACCGCGACCAGGCCGGTCACCGTCAGGCGGCGTCCGAAACGCTCGACCAGCCTTCCGCCGACCACCGCCGACACCGCTGAGCCCAGCGCGAACGCCGTGACCGACAGCCCCGACTGCAGAGGCGAGTAGCCCAACCCGTTCTGCAGGAACAGCGCGAACACCAGCCAGACCCCGGAGAAGCCGAGGAAGTAGACGGCGCCGAGGGCCAGGCCCGTCGCGTAGCCGGGGGTGCTGGTGACGAGCCGCGGGTCGACCAGCGGCTCACCGCCGCGTGCGACGACCCGCCGCTCCCAGAACACGAACGCCGTCACGAGTGCGGCGCCAACGAGGAACAGCCACCACAGCCGGGCGAGCCCGCCCGACTCGGCCTGCGCGAGCGGCAGCAGTACGCAGAACACACCACCGCCGAGCAGGACGGCCCCCAGGACGTCGATGCGCCCGCGCCGCCCACCACCCCCGCCACGGGGCAGCAGCCGGGCGGCGAGGACGAGGGCGACCACGCCGATCGGGACGTTCACGTAGAAGATCCACCGCCAGCCGTCCGGGCCGCCCGCGAGCGCCAGGATCAGGCCTCCGACGACAGGCCCGACGGCCGTCGAAATGCCGACGGTGGCGCCGAAGAGCCCGAACGCCCGCCCACGTTCCGCGCCGCTGAACATCTGCTGGATGAGCCCCGAGTTCTGCGGGGCGAGCATGCCGGCTGCGAGGCCCTGGGCGAGCCGCGCCACGATCAGCATCTCCACCGTGGGCGCCGCCCCGGCCAGCGCGCTGCACAGCACGAAGGCGGCGAGCCCGATCAGGAACATCCGGCGGCGGCCGTACGCGTCGCCGAGCCGCCCGGCCGGGACGAGGGCGAGGCCGAAGGTCAGCGCGTAGCCCGACACGACCCACTGCACCGCCGCCGGGCCCGCGCCGAGGCTCTGCTGGATCGACGGCAGCGCGACCGACACGATGCTGACGTCGAGCAGGCTCATGAACCCCGCGACGAGGGTCACCGACAGCGCGCGCCAGCGGTTCGGGTCCGGCGTCTCGGTCGCTCCGGGAGGCGCCAGAGGCTTCACGACGCCTTGTCTACCCCGCACGACCCGGTCTGGCACTGTAGGGCGTGTCCTTTCGGCGCCCATCATCTGGGAGAATGAACGTGGCACTGCAGCGACCCGAGGTCGACCCCATCGACGGCCCCGCCCCGAGCGACCTGGTGGTGGAGGACATCCAGCCCGGTGACGGTGCCGAGGCGACGCCCGGCAACACCGTCGAGGTGCACTACGTCGGCGTGGCGCACTCCACCGGCGAAGAGTTCGACGCGTCCTGGAACCGCGGCTCCACGTTCCGTTTCCCGCTCGGCGCGGGTCGCGTCATCGGGGGCTGGGACCGCGGCGTCGCGGGTATGAAGGTCGGCGGCCGCAGACGCCTGGTGATCCCGCCGCACCTGGGCTACGGCGACCGAGGCGCGGGCGGCACGATCAAGCCCGGCGAGACCCTGATCTTCGTCGTCGATCTGGTGGGCGTGAGCTGAGCCGGCAGCGCCTGCTGCTGATGTCCGACACCCACATCCCGGTGCGGGCGAAGGACCTGCCCGCATCGGTGTGGGCGGCCGTCGACGCGGCCGACGTCGTGGTGCACGCGGGTGACTGGGTGTCGATGGACCTCCTCGACGCCCTCGAGGCCAGGGCCCAGCGGCTCGTCGGCGTCCACGGCAACAACGACGGTTCCGCGCTGCGCGCCCGGCTGCCCGAGGTGGCCCGCGTCGAACTGGCCGGCGTCCGGTTCGCGGTGGTGCACGAGACGGGCGCGGCCACGGGGCGCGAGCGCCGCTGCGCGGCGGCCTACCCGGACGCGGACGTTCTGGTGTTCGGCCACAGCCACATCCCGTGGGACACCACGGCCACCCGCCCGGACGGCGGCGAGCTGCGCCTGCTCAACCCCGGCTCGCCCACCGACCGGCGGCGCCAGCCGACGTTCACCTGGATGACGGCGGATGTGGCCGACGGGCGGCTCGGGCAGGTCGAGCTCCATCACCTCTCGCCGCGGGTGTGATAAAGCTGTGACGTGAGTCCCAAAGGCACGGTCGAGACGCGCGACGGCGTCGAGCTGACCAACCTCGACCAGCCGCTGTTCGACGGCGCCGACGCCACCAAGCGTGACCTCGTCGACTACCTCGACGCCATCCGCGAGCGGATCCTGCCCGGCCTGCGCGACCGGCCGCTGTCGGTGATCCGGGTGCGGCCCGGGCAGGACCCGTTCATGCAGAAGAACGTGCCCAAGTACACGCCCGAGTGGATCAAGACGACCACCGTGTGGGCGGAGGCCTCCCGCCGGGAGGTGCGCTACGCGCTGGCCAACGACCGCCGCACGTTGCTGTGGTTCGCCAACCAGCGCGCGATCGAGTACCACCCCACGCTGATGCGCGTCGGCGAGCCCCACCCGACGCACCTGATCCTCGACCTCGACCCGCCGGAAGGCGACGCGTTCCCGCACGTCGTGCGCGCGGCCGCGCTCGTCCGGCAGGCGCTCGCCGACACCGGGCTGGAAGGGGCCGTCAAGACCAGCGGCGCGAAGGGGCTGCACGTGTTCGTGCCGCTCGCCGAGAGCGTCGGTTTCGAGGACGCCGCGGCGGCCACCCGGGCGCTCGCGGCACGGGCCGAGCGCGTCGACCCGGACGTGGCGACCACCGCGTACATCAAGGAGGACCGCGGGGGAAAGGTCTTCCTCGACTCCACGCGCGCGGGCGGCGCGACCGTCGTGGCGGCCTACAGCCCCCGGGCCCGCCCCGGCGTGCCGGTCTCGTTCCCGGTGGCCTGGGACGACCTCGACAACATCACGCCGCGCGACTTCACCATCCGCACGGCCGCCGGGCTGCTGGGCGACACCGACCCGTGGCAGGAACGGATGCCGCCCACACAGTCACTCCCTGCCGACCTGCTGGAGGAGGGGCACGCGATCCCGATCGCAAGGGTGGCGGCGATGCACGAGGGCAAACGCCGAGCCCGAGCCCGCCGCCAGTAACCCCGCCCGCCCCAACCACCCGCGAGTCGCTGCATTGGTGCGAGCGAGTCGCTGGATTCGTGCGCGCGAGTCGCGAGGCAGCCAGGTACGGAGGCTGCAACTCGCGCCCACTTTCTCAGCGTCTCGCGCACCCTTCTGCAGCGACTCGCTCGCAGTTTTCCCGCGACTCGCGGGTGGGGGGCCCTCAGGACTCGGGCGGCTCGTCCTCGCCGGCCTCCTCGGCGGCGTCCGCCTCCTCCTTGGTGCGGTGCACCACGCCGTCCGCGTGCTCCGGCGGCGCGTAGACCGTGTAGAGGACCAGCGGGTTCGGGCCTGTGTTCACGAAGTTGTGCTTCCTGCCCGCCGGCACGACCACCAGGTCGCCCGCCGCCACCTTCCGCGTCTCCCCGCTCACCCGTGCCTCGCCGGTGCCGCTCACGAACGTGAGGATCTGGTCGATCCCGTCGTGGACCTCCTCGCCGATCTCCCCGTCCGGCGGGATCGTCATGATGACCAGCTGGGAGTTCTTGCCGGTCCACAGGACGCGGCGGAAGTCGGCGCTCTGTTCGGCGACGGTGGCGATCGTGAAGTGCTCCATGCCGTCCCCTGTGCCCAGATCGGGCTCGTTCCACTCGTCCCGGCTCACAGATCGCCCCGTGCGAGGATGCGATCCATGGTGCTCGAAATCGCCGACTTCGCCGTGCTCCCCGGATCCGAGGAGGAGTTCGCCGCCGCCGTCCGGGAGGGCGTGCGCTACGTGTCCGACACACCCGGCTTCCGGAACGCGCGCCTCACCCGGGGCGTCGAGTCGCCGAGCCGGTTCGTGCTGCTGATCGAGTGGGACAGCCTCGAGGCCCACACCGTCGGGTTCCGCGAGTCGGAGAACTACACCCGCTGGAGGGCGCTCATCACCCCGTTCTTCGACGGGGCACCCCGCGTGGAGCACTTCAACGAGATCAACATCACTAACCCGGCCGGCGCGTAGAAGCGCAGTGAAACGCCGCTGAGAAGGCGCTGAGGGCTGGCCGGCGGCCGCGAGGGGGGCTTCCCCTAACGTCATCTCGTGCCCCTCCCGCCGCGCGGCCGGCCCTCCCTCGCGCTCACCGTCGTGCTCGCCCTGGTGAGCACGGCGCTCCTCACCGGCGCCGCCCTCCCCCGGTTCGCGACGGCCGCGCCCGCGGCCGGCGAGCAGCGGGTGCAGGAACAACGGATCACGGTCCCTGGTGGGCCCGGCAGCACGGCGCCGGTCGACCTGGACACGAGCTTCTACCTCCCGGCCACCACCCCGGCGCCCGCCGTCCTCGTCGCGCACGGGTTCGGCGGGAGCAAGGCCGACGTCGACGCGGACGCCCGCGATCTGGCGGCGCGCGGGTTCGCGGTGCTGACGTGGTCGGCGCGCGGGTTCGGCGCGAGCACCGGCCAGATCGCGCTCGACTCCCCCGATTACGAGGTGGCCGACGCCCGCGCGCTCGTCGACTGGCTCGCCGCCCGCCCCGAGGTGCAGCAGGACGGTCCCGGCGACCCGCGGGTCGGCGTCACGGGCGGCTCGTACGGCGGGGCGCTCGCCCTGCTGCTCGCCGGTTACGACCGGCGCGTCGACGCGATCGCGCCGGTGATCACCTGGAACGACCTCGGGCAGGCGCTCTTCCCGAACGCCGCGACGGCCGCGCCGCCTCCGGCCCGGACGCCCGCCGAGGGCGTCTTCGCGCCGGACGGGGTGTTCAAGAGGGCGTGGTCCGGGCTGTTCTTCTCGGCAGGTCTCCGCCCCTCGCAGGAGGAGCCACCCACCGCCACCGACGGCCCCGTGACCTGCGGCCGGTTCACCGCCGAGGTATGCGCCGCCTACACCGAGGCAGCCACCACCGGGCGGCCTTCACCGGCCATGGTGGACCTGTTGCGCCGGTCCTCACCCGCCTCCGTCACCGACCGGATCACCGCCCCCACCCTGCTGGTACAGGGCGAGCAGGACACGCTGTTCGGGCTCGACCAGGCCGACGCCAACGCCCGAGAGATCGCCGCGGCGGGGGGCACCGTCAAGGTGCTCTGGTACGGCGGCGGGCACGACGGGGCCGCGCCGGACCAGGCCGTCCGGGACGCGATCGGCAACTGGTTCGACTTCCACCTGGCCGGCACCGGCGCCGACCCGGGCACCGGCTTCTCCTACACGGTGGCGAGCGGCGTCCGCGCCGGGAGCGGCACCCCGACCAGCCGCACGGTGGCCGCCCCCGCCTACCCTGGCCAGCCCGGCACCGCTCCGCTGACGACAGCCCCGCTCGCGCTGGGCGGCGACCCGCAGGTGGTCGTCAATCCGGCGGGCGGCAACCCTGCCGCGATCACCTCGCTCCCCGGTCTCGGCGGGGCGCTCGGAACACTGAGTGGCAGGCTCTCGGCGTTCACGGCCGACCTGCCGGGCCAGTCCGCGCAGTTCACGACCCCGCCGATGCAGTCCCCGCTGACGGTGACGGGTGCGCCGCGGGTGCAGGTCACCGTCTCCCGGGTGCCGGGGCAGCCGGCGCCTGCCGAGGCGGCACTGTTCGCGCGGGTCTTCGAGGTCTCCCCCGACGGGCTGCGGAGCCTGCTGGGCGGGGCGGTCGCGCCGTTCCGGGTGCCGGTGCCCGCCGACGGCTCGCCCACCACCGTCACCGTGGCGCTGCCCGGCGTCGTGGCACCGATCGAGTCAGGCCACAGCCTGGTGGTCTCGGTCGCCACCACCGACCAGGGCTTCGCGGGCGGCACGGACCCCGCCGTCTGGCGCGTGGGCGTCACCGGCGACGGGCTCAGCGTGCCCGTGGTGCCCGGCCAGAGCATCAGCGCCGGCACGGTGCCGTTCTGGCCGCTCGTCGGGATCGGCGGGGTGCTCGCGGCCGCGCTGCTGGTGTGGCTCGGTGCCCGGGCCCGCGCCCGCCGCCGCATCCCGCCTGCCGCGACCGGCAACGACCGCCCGCTGGAGATCCGCGACCTCGCGAAGACCTACAAGGGCGGCTTCAGCGCTGTGCAGAGCGTCTCGTTCGACGTCGAGAAGGGCATGGTCCTCGGCCTACTCGGGCCCAACGGCGCAGGCAAGACAACCGTGCTGCGGATGCTCATGGGCTTGATCCGCCCGACGGCCGGGACGATCACCGCGTTCGGACGGCCGGTCGGCCCGGGCGCACCGGTGCTGGCGCGGATCGGGGCCTTCGTCGAGGGTCCGGGGTTCCTGCCCCACCTGTCCGGCGCCGACAACCTGCGGCTGTACTGGGCCGCCACCGGCCGCCCTGAGGCCGAGGCGCACGTAGCGGAAGCCCTCGAGATCGCCGGGCTCGGCGACTCCGTCAAGCGCCGCGTCGGCACCTACAGCCAGGGCATGCGGCAACGGCTGGCCATCGCGCAAGCGATGCTGGGCCTCCCGGAGCTGCTGGTGCTCGACGAACCGACCAACGGGCTCGACCCGCCCCAGATCTCCGCGATGCGCGAGGTCCTGCGCCGCTACGCGGCGGCCGGGCGCACGGTGCTGGTCTCCAGCCACCTGCTCGCCGAGGTGGAGCAGACCTGCACACACGTGGTCGTCATGCACCGCGGGAAGGTCGTCGCGGACGGGACGGTCGCCGAGATCATCGCGGGCGGCGGCGCGGCCACGTTCGCGGTCGACGAGCCGGAGCGCGCGGCCACCGTGCTCGGCGGGCTCGCCGGGGTGCTGTCGGTGCAGGTCGACGCGGGCGTGGCCAACACCGTGCACGCCGAGCTGAACGGCACGCCGAGAGCCGAGGCCGTGCGTGCGCTCGTCACCGCGGGCGTCGACGTGGCGGCGGCCGGGCCGCGGCGGCGCCTGGAGGATGCGTTCCTGCAGCTCGTGGGAGAGGACAGGGCACCGTGACCACCACCGCCACCATCGGCTCCGGCTCCGGCTCCGGCTCCGGCACCGCGTACCGGCCGGGGCGGACGCTCCCGCTGCGCGTCGAGCTGGTACGCCAGCTGCACCGCAGGCGCACCCAGGTGACGTTCGCGCTTGTGGTGCTGCTGCCGGTGATCCTCTGGGCGGCCTTCGAGCTGGCCGCGGACGGCACGCCGACCGGCTCGTTGAACCTCGTCGACCTGGCCCGTGGCAGCGGGCCGAACTTCGCTGTGTTCGCGCTGTTCGCCTCGGCGTCGTTCCTGCTGGTCGTGGTCGTGGCGCTGTTCTTCGGCGACACCGTGGCCGCCGAGGCGTCCTGGTCGAGCCTGCGGTACCTGCTCGCCGCCCCGATCCCACGGGCGCGGCTACTGCGGCAGAAGGCGCTTGTCGCAGCCGCGCTCTCGGTGGCGGCGCTGCTCCTGCTGCCCACCACGGCGCTCATCGTCGGGACGCTCGCCTACGGCGCGGGCGACCTGGTCAGCCCCACCGGCGAGTCGCTCGGCTTCGCGACGGCCGTCGGGCGTGTGCTGCTCGGCGCGCTGTACGTGGCGCTGCACCTGAGCTGGGTCGCCGGGCTCGCGATGCTGCTCTCGGTGTCAACGGACGCGCCGCTCGGCGCCGTCGGCGGGGCCGTGATGGCGTCGATCGTCTCGCAGATCCTCGACCAGATCACCGCACTGGAAGGCCTGCGCGACTACCTGCCGACACACTTCGGCGACGCCTGGGCGGGCCTGCTCGCCTCCGAGGTGGACTGGGGCGACATGACCCGTGGCGCGTTCTCGGCGCTGGCCTACGCGCTGGTGTTCTTCACCGCGGCGGTGTGGCGCTTCGGGCGCAAGGACGTGACGAGCTGACTCAGCTTCCCTTCCGGAAGGTGCCGGTGACGCGCTGGCCCACCGCGCTGCTGAAGCCCTCCTCGGCGCCCAGCAGGCCGACGCGCCGGGCGAGCTCCGCCGTGTGGACGTCGACGGCCGCCTCCACCGGCGCGGCGTAGGTCGGCGTCCGGGAACTGCGGGCCGAGCAGCCACTCACACCGTCGGCGTGGGCCTGCTACGTCCACGCCGGTCCGTGATCAGGCGGAGGCCGGGCGCATCACGGTCACCGGCCGCGGGGTGCCGAGCAGCACCCCGCCGATGATCACCAGCGCTGCCACCAGCTCCAGCGGAGTCGGGCGCTCACCCAGCGCTGCGGCGGCCAGCCCCATCCCGACCACCGGCACGAGCAGCGAGTACGGCGCCACCACCCCGGCCGGATAGCGGCGCATCAGCGCCGTCCAGATCCCCGACCCGACCACGGTGGCGAGCACGGCGAGGTAGGCGAGCGCTAGCACGCCGGGCAGCCCGGCGGGTGCGACGGCCGCCTGCAGCGCGGCCCAGCCGGCGGCGGGTCCCTCCCACACGAACGACATGGCGAGCAGCGGGAGCGGCGGCACCACCGACATCCACAGCGTCAGGTGCAGCGGGTTCGGCGGTGCGGCCTTGCGGCCCGCGAGGTTGCCGAACGCCCAGCCCAGCGCTCCCAGCAGGGTGAGCAGCACCGGCAGCGCGGCGGCCACCTGCGCCCGCGAGACCGCGATCGCGGCCATCCCGAGCACCGCGAGCCCGATCCCGATCCCCTGCCGCGGGGAGATCCGCTCGCGCAGCAGCAGCGCCCCGAGCAGCACCGTGAACGGGGCCGAGGCCTGCAGCACGAGTGACGCGAGGCCCGTCGGCATCCCGATGTCCATCGCGATGAACAGGAAGATGAACTGCACGGTCCCGAACCCGATCCCGTACCCGAGCAGCCAGCGCAGTGGCACCTGCGGGCGGGGCACCAGCAGCAGCGTGGGGATCGCGATCACCGTGAACCGCAGCGCGGCGAGGAACAGCGGCGGGAAGTGCTCCAGGCCGATGTGGATGGCGAGAAAGTTGCCGCCCCAGAGGACGGCGACGACGCCGGCGAGCAGGCGGTCCCGGACGGTCACGCTCTCACTTTCCGCTGCGTCGACCACGAAGACCAGCGAATAGATCTGAAGGATCTCTTTAGAATCGCTACATGGACGTGCAACGGCTCCGGGTGCTGCGGGAGCTCGCCGACCGCGGCTCGGTCACCGCGGTCGCCGCCGCGCTGTCGTTCACGCCGTCCGCGGTTTCGCAGCAGCTCAAGGCGCTGTCGCGGGAGGTCGGGGTGCCGCTCACCGAGCCGGCAGGGCGGGGGCTGCGGCTCACCGACGCCGGGCACGCGCTGGTGGCCGAGGCGGAGGCCGTCCTCACCGCGCTCGCCCGCGCCGAGGCCACCGTCGAGCGGCTGCGCACCACCCCGCGCGGGCTCGTCCGCATGGCGCTGTTCCCCTCCGGCGCCCGGATGATCCTGCCCGGGCTCCTGCGCAGGCTCGACGCCCTGCCGGAAGTCGGCCTGCACTGCCGCGACGTGGATCTCACACCAGCTGACGTCCCGGCCCTCACCGCCGACTTCGACATCGTGGTCAGCCACCGCGACGAGACTGGCCCGCCACCCGCCACCGAACGCTGGCTCGTCGTGCCGCTGCTGCGCGAACCGCTGGACGTCGTGCTCCCGCCTGGCCACCCGCTTGCCGACCGTCCCCGGTTGCGGCTGGACGAGCTGGCGGACGAGGCGTGGATCAGCGTCGAGGTCGGGTGGCCCGTCGACGACGTGCTCCGCACGATCGCCGTCCGCACCGGCCACACACCGCGGGTCGTGCAGCGGTTCAACGACTTCTCGGTGACCGCCGAGCTGGTCGCCGCCGGGCACGGCATCGCGCTGCTCCCCCGCTACTCCACCCACGACCGGGGCGGGCGGACCGTGCGCAAGCCGATCGCCGGGGTGCGCGCGGCCCGCCTGGTGGAAGCGGTGCTGCGCACCAGCGTGGCGGAGCGCCCCGCGGTATCGGCGGTGCTGGAGGCGCTGCGCGCCGAGGCGGCAGCACTGACGGCCGAGTGACTCCGCCGCGGTTACTGCAGGCAGAATTCGTTGCCTTCGGGGTCCGCCATCACGATCCACCATCCGGTCGGCTCGTTCCGCTCGTGCAGCACGGTGGCGCCTGCCGCCTTCAGGTGGGCGACGTGCCGGCGGACCGCGGCCTGCCGGTCGCCCGCGCCGTGCCCCGCGTTCACGTCGAGGTGCACGCGGTTCTTGATCGTCTTCGGCTCCGGGACCCGCTGGAACAGCAACCGCGGGCCTGCGCCGGTGGGGTCGATGATCGCGGTGTACTGCTCGTACGCTTCGGCGCTGTTCCCCGTCCTGATCAGGTAGCCGGGCTGCGGCGGTTGCAAGACGTAACCGAGAGCGACCGCCCAGAACGCGGCGAGCCTCCTCGGATCGCGGGCGTCCACGGTGATCTGGAGGGGAATCGCCATGCGCAGCAGTCTGCCGAACCGATCAGCTGACTTCAGCTCGGAAGGGGGCGCAGCCGCTTCGGGAGCTTCGCGACGACCGCTGCGTACGAATCGTCGACGAGCTCGCGCAGCTCCTCTCCCGGGATCGTGCCGTCGACGACCACCGCGTTCCACCCGTGCCGGCCGATATAGGCCATCACGGATGCGTGGTCGGGGTAGCGGTGGCGCAGCTCGGCGGACTCCTCGGCGTCGCGCCCGCATTTGACGCCGAACCCGCCACCCCCGAGGAAGGCGAAGATCTTCCCGCCCACCTTCGCCACGAGGTCGCCCTCCCAGGGCTCATCGGGTGTCGCCCCCGGCTTGGCCATGCAGTAGGCGACGAGCTCGTGGTGGGTCACTGTGGCGTTGCCGCCGGCTCCTCGGCCGGCCGCGACCGCCATGCCGCCCACAGCAACACGAACAGCAGCGCCGTGAACCAGACGTAGGTGCTGCCGATGACCTGCTGCAGCGGGGTCCAGGTCAGCTCCTGGTCGCCCGCGCGCGGCTGCACGTACTGGTGCGGGGCGGCCACGAACACGGTGGCCGTGGCGAGTGTGACGCCCGCCCAGGCCCAGGACTTCCGTTGCCACGCCGTGCCGGCCATCACCAGGAGCGCGGGTGCCACCCAGACCCAGTGGTGCGACCACGAGGTGGGCGAGACGAGCAGCGCGACGCCCGCGGTCGCCGCCAGCGCCACCGGTGCCGGGGCCCGCCGGATCGCAGGTGCGGCGAGCGCGAGCAGCCCGACGGACAGGAGCAGCCAGCCGATCGTCCGCGCCGGGCCATCGACCCCGGCCCGGACCAGCACGGCCTCGAAGGTCTGGTTGGTGAAGAAGGGCGAGCCGCTGACCCCTCCCGCCGGGTCGGACCAGAACGCGAGTGACGCCGACGGCGCGACGGCGAAACCGATGAGCGTGGCGACGGCCCCGGTCACCGCGGCGACCGCCGCCGACCGGTAGTCCCTGCGCAGCAGGAAGAACAGCACGAACGCGGCCGGCGTCAACTTGATCGCCGCGGCGATCCCGACGAGCATCCCCCGGGGCCACCTCGGGCGTGACACGAGGCAGTCGAGCGCCACCAGCGCCATGAGCACGAGGTTGATCTGACCGAACTCGATGGTCTGCAGCACTGGCTCCAGGCCGAGCGCGTGGCCGTCCGCCGGCACGTCGAAGTTGATCGGCTGACCCGGCTCGACGGCCATCGCGAGCGGCAGCGCGATGGAGGCCACCGACAGCGCGCCGCCCCGGCCACCGGACGGCCACAGCCTCCGCGCGACGGCGAACAGGGTGGCGCCCAGAGCGAGCGTCGAGAGCAGCAGCACCGCCACCCACGCCACCAGCCACGGCACCACCGCGATCGGCACCATCACCATTGCGGCGAACGGCGGGTAGATGAACGGGAGCGCGATGTGGCCGGAGGTCTCGGGCAGCGGGCCGTACATGTCCCCACCGGCCAGCCACGCCTGCACGCCGAACCGGTAGACCTCGAGGTCGATGTGCCGGCCACCGGTGTGGACGACGAGCCCGGCGAGCACAAGCACCAGCAGCGGGCCCGTCACCAGCAGCACCCGACGGGGCGAGCGGAGCAGGCCGAGTAGCCGTTGTTCGACGGGCGTGCGCGCAGCCGACGCGCCGACAACCGTCACGCTGGTGCCCTCTCCTCCGCCGCTCGGATCATCCTTCACGGTAACCCGGCCCCGGCTCCGCCCGGTGCCCACCCCTGCGGGCGCGGCGCCTCGGTCTTCTGGTCGAGGTCGTGATGGGCCGGATCGGCCTTTCGACCGATCCGCGAGGCACCGGGACGACACCACACTGCGCCGGTGCCCGCTTCCCGCACCACCCAAACCGGGGCGGCTCCGCCGCCGGCCGCCACCCGGCCCCGCATCGCGGCGCTCGATGTGCTGCGCGGCTTCGCGCTGTGCGGGATCCTGCTGGTGAACGTCGGGCCGATCGCCTACTCCGGCGGCTTCGAGCCCCGTTCCCCGGGCGCTCCGCTGGACGGGTTCGGGTGGCTCTCGCTGCTGCTCGACCAGCGCTTCTTCCCGATCTTCTCGCTGCTGTTCGGCATCGGCTTCGCGCTGCTGCTGGACTCCGCAGCGCATCGTGTCGCCCGCCCTCGGCTGCTCCTGCTGCGCCGGCTCCTGGTGCTCCTCGCGCTCGGGCTGGCGCACATGCTCCTGCTGTGGTTCGGGGACATCCTCACCATCTACGCCCTGGTCGGGCTCCTGGTGCTGCTGCCCTCGACGTGGCTGCCGCGCTGCGTCGTGGCCGGACTCGCTGCCATGCTCCTCGCGGCGGCACTCGTCATCGGCCAGGGCGGCCCCTCCCTGGTGCCCGGGCTGTTCCTGCTGGGATCGGCGCTGGTGCGCTACGGCGTGGTCGACCGCATCGAGCGGTCCACCCGCGTCCCCGCCGCACTCGGCCTGGTGTTCGCCGCCGCGGCGGCGCCGGCGCTCTGGTGGCAGATCGGGTCGCGCACCGACCCGGGCAACCCGCATTTCGGCCGCTCCATGGCCGCGGCCGGGCTCCTGCTCGCGGGCCTGTACATCTGCGTGCTGCTGGTGCTGCTCAGGACACCGCTGCGCCCGGTGCTGCAGGCCGTGTTCGCCCCGCTGGGGCGGATGGCGCTGACCAACTATCTGACGGCCACGCTCCTCGTGCTCGCGGTCGCCCGCATCGACGGGCAAGCGGAGAGTTGGTCCGCGGCGACGGTGATGGGGATCGCCGCGGCCATCCTCACCGCCCAGTGGCTGTGGTCGACGCTGTGGCTGCGCCGGTGCACTCAGGGGCCGCTCGAGTGGCTCTGGCGCTGGGCCACGTGGGGGCGCAGGCCACCCCTGCGCCGCCCCGCGGACTGACCGCCCGCGACGCCTCGCCTGTCGCGGTCAGCGCACGCCGGCGGCGTCCATGCCGCGCAGTTCCTTCTTCAGGTCGGCGATCTCGTCGCGCAGCCGGGCGGCCAGCTCGAACTGCAGGTCGCGGGCGGCTGCGAGCATCTGGTCGGACAGCTGCTGCACGAGGTCGGCCAGCTCGGCCCGCGGCATGTTGGCGGTGTCGCGTCCGGTGATCACCCCGGAGCTGGCAGCGGCCGGCGCCCGGCCGGGCTCGCCCGCCGCGCGCTTGCCCCGGGACTGGTTGCGGCCCGAGCCGCCCACCGGGACCTCCTCGGCCTCCCGGTACACCTGGTCGAGGATGTCGGCGATCTTCTTGCGCAGCGGCTGCGGGTCGAGGCCGTGCGCCTCGTTGTAGGCGACCTGCTTGGCCCGGCGGCGGTCGGTCTCGTCGATGGCGAACTGCATCGAGTCGGTGACCTTGTCGGCGTACATGTGCACCTCGCCGGACACGTTGCGCGCCGCGCGCCCGATCGTCTGGATCAGCGACGTGCCCGACCGCAGGAAGCCCTCCTTGTCGGCGTCGAGGATCGCCACCAGCGAGACCTCTGGCAGGTCGAGGCCCTCACGCAGCAGGTTGATGCCGACGAGCACGTCGAACTCGCCGAGCCGCAGCTGCCGCAGCAGCTCCACCCGCCGGAGTGTGTCGACCTCCGAGTGCAGGTACCGCACGCGGATGCCCAGCTCCAGCAGGTAGTCGGTGAGGTCCTCGGCCATCTTCTTCGTGAGCGTGGTGACCAGCACCCGCTCGTCGCGCTCGGTGCGCTCCCTGATCTCGTGCACGAGATCGTCGATCTGGCCCTTGGTCGGCTTGACCACGACCTTCGGGTCGACCAGCCCGGTTGGCCGGATGACCTGCTCCACGAACTCGCCGCCCGTGCGGGAGAGCTCGTACGGACCGGGGGTGGCCGAGAGGTAGACCGTCTGGCCGATGCGGTCGGCGAACTCCTCCCAGGTCAGCGGCCGGTTGTCGACAGCGGACGGGAGGCGGAACCCGAACTCGACGAGGTTGCGCTTGCGCGACATGTCGCCCTCGTACATCCCGCCGATCTGCGGGACCGTCTGGTGCGACTCGTCGATGACGAGCAGGAAGTCGTCGGGGAAGTAGTCGATGAGCGTGGCGGGCGCGGAGCCGGGGCCACGGCCGTCGATGTGGCGCGAGTAGTTCTCGATGCCCGAGCAGAAGCCGACCTGCCGGATCATCTCGACGTCGTACTGGGTGCGCATCCGCAGCCGCTGGGCCTCGAGCATCTTGCCCTGCCGCTCCAGCTCGGCGAGCCGCTCCTCCAACTCCTCCTCGATGGCGCGCACGGCCCGTTCCATCCGCTCCGGCCCCGCGACGTAGTGGGTGGCCGGGAAGATGCGGACCTCGTCGACCTGCCTGATGACGTCGCCGGTGAGCGGGTGCAGGTAGTACAGCGCCTCGATCTCGTCGCCGAAGAACTCGATGCGGACGGCGAGCTCCTCGTAGGCCGGGATGATCTCCACCGTGTCGCCGCGGACGCGGAAGGTGCCTCGGTTGAACGCCAGGTCGTTGCGGGTGTACTGCACGTCGACGAGCGCCCGCAGCAGCGTGTCGCGCTCGACGCTGCCGCCGACCTTCAGCTTGACCGACCGGTCGAGGTAGGACTGCGGCGTGCCGAGGCCGTAGATGCAGGACACGGACGCGACCACGACGACGTCGCGCCGGGACAGCAGGTTCATCGTGGCGGAGTGGCGCAGCCGCTCGACATCCTCGTTGATCGAGGAGTCCTTCTCGATGTAGGTGTCGGTCTGCGCGATGTACGCCTCTGGCTGGTAGTAGTCGTAGTACGAGACGAAGTACTCGACGGCGTTGTTGGGCAGCATCTCGCGCAGCTCGTTGGCCAGCTGCGCCGCAAGGGTCTTGTTCGGCGCCATCACGAGCGTGGGCCGCTGCACCCGCTCGATGAGCCACGCAGTGGTGGCCGACTTGCCGGTGCCCGTGGCGCCGAGCAGCACGACGTCCGGCTCACCGGCCCGGATGCGCTTCTCCAGCTCCTCGATCGCGGCCGGCTGGTCGCCCGCCGGCTTGAACTCGCTGACCACCTCGAAGCGCCCTCCGGTGCGGGGGATCTCCCCGACCGGGCGGAACTCCGAGTGCGCAACCGGCACGTCCTGCATCGCGGCGCTGCCGGGAACCTCTGTCGCGAATGCCACGTACTCCAGGGTACGAGCCCCCACCGACAAGTTCGCACCGACGACTTCACACCGTGCGCACCCGCCGGGTTCTGCCAGGATCGGGCCGGTGCACCCGCCGAAGATCGTGACCTTCGACGTCCCCGGCCGCGTCAACATCGACACCAAGGGCACCGTCCGCGAGGTGGACGAGTACCGCGAGACGCCGTTCGGCCTCTACATGAGCCGCGCGATGGTGAACCGGCCGACCGCGTACTGGGTGGAGTCGTGGCTGCTCCCCGAGCTGGGGCTGTGTGTCACCGACTGGTGGTGGAACCCCGGCCATGTCCGCCACCAGGACTTCTACCTCGACGTCTGCGAGATCGTGCGCGACGGCGGCCGGTGGGTGCTCACCGACCACTACCTCGACATCGTCGTGCAGAACCGGCGCGGCGCGCGCGTGATCGACGTCGACGAGTTCGTGGCAGCCGTCGCGGCTGGGCTGCTCCCGCCCGCCGCGGCCGAGCAGGCGATGCACACCGCGTACCGCGCGGTGGACGGCCTGGCGTCGCACGGGCACGACCTGGACGCCTGGCTCGCCGGCATGGGCATCGCGCTCACGTGGAAGGAGCGCCCCGCTGGGAGCGCCTGACCACGCCCGATCAGGTGACCGGGCTCTCCGTGGCCGGAGACGTCCCGCCCGAGGACGAGGTCGGGGCGGACGCGCTCGTCGTGGTGGGGTCCGGGTCCGGCGTCGGCCGGGTGGTGGGGTCCGGCTCCGGCTGCTGGGTCGTCGTCACAGGTGGCCGCGGCGTGGTCGGCCGTGATGTCGGCGGCCGGGTCGTGGTTGGACGGGGCCGGGTCGTTGTCGGCTCCGGCGGGGCCTCGTTGATCGAAGTCGGCGGCGCTGTCGTGGTGGGCGGCGGAACGACTGGCGGCGGAGCCGCGGGAGGTGCTCCGGGCGGTGGCGGCGGACCCACCGGAGCGGGGCCCTGCTGCACCGGCGCGCCCCCGGCGTCCTGGGCGCCCGCGGGAGCCGGGGCGGCTGCACCTGCGACGGGCGCGGCCGCCGCGGGGACCGACGGGTCCGAGATCGTTCCGGTCTGCGCAGCACCTGGCGCGATGGTGGTGCCCGCAGCCTCGGCGGTGGCGACCGGCATCGTGACCTGCGCGATCGCTGTGGTGGCGCCGAGCGCGCCCACGGTGAGCACCGCGGCCGCGGCGGCGGTGCTGGCGCGGTTGAGCGTGCCGGCCCGGCGTATCACCGCGTCGACCGCGGGCAGGGTGACCGCCGCGGCCAGTTCGTCGTCGAGCCTGCGGAACTCGTCCGTGACCCGGCCGAAACCGCTGAACCCATCCGTCGCCGTCATCGGCGCTCCCCCTCGTTGTCACCGGCGCCCGGCTCGTAGCCGTAGCCGTCGGCGTATCCCCCCGTGGGATTTCCCCCTGTGGCGTATCCCCCGGTCCCGTACCGGTCGACGGAATACCCGCCAGTGCTGTACCCGCCGGTGCCGTACCCGTCGACGTAGGCACCGGGGTCGTGGTCGGGTCCGTAACCGGAGCCCTCGCCCGACTCGTAGCCGCCGCCGATCGCCTCGCCGAGCACTGCGGGCAGCACGTCGGCCATGCCCTCGGTGACGACGTGCCGGGCGCGCGCCAGGCGCGCCTGCACGGTGCCGACGGAGGCCCGCTCGAGAGCGGCGATCTCCTGCATCGACGCCCCGGCCATGTGGAACAGCACCACGGCCCGGCGCTCCCCCGGCGACAGCCGGCCGAGGGCGGCGAGCATCGCGCGGGTGCGCTCGTCGACACCATGTCCGACGCCGCGCGGGCGGCCGATGCCGATGCGAGCGAGCGTGCGGGGCCAGCTCCGCACCGTGGACCGGACGGCGACCCGGCGCACCCAGGCGCTGGGGTCGGGCGAGCGCCCGATCGTGCTCCAGTTGCGCCATGCACGCGAGTAGGCGTCCTGCACGACGTCGTGGGCCTCACCTGGATCGAGTGTGATCGCATAGAGCTGGGCGACGAGGCGCTGGTAGTTGGCCTCGAGGTGGGCACCGAAGTCGGCACGCAGCCCGACTGTGTCGGCCGCCGACCGCCGCGGCTCCTGCACGACCTGTGTTCCCGCCGAGGCCGGGTCGCCGGCCTCCTCGCGGAACTCCGGCTGTGCCACAAGCAGACGATCGGATACCTCGCGGCCCGGGACGTCGGCGAGAACGTCGTCGGCGTCCTCGCGCTCGTCGACCGGTGCGCCCACCCGTTCGCCCCCCTGATCCGCGGCCTGTTCGTCCCTCACTCGATCGTGGATCGCCTCCACCTCCATCGTGGAATTACTGCGCTCCGTTACCGTCGAGTTGCTCCGTTCAGTGCAACGACGGTGACCACGCGAAGGATGCGGCCCATGCGTCGGCCCGGGGCAGTGCTTCGTCGAACCACGGCTCCTTCACCTCGACGTACCGGGCCGCGTCGGGGTCGTCGCCGTAGAGCGACTCGGCCTTCCGCTTCACCGCGAGGTACTCCTCCCGGGCCTCCGGGACGGCCCGCAGCCAGTCCCGAAAGAGCAGCGCATACCGCCATCCGGGTGAACCGACTTCCCTGACGTGCAGGTGCACCGGGCGGCCGGGGTCGGCCGTGCCGTGGTAGCGCTTGGGCCAGGGCGCTGACCCCGGCGGCTTGGGGTTGTCGTGGTCGATGTCGGCGCGCCAGGGGAAGCCGGCGTCCTGCAGCGCGTCGCGGATCGCGTCGGCGTCAGCCAGCGACTCGACGCCGAGCTGCAGGTCGATCACGTCCTTCGCCGGGAGGTCGGGGACCGACGTTGACCCGATGTGTTCGACGCCGCGCCCCCGGAACCCGGCGGCAGCCGCCACGCGGGCGGCCAGGCGCACCCCGTCGGCACTCCACTGCGTGTTCGGGTCGGCGAGCCGCGGCGGGCCACCCTTGACGGCGCGGCGCTCGCGCAGGTTCGCCTCGAACGGCACGAGCCTGCGTTCCCACAACTCGTCAACGGTCGCCTCGAGGTCGCCCGGCGAGCCGGCGTTGTCGAGCCAGACGTCGGCGGCGGCCCGCCGCGCACCGTCTCCGGCCTGCGCCGCGATCCGGGCGCGCGCGTCGGTCTCCGGCATCCCGCGCTGCTCGACGAGCCGCCGCACGCGTTCCTCCGCGTCGGCGTGCACCACCACGACCAGCGGGAAGTACGGCGCCATCCCGCCCTCGACGAGCAGCGGCACGTCCTGCACCACCACCGCATCGGCCGGGGCCGCGGCGATCAGCTCGTCGGAGCGCCGCCGGACCCGGGGGTGCACGATGGCGTTGAGCTTGCCGCGCGCCTCGGCGTCGCCGAACACGACGCCCGCGAGCGCGGCGCGGTCGAGGGCCCCGTCGGCGTCGAGCACGCCGTCGCCGAACGTGTCCACGATCTCCGTGAGGCCGTCGGTGCCCAGCGCCACCGCCTCCCGGGCGAGCACGTCGGAGTCGACGAGCAACGCTCCCCGTTCGACGAGCCGGCGCGCGACCGTCGTCTTGCCCGAACCGATTCCCCCAGTCAGCCCAATCCGCAGCACGGAGGTCACGCTACGCGGCCGGTCCGACCGCCCGGCACGGCGTATTCCGGCACCTCAGGAGACTCCCCTCGCAACCTGCGGCTCCGCCGCGCTCGCCGGGCCGGCCCGCGGAGCGGACGCGGGCGTCGCCGACACCGAGGGCAGCACCCGGAGCGCGATGTCGACGAGCACCTCGCCGGGGCTGCGGCCGCCCGGGAGCGGCTGCTCGGGCAGCACGAGGGTCACGTTGGAGGCGGCGTGGGCGACCAGCAACACCGACTCGCCGCGGCGCTCGACCAGCACCGCCGAGGCGCTCCCGAGCGGCACCTCCCGCCGCTCGCCCGACTCGGCGGCGGAGTTGATGTGCCACTGCGCGGCGGCAGCGGCGTCGTCGACGAAGCCGGAGACGTTGATGTCGAGCAGCGCAACGCCTCGGCCCGGCCCGCTGGTGTAGTCGCACGACGTGCGCTCGGTGCGGCGGACCGAGGGCTCCGCAACCCCGAGGATTGTGCGCACCCGGACCGAGCCGAGCGGCAGCCCCAGTACCGCCTCGAGCTCGTCGCCTGCGAGGACGCGGGTGCAGTCGTCGGGTATCGCGCCGTCCGCGCTCCCCGGCCCGGTCGTCGAGCCGCCCTCCTGCTGCCCGGGGCCTGGGAAGGTGGGCACGGCGGTCGGTTCCGGGCCCGACGAGCACCCGGTGAGGAGGGCGAGGAGGGCGAGGAGCGCGGTCAGCACGACCAGAGTGCCGGCCACCGCGGCGCGCAGGGTTGTTCGTCCCCCGTCGACCCCGCGCATGCCTCCACGGTAGTGGCAAAAAGCAAGTCGATCACCCGACGCGCCCGGATCGTCGCACACCGCACTCGAACCGGCGACCCCGGAACGGGGACGGCCCCGGCGACCGTGTGGGTCGCCGGGGCCGTCCCGTGCGTGCTTCTGCTACCGGCTCAGGCGCCGCCGGACAGCTTCTCCCGCAGCGCGGCGAGCTGCTCGTCGCTGGCGAGGGAGCCACCGGACTCGGCCGGGGCGGCCGTGCCCTGCGAGGAGTAGTTGGTGCCGCCACCGTCGGCGGCCGCCTCGGCCTCCGCCTCTGCGGACTTGCGGATCTGCGAGATGTGCTGCTCGTAGCGAGCGTGCGCCTCCGCGTACTCCTTCTCCCAGGCCTCGCGCTGGGCCTCGAAGCCCTCCTGCCAGTCGCCGCTGTCGACGTCGAAGCCCTCGGGGTAGATGTAGTTCCCCTGGTCGTCGTACTCGGCGGCCATGCCGTAGCGGGTGGGGTCGAACTCGGTGTCGACCGTCATACCCTCGTTGGCCTGCTTGAGCGAGAGCGAGATGCGGCGCCGGTCGAGGTCGATGTCGATGACCTTGACCATGGCGTCGTCGCCCACCTGGACGACCTGCTCCGGGATCTCCACGTGGCGCTCGGCCAGCTCGGAGATGTGGACCAGGCCCTCGATGCCCTCCTCGACGCGGACGAACGCACCGAAGGGGACCAGCTTGGTGACCTTACCCGGCACGATCTGACCGATCGCGTGGGTGCGGGCGTACAGGCGCCACGGGTCTTCCTGCGTGGCCTTGAGCGACAGGGAGACGCGCTCGCGGTCCAGGTCGACGTCGAGGACCTCGACGGTGACCTCCTGGCCGACCTCGACGACCTCGCTCGGGTGGTCGATGTGCTTCCAGGACAGCTCGGAGACGTGCACCAGGCCGTCGACCCCGCCGAGGTCGACGAACGCACCGAAGTTGACGACCGAGGAGACGACACCCTTGCGCACCTGGCCGCGGGCCAGCTGGTTGAGGAACTCGCTGCGCACCTCGGACTGGGTCTGCTCCAGCCACGCCCGGCGGGACAGGACCACGTTGTTGCGGTTCTTGTCCAGCTCGATGATCTTGGCCTCGATCTTGCGGCCCACGTAGGGCTGCAGGTCGCGGACCCGGCGCATCTCGACCAGCGAGGCGGGGAGGAAGCCCCGGAGCCCGATGTCGAGGATCAGGCCGCCCTTGACGACCTCGATGACCGTGCCCTCGACCGGCTCGTCGGCCTCCTTGAGGGCCTCGATCGTGCCCCAGGCGCGCTCGTACTGCGCGCGCTTCTTGGAGAGGATCAGCCGGCCTTCCTTGTCCTCCTTCTGGAGGACGAGGGCCTCGACGTACTCACCGACCGACACAACCTCGGCGGGGTCCACGTCGTGCTTGATGGACAGCTCGCGCGAGGGGATGACGCCCTCGGTCTTGTAGCCGATGTCGAGCAGGACCTCGTCACGGTCGACCTTGACGATGGTGCCCTCGACGATGTCGCCATCATTGAAATACTTGATGGTCTGGTCGATGGCGGCGAGGAAGTCCTCCTCCGACCCGATGTCGTTGATTGCGACCTGTGGCGTGGTCGGGGCGGCGGTGGTGTCGGTGGACATGTAGTGGGGTGCTCCGGTGGTGGATGGATTTGTGGTGCGCTCTGAGGTGGGTACGTCTTGTGACGTGGTGCTGTCACCCTTGCTCGTGAAAGAACTTGTGGATCATGAAGAACGCTGCAAGCTGCGGTCTGGCGAAGCGCGCGACGCAGTACCCGCGACGTTGACCACAGCGCCTTCATCATGCTACGCGGCACCCGATCAGCAGAGCAATCCGGGTGCCCACCTTTCAACATGACCGATACCGCGAAGATTCCTGATGTGAGCGCAGATGTGAGCGCAGAGGAACGGCTCGGCACCGTCGGGGTGGCCCGGCGGGCGGCGGGCGCACCGGAGTCGGAGCGCGCGAGCCGGCTGTGGTGGGACGCCGACGCCGACGACTACCTGGCCGAACACGGCCGCGACATCGGCGAGTCCGAGTTCGTGTGGTGCCCGGAGGGCCTGCGCGAGGCCGACGCCGGACTCCTCGGCGACGTGCGTGGCCGGCGCGTCCTGGAGGTGGGGTGCGGGTCGGCGCCGTGCGCCCGGTGGCTCGCCGCGCAGGGGGCGCATCCGGTGGCCCTCGACCTCTCCGGCGCGATGCTCCGGCACGCCGCCGCGCTGGGCGCAGGCACCGGCATCAGCGTCCCGCTCGTGCAGGCGGGCGCGGAACGGCTGCCGTTCGCCGACGCGTCCTTCGACATCGCGTGCTCGGCGTTCGGGGCCGTCCCGTTCGTGGCCGAGCCCGAGCGCGTGATGCGCGAGGTGGCGCGCGTACTGCGCCCCGGCGGGCGGTGGGTCTTCGCGGTCAACCACCCCATGCGCTGGATGTTCTCCGACGACCCCGGCCCCGACGGGCTCACCGTCCGGCAGTCCTACTTCGACCGCACTCCCTACGTGGAGGTGGACGCCGACGGCCGGGCCACCTACGTCGAGCACCACCGCACGCTCAGCGACCGGATCCGCGACATCGTCGCGGCGGGCCTGGTGTTGGACGGGCTCGTCGAGCCGGAGTGGCCGGAGGGCCGCGAGACGGTATGGGGGCAGTGGTCCCCGCTGCGCGGAGCGCTGTTCCCGGGCACCGCGATCTTCGTGTGCCACCGGCCCTAGGAGGGTCCTGAACCACTCCGCCCGTAGCGAGCGGCGTCCAGGTGGGTGCATCGCAAGGCGGACGATCGGGCCGATACCGCTGTTGTATCGGCCCGATCGTCCAACGCCGCGAGGTGCCCGCCTGGGCGTCGCGCAGTAGGCCGAGTTGTTCAGGGCGCTCCTAGAGCCACGCGTCACGCGGCCAGTTCGAGCCCCACCGCGACGGCGAGGGCCGCGCCGAGCACGGCGTCGATCCGCATGGTCGTCACCGTCGCCCGCCCCCGCGCGGGCTCCACAGCGGCCAGCCCGACGAACGCGAGCATGCTGACAAGCCCCGCCACGGCGGCGGGCAGGCGCCACTGCGGCACGACGGCTGCCACGATCAGCGCGGCGCCGAGCAGGCCAAGCAACACGGCCCGGTGCCGCATCAGCACGAGCAGGTCCGGGTCCGCGACCTCGACGCCGTAGAGCCGGCGCAGCGCCGCGGCCCCGGCCAGGCCGGCCACCGGAAGGCCGTTGACGACACCGGCGACGAGCAGGAGGACCGAGACGGCGATGGACATGCTCATGATCATGGGCAGCGCCGCGCCGGCCGTCGACTACGCGCGAGGTAATGGACTGTCGGACCGCTGTGCTGAGATCATCCGGTGCAGGTGACGTGGCGGCAGGTGACGTGGCGGCAGGTGACGCGGCGGCAGGTGACGCGGCTTCGACCCCTGGGTGATCAGTCCGCGCTCCCACCGCGACCACGCCATCCCGCCCGGCCGCGGGTCCGAGGTGTCCCGCACGGCGGGCTGGATCTCGCCGGTGCTCGTGGTGGACGGGGAGGTGGCGGGCGTCTGGGAGCACGAACTGCGCGACGGCACCCTCACCGTGGTGGCGCGGGAGTTCGCGCCGCTCACCCCGGCCGTCCGCGCGGCGGCCGAGGCACACGCCCAGCGCTACGGGGAGCTGCTCGACGCCGCGAAAGTGCAGATGGACTGGCGCTGACCCGGCCCGCCGTGGCGCGGAGCCTGTCTTAGGGTGCCGGGCGTGCCCATCAACCCTGCCGACCTCCCCGCCATCGACCGTCCCGAACAGCTCCCCGAGCGGATGGGCATCGAGTTGCTCAAGCTGAGCCTCGACGAGGTGATCGGAACCCTCCCCGTCACCGGCAACCGCCAGCCGTTCGGCCTGCTCCACGGCGGGGCCAGCGCCGTGCTCGCCGAGACCCTCGGGTCCACGCTCTCCGCACTGCACGCCCTGCCCGAGCGGTTCCCCGTCGGGCTCGAGCTGTCCTGCACCCATCACCGCTCCGCCACGGAGGGCCTGGTCACAGGTGTCGCCCGGCCGATCCACATCGGACGCAGCACGTCCACGACCGAGATCGTCATCACCGACGCCGAGGGCAGGCGCACCTGCACCGCGAGGCTGACCTGCCTGCACCGCGACACCGAGCCCCAGACGCGCCTCTGAGAAAGACGTGACGGGGCCGGGCGGTCAGCTCGCGACACCCTCGCCGAGGTAGGCCTCCTGCACGCGCGGGTCGGCGAGCAGCTCGGCCCCGGTGCCCGACAGCGTGGTACGCCCCAGGTCGATCACGTAGGCGTGGTCGGACAGGGCGAGCGCGGCGAGCGCGTTCTGCTCCACGAGCAGCACCGTGGTGCCCTCGGCCTGCAGCTCCCGGACCGTCGAGAGGATCTTCTGCGTCATGATCGGCGAGAGGCCCATCGAGGGCTCGTCGAGCATCAGCAGCTTGGGCCGCGACATGAGCGCCCGCCCGATAGCCAGCATCTGCTGCTCACCGCCGGAGAACAGGCCCGCCTTGTTGCGCCGCCGCTCACCGAGCACCGGGAACAGCGCGTAGATCCGCTCCAGGTCCGCCACGATGCCCGGCTCGTCCTTGCGCGTGTAGGCGCCCAGCCGCAGGTTCTCCTCCACCGTCATGCGGGCGAACAGCCGCCTGCCCTCCGGGCTGTGGGCCACACCGCGGGCGAGGATCTCGTGGGCGGGGAGCGTGTGGAGCGGCTCCCCGTCGAGCAGCACCTCCCCGGTCACCGGCCGCAGCAGTCCGGAGATCGTCCGCAGCGTCGTGGTCTTGCCCGCGCCGTTGCTGCCGATGAGGCTGACGATCTGGCCGCGCTCGACCGAGAACGTCACACCGCGCACGGCCTGGATGGCCCCGTAGGCGACGGTCAGGTCGCGGACCTCCAGGAAACTCATGCCTGCTCCCCACCCTCGGCCGGTGCCCCGTTGCGCTGTGCCCGGTTGTCCTGGGCCCTGTTGTCCTGGGTCCCGTTGTCCTCGGCCCCGTTGTCATGGGCCCCGTTGTCCTGGGCCCCGTTGTCCTGGGCCCCGTTGTCCTGGACGCCGGGTACCTGGACCCTGTTGACCTGGGCCTCGATCTCCTCCGGTGGGGCGCCGAGGTAGGCCTCGACGACCCGCGGGTCGCCCCGCACCTCGTCGGGGGTGCCCTCGACGAGCACCTCACCCTGCACCAGCACGAGCACCCGGTCGCACAGGGTAAAGATGAACTTCGTGTCGTGCTCGATGACGACGACGGAGATCCCGAGGTCGCGGATCGCGAAGATCAGCTGCCGGGTCGCCTCGGTCTCCTGGGCGTTCATCCCGGCCGTCGGCTCGTCGAGCAGGAGCACCGACGGGTCGGTGGCCAGCGCCCGCGCGATCTCCAGCCTGCGCTGGTCGCCGTAGGGCAGGTTGCGCGCCAGTTCGTCGGAGAACCGGGTGAGCCCGACGAACGCCAGCAGCTTCTCCGTGCGCTCGGCCGCCTCGGCCTCGCTGCGCCGGAACCCCGGCCCGTGCAGCAGCGACGAGAGCGGGTTCTGCTTCATCCGCACGTGCCGGCCCACCAGCACGTTCTCCTCCGCCGTCATGCTGGGGAAGAGGCGGATGTTCTGGAACGTGCGGGCCACCCCCTGCTCGGTGACCCGTGCCGGGTCCTGCGGCAGTGGCGTCCCGCGCAGCGCGACCGTGCCCGACGTGGGCGAGTACAGCCCGGTCAGGCAGTTGAACAGGGTGGTCTTCCCGGCCCCGTTCGGCCCGATCAGCCCGATGATCTCGCCCTCGGACAGACCGAACGACACGTCGTTCAGCGCGGTGAGCCCGCCGAACTGCATCGTGACACCGGAGGCCTCGAGGATCGTCGGCCGCGCCACGGCCGCCCCGCCGGTACCCCCGGTGGTGGTCGGCTCGCTCATGCCTGCCCCGCCTTCTCAGCGCTACCCGCCACGGCCGGGACCGATGTCGGCGGCGGTGGTTCGTCCGCGGTCTCCGGCGCGAGCTCGGCCCGGCGGTGGGCGTCGGGAACAAGTCCCTGGGGCCGGAACCGCATGATCAGGATCAGGGCGATGCCGAACAGCAGGAGCCGGTAGTCGGAGAACTCCCGCAGCTTCTCCGGCAGCACGAACAGGATCGACGCCCCGAGCACGGCCCCGGGGATCGTCCCCATCCCGCCGAGGATCACCGCCGCGAGCAGCGTGACCGACTCCAGGAACCGGAAGCTCTCGTACGACACCGTGGCCGTCTTGTGGGCGAAGAACGCGCCTGCTAGACCCGCGAGCATCGCGCCGATGAGGAACGCGAGGATCTTGATCGGGCCGGTCCGCACACCCATCGCGCGTGCGGCGTCCTCGTCCTCGCGGATCGCGATCCACGCCCGGCCCAACCGCGAGTTCTTCAGGTTCGCGAAGACCAGCATCACCGCGGCGACGATGAGCACGATCAGCACGTAGTAGAGGACGCCCGGCGGCAGCTCCAGCCCGCCGATCGTCAGCGCGTCGTTGAAGTCGTTGCCGAAGAGCGACACCGGCGGGATGCCCGGGATCGCGTTCGAGCCACCCGTGAGCCCACCGATGTTGTTCTGCGCTGTGCGCACGAAGATCTCGCCGAACGCGAGCGTGACGATCGCCAGGTAGTCACCGCGCACCCGCAGCGTCGGCGACCCGACGATCGCTCCGAAGATGCCCGCCACCACGGCAGAGATCACCATCACCAGCGGGAACGGCAGTTCGATCCCGATCCGGGCGGCTGCTGCCCCGGAGAAGTTCGCCGCGACGAAGGCCCCGATCCCGAGGAACGCGACGTAGCCGAGGTCCAGCAGGCCGGCCAGCCCGACGACGATGTTGAGCCCGATCGCCGTGGCCGCGTACACGCCGATGTTGGCCGCCACGGTCATCCAGTACTCGGTGCCCGCCTGGGTCAACGGCAGCAGCAGCGCACAGGCCAGCAGCACGACGACGCTGAACACGCGGTGCCGCTCGGAGAGCGCTCCCACCCAGCCCAGCAGGCCGGAAGCGTGCAGCGCGCCGAGCAGGCCGCCGACCGCCCCCAGGAAGGACACGAACACCGCGCCCGAGTAGACGTTCGCGGCGCTGCCCTGCCCGCCGCTGGTCAGCACGGCCGCGACCAGCAACAGCAGCAGGGCGTACACGACGAGCAGGACCAGCCACTCCAGCCACCAGCTGAAGCGCCAGTTCCAGCTGGGCACCGGGTCGAGGCCTGGAGCGTTGGCACCGACGACCAGCAGCACGCCACCGATGAGGGCCACGACGGCACCGAACGCAACGGCTCCGTCGGAGGCGGTGATGGCGCCGAGCCCGCCGCCCTCGGCGGTGATCCAGATGCCGTTGATGACGCTGACCGCCACCACACCCCAGCCGATGGCGCGCAGGATCCGCCCCTTGGCCGGCACGGGGGCGAGCGCCAGCACGACGGCGGCGACGCCGAAGAGCAGCAGGTGCAGCCGGTACTCGACGACCCCGAACGGCACTGTGAAGAACTCGAGTGTGGCCTGCGCCGGGTACGGTCCCTGGTTCAGCACGAACGTCGCCCACGGCAGGTAGGCGCCGACGACCGTCAGCAGGCCACCCGCCACGCGCAAGGGGGTGGCGATCCCGGCCGCCGCGGCCAGCCCGTGACTGGCGCGGGGCGGCGCGGCGTGCCTGGGCTTGCGCTCCGTGGTCGCGGTCATGCCCGCACCCTCTCCGTCTCGCCGAAGAAGCCTTGCGGCCGGAAGACCAGCACCACGATCAGTACCACGAAGATCCACACGTAGTCGTAGGCCGTGCCACCGGGCAGGTACTGCCCGCCGAGCGACTTGACCAGCCCGATCACCAGCCCGCCGACGACCGCGCCGCGGATGTTACCGATCCCGCCCAGCACGGCGGCGGTGAACGCGAAGATGCCGGTCTGGAAACCGATGTCGATGTTGATGAAGCCGAGGTCGGCCCCGTAGAGCACCCCCGCGACGCCGGCCAGCGCCCCACCCAGCACGAAGGTCAGCACGATGACCCGGTCCGGGTTGATGCCCATCAGCCGCGCGATGTCGCGGTCCTGCGCGGTCGCGCGCATCGCACGACCCATTCGTGAGCGCTCGATGAACTGCTGCAGCCCCACGGCCAGCACCAGCGAGACGACGATGATCAGGACGCCCGTGTAGCGGATCGGCACGCCGTCCCCGATCGGGACGATGTAGCTGCCCTGGATGAAGATCCGGGGGAACGGCAGCGCCGACGTGGCGCCCGGGTAGAACACCCGGACCGCCTCCTGTAGGGCCACCGAGACGCCGAGCGCCGTGATCAGCGGCGCGAGCCGCGGGGCGTTCCGCAGCGGCCGGTAGGCGAAACGCTCCATCGCCACGGCGACCGCGACGGAGACCGCCGCGCCTCCGATGAGCAGCAGCGGCAGCGCGAAGTACCACTGCTGCTGCACGAACGTCGGCAGCAGGAACGTGAACATCGCCAACCCGCCGTACGACCCGATCATGAAGATCTCGCCGTGCGCGAAGTTGATCAGTTGGATGATGCCGTAGACCATCGTGTAGCCGAGTGCGATCAGCCCGATCAAGGAGCCGAGCACGAGGCCGTTGACGATCTGGGACAACAGCGTGGACAGCAAGCAGGTGGTCCTTCCACGTGCGCCGGGGGGCAGGGTGTCGCCCCGCCCCCCGGCGCTGTCGTGCCTCGATCGGGGGGCGTCAGCCCGCGAAGCTGCCGGTAGAACCCTGGATCGGGGCGAAGTTGTCGCCCTCGACGGAGTAGACCGTCAGCACTCGGTTGGTGGTGTCGCCGTACTGGTCGAAGGCGACAGGGCCGCTCGCGCCCTCGAGCTTCGTGTTCTGCACCGCCGCGACGATGTCCGCCCGCTTGGCCTGGGAGTAGTCACCACCCGCAAGTGCGGTGGCCAGCCCCTTGATGATCACGTTGGCGGCGTCGTAGGTCAGTGCGCCGTAGGCGCTGTAACCCTCGGCGAACCCGGCCGCCCGGTAGTCCGCGATGAACTGGGTGGCGCTGGGCAGCAGCTCCGGCGGCGCGCCGACGTTGGTGGCGAGGTCACCGGGACGCCCGCCAAGAGCCACGAACTGCCCGTCGACGATGCCGTCCCCACCCATCAGCGGGATGTTGAGACCGGCGGCGGCCAGCTGGGCGGACAGCGGACCGGCCACCGGGTACTCACCGCCGTAGTAGACCGCGTCCGGGTTCTGGGAGCGAATCGTGGTGATGACACCCGAGAAGTCGGTGTCGCGCTCGCCCACCCGCTCCCGGGCGACGACCTGCGCACCCAGCTTGGTGGCCTGCTGGGCGAACTGGTCGGCGAGGCCGGCGCCGTAGGTCTTGCCGTCGTCGATCACGGCGATCCGCTGCTTACCCGACTGCTGCACGAGGTAGTTCGCCGCGAACGGGCCCTGGATCAGGTCGGTGGTGGCGACGCGGAAGTAGTTGGCGAACGGCCGCGCCGGAGCGGTGGCGAAGTTCTGACCGAGGGTCAGCGACGGGTTGGTGTTCGCCGGCGAGATCTGGGCGATGTCCCGCCCTGCGAGGATCGGCTGCACCGTCTGCGACGTCGAGGAGTTCAGCGTGCCGACCACACCGACGACGTTGGGGTCGGACGAGAGCAGCGTGGCCGCCTGGCCCGCCACCTGCGGGGTGGCCTGGTCGTCTTCAGGCTGGAAGCGGAGCGCGTAGCCGGGGACCGTGCAGGCCGCGTTCGCCTGGTCCACCGCGAGCTGCGCGGAGTTCCGCATGCCGAGGCCCAGGGCCGAGAGACCACCCGAGAGCGGCGCGATCATGCCGACGATCAGCGTGCCCTTGCTGGTGTCACATGTGCTGGCGGCGCCACCACCGGCGGGTGCCTCCTGGCGGTTGGTCCCGCATGCCGTGAGCCCTAGGGCTCCGGCGAGGATCGCCGCGACGACGATCGTCCGCCTCCGAGTCATGCTCTTGTCCTTCCGTACTGCGTCTCTCGGGGCTGCCCGATCACGCCCAACACTCTCGCCTGCCGAGAGCGGAGCGGACGTTAGCGACCGACCGGTAGCGAGTCACCACCAGGCCGATCTCCTTTACCGGACCGCAACCTCTCGGGCTGCGGAGCGTGATCAGCCGGTCACCTGTACGCAACTACGGAACAACTACGAAACGGAGTCGGACAGCGTCAGGACTTGGGCGCCGCGAGACCGTCGACGACCGCCTCGGCCACGGCCTTCATCGTGGTGCGGCGGTCCATCGCGGTGCGCTGGATCCAGCGGAACGCCTCGGGCTCGCTCATGTTCTGCCGCGTCATGAGCAGACCCTTGGCCCGGTCGACGACCTTGCGCGTCTCCAGGCGCTCGGTCAGCGTGGCGACCTCGTCCTCGAGCGCGCGCTTCTCCGCGAACCGGGAGACGGCGAGTTCGATGGCGGGCACCAGCTCGTGGCGCGCGAACGGCTTGACCAGGTACGCCATCGCGCCCGCGTCGCGGGCCTGCTCGATCAGGTCGCGCTGGCTGAACGCCGTGAGCATGACCACCGGGGCGATCCGCTCCTCGACGATCGAGGCGGCCGCGGCGATCCCGTCGACCTTGGGCATCTTGACGTCCATGATCACGAGGTCGGGCCGCAGCTCGCGCGCGAGCACGACGGCCTGCTCGCCGTCGCCTGCCTCGCCGGCGATCACGTAGCCCTCCTCGGTGAGCATCTCGGTGAGGTCGAGGCGGATGAGGGCCTCGTCCTCCACGACGAGCACGCGCAGACCGAGGGCCGGTTCGGCCTCGTCCGCGGCTGTGTTCTGCTCCGAAACCTGCTGGGTCACAGCGCTGCTCTCCTTCACCGGAGTTCGGACCGGAAGGATTCAGAATACCGGGAGGACCGGTTCGGCCGGTTGTGATCCCGGTGATGGGGAGCCGCTAAGCTATGCACGATCAGCGCGGTCCGCCCCCGTAACCCAACCGGCAGAGGTAGCGTTCTCAAACAACGTCCAGTGTGGGTTCGAATCCCACCGGGGGCACCTCTCGCGCACGGATTGTCGGTGGTCTTCGGCATCATCGTGGCGTGTACTCGGGGGAGGTGCGGCGGGCGGCGATCGAGGAGTTGCTGCGAAAACGCAGCTTGTCCGAGGTCAGCCGTTCGACCGGCGTGAGCCGCGCGGCCCTGCGATGCTGGCGCGACGGCTCGGCTGCAGTTCGGTCCCCGGACTGCCCGCGCTGCGCCGCCGATCGGCCCCCCATACCGCCTGCCCCCTACTCCTACCTTCTCGGCCAGTACCTCGGCGACGGCACCATCAGCCGCGGGCCCCGCGAGGTCTGGCTGCTGCGCATCGCGTGCGCCGACGACTGGCCAGGTGTCATGACCGAATGTGTGAGATCCGTCCGAGCAATCCGGCCCCACAACAGCGTCAGTCTGCTGCGCCGTCAGGGCTGCACGATCGTCACCGCTCGCTGGAAGCACTGGCCGTGCCTGTTCCCCCAACACGGTCCCGGCAAGAAACACACCCGCCCGATCGTGCTCGAACCGTGGCAGCAGGAGATCGTCGACGCGCGCCCCGGCCCGTTCCTGCGCGGCCTCTTCCACTCCGACGGTTGCCGGATCACCAACTGGACCACACACGAGGTCCGCGGCGAGCGCAGGCGCTACGAGTACCCGCGCTACTTCTTCTCCAACGAGTCCACCGACATCCTCGGGCTCTGCAGCGCCGCGCTGCACCGGATGGGTGTCGCCCACCGCTTCCCCCGGTGGAACACGATCTCGGTGGCCCGCCGGGAGGCCGTCGCGGCGCTCGACGAGGTCGTGGGCCCGAAGACCTGACGGCTCAGACCGTGGCCACGTCGTCCACCGCCCGCAGCACCCGCAGCGCGTTGCGGCCGGCGAGCTTGGCGCAGTCGTCCTCGCTCCAGCCCCGCTCCAGCAGCGCGGCGAAGAGGGCGGGGTAGGTCGACACGTCCTCCAGCCCGACGGGGAGGTCGGCCGTGCCGTCGAAGTCGCCGCCGATGCCGATGTGGTCGATGCCGGCCACCTCGCGGGCGTGCTCCACGTGCGCCACCACGTCGGCGAGCGTGGCGCGGGGGCACGGCGGGCCGTCCCACGTGGCGGCGAACGCCTCGCGGGCACGCAGGTCGCGGTGGTCGACGCCGGCCGCGGTCATGGCGTCCTGCAGCAGCCCGTCCCATTCCGTCACCGCCGTGGAGACGAACCGCGGCACGAACGCCACCATGCAGACGCCGCCATTCCCGGGGAGGGCCGCGAGGACCTCGTCGGGCACGTTGCGGGGGTGGTCGGTCACCGCGCGGCTGGAGGAGTGCGTGAACAGCACGGGGGCGGCGGTGGTGGCGAGGGCGTCGCGCATGGTCGTGGGCGCGACGTGGGAGAGGTCGACGATCATGCCGATGCGGTTCATCTCCCGCACCACGTCCCGGCCGAACGGGGTCAGGCCGCCGTGCACGGGCTCGTCGGTGGCCGAGTCGGCCCACTCGGTGTTCAGGTTGTGGGTGAGTGTCAGGTACCGGACGCCGAGGCGGCGCAACGCCTGCAGCACACCGAGCGAGCCCGCGATGCAGTGCCCACCCTCCGCCCCGAGCAGGGACGCCACCCGCCCGCTCGCGAACGCGGCCTCGGCCTCGTCCGCGGAGGTGGCGAGGCCGAGGTCGGCGGGGTAACGCTCGGTGAGCCGGTGCACGAGCTCCACCTGCTCCAGCACGGCGGCCGTCGCGTCGGCTCCGGTGAACGAGCACGGCACGTACACCGACCAGAACTGCGCGCCGACCCGTCCCGCCCGCAGCCGGGGCAGGTCGGTCTGCAGGGCGGGAACCCCCGCCGTGAGGTCGGTGCCCGCCACGGCGGCTCCCGGTTCGGGACCCGCGAGGCGGCGCAACGCCCACGGCAGGTCGTTGTGGCCGTCGAGGAGAGGGCTGGCGGTGAGCAGGGCCTCGGCCCGGGCGCGCTGATCCACCGGCTGAGTATCGCCCTCCGCGCCGGCGTGGCACCGTGGACGTGATGAGCACCCCCGCCCGCGACGGTGCCGAGCCCGGTCGCTCCCGCGACGGTGACGACACTCGTCGCTCCCGCGACAGGGACCCGGCCGGCCGCGCCCGCAACGCCCGGCCGCGCGACGCCACGGGCCGCCCGCTCCAGCGCGGGGCCGCAGGCGTCGAGCGTGTGCCGGAGGACCTCGCGCTCTCGCCCGACGAGGCCGTCACCGAGGCGCAGCGCCTCCTCGACGCCGGGCTCCCGTTCCCCGCGCACGAGGTGCTGGAGGCGGCCTGGAAGGCCGCTCCGGACGGCGAGCGGGAGCTGTGGCGCGGCCTCGCCCAACTCGCGGTCGGGTTGACCCACGCCCAGCGGGGCAACGCCAGGGGCGCAGCTGCGCTGCTGGAGCGAGCCGGTGACCGCATCGGCTCGTGGGCCGCACCGGCCCCCGCTGGCGTCGACATCGCCGGGCTGCGCGCCTACGCCGACGACCTGGCACGGCGGATCGAGCGGGACGGGCTCGACGGCGTCACGGAGGCGGACCTGCGCCCGCACCTGCGGGGCTGAGCCGGCCGTATCCTGGGCCGGCCGTTCCCGGGTTGGTCAGGGCGCGCCGTGGCGGCCCGCGCCCGCCGCGAAGCGGGCGGCGCCCGCCATCGCGTCAGCGGCCAGCGACACCTGCCCGTGCGCGAACTCGGCCCGCAGCGCCGCGTCCTTGTCGAGGCCCTCCTGCTCCAGCACCGAGAGCCGGTCGTGGCGCAGGCAGGTCTGCGGGAGGGCTGCCAGTTCGGCGGCCAGCGCCTGCGCCGCGGCCAGCGACTCCCCCGCCGGGACGACCCGGTTCGCCAGCCCCATCGCCAGAGCCTCGGCCGCGTCGACGGCCCGGCCGGTGAGGATCATGTCCATCGCCCGGCTGGTGCCGATCAGGCGCGGCAGCCGCACCGTGCCGCCGTCGATCAGCGGCACGCCCCAACGCCGGCAGAAGACGCCGAAGACCGCGGTCTCGTCGGCGACGCGCAGGTCGCACCACAGCGCGAGCTCCAGCCCGCCGGCGACCGCCGGCCCGGCGACCGCCGCCACCACCGGTTTGGACAGGCGAATCCGGGTGGGGCCCATCGGCCCGTCGCCGTCGGGGGCGACGCGGTTGCCGCGCTCCGTGCCCACGGCGGTCAGGTCGGCGCCCGCGCAGAACACCCCGCCCTCGCCGTGGAGCACGGCGACGAAGGCGGTGTCGTCGGCGTCGAACGCGCGGAAGGCCGCCGCGAGCGCCTCGGCCGTCGCGCCGTCCACGGCGTTGCGCCGCGCCGGCCGCGAGAGGAACACGGTGGTGACCGGGCCGGAGCGTTCCACCCGCACGGCCGGCTGCGATGTCGTCACCGGGCCACCCTGCCACCCCCAACGCCGGCCCGGCGACGCCGACGGTGATCATGTGGTGTGCCTGGCTCCCCCACCGTGCTCAGCGACGGCGTCGTGACCCTGCGCGGCCACACCGCCGCCGACGTCGACGACGTGCTCGCGATGGCGACCGACCCCGAGACGATGCGGTGGACGTCGACGCCGAGGCCGTACGAGCGCGCTGACGCGCAGCGGTGGATCCACGAGACCGCCCCGGCCGGGTGGGCCGACGGCACCGCGTTCCGGTGGGCGGTGGCGGGCGCGGACGGCCGGTTCGCCGGGAACCTCGACGTCCACCCCGGGCCGCGGGCACCCTCGGTCGGCTTCGGGCTGGCGCCGTGGGCACGCGGTGCCGGCCTGATGTCCCGCGCGCTCCGGCTCGCCGCCCGGTGGTCGTTCGAGGAGGCGGGGCTGCCGGTGCTGCACTGGTGGGCGCAGGCCGGCAACCTCGCGTCCTGGCGCGTGGCGCACGCCTGCGGGTTCCGGTTCGAGGGGATCCGGCGGCTGTCGGTACGGCGTGGGGACGGCGACCTGTCTGACGGCTGGTTCGCCTCGCTGGTGGCGAACGGCCCGCTCACGCCACGCACGAGGTGGTGGCCGGTGCCCGTGCTGGACGGCGAACGGGTGCGCCTGCGCCCGCACACCGAGGCCGACCTCCCGCGGATCGTCGAGTCCTGCTCCGACCCGCAGGCGCGGCACTTCCTGCCCGGGCTGCCGCACCCGTACACCGAGGCGGACGCTCGGGCGTTCGTGCTCGGCGCTCGCCTGGGCGAGTCGCTGGGCCAGCGCGTGACGTGGGCCGTCGCCGATCGCGACGACGACCGGATGCTCGCGAACGTGGCCGTGTTCGACCTCGACGACGTCTTCGCCCCCACCGGCGGCGAGATCGGCTACTGGGCTCATCCCGACGCGCGGGGCCGCGGAGTGGTCAGCGAGGCGGTCGGCCTCGTCGTCACGCACGCGTTCACGCCGGAGCCTGTGGGCGGGCTCGGCAGGCACCGGCTCGAGATCGGGGCGGCGTGGTCGAACGTCGCGAGCCGGAAGGTCGCGGAGCGGGCCGGCTTCACGCTCACCGGCCGCCGCCGGATGGCGGGAATCGTCGGGGTCGGCTCGGAGCAGGCCCTCGACGACGGCGCCGGGTACGAGCGGCTCGCCTGAGCGAGCCGCCCGCACCAGAGGAGGTCAGGAGCCGCCCGCGTTGAGCGCCACCGCCGTCGGTGTGAAGCCTGAGCCGGTCACGTCCACGCCCTCCGAACGGAGCTGCTCCAGCGCCTGCTGGACGTAGGTGTTGGTGTACGCCTCCGGGTCCGGGTCACGGGTGAGCACGGTCTGGCCGTCGGCGTTCACGGCGGTGCGCGCCACCTTCACCGTCTGATCCCACGCGGCCTGGTCCACCATGCCCGCCCCGGCCGGGGCCGGCCAGATCAGCTTGTTGACCTCGTTGACCTGCCACAGCTGGTGGCTCGCGCCGAGGGTCGACCCGGCCTCGACGACCATGTCACGGCAGGACGCGACGTTGTCGCGGCAGTACGCCCAGCCCTCGAGCGAGCCGGCGATGAACCGGGTGGTCATGTCCTTGTAGGCGGGGTCGGACAGGCGTTCGGAGCTGGCCCAGATCGCGTCCTGCAGCATCGCGGTGCCCGCGTCGTTCCAGTTGATCACGTTGAAGTCGCTCGGCTGGTAGAGCCGGCCCGTCGCCGGGTTGGTCGCCTCCAGCACCTGCGCGTACTCGTTGTACGACATCGCCTGCGCAGCGTCGATCTCACGCGAGAGCAGGGCCTGCATGTCGAACTGCTGCTGCACGAGCGTCACGTCGGAAGCGGGGGTGAGCCCCGCGCTGGTCATGCCGGCGAACAGCTCGAACTCGTTGCCGAAACCCCAGTTGCCCACCCGCTTGCCGGCCAGGTCGGCGGGCGCGCGGATGCCCTTGTCGGCGAAGGACACCTGGTAGGTGCCGGAGCGCTGGAAGATCTGCGCGACGTCGGTGATCGCCGCGCCCTGCTCCCGCGACGCGAGCGCCTTGGGCACCCACGCGATCGCGTAGTCGGCCTGGCCTTGGGCGAGCACCGTCTGCGGGACGATGTCGACCCCGCCCTCCAGGATCTGCACGTCGAGCCCGCGCTTGGTGTAGAAGCCCTGCTTGACGGCGGCGATGTAGCCGGCGAACTGGCCCTGGGTGAACCACTGGAGCTGCAGCCGCACCGGCTGCGTCCCTCCCGCGGAGGGTGTGGTGCTGCCGCCGCCCTGCCCCGTCGTGGTGCAGGCGGCCAGGGCCAGCAATGCGGCGGCGACGGCGAGGGCGCGTAGCGATCGTCGGGGTCGTGCTGGTCGAGGCATGGGGGACCTCCGGATGTCAGGCGGTGCGACCGCGCGTCACCAGGCGCTCGACGAGCAGCCCGGCCAGGTGGAACAGCAGCCCCAGTGCGATCGAGGCGGCGACGAAGGCCCACGCGCGCGCGTAGGCGGTGTTGGCGGCTGCCGCGGAGATGCGGCTGCCCAGCCCGTTCTGCAGCCCGCCGAAGTACTCGGCGACGATCGCGGCAATCACGGCGGCCGGAGCGGCGAGCCGCAGCCCCGTCATGACGTGCGGTACCGCCCCCGGCAGCCGGACGAACCGCGCGCGCTGCCACGGCGTTGCCGCGAGCGCCGTCATGAGCTCGGCGTGCACGGGCTGCACCTGGCGCAGGCCGCGTGCTGTCGCGACGAACACCGGCACCGTGACGACGACGGCCACGACGAGCCGCCGCGGGATCTCGGTGGTGGAGCCGAACATCGTTGTGAACACGGGCGCGAGCGCGACGATCGGCACGGCGCTCGCGGCGAGCACCACCGGCGTCACGAGCTCGCCGAACACCCGGGAGGACGCCGCAAGGACGGCGAGCACCATGCCCAGCACGAATCCGGCGGCGAGCCCGGCGAGGGCGTTGCCGCCGGTCACGGCTGCGGTCGGGACGATCACGTCGAACTGCGCGCCGATCTGCCCCGCGATCGCGCTCGGCGCCGGCAGCAGGAACGCGGGCACCCGCCCGATGACGACGACCAGTTCCCACAGCAGGAGCACCGCGATCCCGAAGGCGACGGCAGGCCAGACGCGCGTAACCCGCCACGCCCGCCGGGGTGCCTCGACGCTTACGGCGCCGGGCACCGCGGCCGGACCCGGGCGGGTCATTCGTGCCCCTTGCGGAGGGCTTCGCGCACGGCGGTGATCGCGGCGAAGAACGTCCCGGACTCCCGCACGTCCTCGACGTCGGCGGGGCCGAGCTCGGCCGCCTCTCCCGCGCTGTCCTTACCCACCCCGCCGGCTCCGCCAGCTCCGCCGGCTGCCATCCCCCGGCCAAGCCTGCAGCCGTCGACGATCTCGGTGATGCGCCCGGGGCGCGGGGACATGACGACCACCCGGTCGGAGAGCACGACTGCCTCGGGGATCGAGTGCGTCACGAACAGCACGCCGGCGCCGGTCTCGCGGGCGATCCGCAGCAACTCGGCCTGCATGCGCTCGCGGGTCATCTCGTCGAGCGCGCCGAACGGCTCGTCCATGAGCAGGAGTTTCGGGCTCGGCGCGAGGGCCCGGGCGATCGCCACGCGCTGCTGCATGCCACCGGAGAGCTCGCTCGGCCGGGAGCCGGCGAACTCGGCGAGCCCGACCAGCTCCAGCAGCTCCGTGGCCCGGGCCCGGCGCTCGGCCCTGCCGATGCCGTGCACGTGCAGGGGCAGCTCGACGTTCTCGGCGACCGTGCGCCACTCCAGCAGCCCGGCCTGCTGGAACGCGATGCCGTAGTCCTGGTCGAGGCGGGCCCGCCGGGGCGGCTTGCCGCCGACGAGCACCTCGCCGTCGGTGGGCTGCTCCAGGTCGGCGACGATCCGCAGCAGCGTCGACTTTCCGCAGCCCGACGGCCCGATCAGCGATACGAACTCGCCCCCGCCGACCTCCAGGTCGATGCCGTCGAGCGCGTGGACGTCGCCGAACCGCTTGTGCACCCCTGTCAGCTCAACTGCCCCAGCCTCGGTCACGACACACTCCCCCGGTAGCGGCGCAGGACGACGTCGAGCAGCCCGACCGCGCCCGCCGCGACCAGCCCGAGCACCGCGGCTCCGAGGATCGCGGTGTACATGCGGGACGGGTCGCCGGTGGCGGACTGCGCGTACTCGATGATCAAGCGGCCGATCCCGCCGCGGGTGCCGGTGGAGATCTCCGCGACGATCGCGCCCACGACCGCCGCCGCGGCGGCCAGCCGGACGGCGGGCACCAGGTGGGGCACCGACGCGGGCAGCCGCAGCCGCAGCAACGTGGTCCACCAGCCCGCGGCCAGCGCCGTGAAGAGCTCGACGTCGGCGCGCGCAGGTGAGGTGAGGCCCCGCAGCATGCCCACGGCGATCGGGAAGAACGCGAGGTACGACGAGATGACCATGACGCTCGCCCAGGGCTGCCACGACCAGCCGAGGATCGCGATCCGGCCGCCCCAGCCGGCCACGAGCGGCGCGATCGCGATGAGCGGCACGGTCTGCGAGGCCACGACGTAGGGCAGGGCGGCGCGTTCCAGGAGACCGGAGCGCTGCATCGCCAGCGCCAGCAGCACGCCGAGCACACCTCCGAGGAGCAGCCCGCCCATCGCGAGGCCGAGGGTGAAGAGCGCACCGGACGCGACGGCGGCGCCGACCGTGCGCCCGGCCGCGGCGCCTGCGACCTCCGGCTCCGCGAGCCGGGCCAGCACGGTCCAGACGTGGGGCATCGCGGCGTCGTCGGTGCGGGGCAGCACACGCGTGTCGCCGAGCAGCACACCCTCGTCGGGGACGACGAGCTTGACGAGCTCCCATACCGCGACGAGCAGGACGAACGCGGCGACCGCCGTCAGCAGCGCACGCGTCCGGCCAGCCATGAGCTGCTCCTCACCCTCGACGGGGCGCCCGGGTGATCTCCGAGCGGAAGGCGATCCTGCGAGCCGGGGATGACCGTAGCGTTACCGGCGCGTTCCCAGTAGGGACGCAAGCTCAGCGGGGCATTCGCCGCCAGAGCGCCCGCGGCGCGTGCCGGAGAACCGCGAACACCGGGCGCAGCACCCACGGCACCCACACCTCGCCGCGCCCGGCACGCAGGGCCGCCACGGTGGCGTCGGCGACCCGGCCCGGAGTGGACGAGAACGGCGCGGGAGTCATCCCGTCGGTCATCCGGCCCACCACGAACCCGGGCCGCACCAGCAACAGCCGCACGCCGCTGCCGTGGAGGGCGTCCGCGAGGCCGCTCGCGAAGCCGTCGAGGCCGGCCTTCGCCGACCCGTAGACGTAGTTGGCCCGCCGCACCCGCGCGCCTGCCACGGAGGAGTAGACGACGATCGTGCCGTGGCCCTGCGTGCGCAGGATCGCCGCCAGCTGCGTGAGCAGCGCGACGTGCGCGACGTAGTCGGTGTGCACGATCTGCACCGCGTGGTCCGGGTCGCGCTCGGCGCGGCGCTGGTCGCCGAGGATTCCGAAGGCCACCACGACGACGTCGAGACGGTGGTGCCTGCGCACCACGTCGAGCAGCACGGCGCTGTGGGACGCGAGGTCGTCGGCGTCGAACTCGACGCGGTCGACGGCCGCCGCCCCGGCCGTGCGCAGCGACTGCTCCTCGGCGGCCAGGTCGGCGCTGCGGCGTGCAGCCAGCACGATCGTCGCGCCCGGCGCGAGCCGCTGTGCCACGGCCAGCCCGATCTCGCTGCGGCCCCCGAGCACCAGGACTGTGTCCCCCATCCGCGCAGCCTGACACACCGCCGCAACGTGGGCGTCCTCACGTGGCCGTGTGCCGGAGTTCGTGCGGCGCAGCCGGGAAGCCCTCGGGATGGCGAGCGACCGGGTGAACGAGAAGTACGGCTTCTCCTGCTCCCGCGCCGCGGCGTCGGTCGAGCGCGACGGAGATGTGGAGGTCGAGGCACTGCGGCGCTGACGGGAAAGGGCCGGGGATACTGACCGGATGCACGCCGCCGTCCTCGGCTCGCCGGTCGCCCACTCGCTCTCCCCGGCCCTGCACACCGCCGCCTACGCCGCACTCGGCCTGGACGGCTGGCGCTACGGCAGGCACGAGTGCGACGAGGCGGGGCTGCCGGGGTTCGTCGCCGGGCTCGGCCCGGAGTGGGCGGGCCTCTCGCTGACCATGCCGCTCAAACGGGTGGCGCTGGAGGTCGCGTCGGAGGTGTCGCCGCTGGCGGCGGCGACCGGGGCCGCCAACACCCTGGTGCTGACCGGCGGGCGCCGGTTCGCCGACAACACCGACGTGGCCGGGATCGTCGCCGCTCTGCGGGGCGCGGGTGTCATCGGCGGCGGGCGGGCCGTGGTGCTCGGCGCCGGGGGCACCGCGCAGGCCGCGCTCGCCGCGCTGCGCGACCTCGGGATCGGCGACGTCGACGTGCTGGTCCGCAGCACCGCGCGGGCCGGTGAGCTGCGCGCCGCCGCCGACCGCCTCGGCGTGGCGCCGTCGGTGAGCGACGCCCTCACCGACCCCGACCGCGCGAACACGGCGATCGCGAGGGCCGACGTGGTGGTGTCGACGCTGCCGAAGGGCGCGGCCGACCACCTCGCCGGCCCCGGCGCGGGCACTGTGCTGCTCGACGTGATCTACGCGCCGTGGCCCACCCCGTTCGCGGGCGCCGCGCACGCCGCCGGGGCGCGGGTGGTGAGCGGGCTGGAGATGCTGCTGCACCAGGCGGTGGCGCAGGTGGAGCTGATGACGGGCCTGCCGGGGCCAGTGGCGGAGATGCGAGCGGCCCTGGACGCGGCGGTGGCCGCCCGCGCCTGAGCGGGATGAGGTACTTCTCCAGGCTCTGCACACAAATACGCACCGGCCACGGCGTGTGTTCCCCGTGAGACGGACAGCAGAGAAGGGCTCAAACAGCCCTGTTGTCCCTCACCGCCCCCGGCCGCGCAGGTGGACGCGTATGTGTGTGCAGAGCTTGGGCCGGACGGCGCCGGACGGCTACGACAAGAGGCGGCGGTGGACCGAGACCGCGTAGTCCCCGCCTGTGTACGGCTCCCGGTCCCACGTGGCGAACCGGTCCTCGAGCGTGAGGCCCGCGGCCGCGCACCAGCCGTCGTAGTCGGCGAGCGTCGGCCAGTCACGCCGTAGCTGGAACCCGGCCACCAGCCGCCCGCCTGAGGCCAGGTTGCGGGCGCAAGCGGTCACGGCGGCCGCCCGGCGGTCCGCCGCCACGTACGGCACGACGTTGCCCGCGAGCACCGCCAGGTCGAAGCGCTCCGGGCGGTCGAGGTCGGCGAGGTCGCAGGCCAGCCACGTCAACTCGGGCGCCTTCGCCTGCGCCGCTGCGATCATGTCGGGGTCGGCATCGACGCCGAGCACCGTGACCCCGCGGCGGGCGAGCTCGATCCCCACCCGGCCCGTGCCACAGCCGCCGTCCAGCACCGTTGCGGGCCGGTAGGAGGTCACGAGGTCGGCCTCGCCGTGCGGGTTATGCCCCGCCTCCGCCATGCGTCGCCAGCGCTCGTCGTAGCGGTCGAGGTCCACCTGCTCGCGCCAGCGCTGCCAATCGTCGGGGAGCCCGGTCACGGCGACAGGTTAGTGCGACCTCGCTGCCCAACGCCTCGGCCGAGCCGGTCCAGCAGCTATTTACGGACGACCGGGAGCTCGACGCGCACCGAGGTGCCCCTGCCCGGCGGGCTCGCGATCGCGATCGTGCCGCGGAGCGCCGCGACGCGGTCCGTCAGCCCGGTCAGCCCGGACCCCCGCGCGGAGTCCGCGCCGCCAATGCCGTCGTCGTCGATCCTCAGCTGCAGCGTGCCATCGTGCACGTGGGCCGTGACCTCGACCTTCGATGCCTGCGCGTGCTTTGCCGCGTTGGTGAGCGCCTCGGAGATGACGTAGTACGCCCCGACCTCGACGTGGTCGGCCAGCCGCTCGTTGACCGAAAGGTTCAGCTCGACGGGGACCGCCGAGCGCCGCGCGAGCGTCCTCACCGCGGGCCGCAGGCCGCCTTCGGAGAGGACCGCCGGGTGGATGCCCCGCGACAGCTCCCGCAGGTCGTCGAGTGCCCCCGCGAGGCCCTGGCGGGCGTGTGCCAGCTCTGCGATGAGCTCCACGTCCTCATGCGGCGCGATCGCCTCCGCGCCTTGCAGCTCCAGCGCAAGCGATACCAGGCGCTGCTGAACGCCGTCGTGCAGGTCACGCTCGAAGCGCCGGCGCACCTCGTCCGACGCGGCGACCAGGCGCGCGCGCGAGGCGAACAGCTCGGCGCGGTTGTCGGCGTTCGCGATTGCGGTGCCGATGAGTTCGGTGAAGCCGGCCATGCGCTGTTCGGTGTCAGCCGGGAAACGCTCGCGCCGTGTCCCGACGGCGATCGCGCCCCACAGGCGTCCCTCGACGACGATCGGCGCCGCGACCCCTGACCGGACTCCCACCAGGCGGATGGCGAGACTCCAGGCGTCGGAAGCTTGGCTGAAGTCGTCGATGCGAGCCGGGCGGGCCGTGCGCAGAACGACCGCCACGGCCGCCGGTGGCTCAGGCTTCCAGCGGCTCCCCACCCGGAGCTCGGCGGCGTATGCGCCGGTGCTGGCGGCGACGGTCACCTCGCCGTCGGGCTCGACGAGGCGGACGATGACCGTACCGTCGGCACCGAGGACGCTGCCGACCTCCTCCGCGACGGCCGAGAACACCTCGGCCGACGGCATCCCGCGGGCGACCAGAGTGGCCACCCGCCGCAGCGCGGCCTGCTCCTCGGCCAGCCGCTCCACCTCCGCGCGCGCCTCGGCGTTCGCAACCGCCGTGGCCATCAGCTCCGTGAACTGGCCCAGGCGCGACTCGGTGTCCAGCGGCAGCGGCTCGTCCCGAGACGCCGTCACGGCGCCCCACAACCGGCCTTCCACCCGGATCGGCACGGCGACGGCGGAGCGGATACCGATCGAGCGAACGGCTTCCGCCAACCGGCCGCTCGTCGTCGCGTAGTCGTCGATCCGCGCCGGCTGCCCTGTCCGCAACACTCGCGAGGCAGCGCTATCGCTTTCCAGCCGCGAGCCTGTCGGGAAGGACTCTTCAGCCTTGCCCCAGCTGCTCACCACGACCGCCCTGCCGTCCTCGTAGCGCAGCATCCGGATCTCATCCGTGCCGAGCAGCTGCCCGATCTCTTCCGCGATGGCGCTGAACACCTCTGCTTGGGGCCCTTCGCGCGCGACGACCGTCGCCACCCGCCGCAGGGCCGCCTGCTCGCCTGCGAGACGTGCGAGCTCGGCCTCAGCCTGGTGGCGGTCCGTCACGTCGCGCGCCACCGCGTAAATGACCCTGTCCTCGACGGCAGGCGTCGATGTCCACTCGAGGACCCGCTGCGAGCCGTCCTTGCGCACGTAACGGTTCTCGAACGACAGCGTCGTCTTGCCCTCACCGAGTGCGGCCGCCTGCGCCGCGGTGCGCTCCCGATCGTCGGGGTGGACGAGGTCGAGGTACGGCCGGGCGAGGAGCTCTTCCTCCGTATAGCCCAGAATCCGCTCGACGGAAGGATTGACGCGGGTGAAGTACCCGTCGAAGTCGGCGACGGCGATCAGGTCGGAGGAGAGCGTGAAGATGCGGTCGAGTTCCTCCTGTGCCCTGGCTCGCCGCGCCGCGCTGACGCCGAGCGCCGCCGTGAGACCGGCGAGGACGACGCCGGCGGCGAGGACGATCCACGGCAGCACGGCCGCGGCACCGCGGACCGATTCCAGCGGCACGACGACGTCGAATCGCTGACCCGCCTCGGTGAACGACTGACGGACGGTCGCCGCTCCCGCAGGACCGGCTGTCGGAGCGCCACCGGCGGCGAGCTGCACCGCCGGCGTGTCCGTGGCCGCGGCACGCAGCGTCTCGCCGGAGACGAACACGACCGCGAACCCCGGTTCGACGACTCCCCCGCGCTGGGCCAGGCTGATGAGGAAGAGCCCCTCCGTCCCGTCTCTCACGGTCGAGAGCGGGGTTGCGCTCGGCTGATGAAGTGCACGCGCACGAAAGAGCGCGCCGGCCATCCCCGGCTCACCGCCGAGATCGAGCCCGGGCACGGTGATCGGAGGGATCCCGGAGGCCAGCGAGGCGGGCAGGTAGGAGGACCGGGATTCGACGCCTACGATCCTTCGGCGCTGGTCGCGCGTCACAATGGGATGGCCGGTCCGTTGCTCGTAGGCCGCCCGGTCCGCCGCCCCGACCTCCTCAACCCACCCAGCGGCGGGAAAGCCTGCCGGGCCGAGCCATTTGGCTGCGTTGCTGGCGAACTCCTCGTTCGTCACGCCGGTCCGGCCGACGCTCGCCATGTACCGGCCGAGACTCGCGGCGAGGGACGCAGCGTCCGCAAGACGCGCGTGGATCTGCGCGGCCGCGACCTCGGCCTGATGCTCGGAGTTGCGGCGCGCGTCGCGCTCGCCGAGCAGGCGCGCCCCCAGGAAGCCGGCCATGGTCAGCCCGACGACAAGCGCGAGCAGTGCGACGCGCCGCGGCGGAAAACGCCAACGCCTCGGAGCCACCGGCCCAGTCTGCTCCGTCGTAATCGCCGGGGAAAGCACAGTTGGAACGTCGAAGCGCGGGGACTAGCGTCGCAAGATGACGATCCCGATGTCTCGTCGGTCGTTTCTGAGATCCGCAGCAGCGGTGACGCTTTCGGCGCCGTTCGCGGGATCGTTGATCGTGGGCTGCGGTGAGCCCGTGCGACGCTCTGGTCAGCTTGTCGTCGCGGCAGCTACGACCCCGCCGAGTTTGGACTGGGAGCTCGTGTTCGGCAAGGAGGTATACGACCACGTCTTCAACCTGAATGATCGGCTGACCCGCTGGAAGCAGGTCCCCGCTCCCGACGAGCCGGGCGGTTTCGACCTCGCTTGGCAGGCCGCCAACTTCGAGGAGATCACCGAACCGCGCATGGCCGAGGGGTGGGAGGTCACCAACGGTGGACGGACCTACACATTTTCGCTACGCAGAGGCTGGCCGAGCCACGCGGGTAACGAGTTCAGCGCCGCAGACGTGAAGTGGACATTCGACCGGAGCTTCGCGCTTCGCGGCATCACGAGCTACTACAACGAGCTGGCCAAGATCGAGCGGCCGGAGGACGTCAAGGTCCTCGACCGGTACACGGTCCGCATCGAGCTGGGGGAGCCTGGGCCGGACCTGCTGCTCACGATGAGCGGGTTCTGGCGTGCGATCGTCGACTCGAAGCCGGCCAAAAGCCATGCCACCGCCGCCGACCCCTGGGCGAAGACCTGGATGGAGAGCAATGACGTCGGTTTCGGCCCGTACAAGCTCGCCGAGCTCAGCCCTGGGCGCCAGGTCGTGTGGGAGGCCCATAAGGAGCATCCCTTCCCGCCTGTGCTCGACCAGATCACCTTCCGGCAGGCGCCGGAATCGTCCGACCGGCTCGCCATGCTGATGAGCGGAGACGCGCAGGTCGCTCAGTACTTGCTGCCCGCGGACATGAAACGGGTGCAGGCGAGCGACAAGCTGCGGCTGTGGAACTTCCAGGGCTACGTGATCCACTCGTGCCCGATGAACACGAAGTACCCGCCATTCGACGACGTGCGCGTTCGGCAGGCCCTGTCGTACGCAACGCCGTATCGGCGGATCATCGATGAGGTCTACCAAGGCTTCGCCGGTCCGGCATTCGGTCCGCTCTCGGACCACGCCGCCGGGTTCGACCCATACCAGAGCCCGTTCACCTACGACCCCGAACGGGCGCGCGAGCTGCTGCGTGAGGCCGGCCATGCGAACGGGTTCACGACCAGGTTGGCCTACAGCACTGCCGAGCCCCTCGGAGAAGTCGTGGGCACGCAGCTGCGGAGCGCCTTCTCTGACGTCGGCGTGTCACTCGACCTCGAGGCGCTCCCGGCCTCGACGTACACGGTCGCGCTCTTCAACGGCGAACGGCCGATGTTCTTCCAGAGCTTCGGAGCTGATTCCCCGGACCCGGCCTACGCCCTGGGGGTCTTCTACCAGTCCGACAGCTCCAACAACTGGAGCGGGTACAAGAACGCAGGAACCGACGCCTGCTTGGCCGGTGCCGGGCAGCCGCGACTCACTTGGGGCCAGCGGGTCGAGGAGCACAAGCGCTGTGCCGAGATCGTCGCGAACGATGCCCCCTGGCTCTGGATCGCCCAGCCCGGCTTCCAGATGAGCACGCGTCGGGACGTGACCGGGATCAACTGGTACGCCGGCGAGGGGGTCGACTGGAGCAGGGTCGGCTATGTGAGCTGATCACCAGACGTGGAGGTGGCTGAGGAACAAGCGCCCCCGCAGTTTGGTTGATGTTTCACATGAAGGTGGAGATCTGGTCGGACATCGTCTGTCCGTGGTGCGCCATCGGCAAGCACCGGTTCGAGAAGGCGCTGGCGCAGTTCGCGCACCGCGAGGAGGTCGAGGTGAGCTGGCACAGCTTCGAGCTCGACCCGTCGGCACCGCGTGAGCGGGAAGGCGACCTCGCCGAGCACCTCGCCGGCAAGTACGGCGTGAGCCGGGAGCAGGCCGACGGCATGCACCGCCAGATGACCGAGACGGCCGCTTCGGACGGCTGGGACTTCCACTTCGAGCGCGCCCGCGGCGGCAACACGTTCGACGCGCACCGGCTGCTGCACCTCGCCGCCGAGCGCGGGGTGCAGGACACCCTCAAGGAGCGCCTCTTCCGCGGTTATCTGGAGGAGGGTGAGCGGATCGGCGACCCCGAGACCCTCGTGCGCCTCGCTGCAGACGCCGGGCTCGACGCCGACGAGGCCCGCGCCGTGCTCGCCTCCGACCGCTACGCCGACGACGTGCGCGCCGACGAGCGCCAGGCCCAGGCGTACGGGATCACCGGAGTGCCGTTCTTCGTGGTGGACCGCAAGTACGGGGTGTCCGGCGCCCAGCCGCCGGACGCAATTCTCCACGTGCTCGACACCGCGTGGGCCGACGCCCACCCGCTCCAGATGCTCACACCCGGAGGCGGGGACGGGGCTGAGGGCTGCGTCGACGGCTCCTGCACCATCTGACCGCTGCTCCTCGGGAGTGCGTCAGACTCCCGACATGTCGATCCCCACTGACGCGAATCGCGAGCTGCTCACCGTCGTCGCAACCATGCGTGCCAAGCCTGGCAAGGAGGACGAGGTCCTGGCGATGCTGACCGACGTCATCGAGCCCACCCTCGCCGAGGCAGGCTGCCACACCTACGCCCTGCACCAAGGCGTCGCGGACCCCACCGTGTTCGTCTTCTACGAGAACTGGACCAGCAAGGACCACCTCGACAAGCACCTCGCGAGCGGGCACATCGCCAACGGGCTCGCCGGGCTGTCGGCGCTGCTCGACGGCACGGCCGACATCCAGACGCTCCGCCGAGCCGGCTGACGAGGACCTGACCCCGCCACATTCAGGGCGGTAGCCGTCCTGAATGTGGCATTCCAGGCAGTACGTGTCCGGCCGCCGGACTCGCTCAGCCGCAGACCGCGCCTAACGCCGCCGAGCCAACCAGCTTCGCGTACTTCCCCAGCACGCCCGTGCGCAGCGTCGGTGCCGGTGGCGCCCACTCCGCCCGGCGGCGGGCCAACTCGGCATCGTCGACCATCAGGTCGAGGGTGCGGCCGGACATGTCGAGCGCGATCCGGTCGCCGTCGCGCACCAGCGCGATCGGCCCGCCGTCGGTGGCCTCCGGGGCCACGTGCCCCACGCACAGCCCGGTCGTGGCGCCGGAGAACCGGCCGTCGGTGAGCAGCAGCACGTCCTTGCCGAGGCCGGCGCCCTTGATCGCGCCCGTCACGGCCAGCATCTCCCGCATCCCCGGCCCGCCGCGCGGGCCCTCGTAGCGGATCACCACGACGTCCCCCGGCACGAGCGTGCCGTCCTCGACGGCCGTCATCGCGCCCTGCTCCCCGTCGAACACGCGGGCGGTGCCCTCGAACCGGGCGGAGTCGAACCCGGCGCTCTTCACCACCGCGCCGTCCGGGGCGAGCGAGCCGCGCAGGATCGTGATGCCCCCCGTCGGGTGGATCGGGTCGTCCAGCCGCCGCAGCACCGCTCCGTCGAGGTCCGGTGGGTCGATCGCCGCGAGGTTCTCGGCGACCGTGGCGCCGGTGACGGTGAGCGCGTCGCCGTGCAGCAGCCCGGCATCCAGCAGCGCCTTCATCACGACCGGCACACCACCGACACGGTCGACAGTCGGCATCACGTGCGCCCCGAACGGCTTGACGTCGGCCAGGTGCGGCACGCGGTCGCCGATTCGGTTGAAGTCGTCGAGCTCCAGCGGCACTCCCGCCTCCCACGCGATGGCGAGCAAGTGCAGCACGGCGTTCGTGGAGCCGCCGAACGCCATCACCACGGCGATCGCGTTCTCGAACGCCTCCCGCGTGAGGATCTGCCGGGCGGTGATCCCCTTCTCGATCATGCCGACGACAGCCTCTCCGGACGCTCGGGCGATCCCGTCACGGCGCCGGTCGACCGCCGGCGGACTCGCGGACCCGGGCAGCGCCATCCCGAGCGCCTCGGCCGCGCTCGCCATGGTGTTGGCCGTGTACATGCCTCCGCAGGCGCCCTCGCCGGGGCAGATCGCGCGCTCGATGGCGTCGACCTCCTCGCGGGTCATCAACCCGCGGGCACAGGCGCCGACGGCCTCGAACGCGTCGGCGATGTTGACCTCACGCCCCTCGACGTTCCCGGGCAGGATCGAGCCCGCGTAGAGGAACACCGCGGCGAGGTCGAGGCGCGCGGCGGCCATCAGCATGCCGGGCAGGCTCTTGTCACACCCGGCGAGCAGGACGGTGCCGTCGAGGCGCTCCGCCTGCACCACCGTCTCGACGGAGTCGGCGATCACCTCGCGGCTCACCAGCGACCAGTGCATGCCGACGTGGCCCATCGAGATCCCGTCCGACACGGAGATCGTGCCGAACTCCATCGGGAACCCGCCCGCCCGGTGCACCCCCTCCTTCGCAGCGATGCCGAGGCGCTGCAGCGACAAGTTGCACGGGGTGATCTCGTTCCAGCTCGACGCGATCCCGATCTGCGGTTTCGTGAAGTCCTCGTCACGCATCCCGACCGCGCGGAGCATCCCGCGGGCAGCGGCGCGCTCGAGGCCTCGGGTGACCTCGTGGCTGCGTGGTTGAAGATCGGTCATCGCTCTCCCTCGTGGGCTGCCGGCGTTTCGTGGGGTGCCGGTGCTGCAGTCTCCCGCGTCCCGCGGTTCAGCAGCAGGACGATCACCCCGGACAGCACCATGAACGCGGCGACCGCGAACATGCCTGGCCGGAAGCTGCCGGTGAGGTCCTGCAGCCAGCCCGTCAGGTAAGGGCCGACGAACCCGCTGAGGTTGCCGAAGGAGTTGATCAGGGCGATGCCCGCCGCCGCGCCGAAGCCGGTCAGGAACGCGCTGGGCAGCTGCCAGATCACCGGGATCGCAGAGTAGACGCCCATCGCGCAGACGGTCATCGCGGCGATCACGAGGTAGGGCGAGTCCAGGTAGAGCGCGACCGCCACCCCTGCCGCGCCGAGGAACGCCGGCACGGCGACGTGCAGGCGGCGCTCGCCGGTGCGGTCGGAGTGCCGGGCGTTCAACACCATCGCCACGGACGCGACCGCGTACGGGATTGCGGTGATCAGCCCGATCTGCACGAGCGAGAACTTCACGCCGAACTGCTCCTGGAGGTCGGAGACCACCTGTGGGAGGAAGAAGGCCAGCACGTAGAGCCCGAAGACCACGCCGAAGTAGACGACGGAGAGGGCCACGACCCGACGGTCGCGCAGGCCGGCACGGATCCCGGTCTCGTGCGGGACGTGCGCGCTGTCCTCGGCGGCGATCCGCTGCTCCAGCGCCTGCTGCTCGGCGGCGGAGAGCCACCGGGCGCGGCTGGGCCGGTCGGGCAGGAGCATCAGCACCAGCAGCCCGACGATGACAGCGGGGATCCCCTCGACGAAGAACATGAAGCGCCAGCCGTCGGCGAAGCCGAGCGCCCCGTCGCCGTTCTGGATGAGGAGCGTGGAGGTCGGCGCCCCGATCACCGACGACAGCGGCACGGCCAGGAAGAACAGCGCGACCACCTTCGCCCGCTGCGCGCGGGGAAACCAGTAGGTCAGGTACAGGATGATGCCAGGGAAGAACCCGGCCTCGGCGACGCCGAGCAGGAACCGCACCACGTAGAAGCTGATCTCGCCCTGCACGAAGGCGGTGGCCGAGGCGATGATGCCCCAGGTCACCATGATCCGGGCGATCCACAGCCGCGCGCCCACGCGGTGCAGGATGACGTTGCTCGGCACCTCGAAGAAGAAGTAGCCGATGAAGAAGAGCCCGGCCCCGAACCCGTAGGCGGCGGCGGACAGCCCGAGATCGGGGTTCATCGTCAGCGCAGCGAAGCCGACGTTGACGCGGTCGACGTAGTTGAGCAGGTAGCAGAGCCCGAGGAACGGCAGCAGCCGCCACATCGCCCGGCGCACCGCACCGTCCACCAACCGGTCCTGCTGCCCGGTGACGCCCGCAATCTCCGCCATGTGCTCCCCCTCGAGCCTTGTGAAGGTTCACTCCTACCCGCGGGGGCGGCCGCGATCAAACGGAGGCACTGTCGGGGGCCGGTGCTTCGATGGCGTCGTGCAACCAGAGGAGAGGTTCGACGCCCTCGTGGACGAGCTCAGCGGCGAAACGGGCGTTCAGCCACCCACGGGCGGGCGCAGGTTCGGGGCCGATGCGCTCAGGGTCGGCGGCTCGATCTTCGCGATGCTGAGCCACGGCGCGCTCGTGGTGAAGCTTCCGGCGCCCCGCGTGGCGGAGCTGATCGCCGACGGAGTGGGCGGTCCGTTCACCGCCGGCAAGGACCTGCCGATGCGCGAGTGGCTCACCGTGGCCGCCGACGCCGACTGGGAAGGACTCGCCAAAGAGGCGCTGGCCTTCGTGGGCGCCAGGAAACCCTGACGCCCACGGCCGGTCAGTCGCGCCGGGTCAGTCGGGCCGGGTCAGTCTCGCCGCCCCCGGCCGCCGCCCGCACCGGCGCCCGCGAAGCCGCGGTCCCGCCGGACGTTGGCCCGCCGGCCCTTGAGGGTGGTGGAGCCGCGCAGGCTGCGCAGCACCTCGTCGGCGGCGTGCTCCGGGATCTCCACCAGCGCGTGGCGCTCGTGGATCTGGATCGCCCCGATGTCGCGGCCGGAGAGGTTGGACTCGTTGGCGAGTGCGCCCACGATGTCCTGCGGACGCACGCCGCTCGCGCGGCCCGCGTTGACGAAGAGCCGCGTGGTGCCGGCCTTCGGCGCGCGCATGCCGGCGGCTCCGCCGCGGCTGCGCGGCTCGCGGTCGCGTGCCCCGCCGCGCGGTGCGCTCACCACGGGGATGTCGTCGCCGTCGTCGGGTGAGCCGGCGGCGGCCTGCATCAGCCGGACGGCTGTTGCGGCGACGTCCACGCCGTCGAACTCGCCGACGAGCCCGGCGAGCATCGCCCGCACGCCGTCGTCGTCGTTCGGAGCGCCGGTGCCGGTGCCGTCGTCGAGCAGGTCGGCGACCAGCCGCTCGCGCAGCGACGCGGCCGTGCGCTCCAGGCGCGCGGACCGCAGGTCGGCGGCCGTGGGCACGGGCGCGAACTCGATGGGCTGGCCGGTGAGCCGCTCGACGGCACGCAGCGCGTACACCTTCGACGGCGGCACCAGGGTGATCGCGACACCTTCGCGACCGGCCCGGCCCACGCGCCCGATGCGGTGGACGTAGGCCTCGGCCGACTGCGGCACGTCATGGTTCACCACGTGCGTGAGCAGGTCGATGTCGAGGCCGCGGGCCGCGACGTCGGTGGCGACGAGCAGCTCGGTGCGCCCGCTGCGCAGCCGCTCGACCACGCGGGTGCGGTGCTCCTGGTCCATCCCGCCGTGCAGCGCCTCGGCGCGCAGGCCGCGCGCGGTGAGGGTCTCGGTGACGGCGTCGACGTCCACGCGGGTGCGGCAGAAGACGATGGCGGCGGTGGGCCGCTCGGCCTCCAGCACGCGCCCGAGCGCGGCGGTCGTGTGGGTGCGGGGCACCAGGTAGGCGGTCTGGCGCACCTTCGGGGCCTCGCCCTCGGGCACGGCCTCGCGCCGGATCCGCACCGTGATCGGCTCCCGCAGATACTTCTGCGCGAGCGTCTCGATGCGCCGGGGCATCGTGGCCGAGAACAGCACGGCCTGGCGGGTGTCGGGGGTGGCGTCGAGCAGCGTCTCGATGTCCTCGACGAAGCCCATGTCGAGCATCTCGTCGGCCTCGTCGAGCACGATCGTCTCGAGCAAGTCGAGGCGCAGCGCGCCGCGGTTCATGAGGTCGATGGCCCGCCCGGGCGTGGCCACGACGATGTCCACACCCTGCTGCAGCGCCTTCCACTGCGGGCCGACGGGGGCGCCGCCGTACACGGTGAGGACGCGGGCGCCGAGGCCGCGGCCGTAGCGCGTGATGGCCTCGGAGACCTGCAGCGCGAGCTCGCGGGTGGGCGCGAGAACCAGCCCGAACGGCGAGTCGCCGCGGGCGTGTTCCGGCCGCTGCTCCGCGAGGCGCTCCAGCATGGGCAGCGCGAACGCCGCCGTCTTGCCGGTGCCGGTCGCCGCCTGGCCGAGCAGGTCCCGGCCCTCCACCAGGGGGCCGATGGCCTCGGCCTGGATGGGGCTCGGGTGGGTGTAGCCGAGCTCGTCGATCTCGTGGAGCAGCTCGGCGCGGAGAGGGAGGTCGGTGAATCGGGGGATGTCGAGCTGGAGCTCGTTGTCGATCAAGAATCGTCTTCCGTCGCAGTAAACGGGAGCACGGACGGCGCTCCCGCGGGCGAGCCCGCGGGGCCTTCGGCACGAGTACTACCTGGCCGGTGCGGTCTCTGATGGTTGAACAAACCACCGGTCTCATATCATCCCAGGTGATGAGCAACACGGCAGCACCGGCCCCACCCGGGTCTCATGCAGGTCTCATACAGGTCTCAGGCGAACGCGGGCAGGACTGGCAGAGACGGGCATGGTCGATGAGCTGCTTGGGGACGAACTGCTCGCAGGACAGGAAGTCGGCCGATGCTCACCATCCCGCTCGGCTACCCACGATCGGGCCGTCCAGTCACCGATCAGCGCGTCGCGGGACGGGCGCAGCCCAGCATGTACGTCCGCACCTCCGCGCCACCCTGGCGCGTGCGGCCACCCCGCGCCTGCGCAGCGTGACCTGCACGTACGCAGCGAACTCCCGGCAGTCGGGCGTGTAGGCGACGACGACGTGCTCGTCACCGGTGATGCCGAGGTACTGGTCGACCAGCATCGCGGCGCCGCGCCACCGGGCCGCGGACTCGGCGTCGCCGGGCGGTGCGCCGCGCCACGCCTGGTCGACCTGGGCGGTCAGCGCTCCCCCGCAGCAGGCGTGGAGATCTCCCACAGCTGCCATGGCGACGCGCCCCGTCCCGGTGCGGCGCCGTAGTCGATGCCGCGTGGCGTGGACGGGACCGGAGGCTCGGCGGTCTCGAGGTCTCGCAGCACCTCACCGAGCTCGTGGTCGAGGACGGGGTCGGACGCTTCGGACGGCATGACGGCGGCTCCTGCGGAGGTCGGGGAAAGGTGTGATCCGACCATGGCGTCGACCCACGAAGCCGACAAGTTAACCGGCGCCACTCCACCCGATAAGTGCCGATCGCGGCCCCCGTCGTGACCACGCTCGCCCGAACGGGACGCGACTACCGTCTTTCAACGGCGTTGGAGACTCCGGCGGGCGCGCTCCAGGTTGTCTCTCGCGGTCTTTGTCAGCGTCTGTTCGGGACCCATAACGGCCTCGAACCTGTTCGCGACCCATTCGTATTCGGCGACCGCGTCCGCGGTCCGTCCCGCCGCCTCGTACGCCGCGGCGTGGGCCAGGTTGTGCAGGGCGGTGAGCGTGTCCGGATGCTCCGCGCCAAGGAACTTCTCACGTCCGGTGACGACGGCTTCGGCGATCGGGAATGCCCGAACTTGGTCATTGAGATAGATGAGATGGTTGGCCACGACCTGACGGACCCGCAGCACGACCTCGGCCGCCGCCCTGATCTGCGCGGATTCGTCGTCGGGAAACTGCTCCACGGCCTCCCACAGGGCCGTCGCATGATCGGCCACCGCCATGATCGTGGGGAACTTCCGCCAAGTGTCCTCGTCGGTAACAACCTCGGCGGCCACGAGCAGCCGCCGGGCCGCAGTCTCGATCATCGCGGCCAGGGTCCGGTCACGTTCAGCCTGGTCTCGTACTGCACGCCGGACCAGGCGGTGGACGAATGCGGTGGTGTCGTCGCGGCTGAAAGCGACCAGCGATCGAGCCCCCAACTCGGCCAAGGCCGTCTCCGCCTCCGGGTCGAGCAGGTCGAGCCCGACACCGGACGACGACAGCACCGACAGCTCGCCGAGCAGATGCGCGGATGCGGGGCCGGCCTCCCCGACCGACAATCGTCCAACGCCGCGAGGTGCCCGCCTGGGCGGCGCGCAGTAGGGCCGAGTTGTTCAGGGCGCTCCTAGATCCGAGCGCGGCTGGAAGGCCTTCGGCTCGCGGGGCACTTCACCGATCACCGCCGGCACCTGGGGTGCGTCACCCTTCGGCGCAGGCGGCGAACCGGTGCGCGACTCCGCCTGCCCGGCCCAGATCGCAAGCGGGGTTGCCGGGAGGAGGACGACCAGGCCCACGACGATGCTCGTGGCGTCCAGTCCGAGCCCGTTCGCCACACAGATCCACCAGGCCACGACCCCGGCCATCGAGGGCAGCACCGCCGCGATCACGACCTTGAGCCAGCGCAGCATCTCCCCCCTTCCTGCGCGCTCGGCGTGGCCTCTGGATGGCCGGGACCGGCGATCTTGCTACTTCTTCCGGTCTCCCGTCAGGCCCGCGCGGCGGAGGGCGTCGGCCATCGCGCTGTTGCCGAGGCCCCCGCCGGAACCGCCGCCAGAGCCACCGCGCCCGCCAGCGCCGCCCTGGCCGCCACCGCGGCGGTCGCCGCCGCTCTTGTCGCCACCCCGGCCCCGCTGGTCTCCACGGCCTTTCTGATCGCGCGGACCGCGGTCCCCGCCACGCGGCTCCCGGTCACGCTGCTCCCGCTGGGGCTTCGCGCCGACCTCGTCGTCCAGCCGCAGGGTCAGCGAGATGCGCTTGCGGGCCTCGTCCACCTCGAGCACCTTGACGCGCACGACGTCGCCGGACTTGACCACCTCACGCGGGTCGCTGACGAACTGCTTCGACATCGCCGAGACATGGACGAGCCCGTCCTGGTGCACCCCGACGTCGACGAACGCGCCGAACGCGGCGACGTTGGTGACCTGGCCCTCCAGCAGCATGCCCGGCCGCAGGTCGGCGATCTTGTGCACACCCTCGGCGAACGTGGCCGTGCGGAAGGCGGGACGGGGGTCGCGGCCCGGCTTCTCCAGCTCCGCGAGGATGTCGGTGACGGTCGGCAGCCCGAACTGGGCGTCCACGAAGTCGTGCGGCCGCAGAGACTTGATCTTCTGGGTGTTGCCGATGAGCGCCGCGATGTCGGTCTTCGCCCGCTCCAGGATCCGGTGCACGACCGGGTAGGACTCGGGGTGCACGCCCGAGACGTCGAGCGGGTCGTCGCCGCCGCGGATGCGCAGGAAGCCCGCGCACTGCTCGAACGCCTTCGGGCCAAGCCGCGGGACGTCGGCGAGCGCGCGGCGGGTGCGGAACGGGCCGTTGGCGTCGCGGTGCTGCACGATCTGGGCCGCGAGCCCCTCGGTGATCCCGGAGACCCGGCGCAGCAGCGGCGCCGACGCGGTGTTGACGTCGACCCCCACCGCGTTTACGCAGTCCTCCACCACCGCGTCGAGCGAACGGGAGAGCGCCGACTCGGCCAGGTCGTGCTGGTACTGGCCCACGCCGATCGACTTCGGGTCGATCTTCACCAGCTCCGCCAGCGGGTCCTGCAGCCGCCGGGCGATCGACACGGCCCCGCGCAGCGTGACGTCGAGGTCGGGCAGCTCGGCCGACGCGTACGCCGAGGCGGAGTACACCGATGCCCCTGCCTCGCTGACCATCACCGGCGTCAGCTTGAGGCCGGGGTTCTTCGCGGCCAGCTCGCGGGCCAGCTTGTCGGTCTCCCGGGACGCCGTGCCGTTGCCCACCGCGACCAGCTCGACGTCGTGGGCGGCCGCGAGCTTCGTGAGGGTGGCGAGAGCGCCGTTCCAGTCGCGGCGTGGCTCGTGCGGGTAGATCGTATCGGTGGCGACGACCTTGCCGGTGGCGTCGACCACGGCCACCTTCACACCGGTGCGCAGGCCGGGGTCGAGGCCCATCGTCGAGCGGCTCCCGGCGGGGGCGGCGAGCAGGAGGTCGCGCAGGTTCGACGCGAAGACGCCGATCGCCCCCTCCTCGGCGACGGTGCGCAGCCGCACCCGGATGTCGATGCCCAGGTGCAGCAGGATCCGGGTACGCCAGGCCCACCGCACGCAGTCGCCCAGCCACTTGTCCGCCAGCCGGCCCTTGTCCGAGATGCCGAACGCCGCGGCGATCGTGCGCTCGTAGTCGGTGACGACACCCGGCTCGGCCGGCTCGGCGTCGGGCTCCAGCGCGACGTCGAGGACCTCCTCCTTCTCCCCCCGGAACGCGGCGAGAATCCGGTGGCTCGGGAGCTTGGTGAACGGCTCGGAGAAGTCGAAGTAGTCGGCGAACTTCGCGCCCTCGGTCTCCTTGCCCTCACGAACCTTCGTGACCAGCCGCCCGCGCGTCCACATCCGCTCGCGCAGCCCGCCGATCAGGTCCGCGTCCTCGGCGAAGCGCTCCACGAGGATCGAGCGGGCGCCCTCCAGCGCCGTGGTCGCGTCGGCGACCTGCTCGTTGACGTAGCCGGCCGCGACGGTGGCGGGGTCCTGCGACGGGTCGGCGAGCAGCGTGTCGGCGAGCGGCTCCAGCCCGGCCTCGCGCGCGATCATCGCCTTGGTGCGGCGCTTCGGCTTGTACGGGAGGTAGATGTCCTCCAGGCGGGCCTTCGACTCGGCCGCCATGATCCGCGCCTCGAGCGCCTCGTCGAGCTTGCCCTGTTTGCGGATCTCGTCGAGCACCACCGTGCGGCGCTCCTCGAGCTCGCGCAGGTAGCGCAGGCGCTCCTCCAGGGTGCGCAGCTGCGCGTCGTCGAGGGCCCCGGTGGCCTCCTTGCGGTACCGGGCGACAAACGGCACTGTGGATCCGCCGTCGAGCAGGTCGACGGCGGCGGCCACCTGGTTCGGCCGTACGCCGAGCTCGTCGGCGATGCGCTGCTGGATCGAATGGACCGGGGTCGTCGACGGAACGTGCGTACCTGTCACGGGTCCATCGTCGCGGGCGAACCCCACGCATGGCGCGCGGGGGTCACCCATCGCACCGAGCAGTCGAGCACGGGCCAGCTTCGTGGCGCTGAGAGGCGTGCTTGCCCGATGTGGCCGACAAGGTTTCCCCGGCCGACCTGACATGTCACTCTGACGTGACACAGATGACACGAGTGCTCCCGACGCTCGTCCGGGCAGTGCGCACGACTCTCGATTGCACCCTCCTCTCATCTGGGAGCTGCCATGACCGCGACACCCACCGCCGGCCCGGCAGCCGGCGCCCCGATCCCCGGGGCCGGACCGGGCCGGCTCGCCGAAGGCGTTCTCCGTCTCCCGTCGGTGCTGTTCTGCATCGTGACCGGGGCCGCCCCGCTCGCCGCAATGCTGTTCAACGTGCCCGTCGCGACGCTCGGCGCCGGCTACGCCTCCCCCGCCGCGTTCATCGTCGCCACCGTCGCCCTCACGATCTTCTCCGTCGGCTACATCGCCATGTGCCGGCGCGTGACGTCGGCGGGCGGCTTCTACACGTTCGTCACCCGCGGTCTCGGACGGGTGGCCGGGCTCGGCTCCGGGTTGCTCATCGCCCTCTGCTACATCGTGTTCGCGGCCGCGGTGACCGGGACGATGGGGTACTTCGCCTCCACCACCGTCGCGAGCTTCACGGGCGTGGAGCTGCCCGCCTGGGCGTACATGATCATCGGGCTGGCGCTGATGAGCGTGTTCGCGGTCTTCCACATCGAGCTGACCGCCAAGATCCTCGGGGTGCTGCTGATCGGCGAGGTGCTGGTGCTCCTCGTGCTGGCCGTCGGGGTGTTCGCCGCCGGCGGCGCCGAGGGCTTCTCCCTCGCGCCGCTCAACCCGGTGAACATTTTCGGCAACTCCGCCGCGATCGAGGTGTTCGGCGCGGGTGCGGCCGGGATCGCGCTGTTCGCCGCGTTCTGGTCGTGGGTGGGCTTCGAGATGGCCCCGAACTACGCCGAGGAGACCCGCGACCCACACAGGATCGCGAGGACCGCCATCTACGGCTCAGTGATCGGTCTCGGCGCCTTCTACGTGCTGATCTCGTACGTGTTCGTCGGTGGATGGGGGCTCACCGGCTCGGCGCGGGCCGTGCAGGCGCAGTACGCGGGCGAGATCGCCTCGGCGTTCTACCCGCTCACCGACCGCTTCATCGGCTCGTGGGCGACGGCGCTCATGCAGGTGCTCATCGTCACCGGCTCGTTCGCCTGCGCGATGGCCTTCTACAACACGAGCGCCCGCTATCTGTTCGCGCTCAGCCGGGAGGGCGTACTACCGGCGGCGCTCGCCCGCACCTCGAATCGGCGCAGCCCCGTACCTGCTGCGATGACTGTGACGACGCTCGTAGGGCTCTACTGCCTCGGCTTCGTGCTCTACGACCCCAGCACCGAGGGGGCGCTGCTCAAGCTGGGCACCTGGTCGCCGCTGCTCGGCGTGCTGGGCATCCTCGCGGTGCAGGCACTGGTCTCCGTCGCGATCATTCGCTTCTTCCTGACGACGGCCCGCGACGGGTTCCGCTGGTGGTCCACTCTCGTGGCCCCGGTGATCGGGTTCGCCGCCATGACCGGGGCGTGCGTGCTGCTCGTCGTCAACCGCTACGACCTGGCAGGCGCCGCCGACGTCACCTACATCGTCGTGCTGCCGTGGGTGGTGCTCGCCGTGTTCGTCGCCGGGGTGGTATTGGCGCTGTTCTTGCGCAGCCGTGCCCCGCAGCGGTACGCCCGGATCGGACAGTTCGAGGTCAGCACCTCCGAGATCAGCTCAGCCGAGGAAAGGCAGGTAGCCACAGCATGACCGCCGTCGAGGACGCCACCGTCGCGACCGCCACGCACCCGCTCGAGCCGTTGACGGCCATCGAGATCGGAACCGCGACCCAGGTGCTGCGCGCCGGCCGGGGCCTGACGGACAGTGCCCGGTTCGTGTTCGTCACGCTGCACGAACCGCCGAAGGCCGCGGTGCGCGCCTGGACGCCCGGCGACGACCCGCTGCCCCGCGAAGCGCACGTCGTGGTCTACGACCGCGGCACGCACCTGACGTACGAGGCGGTGGTGTCGCTGACCGACCGCGCGGTCGTGTCGTGGACGCCTCGTGCAGGTGTGCAGGCGCCGATCATGGCGGAGGAGTTCGAGGCGTGCGAGGCCATCGTCCAGGCCGATCCGCGCTGGCAGGACGCCATGCGCAAGCGGGGGGTCGAGGACTTCTCGCTCACGATGGTGGACCCGTGGGCGTCGAGCTGGACCGGTCCGCAGGACGACCCGGCGGCCCGGCGAATCGCCCGCCCGCTGACGTGGGTGCGCTCCGCACCCGGCGAGCACGGCTACGCCCGGCCCGTCGAGGGCCTCATCGTCGTCGTGGACCTGGACGCCCGTGAGGTCGTCGAGGTGACCGACCACGGCGTCGTCCCGCTGCCGACCCAGCCGGGGAACTACGAGGAGCCGTGGATCTTCGAGCCGGGCAACGTGCCCGCGTTCGAGGCCTACCGCGACGACGTGCGGCCGATCGCCATCACCCAGCCAGAGGGCCCGAGCTTCACGGTGGACGGGCACGCGGTGACGTGGCAGAAGTGGCACCTGCGCATCGGGTTCACCCCCCGCGAGGGGCTCGTGCTGCACGAGGTCGGCTACGACGACCGCGGCACGCTGCGGCCGGTGATCTACCGGGCCTCGCTCGCCGAGATGTACGTGCCCTACGGCGACCCGGCGCCGACGCACCGCTTCAAGAACGTCTTCGACCAGGGCGAGTACGGCGTCGGGTGGCTCGCGAACTCCCTCACGCTGGGCTGCGACTGCGTGGGGCACATCCAGTACTTCGACGGCGTCGTCAACGACAACGACGGCAACGCGGTGATCATCCCCAACGCCGTCTGCATGCACGAGGAGGACGCGGGGATCGCCTGGAAGCACACCGACTTCCGCACCGGCGCCGTGCAGGTGCGGCGCAGGCGGCGGCTGGTGATCTCCACCATCGTCACCGTCGGGAACTATGAGTACGGCTACTTCTGGTACCTCTACAACGACGGCACGATCGAGTACGAGGTCAAGCTCTCCGGGGTCATCTCCACGGGGGCGATCGCGCCTGGCGAGACCCCCACCCACGGCACCCTCGTCGCCCCCGGCCTGTACGGGCCGAACCACCAGCACTTCTTCTGCGTGCGGCTCGACATGGCCGTGGACGGCACGGCCAACACCGTGGTGGAGCTCGACTCGGCCCCGAGCGCACCCGGGCCGGACAACCCGCACGGCAACGCCTGGCAGGTGCACCGCACGGTGCTCGCGAGCGAGCGCGAGGCGCAGCGCGACACCGACGCCGCACGCGCCCGGTACTGGAAGATCGAGAGCGCCGAGAAGACGTCCGCGCTCGGGGCGCCCACGGCGTACGCCCTGATGCCGGGCTCGACCGTGCCGCCGATGTACTCCCCCGACGCGGTGTTCGCGCCGCGCCCGGGCTTCACCGAGCACCAGCTGTGGGTCACCGCCGCCGACGAGACCCAGCGGTTCGCGGCGGGCGACTATCCCAACCAGCACCCGGGCGGCCAGGGCCTCCCGGCCTACGTTGCGGGCGACCGTCCGCTGGAAGGCGCCGACGTCGTGGTCTGGTACACGTTCGGCGCCCACCACGTGGTGCGGCCGGAGGACTGGCCGGTGATGCCGGTCAGCACGGTGGGCTTCATGCTCAAGCCCAGCGGCTTCTTCGACGGCAACCCGGCGCTCGACCTCCCGCCGTCGGCGGCGCACTGCCACGGCTGAGCCGCACTACCACGTGCCCCGATAGGGAATCACGGATCAGATCAGGGTGACCGTGCCCGCCACCGACGGCTCCGCGCCAGGCACCCCGGCCGTCAGCTCCCCGGCGGCATGCCCGTTCGCCACCACCGGTGCGCCCGCGAACGCCGGACGCAGCAGCCGGTAGGAGAACGCCGTGACCCGCCGCCGCGGGGCGAACCGCCGCGGCAGTTCGAGCAGGAGCAGCGCGAGCAGCGGCCCGTGCACCACGAGACCGGGGTAGCCCTCCACGCCCGTCACGTACGGGTGGTCGTAGTGGATGCGGTGGGTGTTGTAGGTCAGCGCGCTGAAGCGGAACAGCAACGCCGCGCCGGGGTCCAGCCGCAGGTGCCACTCCCCCTGCGGCGCCCCCGGGACCTGCCGCTGCGGCCCGGCCTGCGCAAGGCCGCGCGCGGTGCCCGCCGGCTGGCTCCGGTAGACGAAGTCCTGCTCCTCCACGACCGCGATCGCGCCGTCGCGGTCGAACTCGTGGCGCAGGGTCACAAGCACCATCGCGCCGCTGCGCCCGCTCTTCGGGGTGGCCGAGACCAGCGACGACCGCCGCGTCACGACGTCCTCGACGCGCAGCGGGTCGCGCACCTCCAGCCGCCCGCCCGCGAACATCCGCCTGCGGTCGGGCAGCGGCGGCAGGAACCGGCCGTGCGCGGGGTGGCCGTCCTCCCCCACCTCGGCCTGGGCCGGGTGGTCGAGCAGGTGGAAGCCGTGCCAGAGCGGTGGCAGCGGGTCGCCGGGCGCGTGCGGTGGGGCCGGCTGGTCAAGCAGCCCGGCGAAGGCGAGCACCGGCCAGGCGTCGAGCCGGCCGGTCACCTCGACGGGCTCGGGCGCCCAGCCCTCCAGGTGCGCGGCGAGTACGGAACTGTCCACGCCGGGATCATGCCCTCCAGCACGCCCGGCCACCCGTCAGCCCCGCGACTGGCACACCCTTTCGCAGCGACTCGCGTACACCCAGACCCCGACTCGCGCGCATCCAAACCCCGACTCGCGCGCGCCCAGACCCCGACTCGCGGAAGACAAGCGCCCAACGTCCGCGAGTCGGGGCGTGAGTGCGCGCGAGTCGGGGCGTGAGTGCGCGCGAGTTGCTGCCGCGCGGCAGGAGCCGGTGCGGTCAGGCGCGTTCCAGCAGCGCGACCGACTCGAAGTGGTGGGTCATCGGGAAGGCGTCGAACGCCCGCAGCTCCGCCAGCCGGTAGCCGCGGGCGGCGAAGAGCGCGATGTCGCGGGCCAGGGCCGCGGGGTCGCACGCGACGTGCACCACCCGGCCGGGGGCGCGCTCGCACAGCGCGTCCACCAGTTCCTTGCCGAGGCCGCGGCGGGGCGGGTCGGCGACCACCACGTCCGGACGCCCCCGCAGGCCGCCGAGCACGTGCTCGACGCGCCCGGCCCGCCACTGCACCTGAGGCAGGTCCGCGAGCGCGGCACGCCCGTCCGCGATGGCATGCCGCGACGCCTCGACGACGGTGACGGAACCGCCGGGCCCCACCTGCCCCGCGAGCACGGCGGCGAAGAGTCCCACGCCCCCGAACAGGTCCCACGCGGTGCCGCCGACCGGCGCGTCCGCCCACTTGCCGACGACGTCGGCCAGCGCGTCCGGCAGGGCGGGGTGGACCTGCCAGAACACCCCGGGCGAGAGGCGCCATTCGCGGCCGCCGGCGCGCTGGACAAGCGGCTCGCCCCCACCCGACGCAGCCCCGCCCGACTCGCCCCCGCCCGACTCGCCCCCGCCCGACTCGCCCTCGCCCGCGTGCACGCCGCCGTCGGCGTCGACGGTCACCTCGACCACGGTTCCGGGCCTGTGCCCCACGGCGAGCACCGGCGGCAGCGCCCCCGCCGGCGCCAGCGGGCAGTCGTCGATGGGCAGCACGTCGTGGCTGCGGTGCGCGCGCAGCCCGGCCCGGCCGTCCTCGTCGACGGCGAGTCGCACGCGGTGCCGCCAGCCCAGCGGCCCGCCCGGCAGCTCCTCGACCTCCACGACCCGCTCGATCCCGGCGAGCCTGCGCAGCTGCTCGGCCAGCACGTCCGCCTTCAGCGCCCGCTGGGCGGCCGGGTCGACGTGCTGCAGGTCGCAGCCGCCGCAACCACCCGCCCGCGCCCACGGGCACGGCGCCGGCACTCGGTGCGGGGACGCCTCCAGCACCGACACCGCGTCGGCCCGGCAGAACGAGCCCCCGGCGTCCTCGTCGACGACGGCGAGCACCCGCTCCCCCGGCAGGGCGTGCCGCACGAACACCACCCGCCCCTCCGAGCGGGCGACGCAGTGCCCGCCGTGGGCGATCGGGCCGACCTCCAGCTCGAGGACGCGGTCGGTCCAGTCGAGGCCCGGGCGGTCGGAGCGGCTAGTCACGTCCGCCGTCCCGACGTGGTGGCGGGCGGCGGCATCGGCGGAGTGGCAGGAGGCTTGCCGTCATCCTGCGGCGCCGACTCGTACCCGCGCCGGGAGGCTCCCGGCGGGGTCTCCGGACGCCGCGCCACCACCCGCTCGGACGAGCGCAGCTGCCACGGCACGCTCGTGACCATGACACCCGGCTGGAACAGCAGCCTGCCCTTGAGCCGCAGCGCGCTCTGGTTGTGCAGGATCTGCTCCCACCAGTGCCCCACCACGTACTCGGGGATGAACACGGTGACGACGTCGCGCGGGTTGGTGGACCGGATCCGCTTCACGTAGTCGAGCACCGGCTTCGTGATCTCGCGGTAGGGCGACTCGACCACCTTGAGCGGGACCGGGATCTTGCGCCGCTCCCAGTCGCGCACGAGCCGTTTGGTGTCGGCCTCGTCGACGTTGACGGTGACGGCCTCCAGCACGTCCGGCCGAGTGGCCCTGGCGTACGCGACGGCCCGCAGGGTGGGCTTGTGCAGCGTGGAGACGAGCACGATCGCGTGGTTGCGCGAGGGCAGTACCGCATCGGTCTCACCGGCCACGAGCTCGGCGGAGACCCGGTCGTAGTGCCGCCGGATGGCCTGCATCATCACGTAGAACACCGCCATCGCGGCGATCGCGATCCACGCGCCCCTGGTGAACTTGGTGATCAGCACGACGATGAGCACGATGCCCGTCATCGCCGCCCCGAACCCGTTGATCATGCGGGCGCGTTTCATGCGCCTGCGGGCCGCCGGGTCGGTCTCGGTGGCGAGCAGCCGGTTCCAGTGCCGCAGCATCCCCAGCTGGCTGAGGGTGAACGAGGTGAAGACGCCGACCGTGTAGAGCGCGATGAGCCGCGTGACCTCGGCCTGGAACCCGATCACCAGCACGATCGCGACGGCGGCGAGCACCAGGATGCCGTTGGAGTAGGCGAGGCGGTCGCCACGGGTGTGCAGCTGGCGCGGCAGGTAGCGGTCCTGCGACAGGATCGAACCGAGGACCGGGAAGCCGTTGTAGGCGGTGTTCGCGGCGAGCACGAGGATCAGCGCGGTCACCACGACGACGAAGTAGAAGCCGGGGCGGAAGTCGTCGAACACGGCCTGGGCGAGCTGGGCCACGAGGGTCTGCTGGATGTACCCGGGCGGCGCGTCGGGGAACTGCGTCTCGGGGTACTCGGCGATCTTCGCCCCGGTGAGCTGCGCGAGCCAGATCAGCCCCATGAACATCGACACGGAGATCACGCCGAGCAGCGTGAGAGTGGTGGCGGCGTTGCGGGACTTGGGCTTGCGGAACGCCGGCACGCCGTTGCTGATCGCCTCGACACCGGTGAGCGCGGCACACCCCTGCGTGAACGACCGCAGGATCAGCAGCACGAGGGCGAGCCCCGTGAACGCGTCGCCCTCGGCCAGCAGGTGCAGGTCCGCGCTGGGCGCCCGCACGTCCTCGCCGAAGATCAGGATGCGGGTGAGGCCCCAGATGATCATCGTGCCGATGCCGAACATGAACGCGTAGGTGGGGACCGCGAACGCGGCACCCGACTCACGCACGCCGCGCAGGTTCACGGCCGTGAGCACGACGATCGCGGACACAGCGAAGATCACCTTGTGCTGCGCGACGAACGGCACGAGCGCTCCGACGTTGGCGGCTGCCGCCGAGATCGACACCGCGACCGTCAGCGTGTAGTCCACCAGCAGCGCGCTCGCCACGGTCAGTCCGGCGCGGCGGCCGAGGTTCACCGTGGCGACCTCGTAGTCCCCGCCGCCCGACGGATAGGCGTGCACGTTCTGCCGGTAGCTGGTGACCACGGTGAGCAGGACGACGACCACCGCGAGCCCGATCCACGGCGAGAACGCGTAGGAGGCGAGCCCGGCCGCCGACAGGGTCAGGAAGATCTCCTCGGGGGCGTAGGCCACCGAGGACATCGCATCGGACGCGAAGACAGGCAGCGCGATCCGCTTGGGGAGCAGGGTGTGGGAGAGACGGTCGCTTCGCTGCGGCCGCCCGACGAGGACGCGCTTGAGCGCGACGCCGAGCTTGGGCACGGCGAGAGCCTATGCGGTATCCGACTGTCCGACGCGATAGCGTGCCCCCGACGCTGGGAGGATGCGCTGTGTACGTCGTCATCATGGGCTGCGGACGGGTAGGGTCCGCGCTCGCCGGCGGGCTCGAGCGGCTGGGGCACGACGTCGCGGTCGTCGACCACGACCCGCAGGCCTTCCGTAGGTTGAGCCCGGATTTCCGGGGGGCGCAGGTGGTCGGCGAGGGCTACCACCGCGACGTCCTCGTCGAGGCGGGGGTCGACCACGCGCAGGCGTTCGCGGCGGTGTCGAGCGGCGACAACTCCAACATCATCTCCGCGCGGGTGGCGCGCGAGACGTTCGGCGTCGAGCGGGTCGTCGCGCGCATCTACGACGCCAAGCGCGCCGCCGTCTACGAGCGGCTGGGCATCCCGACGGTCGCCACGGTGCCCTGGAGCACGGACCGGCTGATGCGGATGCTGCTGCCCGACGGCGTGGCCTCGGCGTGGCGCGAGCCGACAGGCACGGTGGCGATCCTGCCGCTGCCCGTGCACGAGGACTGGGTCGGGCGCCCGATCCGGGAGCTCGAGGAGGTTGCGGGGTGCCGCGTGGCGTTCATCGTGCGATTCGGCACCGGGGTGCTCCCGAAAGCCGACACCGCGGTCCAGGCGGAGGACACTGTCTACGTGGCGGCGGTCTCCGGAACAGTGAGTGATGTCACGGCGGCGGCTGCGGCCCCGCCCCAGGAGGGTTGAGCACGATGCGGGTCGCGATCGCGGGGGCTGGTGCCGTCGGGCGCTCCATCGCGCTGGAGCTGGTGGAGAACAAGCACCAGGTGATGCTCATCGAGCGCGAAATCGCGAACATCGACCCGGAGTCGGTCGAGCGCGCCGAGTGGGTGCACGCCGACGCCTGTGAGCTGGCCTCGCTCGAGGAGGCCGGCCTGGAGAGCTGCGACGTCGTCATCGCGGCCACCGGGGACGACAAGGTCAACCTCGTGGTCTCGCTGTTGGCCAAGACCGAGTTCGCGGTGCGCAGGGTCGTGGCCCGCGTCAACGACCCGCGCAACGAGTGGCTCTTCGGGGAGAACTGGGGCGTCGACGTCGCGGTGTCCACCCCGCGCCTCCTGGCGGCGCTCGTGGAGGAGGCAGTGGCCGTCGGCGACCTCGTCCGGCTGCTGACGTTCCGGCAGGGCCAGGCCAACCTCGTCGAGGTCACCCTCCCCGCCGACACACCGCTTGCGGGGAAGCCCGTGCGCTCGCTGCGGCTACCTGCCGACTCTGCGCTCGTGGTGATCCTGCGCGGTGGCCGGGTGATCGTCCCGCAGGCCGACGACGCACTGGAGCCCGGTGACGAGCTGCTGTTCGTGGCGACGTCGGCCGTCGAAGAGGAGATCCGCGCGGCCCTCGCGCAGTACTGAGTCGGGTACCGACCGCGGCCGGTCAGGCCGGTGACGGGCTGCGGCGGGCCCGCCGGACCGCCCAGATCGTGCCCAGCAGCGCCACGCCGAACAGCGGGTAGCCCATGGCCAGCCGGGCGATGCCGAGCAAGGTCTCCTGGTCGGCGTTGTAGAGCCAGCCCTGCACGACCACCCGCGCCGCGAATACGGCGGCCCACAGCAGGCTGGCGAGTGTGTACGCGCGCAGCATCCGCGGGTCCTTGCGCCACGACTGGCCGTCGCCGTTGATGCCGTGCCAGATCACGCCCGCGAGCGGCCAGCGCACCAGCACCGACACCAGGAACGCGAGCAGGCCCACTGCGCTCAGCAGCAGGCCCGGTAGGTAGAAGCCGCGCGCCTCACCGGTGCGGTAGGCGATGAACGCCGCGATGCCCACCCCGAAGAGACCCGACACGGCGGGCTGCAGCGGCTGCTTGCGTGCGATCCGCCAGATCGCCACGAGCACACCCGCCGCGATCGCGGAGATCAACGCGGGCTGCAGGCCGGCGATCACGTTGGCCACGACGAACACGGCGACCGGGATTGTGGACGCGACGACTCCCTGCACGCCCCCCATCTGCTCCATGAGCGTGGGGACCTCGCGCTGCCTGCCGACTCCGGCCGACTGACGGTGCCGGCCGTCGCCGGCCTCGGACTCCGGCGGTGGACCAGCGGTCACTGCGCTCCTACGGGGTGTGGGCCTGGCAGATCTCGTAGTACGGGTTGTAGAGCACCTTGCGCCCCTCGCGCACGGCGATCCGGCCGTGCACGCGCATCGTGCGCCCCGGCTCGATGCCGGGGATGCGCCTACGCCCCAACCAGATCAGCGTCACAGCATCGGTGCCGTCGAACAGCTCGGCCTCCAGAGAGGCCTCCGCGTCGTGCGGGCAGAACTCTACGCTGCGCAGCCTACCGAGCATCGTGACCTCCTGCCCGGAGGCGCACTCCACGGCGCGCCGGGCGCCGGAGAGTTGAGCGCCCTCCGACAGGTCGTCGGCGTCGAGCACCTCGACGTCACTGGTCAGCCTGCGCAACATGCGGCGGAACGCACCGCCATCGGTGCCGCCCATCACTCTCCCAGTCCGTTCGGTGCCCATCGATGGACCCGTACCGTCACCAGCGTAACTCCCATGAAACCTCGACCGCAGCGCGTGCCGATCACGAATCGAGCATGCCACCCACCGAGCGCCGAACGGTCGGTGGCCGTCGTGCTGCCCGGGTCGGGATCCGACGAATTTCTTGTCAGAGCGGCGTTCGCGGAACCGTTGCGGGCCGTCGGAGTGACCCTGCACGCCGTCGAGCCGCAGCGCGGAGCCGACGTCGTGTCCGGGTACCGGGCGGACCTCGACAGCGCTCTGGACCGGGCGCTCGACGAGGGCAGGCAGCTACTCGTCGGCGGGGTCTCCCTCGGGGCGCAGGTGGCCGCGGCGTGGGCGGCCGAGCGTCTGCCCGTCGCGGGAGCGCGGCTGGCCGGACTGCTGCTCGCGCTGCCCGCATGGACCGGGCCGCCCGGGGACGCGCCTGCCGCGCTCGCCGCCCGCGCGACGGCCGCGCTGGTGCGGGCGGGCGGCGTCGACGCGGCCGTGACGGCGGCCCGGGCCGGTTCGCCGCCGTGGCTGGCCGCGGAGCTGGCAAGAGCCTGGGCCGGGTACGGGGCCGGGCTCGCAGACGCCCTCGACGCCGCGGCCCGCGAACCCGCCCCGGACGCGCCTGCGCTCCGGTCGTTGACGGTGCCGGCCGGGATCGCCGCGCTGGTGGACGACCCGGTGCACCCGCTCGCGGTGGCCGAGCACTGGCGGCGCCTCCTGCCCCGCGCCGAGCGCTGCACGGCCACGCTCGCGGCCTTCGGCGCCGACCCCGCGGTGCTGGGCCGCGCCGCGGTGCTCGCCTGGCTACGGGCGGCCCACGTCGAGCGGACGCGGCCGGAGGGCGGGCGGTTCACCGGGAGCGCACCGGCTACCGCGCCGGGCGGCGGTGGCGGCCGCTCGGGCGCTCAGGGTCCAGGTCGCCGATAAGCGCTCGCAGCGGCACCGTCGCGGTCACGCTCTCGCTGTCCTCGGGTACGTAATGCCGCCCGCGGCGGCGCGCCTCCGCCGACAGCTCGTCCCCAGACGGCCCGTCCCCCGGCAGCCCGTCCCCCGCCGGTGGGGCCCGGGACGGCTCCGGTTCCGGCGTGAACGGCTCGGTCGGCGGCTCGGGCTCGGGCGCGTACCGCCGGGCGCCGCCGGTCCAGACGGCCTGCTCGCCGGTGTCGATCAGGTACTCCGCGCCGAGGGTCCGGCGGCTGCCCTGCGGAGCCGGCTTCGCGGCCTGGGGCCTGCTCGAGCGCGGCTCGGGCGGCGCAGTGACCGACTCCGCTCTGGACGACGCCGCGGACGGCTCGGTGCGGTGCCGCCTGCCGGTGGACTCCACCATCGGCTCGGCGAGGGCGTCCCGCCGCCACGATCCGGTCCCCGTGTCCTCCGGCTCGCGCAGGCGACGCCTGCCGGTGTCGGTGGAGTCGGCGTCCGCGAGGCGCCTGCGGCCCGTCGCCTCGCTCAACCGCTCCGCGGCGGACAACGGCTGCCAGGCCGCGGTGTCCGCGGCGTCGGGTTCGCGGCGCCTGCGCCGGCCACCCGGCTCCGCGGGAGCGTCCGTGGACGCGACGGGGAACCACCCCGTGGACTGGAACGCGGAGTCGCCGAGGCGCGCGCGCCCCGTCTGCTCGCCGCCGAAGTCCGCGGCCGGCTCCACCGCTGACCTGCTGCCGGTCGCTTCCGACGGGGGCGCGAGCGGGTGCCGTTCGTCCGCCGCTGACGCAGGCTCCGCCAGCGGCGACCGCTCAGCCGCCGGCTCCTGTGCCCGGCGCCTGCCCGTGGCCTCCACACCCGGCAGCCACCCGGATGTCTCGGCCCCGGCGGGTTGGAGCGGATTCGATCGGGTGGGCTGCCCGAGCGGCCCGGCCAGGTGACGCCGCCCGGTGCCCGCGACACCCGGTTCGACGGGATGCGCCCCGGTCCGCCACGACGGGGACGAACTCTCCGAACCCGGCTCGGCCTGCTGCTCCGGCGGGTACGCCCCGGTCGGCGCCACGCGCCGCCGCCGGCCCGTGGCGCCAGGACCAGCCTCGGCCGCGAGCCATCCCGTCGCCTGGGCGGCGGCCGGGTCGATCAGCCGGCGGCGGCCCGTCGTCTCCGGGCCGGGCTCGACCGGGTAGGACCCGCTCGACGGCGCAGGCTCGGCCGGGAGGCCGGCGGCGGGCTCGACGGGGTACGCGCCGGTCGGTTGCCCGGCAGCCTCGGCGGGGTGCCGCCTGCCGTTCGTCGCTGCCCACCGCCCGGTGGTGGGCAGCAGTCCGGTCTCCTCCCCTGCGGGCTGGACCGGGTAGGCGCCGGTCGACCGGGGGGTCGGCCGGGGCGACGGTTGGACGGGCGGCTCGGCCAGGGGCGGACGACCGTTGGTCGCTGCTGCGGGCTGCGCCGGGTACGCGCCGGTCGACCGCGGCGCAGGCTCCGCCCGATGAACCCAGCCATTGGTCCCGGCACCCTGCCCGCCGGCCTCCGCCGCGGGCTGGGCGGGGTACGCGCCGGTCGAACGCGGCGCCGGATGCGGGCCCGACTCCACGCGATGCGGCCGGCCGTTGGTTCCGGGCCCCCCGACGGGCGGCAGCCCACCGGCTTCCGCGGCGGGCCGGGCCGGGTGGGCCCCGGTCGGCCACGGCGTCGGGCGGGGGGCCGGTGCGGGCGGCTGCTCGGCCAGGTGCCGCCGTCCGGACGCCTCGACGGCGGGCTCGGCAGGGCGCTCGGGGAGCCCGCGCCTGCCACCTGTCGCCGCCGGGCCGGGCGGAGCGTGCTCCGGTGCGCCGGTCGCGGCCGGATCGGGCGGCAGCTCGTCCCACACTTCGGTGGGGTCGTCGGGATCCCCCTGCTCGATGCGGCGAACCGGGTCCGCCCATGAGGGCGGTGCGCCTGCGGTCCCGTCGCGATCGGGAGCCGCGGCGATGGACGGCCGGTTCCGCCACGCGGCCGCCGCCGCGCGCCGGGCCGAGGGCGCCAGTTCCCGCAGCGGCGTGGTGGGCGGCGGCTCTTCCTCCGCCGCGACAGGCGCCACCGGCGCGTGGGCACCGGTGTGCTGCGCAGCCGGCCTGGGCGGGACCGCGATGCGCTGGGTGCCGGGCTGTCCTGCGGCGGGCTGGGCCGCCGCCTGCTGGGCCGCCGCCTGCTGGGCCGCCGCCTGCTGAGCCGCCGCCTGCTGAGCCGCCGCCTGCTGGGCAGCGGGCTCCTCGGCAGCCTTCTTCTCCTTCGCCGCGGCCGCCTGCTCCATGAGGTACTCCGGCACGACGAGCGGCAGCACGGTGCGCACCGGGTACGGGTTCTTGCCCCGCACCACCACCGTGCCCCGCAGCATGCGGCGCAGCTCGGCCTCGAGGGCGTCGGCCTGGGCCTCCGGGCCGGTGGCGACCCCGTAGAGCATCCACCGCGGGCCGTCGACCCCGACGAACACCGACTTCGCCTTGCCCGACGTGGCGTGCAGCTCCCGGCCCCACTCGCCGGCGTACGACCGCACGCGCGCGCCACCGTCGCGCAGCGACTTGTCGATCTCCCTGGCCAGGTCGGGCCAGAGCTTCGAGGACTTCGGCGCGGCGAGCGCGCTCACCGACAGCCGGCCACCGGCGAGTGCGATGTGGACGGCCTGCATGCGCCCATTGGCCGTGGGCTCCACGGTGACGGTGCCGGTCAGCGGCACGGGAACCTGGATCGCGCCGAAGTCGACCACGCCGGCGGCGTTGGTGACCTCGGGGTCGAGGGTCTCGCCGTCGTGCGGGCCGGTGATGGGCAGCGGGCCGGACAGCGGATCCAGCGCGAGCGCGCCGCTCGCCCCAGGATCGTCCGCGGTGGCGCTGCCGGCGCCCGTGCCTGCGTTGGCGGCGGCCGCTCGATTGCGTCGGGACACTAGTGGCCCCCGCCGGAAATCCGGTGCGTAGGTCGGTGGATCCAGGGTTCCGCTGGGTGCGCCGGCGTGCCGGCCTCGTACCGGGAGTACTCGGCCGGCATGCCGGCGCGGTCAGCGGGATGCTGGGCCGCCGAGATATGTGGTGGATTTTCGGTGGGGGTCACTGGGTCGTCGCTCCCGGGGTCGGGCCGGCGGTGCCGAGTCGCTCGTGTCCGCCGGTTGAGCCGTGCCCGCCGGCCCCGCGCTCGGACTCGGGCAGCTCGGCGACCTCGACGAACCGCACGTGCTCGACCTTCTGCACCACGAGCTGCGCGATCCGGTCGCCGCGGCGCAACCGCAGCTCCTCGCGCGGGTCGTGGTTGATGAGGCAGACCTGGATCTCCCCGCGGTAGCCGGAGTCAACCGTGCCTGGTGTGTTCACGACCGAGAGCCCGGCGCGCGCCGCGAGCCCGGACCGGGGGTGCACGAACCCCGCGTGACCCGGCGGAAGCGCGATCGCGATGCCGGTGCCCACGACGGCCCGCTCACCGGGGCCCAGCACGACGTCGGCGGTGCACCGCAGGTCGACGCCGGCGTCCCCGGCCCTCGCGTAGGAAGGCACGGGAAGCCCGGCGTCGAGCCGCGTGAGCAGCACGTCGACCGGCGGAACGGTGGGCGCTGCGGTGAGCGGCTCCTGCAGCGGAGCGTCGACGGGGCCGGACACGACGGGCGACGTTACCCTCGGGAACCGTGAGCGAGCACCCGTCGGCCAGCCCACCTGCGACGTCCGGCACCCCTCGGTTCGACGAGCGGTTGTCGGTGCCCTTCTGGTGGTACCTGCCGGCAATCGGCGTAGCGACGCTTCTGGGCGCCGAAGTGCACATGGGCTACCCCGGCATCCGTTCCTGGATCGGGTACGCGATCACGATTCCGGTGTTCGTGGTGGCGCTGTTCTGGCTCGGGCGCAGCCGGGTGCGGGTGGCGGGCGGCGAGCTGCAGGTCGGCGCGGCCCGGCTCCCGCTGCGGTACGTGGGCCGCGTGGAGACTGTGCCGAAGGAGCGCAAGCAGGAGGCGCTGGGCCCGGAGCTCGACCCGACGGCCTACCTGCTGCACCGCGCGTGGGTCGGCCAGGTCGTCCGCATCGAGGTCACCGACCCGGACGACCCGACGCCGTACTGGATTTTCAGCGTCCGCGACGCCGAAGGGCTCGCGGCCGCGCTCCGCCGCTGACCCGGAGACGCCCCGAGACACGCCGAAAGCCCCGGACCGGCACCGGCTCCGGGGCGGAATCGTCGTTCTCGGTGGCCGCACTCTCGGTGGCCGCACTGCCGTGCGGCCCCCGATCACGCTGCCTGGATCAGGCGGCGCAGTCGCGGCAGATGTACTGCGTGCCGTTGCTCTCGGCGAGACGGCTGCGGTGGTGCACCAGGAAGCAGCTCGCACAGGTGAACTCGTCCGCCTGCTTCGGGAGCACCTTCACGGTGAGCTCCTCGCCCGAGAGATCGGCTCCCGGCAGCTCGAAGCTCTCGGCCGTGTCCGACTCGTCGACGTCCACGACCGACGACTGGGCCTCGTTCCGCCGGGCCTTCAGCTCGTCGAGCGAGTCCTCAGCCAGGTCGTCGGTCTCGTTGCGCCGCGGCGCATCATAGTCGGTCGCCATCGTTCCCACCCTCTTAACACACATGTCGTCGTCGTGCGGCTGGACAACGCCACAGGACCGGTGTTTGTGCCCGGCATCTGAGTGACGCACGTCTCAACCCAGTCCCGGCTGCGGCCGCGATGCGGTATCGCGGTCCTGCGCGGAGTCCCCCGGGGCCGAGAGGGTAACTCAGCCTCCGGGGGAGTGCCCGGCACCCCGCGCCGGATGGATATGGCCGTTAGGGTGCGCCCGTGGCTGTCTCTCCCGATCGCACCGTCTCGTCCGACCGCGTGGACGCCTCCAACGCGACGGGAGACGCGGTGCGGGGCGCAGAGCCTGCTGCCGTCGGCGCGTGGCTCGCCGACGTGCTCGGCGACCCGGCCTGGGCCGAGGGCTGCACCCTCCGGCCGATCGGGGCGGGCCGCTCGAACCTCACCTACCGCGTCGACAGCCCCGCCGGTGCCGTGGTGCTGCGCCGCCCGCCGGTCGGCGAGGTCGCGGCCACGGCGCACGACATGGGGCGCGAGCGCCGGGTGATCAGCGCATTGGGCGGCACCGGTGTGCCCGTGCCGCGGGTGCTGGCCGCGTCGGATGGCGGCCCGCCCGTCGACGCGCCCTGCTTCGTCATGGAGCTCGTGGAGGGGGTCGTCCCGGTGGGCGACCTCCCGCCCGGCTGGGCGACCACCGCGCAGGAGCGCCGCCGGGCGAGCGCGGCGCTGGTCGAGGTCCTCGCCACCCTGCATAGCGTCAACCCGGCCGGGGTCGGCCTCGGCGACTTCGGGCGCCCCGAGGGGTACCTGGGCCGCCAGGTGCGGCGCTGGGTGACGCAGTGGGAGCAGGCCCGCGACGGCGTCCCGACGGACGCGCGGACCGTGGCGGAGCTGACCGCGCTGGCCGAGGCGCTCACCGGCTCGCTGCCCACCACCCAGCGGTACACGATCGTGCACGGGGACTACCGCATCGACAACTGCCTCTTCGACGCCGCCGATCCCGGACGGATCCGCGCGGTGCTTGACTGGGAGCTCTCGACGCTCGGCGACCCGCTCGCCGACCTCGGGCTCCTGCTCGTCTACTGGCACGAGGCCGTCGAGCACCCAGTCTGGCAGGCCGCGGGCCACCTGCCCACCCCGACGCGCCTGCCCGGCTTCCACACGCGGGCCGATGTGGCGCGCGCCTACGCGGCCGCCTCGGGGCTCGACCTGGAGCCACTCCCCTGGTACATGGCCTTCGGCGCGTTCAAGCTGGGGGTCGTGCTCGCCGGGATCCTCGCGAGGGTCCGCGCCGGCATGGTGCCGGCATCCATGGCCACGGGGCTGGAAGGCAGCCTCGCCCCGCTCGTGGCGCTCGGCCACCACGTCCGCACCGAAGGGCTCGACTGAACGATGGCGGCCTCGACCTCACCCGTCCACTCCCGCGAACCAAGCTCCGGCCGCCGGACCCGGCCCTACCAGCGCCGCAGGCGCGGCCCGGTGCTGGTGCTGGTGTCGCTCCTCGCGATCGTCGCGATCACCACCTGGGTCACGGTGCTCGTGAATGCCTCGGGGGCCGCCGGGGCGGCGTCCTGCCCCATCGTGGATCCGGCGCCCGGGGAGGTGCTGGAGGCGGGCTCGCTGGACGGCGTGGCGCCGATCCCGCCCGCGTCGGTGCGGGTGCGGGTGCTCAACGCGGGGGGCCAGCGCGGCCAGGCCAACCTCGTGGCCGCGCAGCTCGGAGACCTCGGATTCGCCGAGGCGGCCCCTCCCGACAACGACCCGTTCTACCCGGCCCAGGACATGAAGTGCTTCGGCCAAATCCGCTTCGGCCAGGCGGGCGAGGCGGCGGCGAGCACCCTCGGCCTTGCGATGCCGTGCGCCGAGCTGGTGCGCGACGTGCGCCCCGACGACAGCGTCGACGTCGCGGTGGGCACCGCGTTCGGCGACCTCAACCCCGGCCGCGCCCAGCGCGACGCCCTCGACCAGCTGGGCCGCCCAAGCGGCGGCAGCAGCGACGGCGCGGCCAACGCCGACCCCAACGCGGCCGACGCCCCGACCGCACCCGCTCAGCCTGCCGTCGATCCGGCGCTGCTGCAGGAGTCGCGCAGCGCCTCCTGCTGACGGGGCGCGTTATACGTTCGCGGCGCCGTGCTCCCTCGCCAGCGCCATGAGGTCGGCGGCGATCGCAGGCGTCGCCGCGAGGAGTGCGTCGGCGCCGAGCCCGTCGTCGGGCGGCACGCTGCCGGTGGGCCCCGGCGTGCGCACGACGGCCCCGGCCTCGGTGGCGATGAGCGCGGCGGCAGCCCAGTCCCACCAGCTGCACCCGTGCTCCAGGTACGCGTCGAGCCAGCCGGCGGCCACCGCGCACAGGTCCAGCGCGGCCGAGCCGGTGCGCCGCACGTCCCGCACCTCCGGCAGCATCCCGGCGACCATCGCGGCCTGCCGGACCCGCCGCTCGGCGCGGTAGGAGAAACCGGTGCCGAGCAGCGACAGCGACAGCTCGCTCGCCCCGGACACCCGCAGCGGCCTCCCGTCGCACGTCGCCCCGGCGCCGACGGCCGCGCTCCAGAGCCTGCCGGTGGCGGGCTCCGCCACCGCCCCGGCCACCGACTCCCCGTCCCGCACGGCCGCGAGCGACACGGCATACCAGGGCAACCCGTAGAGGAAGTTGACGGTGCCGTCGATCGGGTCGACCACCCACAGCGTGCGCGAGCTGCCCGCCGAACCGCCGTGCTCCTCCCCCACCACGGAGTCACCGGGGCGCAGCTGCGCGAGCCGCTCGCGCACGAGGTTCTCCAGGGTGTGGTCCGACTCGGTGACGACGTCGGTCGGCGTGCTCTTCGTCGCCACGCCGCCTGCCGGTCCGGCGCCTGCGTCGTCCCACGGCCTCGGCAGGCCACGCAGGTGTTCAGCGGCCTCGGTGACGATGCGCTCGGCGATCCGCCGCAACTCCTGCGGGTGATCGGGATCGGCCGATTGACGGCCTGTCGGTTCGGTCGGACGGGCGTCGGTCACGAAGACCATCCGACCACATTGCGACCGGCCGGGCCCCGGCGTGTCGGCCAACGGCGTGGCTTCGGGGGACGGATAGCCGAACGAAGTCGGCGGGCGGGCGGGCAGAGCGCGGACTACCGGAGCACACGCAGTTACAATGGCGCAGTACCCCGAAGCGGGATGGCCTCCGACAGCACCATCGGGCGGCAATCCGGCGAGGTAACCGACAACATCTCGACCTGCAGCCGGATCTCATACGCGTCCCGGCGCACCGCAGAGCGCACCGTAGCGAGAGGGCCTAGTGGCAGCCGCAGACTCCGCAACCCGCATCGACCCGTCGATCGACACACCGACGAGTCCAGCACCCGCACGCCGGTCCGGCACGCGTTCGGGCGCGTCCGCCAAGACCGCGGCCAAGCCCGCAGCGAAGAGCGCCACCAAGACGCGCTCTGGTGGGCCGGCGAAGAAGAGCGCTCCGGCGAAGAAGTCGGGCCAGCCCGTCGACGGCGAGCCCACCGATCTCGACGGCGACGTCGAGCTCGACGGCGCGCCCGAAGCGGGTGAGCTCGAGGACGTCGACGTCGAGCTCGACGCCGACCTCGCGGGCGACGACGTCGCCGACGCCGAGGTTGCGGTCGACGACGATGACGACGATGACGACGACGAGGAGCCGGCCAACACCGGCGCCAACCGGCGCAGCCCGGCCACGCGGGAGCGCTCCTCCACCCCCCAGAAGTCCGGCGACTTCGTGTGGGACGAGGAGGAGTCGGAGGCGCTGCGGCAGGCCCGCAAGGACGCCGAGCTCACCGCCTCGGCCGACTCGGTCCGCGCCTACCTCAAGCAGATCGGCAAGGTCGCGCTGCTCAACGCGGAGGAGGAGGTCGAGCTCGCCAAACGGATCGAGGCCGGCCTCTACGCCGCCGAACGCATGCGCCGCTCGATCGACGCAGGCGAGAAGGTGTCGCCGCAGCTGCGCCGCGACCTGCGCTGGATCGTCCGCGACGGCGAGCGCGCCAAGAACCACCTGCTGGAGGCCAACCTCCGCCTGGTCGTCTCGCTGGCCAAGCGCTACACCGGCCGCGGCATGGCGTTCCTGGACCTCATCCAGGAGGGCAACCTCGGCCTGATCCGCGCGGTCGAGAAGTTCGACTACACCAAGGGCTACAAGTTCTCCACCTACGCCACCTGGTGGATCCGGCAGGCCATCACCCGCGCCATGGCCGACCAGGCCCGCACCATCCGCATCCCCGTGCACATGGTCGAGGTCATCAACAAGCTCGGCCGCATCCAGCGCGAGCTGCTCCAGGACCTGGGCCGTGAGCCCACGCCGGAGGAGCTGGCCAAGGAGATGGACATCACCCCGGAGAAGGTGCTGGAGATCCAGCAGTACGCCCGGGAGCCCATCTCGCTCGACCAGACCATCGGCGACGAGGGCGACTCCCAGCTCGGCGACTTCATCGAGGACTCCGAGGCGGTCGTCGCGGTCGACGCGGTGAGCTTCACGCTGCTGCAGGACCAGCTCCAGTCGGTGCTGGCCACCCTGTCCGAGCGCGAGGCGGGTGTCGTACGGCTGCGGTTCGGCCTGACCGACGGCCAGCCCCGCACCCTCGACGAGATCGGCCAGGTCTACGGGGTCACCCGGGAGCGGATCCGGCAGATCGAGTCCAAGACGATGTCGAAGCTGCGCCACCCATCGCGGTCGCAGGTGCTGCGCGACTACCTGGACTGACAACGATCACGGGAAGGCCCTCTGAGCTGCGGAAAGTTTGCTCGGAGGGCCTTCTGCGCGCACAGCGCTCTCAGTCAAGATAACGGAGGCCTCCACCGGACCTCGCCGCGCTTCTGCCGTCCTGGGAGTTGAGCCTCCGTGCGGAGCGGAAGAGCCCGGCCACGATCAAGGTCTACGGCGACGGCGTGCGCCGGTTTCTGGTCTGGTGCGATGCGACTGGCCACACGCCCGAGCTGATGACAGAGACCGGCCTGCGCGCAGGCCGGTCTCTGTCATGGAGGTTGCCGACGTCGACCTCAAGACTGGAGCAGCGGTCGTCCGGCGCGGGAAAGGCGGGAAGGGACGCACCGTTCCGTCCGGCCCGGGGACGGGGCGGTCCATGGATCGCGACATCCGTCTTCGCCGTACCCACCGGCTCGCGGAGATCCCGGCGCTGTGGCTTGGAGACCGCGGGCAAAGGCTTCACCTACTACGGACTGCACTCAGCACTCAAGTACCGCGCCGATCTCGCCGCAGGCCTCGTCGGATTCCACCCGCGATGATTCCGTCGAGGCGACCGAGGATACCTGCGATGGTCCCCGCTGTGTATGCATCGGCGGTGTCGTCGATGAGTGCACCGAGAAAAGTTACGTCGAGTCGGGTTCGTTCAAGCCCGATAAGCAGATCCCGGGAGACAACGTCCAGACCGTCCGGACCGCGCTTCCGCTCCACGGAACCGCCGACGCCGGCAGGTGCCGGATCCATGGCGTTGTACGTGCTCGCGCGCACCTGGCAGGGTGGAGACGGCGCCGGGGCCGGCCGCCTGACGTGGCCGATCCCGGGACGATGCCTTGGGAACGCCCGGGCACGAATGGCGTGAAGAATGTCAGCTTGGATCGCATCGATGACCTCGGCGTTCGAAAGCCCGCGCGTACTGGGCTGTCGCGGCGAACATCGCGGCCGCGTCCGCCGCGCTGCGCCCCTGCACCGAGGCGAGCACGATCCCGGCCCGCCGCAACCGCACCCGATCCCTGGCCGTCCTGGTGATCTTGACCAGACGCTGCGCTTCTTCCGGCTCCAACGCGCGGACGAACACCTCGGGCTGCCGTGCCATCACCACCTCCACCGGACAGCCTCCCGGGGCCGAACGTGGCGGATCAAGCCGACACCGTTACAGCGCCAACCCTTCTTGACGCGGCACTAGACTAGATACCCGCCCGCGCTCCCCCGTGGTCTACCTTCGACAATCTCGTGGTCTGGATGATCGCCGCCCTTGGGGTACTGGGCTGGGCCCTTCTGCGCACCGAAGACGTCGAGGCCGCGCAAAACAGTCTGCCTGCATTCGCTTCGATCGGGCAGCTGTTCGTCGTTGACAACGGCGTGTGCACGGCGCAGGTGGTCAGCTCGCGGAGCCGGCGGGTCGCGATGACGGCGGCTCGCCGCGTGTACCTCCTGTCGGTCAACGAGCGGCCGGACTGGATGGTCGACTGCGGTGGCTCACCGCAGCTACCTGTGCCGCCGTCAGATCGCGGTCCGGGCCCGCTCGGGTGCGGCCGCGGCTAGGTGGGACGGCAGTGGGACGGCAGCTGGATCTGTTCCTGTGCGTCGCTGAGGTTCGCCCTCAGGCCGATCAGTCGGCGGCACGTGACCATCGCCTTCGGCCAGTTCATGGTCACCGCGCCGACCAGGCGGCCCTCGTCGTCGGCGTAGAGGGCGGCGGCCTTGGCGGAACTGTCGGTGAACCGCCCGAGAACCTCGGTGCGGGTGCCGAGCAGGGGCCGTCCGAGGATCTGGATCTTGCAGTCGTGCTGGTCGGTCCACACATAGTCGACCTGGCGAAGCGGTGGGCTGTCCGGCCGGCAGATGGTCCGCGCGACGCACCGGGCCTGATCGACGGCACTGGTCCAGTGCTCGACCCTGCGGTGCTCACCGCTGTCCGGGTCGAGCCAGCGTGCCACGTCCCCGACCGCGTACACCCCGGGCGTGTCCTGCGCTCGACCCTGCGCGTCGCAGACCACGCCGTCGTCGAGGAGGAGCCCGGAACCGGCCAGCCAGCCGGTATTGGGATTCGCGCCGATGCCGACCACGACGGTCGTCGCTGGCAGTTCGGCCCCGTCGGTCAACCGCACGGTGAGGTCACCGGCCGAGCCCTCCACCGCTTGCACCCCGACCCCAAAGTGGGTGGCGACGCCGTGCCGGTGGTGCAGCGCGGCGAGATGCGCCCCGACCTCCGGGCCAACCGCGCGGCCGATCGGTGCGGGGAGCGGGTCGACGACGGATACCCGGTGGCCGAGCGCGCGGGCCGCGGCGGCGACCTCGGCGCCGATGAAGCCTCCTCCCACGATGACCACCGCTCCGCCCCCAGGCCACTCGGCCCGGAGATCCCCGTGCAGGGCCACGCAGTCGTTGAGCGTTCGCAGCACGTGGGCGCCCGAGGGGACGGCCCACGGGGACGGCCGGGTCGACGCACCGGTGGCGACGACGACGACGAACGCCAGTACCTCTCCGTCTGCTTTCCATGCAATGGAAACGGCGGACATCCCGTCCAGGGGCGGCGGTCACGGCCCTTCGTCGCCGATGTCCCGCTCGGAATCCACCACATGTTCGAGGTCCCCGCCGATGAGCGCCGCGCCGACGGCGGCGGCTGCGGCCTGCAGCGGGCCGACGGTCCCCCCGAGGCGAGGACTCGTGAGGGGGGCCAGGATCCCCAGGGCGGCGACCACCCCGGACGAGCCGTGCACCGGCACCGCGAGAGAGGAGACTCCCTCGCGGTGCTCCTGGGCGCTCGTCGCCACCCCGACCCGCAGGATGGTCGCGAGCTGGCGGCGTAGCGCCACGACGTCGGTGACCGTCCACTTCGTGTACCGAGCGGGCTGGCGGAGGACCTCGTCGCTCAGCGCGATGGGCGCGTATGCCAGCAGTACCTTGCCCACTGCCGTGCAGTGGAGAGGCAGCCGGGCCCCCGGGCTGTGTCGCGTCGGCTGCGTGCGCGAGCCGGCGAGCCGCTCCACGACGAGGGCGTGCTGGCCGTCGAGGACGGCGAGGTGCGCCGTGTGCCCGGTCGCGATGACGAGGTCCTGTAGGTACGGAAGGGCCGTCTCGCGCAGCCGGGTGGGTGGGGCCAGCAGGCCCAGCCGCCACATCCGGGCGCCGATCTCGTAGGTGGCCTCCGGCCGGCGGGCCAGCAGCCGCGCCGCACACAGGTCGGCGACGTGCCGGTGGGCCGTCGCCACGGGCAGCCCCGCGCGCCTCGCGATCTGGGAGAGAGTGAGGGCCTGGTGCCCGCCGTCGAACGCGTCGAGCACCGAGAGCGCTCGTGACGTCGCCGACCGGCCCGGAGCAGTGCGTACGGGAGGTCGTGAAGCGGTGCGCGGCACGGCGTCAGCGTAAGCGGCTTTCCATCTGATGGAAAGGGGTGGTGCCGCTGCCGGCCCGATCTCGTCAACCATGGCCGCACACCGCCCAGCCCGTCGCCTGACCCTCGAGGAAGAGGAGATAGCCATGTTCCAGTCCGCCGGCGAGCGGTCGTTCCCGCTGCCGTCCCAGATCGCCGCCGCGGCGGGCGCGGAGGGGTGGGAGTCGATGTACCCCTACTTCACCCGTTTCCAGCCGGAGGACGACCAGCGCTTCTGGTTCTACAACGCCATGCACTTCCCCGAGGTCATCCCCGCTTTCGACGGCATCACGTCGGAGATCCCGTACACCGCCATCGGGGCGAACACCGCCCGCCTGTTCTCCTTTCCCACTACGATGGGGATCGAGTACCGGATCCTCAACGGGCGGGTATACATCACGGCCAACGCGGTCACCGACCCCGCCCGGATCCAGGAGCGGCTTACCGACTTCCAGGAGCGGGCCGGGCACTACTACGCAAACTGGGACGAGCTCTACATCGGCTGGCAGCAGCGGATCGAGGCCCTGATCGCCGAGATCGAGGCGGTCGAGGTGCCCCGGCTGCAGGAGCTCGACGACCTGTCGGTGGTGACCGGCGCCCGCGGCTACGCGACGAACCACCTGCTGCGGGAGAACTTCCACCGGTGCGTCGACCTGTACTCGAAGATGTGGCACCACCACACCGAGTTCCTCATGCTCGGCTACGGCGCGTACGTCGTGTTCTTCGAGTTCTGCCGGAACGCGTTCCCGGAGATCGGTGACCAGATGGTCGCCCGCATGGTCGCCGGTATGGACGTCACGATGTACCAGCCGGACGAGGAGCTGAAGAAACTGGCCGCGCTGGCGGTCGAGCTCGACCTGGCCGACCTGTTCGTGGAGGGCGGCGAGCCGGCCAAGGTGCTGGCGGCGCTCGGCGAGCGGGGCGACGCCGGAGCTCGGTGGCTGGCGGCGCTCGAGGAGGCCAAAGACCCGTGGTTCCACGTCTCGGTCGGCGACGGCTTTTACCACCACCACCTGTCGTGGTCCGACGACCTGACGGTCCCGTTCGCCGCGCTGCCCCGCTACGTCGAGCAGATCCGCGGGGGTGCGGACCTGACCCGACCCACCAAGCGACTGGCCGAGGAGCGTGAGCGGATCGCGCAGGAGTACCGGGCACTGCTCGGCGGCGACGAGGAGAAGGCCGCGTTCGACCAGATGCTGGGCCTGTGCCGGCAGGTCTTCCCCTACATCGAGTCCCACAAGTTCTACTGCGAGCACTGGTTCACCACGCGGTTCTTCCAGAAGATCCGCGCGTTCGGCGGCCTGCTCGCCGACCGCGGCGTCCTAGCCGAGGCCGAGGACGTGTTCCACCTGCGGCACACCGAGGTCGAGGACGCCCTTGCCGATGTCCAGCTCGCCTGGGCCTCCGGCGGCACCGAGCTCGGCGCCCGGCACTGGCAACCGATCGTCGACGAGCGGAAGCGGATCGTGGCGGCGCTGACCGGATGGTCACCGCCTCCGGCGCTGGGGCCGGTGCCGGAGGCACTGAACGACCCGGCGGTGCAGATGCTGTGGGGTGTCACCGACGAGACGGTGCAGACCTGGCTGGGTGGTAACGAGCTCGACGAGAAGGTCGTCCGCGGCTACGCCGCCTCCCCTGGGGTCGTGGAGGGGGTCGCGCGGGTGCTGGAAAGCGTCAACGAGATCGGGCAGATCCGCGAGGGCGAGGTCCTCGTCTGCGCGGTGACCGCCCCGAGCTGGGGCCCGGTCTTCGGCAAGATCGCCGCCGCCGTCTCCGACATCGGCGGCACCATGTCGCACGCCGCGATCGTCGCCCGCGAGTACGGCATGCCCGCCGTCGTCGGGACCGGGCAGGCCACCACCCGTATCAGGACCGGCGACCGCGTCCGCGTCGACGGTGACCGCGGCATCGTCACCATCCTCGGATGAGCGCCCCCGTGACCAGTGTGCAGCCCGTGCTCGAGTTCGCCCGCATCGGCCGCGACGACGTCCCGTCCGCAGGCGGCAAGGGCGCCAGCCTCGGCGAGCTCCTGCGGGCCGGTGTCCGGGTGCCCGACGGGTTCGTGGTGACGACCGCGGCGTTCCGCGACGCGATGGGCGTCCTCGCCGACGAGGTCGGCCGCCGCGTGGCCGGTTTGGACCCGGGTGACGCCGACCGGCTCGCGGCCGAGACCGCCGAGATCCGGCAGCTAGTCGAGTCGGCCCCGCCACCGACCCCGGTGGCCGACGCCGTCCTGGCCGGGTACGCGCGGCTGTCCGCCGAGGCCGGCCAGCCGGACCTCCCGGTCGCCGTGCGGTCAAGTGCCACCAGCGAGGACAGCGCCGAGGCGAGCTTCGCCGGCCTGCAGGACACCTATCTGTGGGTGCACGGCGGGCAGTCCGTGCTCGACCACGTCCGCCGCTGCTGGGCCAGCCTCTACAGCGTCGAGTCGGTGACCTACCGCCTGCGCCGTGGCATCCCGGAGACCGATCTGGCCATGGCGGTCGTCGTCCAGCAGATGGTCGGTGCGCGCAGCTCCGGGGTTATGTTCACCCGCAGCCCGCAGACCGGCGACCGCTCGGTGATCGCCCTCGACGCGAGCTGGGGCCTCGGCTCGGCCGTGGTCGGCGGCGACGTGACCCCGGACTCCTTCGTCGTCAACAAGGTCACCGGCGAGATCGTCCGGCGCACGGTGGCGACGAAGACCTGCTGGCACCAGCCCGACCCGAGCGGACACGGCATCGTCGAGGCCGAGGTACCGACGCAGCTGCGCGACGTCCCGTCGGTCGACGACGAGGAGATCGCCGAACTGGTGGCGATCGCGCGCAGGGTCGAGGCCCACTACGGCTGTCCGCAGGACATCGAGTGGGCCGTGTCGCGGACCGCACCCAGGGGGGAGAACGTGTTCCTGCTGCAGAGCCGACCGGAGACCGTGTGGGCGGAGAAGGACGCCGCACGCCACCAGACCGCGCCCGCGGCCCGCCCGTTCGACCACGTCTTCTCGATGCTGGGCGGCCGGCGGCCGTCGGGGGGTTGAGGTGGAGCTGACGCCCGCCGACGTCCGCGACGTGGTGCGGGTGCTCGACTCAAGCGGCCTCGACGAGCTGCACTTGGAGCTGACGGACCTCACCCTGACCGTGCGCCGCGAGGGCGCGGCCGGCTGGACGGCCGAGCAGCGGGTGCTCCGGCGGCCACAGGTGGAGGGCGACGCCGAGACCGTCGCCACCGCCGAGCCCGAGGCGCCGCGTGCCGACGTCGCGGAGGGGCTGGCCGCGGTGCACCCGCCGCTGCCCGGCGCGTTCTACCGGGCGCCGAAGCCGGGCGCGCCACCGTTCGTGGACGTCGGCGACCTGGTGGACGAGGAGTCCGTCGTCGGCATCGTCGAGACGATGAAGATGATGACCCCAATCCAGGCTGGCGTCCGGGGGACGGTGGTCGAGTTCCGCGTCGCGAACGGCGAGTTCGCCGACACCGGCGCGATCCTGCTCCTGGTGGAACCGACGCCGGGCGGGGGGACGCGGTGACGCCCGGCGCTGTGCAGACCGGCGCAGTGCAGACCGGCGCAGTGCAGACCGGCGCAGTGCAGACCGGCGCAGTGCAGACCGGCGCAGTGCAGACCGGCGCAGTGCAGACCGGCGCAGTGCAGACCGGCGCAGTGCAGACCGGCGCAGTGCGGGTCGGCGCGCCCAGGATCCGCCGCCTGCTGATCGCCAACCGGGGCGAGATCGCGGCCCGCGTGATCCGCACCTGCGCCCGGCTCGGCATCGAGTCCGTCCTCGCCGCCTCGGACGCGGACCTCGACGCGCTCCCGGCCCGGCTCGCCGACCGGGTCGTGCGGCTCGGTCCGGCCCCGGCGACGGCGTCCTACCTGGACGCGACCGCGGTGGTGCGGGCGGCGCAGGCGATCGCCGCCGACGCAGTGCATCCCGGCTACGGATTCCTCTCCGAGAACCCCGTGCTGGCGCGGGCCTGCGCCGACGCGGAGATCGTCTTCGTCGGGCCGTCCGCCGAGTCGCTGGAGGCGGTGGGCGACAAGCTGCGCGCCCGTGCGCACGCCGTGGCCGCGGGCCTGCCCGTGGTGCCGGGTGGTGAGGCAGCTGATCTCGCCGGGGCGCGCGCCGTGGCCGCCGAGGTCGGCTACCCGCTGCTGGTCAAGGCGGTCAGCGGCGGAGGCGGCCGCGGGATGAAGCTCGTCGCGTCCCCCGACGAGCTGTCGCACACCCTCGACCTCGCCATGTCCGAGGCGGCCGCCGCGTTCGGCGACCCCCGGGTGTACCTGGAGCGGTTCGTGGAGTCCGGCCGGCACGTCGAGGTGCAGGTGCTGGGCGACGGCACGCGAGCCGTGGCGCTGGGCGACCGCGACTGCTCGGTGCAGCGCCGCTACCAGAAGCTGTTCGAGGAGGCGCCGGCGCCGCAGCTGTCCGAAGGAGCCCGCGCGGGGATGGCGCAGGCCGCGCTCGCGCTCGCCGAGCACCTGCGATACCGGGGACTAGGCACCGTCGAACTGCTCCACGACCGCGAGCGCGACAGCTTCTACTTCCTCGAGATGAACGCCCGCATCCAGGTCGAGCACCCGGTCACGGAGATGGTCACCGGGCTGGACCTGGTGGCCGAGCAGCTCGCCGTCGCCGAAGGAATGCCGCTGCGGCTGCGCCAGGAGGAGATCGTCCTGTCCGGGCACGCCGTGGAGTGCCGGATCAACGCCGAGGACTGGGCGCACGACTTCCGGCCGTCACCGGGCCGCATCGACCGCGTGGTCCTGCCCGTCGGCGACGGCATCCGCGTCGACACGCACGTGCAGGGCGGGTCGGTCGTCCCGCCGTACTACGACTCCCTGCTGGCCAAGCTCGTCGTGCACGGACGGGACCGCGACGACGCCCTCGCCCGCGCCCGGGCCGCGCTGCAACTGCTGCGCATCGAGGGCGTGACGACGACCGTGCCGGTGCATCAGCTGCTGCTGGCAGATCCCGAGTTCGCCGCTGGCGGTGTGGACACCGCGTTCTTCGAGCGGTTCCTGACCAGCCACCGGCCGAGCCTCGTGGAGGTGTCCTGATGGCCGACGTCGGGTTGGTCGACGTGTCCCTGCGCGACGGCAACCAGAGCCTGTGGGGGGCCACCGGGCTGCGGACCGCGCACGTGCTGCAGGTCGCGCCACTGCTGGAGCGAGTTGGCTTCCGCGCGCTGGACTTCACCTCGAGTACGGCGATGGGCATGCTCGTCCGCACCCATCGGGAGGACCCGTGGGCCCTGATCCGGCACACCCGCCGACTGGTGCCGACGACGAAGCTGCAGTTCATCGGCACCGGCTTCCGATTCATCTCCTGGCAGAACTCGCACCCGGAGACCATGCAGCTGGTCTACGACCGCCTGGTAGCCAACGGTATCGACCGGGTCGTCGTGCTCGACCCGATGCACGACATGGACGCCGCCCGCGCCACCGCTCGGCGGCTCAAGCAGGCGGGCGTCGACGAGGTGATCGGCGCCCTGACCTACACGATCAGCGCAGTGCACGACGACATCTTCTACGCCGACCTCGCCCGGCAGATGCGCGAGTGCCCCGACTTCGACCGGGTCTACGTCAAGGACCCGTCGGGCATCCTCTCCGCCGAGCGCGCCCGCACGCTCCTCCCGGCAATCAAGGCCGCGCTCAGCAGCACACCGCTCGAGCTGCACTCGCACGCCACGATCGGGCTGTCGCCGCAGACCTACGCGATCGCGCCAGAACTCGGCGTCGAGGTGGTGCAGACCGGCTGCGGCGCGCTCGGCAACGGCACGTCGCTGCCCGAGGTGCGGCGGACAGTGGCCAACCTGCGTGGGATGGGGCACCGCGTCGACGTCGACGATCGAGTGCTCGGTCTGGCCTGCGACTTCATAGACCGGCTGACCGACGCCGAGGAGCTCCCGCGGGGTAGGCCGCAGGACTTCGACGTCGCGTTCCTCCACCACCAGATCGCCGGCGGCGTGATGACCACGACCCGCCGGCAGCTGCGGGAGATCGGCATGGAGGACCGGTTCGACAGCGTCGTCGACGAGGTCGGCCGCGTCCGGGCCGATCTGGGCCACCCGATCATGGTCACGCCGTTCCCGCAGATGATCGTCTCGCAGGCGTTGTTCAACGTGATCGGCGAGCGCTACCTCAACGTGCCCGACCAGGTCATCCGCTACGTGCTCGGCGGCTTCGGCCGACCCACCGCGCCGATCGATCCCGACGTGCACGACCGCATCCTCGACCGGCCGCGTGCCCGGGAGCTCGCCGCGGAGCCGGAGCCGCCGACGCCCGCGGAGCTGCGCCGCCAGTTCGGTCGCGGGATCGGCGACGAGGAGCTGCTGCTGCGCGCTCACATGCCCGCCGAGCAGGTCGACGCCATGCTCGCCGCCGGACCGGCCCGTGACCACTACAACCCCGACCTCGCCCCGGTGCTCGATCTGCTCCGCGAGCTGGGAGAACGGAAGACCGTGCACGACCTGGCCGTGGCCAAGCCCGACCTACGCCTGTCCGCGCACCGCCACGGAGGAGACGGTGACCGTGCTTGACGTCGACCCCGCCGTCCTCGAACGACTGCGTCGGGTACGCGGGTTCGTGCTGGACATGGACGGCACGCTCGTGCTCGGCGACCGCAACAACAGGGGCCTGCGCCCGCTGCCCGGCGCCGAACCGCTGTTCGCCGCGCTGACCGAGCTCGGCCTGCCCTTCCGCGTTTTCACCAACGGCACCACCCGAACCCCTCAGCAGTACGCCCGCGCGCTGCAGGCCATCGGCTTCCCTGTCCCCGACGACGGAGTGCTCACCCCGACATCCTCGGCCCTGGACGTCTTCCAACGTCACGGGCACCACGGCGTGATGGTGCTCGGCGGCACAGGCATCACCGAACCGCTCGAGGCCGCCGGGCTCAAAGCCCTTCCTCCGCAGCGCGGAACCCAGGCCGACGCCGTCTTCGTGGGCTGGTTCCGTCAGGAGCTGACCTTCGACGCGCTGGAGGCCGCCTGCGACGCCGTCTTCGCCGGAGCGTCGTTCTACAGCGCCTCCCAGTCCCTGTTCTTCCCCACCGCCGAAGGCCGCCAGCTCGGCACCTCGCGGGCCATCTCGGCCGTCGTCCGCGACATCACCGGCCGCGAGGCGACCATCGTCGGCAAGCCGTCGCGGCACGCGCTGCGCACCGCGGCCCATCACCTCGGCATGCCCGCGGCGGACATCGCCGTGGTCGGCGATGATCCCGAGCTCGAAGTACCGATGGCACACACGGACGGCGCGCTGGCCGTCGCCGTCCACACGGGGATCGGACACGCCCGGTCGTTCGTCGAGCTGCCCGAAGAGGTACGCCCGCACCTCGACCTCCCGGACGTCGGTGTCCTCGCCGAGCTCCTGCGGCGCAACACGGGAACGGTACGGCGGTGACCCAGCCTGGATCAGTGCAGCCCGAGCTGCTGCGGCCCGTCGCCCCCGACGTGCGGGGCACCACGCAGATCGGACAGTTCCTCGACCGGCTGGAGCGCGAGCGCGGGCTGCGGTTCGTCGGCTACGACGAGCTGCACCGGTGGTCGGTCGACGATCCGGACGGGTTCTGGTCGGCGGTCTGGGAGCACTTCGGGGTGCGAGCGCACACGCTGCACACGAGGGTGCTGGGCAACCGGGAGATGCCCGGCGCGGAGTGGTTCCCGGGCGCGACCCTGAACTACGCGGAGCACGCCGTCGGGCGGCCCGAGGACGGTGACGAGGTCGCGGTGCTCGCCTACTCGCAGACACGGGACCGGGTGGAGCTGACGTGGGGGCGACTGCGCGAGCAGGTCGCGCGGGCGCGCGCCGGCCTGGTGCGGCTCGGGGTCGGCCGGGGCGACCGGGTGGTGGCCTACCTGCCGAACATCCCCGAGACTCTCGTCGCCTTCCTCGCCACCGCCAGCCTCGGCGCGATCTGGGCGAGCTGCGCGCCGGAGTTCGGTGCACGCAGCGTGGTCGACCGGTTCGGCCAGGTGGAGCCGACGGTCCTGCTCGCGGTCGCCGGGTACGGCTACGGCACGAAGGACGTCGACCGCCGTGAGCAGGTCGCGGAGATCCGCGCCGGCCTGCCGACCGTGCGTTACGTCGTCCACGTCCCGTACGGCGGCGACGCGGTGCCCGACGCGGTGGCGTGGGCGGACCTGCTCGCCGAGCCAGGAGAGCTCGCGTTCGACCCTGTCCCGTTCGCGCACCCATTGTGCGTGTTGTTCTCCTCCGGGACCACCGGCAAGCCGAAGGCGATCGTCCACGGGCACGGCGGGATCCTGCTGGAGCACTACAAGAACCATGCACTGAGCTGGGACCTGGGGCCGGGTGACCGAATCCTGTGGTTCTCGACCACCGCCTGGATGATGTGGAACGCGCTGGTGTCGGCACTGCTGGTGCGGGCGTCGATCGTCATGATCGACGGGAATCCGGTGCACCCCGACCTGCGCTGGCAATGGGAGCTGGCCGCCGAGACCAGGACGACGCTGATGGGAGCCAGCCCTGGTTACCTCATGGCCTGCCGGAGGGGCGGTCTGGAACCGACTCGGGAGTTCGACCTGTCGCGGCTGCGGCAGATCGGCGCCGCGGGCAGCCCGTTGCCGCCCGAGGGCTACCGGTGGGTGGCCGAGCAGTTCGGCCCTCATGTGCTGCTCAACGTGGGCAGCGGGGGCACCGACGTCTGCTCCGGGATCGTGCAGGGCAGCCCGCTGCAGCCGCTGTGGACGGGGGAGATCTCCGGGGCGTGCCTGGGCGTGGACGCCAAGGCGTTCGACGCGGACGGGAAGGAGGTCGTCGGCGAGCTGGGCGAGCTGGTGATCACCGCGCCGATGCCGTCCATGCCGGTCGGCTTCTGGGGTGACCCCGACGGCACCCGCTACCGCGACACCTACTTCGACATATGGCCCGGGGTGTGGCGGCACGGTGACTGGGTGCGGTTCTCCGAGACCGGCAGCGCGATCATCGCCGGCCGCTCAGACGCCACCCTGAACCGCGGCGGAGTCCGGCTGGGCACCGCCGAGTTCTACCGGGTGGTCGAGGAGCTGCCCGAGGTCCTCGACAGTCTCGTGGTGCACCTGGAAGACCCTGCGGGCGGAAACGGCCAATTGCTGCTCTACGTCCACCTGCGCGACGAGGTGGAGCTCGACGACGCCCTACAGCGACGAATCTCGACCGCGCTGCGCACCGAGCTGTCGCCACGGCACGTCCCCGACGCGATCACCGCGGTCCCGGTGGTTCCCCGCAACCGGGCGGGCAAGAAGCTGGAACTCCCGGTGAAACGGATCCTGCTCGGCGCCGCGCCGGACGAGGTCTCCAGCCGCGACGTGCTGACCGACCCGACCGCGCTGGACGCCTTCGTCGCCCTGCGAGGATCCCGATGACCGGAAGGCAACGCATGGATCTCACCACGCTGGACGCGATCGACGTCCACGTCCACGTCGAGCAGGACGGCCACGGCTGCTACGCCCTCGATCAGGAGCTCCTCGACGCCTCGGCGAAGTACTTCCGTGCCGACCAGGACCGCACCCCCACCCTGGCGAGCATCGCCGAGCACTACCGCGCCCGTCGCACCGCGGCCGTGGTGTTCACCATCGACGCCCCCGCCGGCACCGGGCACCCGCCGCTGTCCAGCGAGGAGATCGCCGACCAGGCCGCCGAGCACACCGACGTCCTCATCCCGTTCGGCTCGGTCGACCCGCACGCGGGCAAGGCCGCTGTCGCCCGCGCCCGCCGGCTCGTGACCGACCACGGCGTCCGCGGGTTCAAGTTCCATCCCAGCCTGCAGGCGTTCGAGCCGAACGACGCGCGGTTCTACCCGCTGTACGCAGCGCTGCAGGAGCTCGGCGTGCCCGCCCTGTTCCACACCGGGCAGACCGGTATCGGCGCCGGCCTGCCAGGCGGACGTGGCATCAAGCTGCGCTACTCCGCCCCGATGCTGCTCGACGACGTCGCCGCCGACTTCCCCAACCTGACGATCGTCATGGCCCACCCCTCGGTGCCGTGGCAGGACGAGGCCATCTCCATCGCCACCCACAAGGCGAACGTCTACGTCGACCTGTCCGGCTGGTCACCGAAGTACTTCCCGCCGCAGCTGGTCCGCGCCGCGAACGGCCTGCTCAAGCGCAAGGTGCTGTTCGGCTCGGACTTCCCCGTGATCACCCCTGACCGGTGGCTCGCCGACTTCGCGAAGCTGGAGATCAAAGACGACGTCCGGCCACTGATCCTCAAGGACAACGCCGCCCGGGTGCTCGGCCTCGCCTGATCGACAACCGCCCACAGGCGTCTGGGGACGCGCGTTCGAGGTGGCCTGCTGCGTCATCATCCGCGGGTTGCTAAAGTCCCGAGCTGAATCGACAGGCTGTGATGGCAGAAGCCGGCATGCGCGTCGGCGAGGTCATTGCCATGGAGTTCCCCCACAGGGCACGGACAAAGTGCTACCCCATTCACGTAGTGCTGCCGCGACACGGAATCGCTAGGCGTCGCAGGACTGTGTTGAAAATGCGCGCAAGCTCATCAACGGACTTGTCACTACGCCGGCCAGGTGCCAGGAACGGATCTCCCGGCCCATCGCCTTCATCGCGTCCGAACTGACGGCGGGCAAGAACGACACGACGTGTTTACCGAACTTGTGGCCCGCCGCGGACGGAACTCGTACCCCAGGAACGTGAACGACGTGCACTGATGATCGTCACGTCGGTCGGCGTCCTTGCAGTAGACGACACTGTCTTGTCCGAGTGCAGCTCCAGACCGACCTGCGTCAGATCAGAAGCGCTGTGTGGGCGCCGGAGAGCGGCGTGCCACGATGATTGACCGCACTCCCATGGCGATGTAGAACACCAGCAGCACGAACATGATCGTGCTGAGGACAATCGCCGACGGTCGCTGCGCGGTGCCGGCGAATAGATCGCCGAGCTTGACCACGTTCATCAGCGAGCCGGCTGCGCCGAGCAGGGCGATTACCAGTGCGCCGTGGATGCTGTAGCGGTGCAGCGCAGGCCTGCGTGCAAGGGCGGCACAGACGAGCAGGAGCACGCCGACGAACGCCGGAATGAGCGCCGTGACGCTGACAGCACCAGTCGCGACGTAGGCGACGATTCCCAACACAGTGAGGATCCCGCCGATGGTGAAGGTGAGCCTGGTCATCTGGCACACTCCTACGTGCTTAGTCCTGATCGCTGGAAGATGTTACGCGCAGTGCCGGTGGCGCCGGCGCGTCGGTCATCAGCCATGGACCCAGCCACCAGCGGTGGTTGAACCATTGCTCACGGGAAGATCTCCACTACCGCCATCATGCCCAGATCCTGGTGCTTGAGGATGTGGCAGTGCAGGACGGTCTTGCCGGTGTAGTTGATGAAATAGGTCCGGAGGACGATCTGCCCCTTGGCGGGCAAGGTCGCGGTGTCCTGCCAGCCGTGGTAGTCGTGAGGTTGACCGTTGATGCTCATCAGCTGGTAATGGTTGGTATGGACATGGAATGAGTGTTCCTCGTCGCTGGTGTTGAGGATGGTCCACTCCTCCACTGTGTTCAGTTTGACTTGAATGTCCACCCGGTTCGGATCGAACACTTTGCCGTCGACGTAGTACACGGTCTGGGTTGCGTTCTCGGAGAACACGATGGTGCGCTGCGCGGCGAGGGTGGCGTCGCTCAGGTCCTCGAATGGCCTGACAGTTCTGGGCAGCGCCACCGGGGGCATCGGCGGCCCTTCTGAGACGACGGTGGCCAGGTTGACCTGCGGGAACTGGTTGCCGACCGGCCCGGTGTTGTACGCGAGGGTCTGCAACTGCGTGGTGCCGGGCGGGCCGCCTCGCACTAGCACGTCGAACCGGTTGGCGGCCGCGAGGAGGAGGTGGTCCGCCGCGAAGGTCGTGCCAACGGGATTGCCGTCGTGCCCGATCACCGTGAGCTGCTGGCCCTGCAGCTGGACGTCGTAGTAGATGTTGGTACTGATGTTGGCCAGCCGCCACAGTTGGACCTCGCCCGGCCGGATCCGGATGGTCGGGTTGAGCTGGCCGTTGACCGTGCGGTTGGTCGGGGCGCTGATCGAAACGTTGTGGGTCTTGATCGCGTCGCCCTCGATCTGGAAGTCCTTGAGGGCGATGACGTGCTCAGTGATGTTGCGCAGGTCGGGCGGCAGATACTGCTTCAGCCCGTCGACGACGATGATGCCCGACATTCCCCCGGCGACCTGATCTCCATCTATCGGATCATGGTGCGGGTGGTACCAGTAGGTGCCGGACGGCTCATTTTCCGGGAATTGATAAACGTAGTCAAATGTCTCGCCCGGGCGAATGTCGAGGAAGACGTTGTCGGAATTGCCGCTCGGTGACACGTGGAGCCCGTGTGTGTGCATGTTGGTGCTCATGTGCAGCTTGGTGTCCATGCCCAACCGGTTCACCAACGCCATCTCCAGCCTGTCTCCCGGCCGGAACCGCAGCGTGGGTGGCATGTACTGGCCGTTGTAGGTGAGGGCCCACAGCTTGCGGCCGGCCAGGTCCACCTGCCGCCTCTCCACGACCAGCTGCACCCGTAAGAGCCCGTCGTTGCTCACCAGCTCCGGTGGGTCCCGCAGCGGGGGCCCCTCTTGCGCGGACGCTGACGACGACGGGTCACCGTCGAAGGCGACGGTGGCGACGGTGGCGACGGTGGCCGTGGTGGCGGTGACAAGGATCGTGGCGGCAGCGAGGTAGGACAGTTTCAGCAGATTGAGCTTGAGTTGAGAACGCATCAGGTCTCCAGATGTGGGTGCCGTACGTCAGGCGCCGCGCTCTGGAGATTCCGGGGCCGGTCTTCGCGATCGGTGTTCAACCGCTGCATTCGATCCGATTCTGATCACCTCCGCTGGGCGAGGTTCCGGCAGTCCACGCGCGGCAATCCAGCCGGCAACCCCATCATGAACGCCCGGGCCTGCTACCGGGCTCGACCCGAGCGAACCGACCCGCCACCCGCGCCCTCGCCACATCCAAGAACGCTTGCCGTTCGGCAGTGTGTGCGATCTAATCAACGATCTGCACAATCCGCTGTCGGATTACCAACTGCCACTATTGATCTACAATGATCGGCGATGATGCTACCGAACTGCCGTCGCATGCGCCAGAAATCGTCGGCCTACCGCGCAGCGGTGCCCGGCTCGACTGTGCGGGTGCAGGGGCGGGCGTATTCTATTCGGCCGCATCTGATTGCGACCCTCGTCCGAGCACGCCCCGCCGTTTAGGTTAGTCGTGTCGCGCGCGACCGGACGCGGAGAGTCGGACTGCGGCCATTCGGTGGAGTACCTGCTTGCACGTCGGTGGGCGTGGCGCCGCGAATCCCGATGATACGATCCCGACAGGACGTGTCCTGATGAGTGGTCGCTTACATTCGACTTGATGGCGACCCGGCCGGCGTTCGCCCGCGGTGGTGGGACGATCATGGTCGCGAAGATGGAAGAGCGGACGCGCGCGAACGTCCGGCTCCTGGCCATCAACGCACCGCGGTGGCGCCGCGAGGGGGCCACCGCGGTGGCTGCGGAGGTGTCTCTTGAGGCTGAGACCCCGGGTGAGGGTTAGCCGAAGGGCCCGCGCGGATCGTGGTGCGCTGCTGGTGGTGCTGTGGATCGGTGCCGCGCTGGCGATCGTCGTCGTGGTGGCGGTCACCCCTGGGTCTGGGACGTTCCCGGGCGTGGGCCTCGGGCTTCCGGACGCCGGGGTAGCCGCCATCTACGGCCTACCCGTGGTGCGTGTCGTGGCAGAGATCGCAGGTGCGCTCACCGTCGGAGCCCTGCTGCTCGCCACGGCCATCGTGCCGCCCCAGCTCTCGGGGTACCTCGACGTCAGTGGTTACCGGTCTGTTCGCGCTGCGACGGCGTCGGCGGCAATCTGGGCGGTGGCCGCGCTACTCATGATGGCGCTGACAGCGGCGGAGTCGCTAGGACGTCCGCTGCAGGACGTGCTCGACCCGGCGACGCTGATGGCCGTCGTACCGCTGCTGCCGACCGCGATGGGGTGGTTGCTGACCGCCGCGCTGGCCGTGGTCGTGCTCATCGGATGCTGCACGACGCTGAGCTGGGGTTGGACGAGCGTGCTGCTCGGTGTAGCCGTGCTCGCTCTGCTGCCCGTCGCCGCAACCGGGCATTCCGCGGTCGGTGGTTCCCACGACATCGCAACCGACAGCCTGATGCTGCACGTGGTCGCTGCAGCGCTATGGGTAGGCGGACTTGTCGCTGTCTTGGCGCTGGCCGTCTCGTCGGACGGCCGCGTGGCGATTGCCCTGCCCCGGTACTCCATGGTCGCGGGGTGGTGCTGGGCGCTGGTGGCCGTGTCCGGGGTCGTCAACCTGATCGTTCGAGCCCCTGGGGCCGAGCAGTTGCTGGCCTCCAGGTACGGGTGGCTCGCAGTCGGCAAGGTCGCCGCGCTGCTGCTGCTCGGCGGGCTGGGCTACGCGCACCGGCGCCGGTCCTTGCCGCTGGCCGCCCGCGGCGACCGCACCGCATTGTTGCGGCTGGGTGGGGTTGAAGTGCTGGTCATGTTCGCCACGTTCGGGCTGGCGGTCGGGCTGGGTCGTACCCCGCCACCTCGCAGCGCGCCGGCTTCCCGTTCGCCAACGGCTGAGCTGCTGGGCTACGAGTTGACCAAGGCGCCCGATGCCATTCGTCTCCTGCTCGGTTCTCGGCTCGACCTCGTGTTCACTGTGCTGGTCACGATCCTGTTCGTCACATATCTGGCCGGCGTCCGCCGCGTGCTGCACCGCGCCGACCTGTGGTCGCCACTCAGGATCGCCGCGTGGAGCTCCGGGTGCATCATCATCCTGCTCGCGACGTCGTGGGGAGTCGGGCGATACGGGGCGGCGATGCTCAGCATCGGCGTCGCATCGCAGGTCCTGCTGTCGCTCGTCGCGCCGTTCCTGCTGGTGCTCGGGGCGCCGCTAGAGCTGGCCCGTCGGGCATTGCCGGCGCGAGGCGTGGGCGGCGCCCCGAGCCCACGAGGCAGTGTCCTGTGGGTCCTGCGCCGCCCGCTCGTACGGCGGCTGGCCGAGCCGGTTACCGGCATCGGGCTGTTCGTCGGTAGCCAGGTCCTGTTGTACAGCTCAGGGCTGTTCGCGGTGCTGCTGCAGTCGCAGACAGGCCGGCTCGCTCTCGATCTGTTTCGGCTCATCACGGGATGGATGCTTGCCGGTGTGCTGCTCACGCGGCTTCCCCAGCGCCTACCGTCGCGAGGAACGAGATTGGGTCTCACGGCTCTGCTGCTTGGCGCGCAGACCGGGATCGGTGCGGCCCTGTTGGTCCGTAGTACACCGGTCGGGGAGGATTTCTACCGGCGGCTCGCGCTGCCCTGGGTGCCCGACCTGCTCGCCGAGCAACGCCTCGCCGCCATCATCTGGCTTCTCGGGCAGCTCGCCCTGATTGTGCCATTGATCAGCTGGCTCCGCGCCGACCCGACGCTGCCTTCAACCCGCAGATCCGACGTCTCTAACGCCGGGGCGATCATGGACGCCCCGAGTACGGCCGGCATGGATACGAGCTCGTGAGGAAATGTGGACGAGTCGCCGCCTGGCGGCAGGTCGTATTGAATCGAACACGTGAATTCGACCCTCGAGCGCGGCCGCGTTTACCCTTGAGCCTTCGGACGGACGGAGGTGGGCACATGCTCGGCGGGTTCGTGGGCAAGGCTGCAGGACTGGTGGCCAGCGGGCTCGTGGGCGCGGCGGCCTACGACAGCGTCAAGCGGGTCGTGCGCAGCGACGCGTTGCACGGCGCGGCGGTGACGGTCACGTCGTGGGGGCTGCGCGGCGCGCGTGCCGCCGAGACGGGTGCGGAGCGGGCGCGGCTGGCGACAGCCGACATCGTGAGCGAGGCCCGGGAGCGGATCGGCGAGCAGACGCCACCCCCGGGCGCCGGCGCCCCCGGCCACGAGCACTGAGCGGGTGCGCCCCGCCGCCCTGGCCGGCACCGTAGTTCCGACCGAAACAGCAGTAGCGCGCGAAACAACGGTCGCGACCGAAGCAGCGGTGGCGGTGGTATCCGACGCCGCAGGCCGGGTCCGGTTCACGGTGCCCGGGCTCATCGGCTGCCGGGCCCTGGCGGTCGCTGTCGAGGACGCCGTCGACGACGTGGAGTACGTGCGTCAGGTGCATGCGTACCCGCGCACGGGGAGCGTGGTGGTCTGGTTCGACCCGCAACGCTGCGATCGCGTCGAGCTGGTCGAGGCGATCGGCAAGGGCCTCGGCGCGGACCCTGAGGCGACCGCGGAGCGCACGCCCCGCTCGGCCGACGTGCGCAACGGCGACCTGGTTCGGCTCGTAGTCGGCGGCGTCGCGCTCGCGGCACTCGGGATGCGCCGCTACGGACTGCGCCGGCCCCCGGTGCTCGGGCCGACCAGCCGGACCGCCGCCACCGCCGTGACGATCTTCACCGGCTACCCGTTCCTGCGCGGTGCGCTGCGTGCGCTGGTTGGCGGGCGCGGGGCGGGAACCGACGCCCTGGTGTCGGCGGCGACGGTGGCGAGCCTTGTTCTCCGCGAGAACGTGGTCGCACTGACCGTGCTGTGGCTGCTCAACATCGGCGAGTACATGCAAGACCTGACCCTGCGCAGGAGCCGTCGTGCCATCTCCGAGCTGCTCGCCGGCTCCCGCACGCGGGCCTGGACGCGGCTGGCGGACGGGACCGAGATCGAGGTCGACATCAGCCAGCTCGGCATCGGCGACGAGGTGGTGGTGCACGAGCGGGTGGTCCTCCCGGTCGATGGCGTCGTCGTCGAGGGCGAGGGTGTGGCGGACCTGGCGGCGATCACCGGTGAGCAGCTCCCGGTGTCGGTGTCGATCGGGAGGGTGCTGCCCGCGGGGTCGGTGCTGCTGCGCGGCCGGATCGTGGTGCGGGCCTCGGCCGTCGGGCAGGACACCGCGATCGGACGGATCATCTCCCGGGTCGAGCAGGCCCAGCACGACCGGGCACCGATCCAGACGGTGGGCGAAACGTTCTCGCGCCGGTTCGTCCCGGCGTCGTTCGCGCTGTCGGCGCTGACGCTGCTCGCCACCCGCGACCTGCGGCGGGCGATGACCATGTTGCTCGTCGCGTGCCCGTGCGCGGTGGGACTGTCGACGCCGACGGCGATCAGCGCGGCCATCGGCAACGGCGCGCGCCGCGGCATCCTCATCAAGGGCGGTGCGCACTTGGAGGCGGCGGGCCGGGTCGACGCGATCGTGTTCGACAAGACCGGCACGCTGACGCTGGGGCGACCGGTGGTCACCAACGTCGTGTCGTTCCACGACGACTGGGCGCCCGAGCAGGTGCTCGCCTACGCAGCCAGCTCGGAGATCCACTCGCGGCATCCGCTGGCGCAGGCGGTGATCCGCTCGACCGAGGAGCGGCACATCGCCATCCCCCCGCACGAGGAGTGCGAGGTGCTGCTCGGACAAGGGATGCGGGTGCAGTCCGACGGGCGGATCCTGCTCATCGGCAGCCGTGAGCTGCTGCGCCGGGAGGGGGTCTCCGTCAGCCGCAATGCACAGACGTGGGTGCGCCGGCTGCAGAAGGCAGCCGAGACCCCATTGCTGCTCGCGGTCGACAACACCCTGGTCGGGCTGGTGTCGCTGCGCGACACGGTGCGTCCGGGGTCGCGGGCGGTGCTCGACACGCTGCGTGCCGACGGGGTCCGGCGCATCGTGCTGCTCACCGGTGACCACCCGGAGACCGCGGCCGCGGTCGCGGTCGAGCTGGGCATCGACGAGTTCCGGGCGCAGGTCACGCCGGAGGACAAGCAGGACCTGGTCCGGGGCCTGCAGGCCGCCGGATACACGGTGGCGATGGTCGGCGACGGCACGAACGACGCGCCCGCGCTCGCGCTGGCCGACATCGGCATCGCGATGGGCGTCGGCGGTACCGACGTCGCGGTGGAGACCGCCGACGTGGCGCTGGCGGGCGACGACCTGAGCCGGCTGCTGGAGCTGCGCGACCTGGGCAGGCGCGCGATCGGGCTGATCCGACAGAACTACGGGATGTCCATCGCGGTCAACGCGGCCGGGCTACTGGTCTCGGCGGGCGGCGCGCTGAGCCCCGTGGCCGCGGCAATCCTGCACAACGCCTCCTCGGTCGCCGTCGTCGCCAACAGTTCCCGGCTCATCCGCTACCGCCCAGGAGGGTCCTGAACGACTCCGCCCGTAGCGAGCGGCGTTGTTCAGGATCCCTAGCGATCGTGCTGCACATCCGGCTCGGCGCTCGTACGATAGGCCCGCTCCTGATACCCGAAAATCCGATCCGGAGCAGATATTGATCAATACGAGATCGGCCCCCAGGAGTTTCCGCCCGAGTTCCGAGACGAGGCCGCGAATATGACGATCACGGATTCCCACCGATGGCCGACGTCGCGCGCGAGATCCTGAGGATCGTCGGTGACCACGATCGGAGGCCCGCGCATCCGCCGCGGTGGCGATGCCCGGCCGCGGATGCGCCCGGCCAGGAGGTCCGTTCTCGCTGCTCTCCTCACGTCGGTCCTGTTCGCCTCCGCGTGCGCGTCCTCCCCGCAGGTGCCGCCGAGCGCCGGCGTCTTCATTCCGGCCGCCAGGAGCGGCGATGTCACCTTCTACCTGTCGCTGCCCAGCTCACCGGCCGCGCTCGCCGCCGCCGCGGTCAACGTGTCGACACCCGGCTCCCCCACCTATCGGCGCTTCCTCTCTCTGGATGCCGCGGCCGGTCAGTTCGGGGCCGCCGACGCGCAGATAAGCGCAGCGGCCGACGCGGTGCATGGCCTCGGCCTGAACTTTGCGGCAGATCCCACGAAACTGTTCGCCCGCGTGAGCGGATCGATCGCGCAATGGAATACGGCGTTGGGAGCTCCACTTGCCCAGCGCCCGGGGGATGCATCGAGTCCGTTCATCACCTACAGCCTTCCCACCCAGGTGCCAGCCGCACTCCAACCCCCGGGTACCGCGCTGCTGCTGTCGAACGCGCAGGTGTACGACCCCATCGCCCATGGAAGCCAGGCACCCCGCACACCCAGCCCGACGCCGGGGGGATCGCCGTGGCCGCGCAACACCGGCACTCCGCCCGCCACCACCTGTCAGGCCCCGCTCGTGCAGCAACGCCGGGTCTACGCACCGCAGCAGATCCAGACCGCCTACGGCATCGACCGGCTCCGCGCCGCGGCGTCCGGCACTCCGGTGATCACCGTGCTCGACATGGGCGGGGGCTGGCTACAAGGTGACCTGGACCGGGCGGCCCAGTGCTTCGGATACACCGCGCCGACGGTTGTGCAGGCTCAGGGCGACGGCGTCGCGGAGGCGATAGCGAAGGCCTCCGCAGAGACCTCTCTCGACGTGCAGACCGTCGCGGCGGTCGCTCCCGGCGCACACCTGCGCCTGGTGCAGACCACGGCAGACAACGGCGGCATGCTGGACGCCTTCAGCCGCGCGCTCGGCGACACCGCAGGGCCTCCGGACGTCGTCACCCTGTCCTACGGTCGGTGTCTGGTGGCCGAGAACGAGGTCGCTCCCGCCTTTCTCGCCACCACGGACGCCGTACTGGCCATGACGGCGCTGACGGGTGTGTCCGCCTTCGTCGCCGCCGGCGACACCGGATCCACCACCTGCGCCAAATCCCCCGGGACCTCGCTGTCCTATCCCGCGGTGTCGCCGTTCGTCACAGCAGTCGGTGGTACCCGGCTCGCGCTCAGCCCGGCCAACACCCGGACATCCGAAACGGTGTGGAACGACTCGGCGTACGGAGAGAAGGCGGCAGGCGGTGGCGCCGTGGGGGGCATGACACCTCGCCCGGCGTACCAGAGCGGCGCGACCAGCGCGCAGTTCCGCGCCGTTCCCGACGTCAGCGCGGTCGCCGACATCGTGCCCGGCTGGCCGGTCGTCATAAACTCGACGCTGCAGACCGTGGGTGGCACCAGTGGCTCCACACCATTGACCGCCGCGAGCACCGCTCTCGTCGCCGCCTCCGAGCGCCAGGCCGGGCGACCCCCGCTCGGCCTGGTCAACGGGTGGTTCTACGCGGCGGCGGGGTCGAAGTCGGCGTCGAACCCGTCGCCGAACTCCGCGGCGTTCTTCGACGTCACGGAAGGCAACAATGACCTCGCCGCGGTCGGCTGCTGCGCCGCCACCGCCGGCTACGACCCCGCGAGCGGGCTGGGGGTGCCCAACTGGGCCGCCTTACCGGCCACCCTCACCGGACCCGGCTGATGCACTCGGTTCGGTGAAATACCCGCAAACAGGCCGAAGCCCTGCGCGCAGGGTTCGCGCGCAGGGCTTCGGGAGCGATCAGGTCAGGCGACGACCTGGCCCTCGTGCAGCTTGCGGATGTCGTCCGCGTCGTAGCCGAGGTCGGCGAGGACCTCGTCGGTGTGCTCGCCGAGCAGCGGCGCACCGATGATCTCCGGCTTGAAGGAGGAGAACTTGATGGGGCTGCCCACGGTCAGGAACGTGCCGCGCTCCTTCTGCTCGACCTCGACGATGGTGCCGCTCTTGCGCATGTCGGGGTCCGCAGCGAGCTCCTTCATGCTGAGCACCGGCGCGCAGGGCACCTCCCACTTGCGCAGGATGTCGACCGCCTCGTACTTGGTCTTGTCGGCCAGCCACTTCTCGATCTCGGCGAAGATCTCGAAGATGTGCGACTGGCGCGCCCGGGCGGTGGTGTACTCCGGGTCCTCGACCCACTCCGGCCGGCCGATGGCCTCGGCGGTGCGCTTCCAGTTCTGCTCCTGGATCGTGAAGTAGATGTAGGCGTTCGGGTCGGTCTCCCAGCCCTTGCACTTCAGGATCCAGCCCGGCTGGCCACCGCCGCCGGCGTTGCCGCCACGCGGCACCGCGTCGCCGAACTCGCCGTTCGGGTACTGCGGGTACTCCTCCAGGTAGCCGATCTTCTCCAGGCGCTGCTGGTCACGCAGCTTCACCCGGGTCAGGTTGAGCACGGCGTCCTGCATCGACACCGACACCTTCTGGCCCAGTCCGGTCGCGTTGCGCTGAATGATCGCGGTGAGGAGGCCGATCAGCAGGTGCATGCCGGTGTTGCTGTCGCCGAGGGCCGAGCCGCTGATGGTGGGCGGTCCGTCCCAGAAGCCCGTGGTCGACGCGGCGCCGCCGGCGGCCTGAGCGACGTTCTCGTACACCTTCAGGTCGTTCCACGACGAGTCGTCGTTGAAGCCCTTGACCGAACCGAAGATCAGGCGCGGGTTGAGCTCGTGGATGTGGTCCCACCCGAGGCCCATGCGGTCCATCGCGCCCGGCGCGAAGTTCTCCACGAGGATGTCGGCCTCGCGGATCAGCTTCTCCATGACCTCCTTGCCCTCGGCGGTCTTGGTGTTGATGGCCAGGGAGCGCTTGTTGCTGTTGAGCATGGTGAAGTAGAGCGCGTCGAGGTCGGGGATGTCGCGGAGCTGACCTCGCGTCACGTCGCCGCCGTTGGGGCGCTCCACCTTGATGACGTCGGCGCCGAACCAGGCGAGCATCTGCGTGCATGCGGGACCGGCCTGGACCCCGGTGAAGTCAATCACCTTGATTCCGGCGAGCGGCTTTTCACTCATTACGGATTCCTTCTCTTGAACTGTCGTTCGCGGTGGGTGTTCGAGCGCGAGGCGCTGACTACTTCACTGTGATGTTGCCGACGGTGATGCCCTTCGGGTTGAGGTGGGCGATGTGCCCGCTCTCGGTGCCGGCCGACGGGTCGATCACACAGTCGATGAGGGCCGGGCCGCCCGAGGCGAGCGCCTCGGTGAGGGCGGCGCTGACCTCCGCGGGCGTCGTAGCACGGTAGCCCTTGCCACCGAACGCCTCGATCATCTGGTCGTGGCGCGCCTCGAGCATCAGCGTCGTCGGCGACGGGGCGTCGTCGAGGGGGTTGACGTCGTCGCCGCGGTAGACACCACCGTTGTTCATGATGACGGTGATGACGGGCAGTTTGTAGCGGCAGATCGTCTCCAGCTCCATGCCGCTGAACCCGAAGGCGCTGTCGCCCTCGATCGCCACGACCGGGTCGCCCGTCTCGACGGCGGCGGCGATCGCGTAGCCCATGCCGATGCCCATGACGCCCCACGTACCGCTGTCGAGGCGGTGGCGCGGCACCTGCATGTCGATCACGTTGCGCGCGATGTCGAGCGCGTTGGCACCCTCGTTGACGATGTAGGTCTCGGGGCGCTCGTGCACGACGTCACGGACGGCCTTCAGGGCACCCATGAACTGCATCGGGTGCGGGTTGGCCTTGAGGCGCTCCGCCATCTTGGCGACGTTCTGCGCCGAGCGGGCAGCCAGCTCCTCGCGCCAGGTGGCGGGGACGGCGATCTGGCCGGGCTTGGTGCGCTCGGCGAGCACCTCGAGCACCGAATCGATGTCTCCGACGAGCGGTGCGGCGATGGGCTGGTTGCTGTCCATCTCCTTCGGCTCGATGTCCACCTGGATGAACTTCGCGTCGGGGTTCCACTGCGGAGCCTCGCCGTGGTTGAGCAGCCAGTTGAGGCGGGCGCCGACGAGCATCACGACGTCGGCCTTCTTCAGCGCGAGCGAACGGGCGGTGGCCGCCGACTGGGGGTGGTCGTCGGGCAGCAGGCCCTTCGCCATCGACATCGGCACATACGGGATGCCGGTGGTCTCGATGAACTCGCGGATCCGGTCGTCGGCCTGCGCGTACGCGGCGCCCTTGCCGAGCACCACCAGCGGCCGCTCGGCACCCGCGAGGAGGTCGATCGCGCGGTCCACCGCCTCGGGCGCCGGCAGCTGGCGCGGCGCCGGGTCGACGAGCCGGCTCAGAGTCTTGGCGCCCTCCTCGGCGTCCATGATGGAGCCGAGCACCGCGGCCGGGATGTCGAGGTAGACACCGCCCGGACGGCCGGAGATCGCGGTGCGCAGCGCGCGGGCGATACCACGGCCGATGTCCTCCACCCGGCTCACGCGGTACGCGGCCTTGACGAACGGCTTCGCGGCGGCGAGCTGGTCCATCTCCTCGTAGTCGCCCTGCTGGAGGTCGACGATGTGGCGCTCGCTGGAGCCGGAGATCTGCACCATCGGGAAGCAGTTCGTGGTGGCGTTGGCCAGCGCGACCAGCCCGTTGAGGAAGCCCGGGGCGGACACCGTCAGACACACGCCGGGCTTCTTCGTGAGGTACCCGGCCGCTGCCGCGGCGTGTCCCGCGTTGCTCTCGTGGCGGAAGCCGATGTAGCGGATGCCCCGGGCCTGCGCGAGGCGGGCAAGGTCGGTGATCGGGATACCGACCAGACCGTAGATCGTCTCGACGTCGTTCAGCTTGAGCGCGTCGACGACCAAGTGGTAGCCGTCGGTGAGTTCGGCCGTAGTATCGGCGGCGGACGCCGTGGTTTCCCCTGTGGAAGCGATGGTCATCGTCTCAAGGTCCCTGCTGTGTGGTCCTGCCCGGTTTTATGCCTGTTGGCTTTCTCTTGACCATTGTCCGCAGTGCGCATCGTTGCGTTCAAGACCTTCCGATGACCAGCTGATAAGCAGTGTCTATCAACGCCTGTCAGGCCCGTCCCACGGCCCCACGGCCGCGTTAATAGATGCCCGCTATCGAATGTTCGGCAGCGCGTATTAGACGGAGCCACGGAATTGGCGCAGAGTGTCAGCTGAGCAATTGTCAGAGCACGGCGAGGAGGTGTTGGTCATGACCGTTCCGACCGCGGAGTCCGTGCGCGACGCGAATCGGCACCCGTCCCCGGCGATCACGGGGCTCGCCGATCTCCTCGACGGGCAGGTGCGCGAACGTCCCGGGGCCAGAGCGCTCGTCGTCACCGGGGACCGGATGACCCTGTCCTACGGCGCCCTCGCCGCCGTCGTCGATGACGTGGCCGCCCGGCTCCGCAGCACGGGGCTGCGCCGCCGAGACCCGGTCGCCCTCGTCTCCGCCAACACCGCCGAGTTCGTCGTCGCGCTCCTCGGTGCGGCACGGGCCGGGCTGGTGGTCGCTCCGATGGACCCCGCGCTGCCCGAGCCACAGATGCGCGCCCGGCTCGAAGCGCTGGGGGCGAAAGCCGTGCTCCTCGGCCCGCTCGCGGCAGGCACCACACCGATCGCGCAGGTGAACGTCCCGACCTGGAGCCTGCGCGTGGACGTCACCCGCGCCGGCACGGCAACGGCCACGCTCGAGACCGGCACACCTCCGCTGCGACACACGCGGGGCGCGGCACATGACCTCACGAGCGAGGACGCCCTCGTCCTGTTCACCGCGGGCACCACCGACCGGGCCAAGATGGTCCCGCTGACGCACGCCAACGTGGCCGCCTCCGTGCAGAGCATCTGCGCCGGCTACGAACTGGGACCGGACGACGCGACGGTCGCGGCGATGCCGCTCTTCCACGGTCACGGCCTGTTCGCCGCACTCCTGGCCTCCCTGGCCAGCGGCGGATCCGTGCTGCTGCCGGAGCGGGGACGGTTCTCGGCGCACACGTTCTGGGACGACGTGCGGGCCGTGTCCGCCACGTGGTTCACCGCTGTCCCGACCATCCACGAGATCCTCCTGGAACGGTCGGCGAGCGAGTACCCGGGGCCCCAGGTCGTGCCCTTGAGGTTCATGCGAAGCTGCAGTGCTCCCCTCAACGCCGCCACGCAACGGGCGCTCGAGCGCACGCTCGGCGCGCCGCTGCTGTGCGCGTACGGGATGACGGAGTCCGCGCACCAGGCCGCCAGTGAACCACTGCCGCAGCACGGGCCGCTGAAGCACGGGTCGGTCGGCCGGCCGACCGCGGTGGACGTTCGTGTCGTCGACCAGAACGGGCACACCTGCCCGGTCGGCTCTGCGGGCGAGGTGTGGGTGCGCGGTCCGATCGTCACCCGCGGCTACCTCGGCGACCCGGCCGAGACGGAGCGCAGCTTCGCCGACGGGTGGTTCCGCACGGGCGACCTGGGCTCGCTGGACGACGACGGGTACCTGTTCCTCACCGGGCGCATCAAGAGCCTCATCAACCGCGGAGGCGAGAAGATCTCGCCCGAGCACGTCGAGGACATCATCGCCGGGTGCCCCGGTGTCGCTGAGGCAGCCGTGTTCGCCATCCCCGACCCGACCTACGGGCAACGAGTCGGCGCCGCCGTGGTGCTGGGCGACGGCGAGAGCGTCGGGTCCGAGCAGATCCTGGAGTACTCCCGGAGCAGGCTGTCCGCCTTCGAGGTGCCCGACCGGCTCGACGTCGTCGCTTCGCTGCCGCACACCGCCAAGGGCGCGCTCGACCGGCGAGCGGTGGAAGCCCTGTACGCACGCTGACCGCGCCGGTCCGCCACGCGACGGGTCCCGGTTCACCGGACGTGGTGCTCGGTCGGCATCGGCTGGTCGAAGGCCTCTGCCAGCGGCAGGCTCTTTGCCGCCGCCACGAAGGCCCTGGCCGCCACGGAGCCAGGGGTGGCCGCGTGGGTCGCCACCGAGACCTGCGTCCGCACGATCGGGTCGACCAAGGCGACGGCGCGCGTCTTGCCGATCACCGGCATCGCGCGCAACCACGTGTGCGGCACGATGCTCGCCCACGATCCGAGGCCCACGAGCGCGTACAGGGACGCGACCGAGTCCGTCTCCATCTGCGGGGTCACCACCACCCCGTTGTCCGCGAACGCCTTGTCGATGACCTGGCGGATCCTCATGTCCGGGGTCAGCAGCGCGAGCGGCAGGTGGGCCGCCTCGTTCCACGTCATGGTGTCACCGTGGGGCATCAGCTGGTCGCCGGACGCCAGCACCATGTACCGCTCCTCGTACAGCGGCACCACCTGCAAGCTCTCCCGGTCCGCCGGGGCGAAATGAGCGATCGCAGCGTCCAGTTCGAACTCGCGCAGCTGGCGGTGCAGCTCCGTGGCCGACGACCGCGAGGCCACCTGCACCTTGGCCAGCGGGTGGGCCGCGCAGAACGCGGCCACGGGAAGCGCCAGGATCGTCGACGCCGTCGGTTCCGTGCCGAGACGCAGCGTGCCGGTGATACCGGACTGCACGGCGGCCACCTCGGCCTTGAACGCGTCCTGCTCGGCGAGGATCCGCTTGGCCCACACGACGAGCCGTTCGCCTGCCGGGGTGAGGCCCTCGAAGTTGTGCCCACGGTTGATCAATGTGACGTTCAGTTCCCGCTCGAGCTTGGCGATCGAGGCGGAGAGCGCGGGCTGCGACACGTAGCAGGCTTCCGCCGCGCGCGCGAAGTGTCTCTCCCTTGCCACCGCCACGAAGTACTCCAGCTGACGGAACTGCACAGGAACTCCTCTTTGAGATCATGGTCGGCCCCACCGCGCCGAGCAGCGCCCAGGCTCACGGCCGTGTCAGGTGTGCGCTCACCGGCCACTGAGATCCGCGAGGGGACCGCATACAAGATACGCCGCAGCGGCGATCTCGGGCCAACGGCCCGCGCGCAGCCCAGCCGACGGGCGGTGGCCCGGAGCGGACCGGAGACCGAATTCTCGTGCGCCTCCCCTCCGGGACCGGGCAGCAGCCGGCCTGCCGGTCGCGGCGACTCGCCTGGTGTGTGTTCTGTGTCGGGCCAACTCTGACCTGCGCCATCAAGGCCAGCAGCCATCTTCGCTTCCGGTTGACCGGTGGCCCGCCTGGCTGCAATGCGACAAAGCGCACGGCGGGCCATCTGGATGGCGTACCCGGCCAACCGGTAAAATGTCTGGCCGGGTGAGGGTAATCATAACCCCGCACTACTAGCTGTTCGCCAGCAGCTATTGAACGCACAGCCAAATCGGCGCACGCTGAACGTAACGACTTCACCAGCGACCTCCGACGAGGTGATGGGTCATGGCTGGTCCGCCGGCGGTATCCGAGCGCGAACGAACCGGTACGTATCCCCCTGGTGGATCGAGATGCATCAGGAGGAGCAAATGCCAGACAGAGTAAATATGGTGCGCACCGTGGACCCGGCTGCCACGCACGCGACACCTGCGCTCCTGGCCGTTCGCGACCGACTACTCGTGCTGCTGGCGTTCTCGTCCGGAATGTACGAGGCGATCTGTTTCCTCTCGTTCGGGAAGGTCTTCACGGCATTCCAGACCGGGAACATCGTGTTCCTCGGAGTCGGCGCCGCCGGCACTCGCCCGCCCGCCGGACCGGACCCGATCTCCGTGGTCGTCTCTCTCGTCACGTTCGCGGCGGGTGCCGTGCTCGCGGTGCAGATCCTGAAGGCGTTCGACGGCGACGAGGAGGTGGACGATGACAATGTCTTCCTGGTGTGGCCGCGCCGCGTGTCCGTCGCGCTCGGGGTTGTGCTCCTCATCCAGGTGGCCTTCTTCGCCGTGTGGGTGACGACCTCGCCGTCCAACGTGGTGACCTACATCATGCTCGGCCTGAACGCGTTCGGGATGGGTCTGCAGATGAACACCATCCGGTCGCTCCACGTGCCGGCCATCTCCACCACGGCGGCGACCGCCACCTTCATCAGCTTCGCGAGCGGTCTCGCTCCCTGGACGCACACGGGGCCCGCGGCGCGCCGCATGGCCGGGGTCCTCGTGAGCATGGTCGTCGGTGCCCTCGTCGCAGACTGGATGCTCAGCCACGCGCACCCCTACGCCCCGCTCGTGCCGGTTGTCGTGATCGCGTTCGTGATCGTGGTCGCCTGGATAGTCCTGAAGCAGGAGCCCGCCCCCGCGCAGCCCGTCATCTCGGCCTTCCTTCTTGGCGAGCAGGACACCGATGGTCAGAATCGCCCCGCCGCGCAGCCCGTCACCCCGCAGCCCGCGAACGAGCCCCCGGCGCGATAGCCCGTGTGGTCCGCGGTCGGCCCGCCGGGCCAGCGTGCCGACCGCGGTTCAGTTGTGCGGGACCGGGGATGTCGCATCGGCGAGCCACGAGCCCTCGGATCGCGACGGCCCGTCCTGCGCGGTGAGCCGGGCCCGCTGCGGGACGACCACGTGCTGCGGGTCCGCGGCCGACGCCACGCCCGCCTCGAACGCGCCGAACCGGGTGGCCATCGAGCCCGCAGCGAGGGCGACACCGGAGGCGACAACGGCGATCCGGCCGCGCCGGTCGGCCGGCCCAGCGAGAAGGGCCCCCAGCCCGCCGGCGGCCGTGAGAATCCGGGCGGCCCGGTTCCATCGCCCCGCCTTCCCTGTGCGGTACGCCCCCGCGATGTCGCCCGGAAGGCGCTCGAGCCGCCGCTCCAGCACCTCACCCACGGCGATCTCGGCTGCGGCCCCGGCAACGGCGAGTCGCACCATCGGCATGCGCTCCCGCCGTTCGGCGCGGGTGAGCCCGGTGACGACCAGCTGCGCCCCCGCGCCGGCGGCCGCGCCGCTGGCCGCGAACAGCAGCGGCAGCTCGTTGCGGGCCTCGTGCCAGGCCGGTACGGCGGTGTCAGCCAGCAGGACCCCCGTGTAGCTGGCCAGGGGCGGGCCGAGGAGCGCGGCACCGAAGCCGGCCAGCCGCCCCAGCCGCGGGGCGATGCCGGTGAGCTCCGAAGCTGCGGAGGCCGCGGCCAGCCCGGCGAACGGGCTGAGGATCCACGAGCCGATCGACAGCGGCGAGGTCGGCTTGATCACCCGCAGCATGTTGACGAAGCGGGTGGGGCGGCCGAGGTCGTGGATGAGGGCCACCGTGCCCGCCACCGCGCCGCCGATGGCGACGAGCCTGCCCCCGCGCCGCAGCATCGGCCTGCCGGTCACGTCGCCGAGCGCCGCGGCCACCGCGGACGTCCCCGCCATACCGCCGCCCCACAGGTACAGCGGCACGTCGGGGTTCTTCCACGTCGGCTTCTTGAGGATCGGCCGCCCGTAGTAGGAGGCGAACTCCGCCTCCGGCACCATCGAGCCCTTGACGCGCTGGTGACCCCGCCGCTCCCGCCGACCCGCGTGGCCGTCGCCCAGCACATCGACCGGGTTGTCGCCGCCTCCTGGCATCAGCGCGCCTCCTTCGACCGGGACTGCCCACCGAAGAACGAGCCCACGATCGCGGCCGTCAGGCCGACCGCGGCGAGCGCGGCCCGCTTCCACATCTGCGGGAGGTCCCGCGTGGTCACCACCGGGTCCGGCGGCAGCCCGTAGACCTCGGGCTCGTCGAGCAGCAGGAAGAACGCCCCGTCACCACCGACGCCGTCGTCGGGGTCGCGGCCGTAGAGCCGCGCTTCGGCCACCCCGCCGGCGTGCAGCTGCTCCAGCCGCCGGTCGGCCCGTTCCCGCAGCTCGTCCAGCGGGCCGAACTGGATCGACTCGGTCGGGCACGCCTGAGCGCATGCCGGCGTCAGCCCGTCCCTGGTGCGGTCGTAGCAGAGCGTGCACTTGAAGGCCCGCCCGTCGCCGGGCCGGACGTCGATCACCCCGTACGGGCAGGCCGACACGCAGTACCCACAGCCGTTGCAGACGTCGGGCTGCACGAAGACGGTGTCGAACTCGGTGCGGATCAGCGCCCCGGTCGGGCAGACGTCCAGGCAGGCCGCGTGCGTGCAGTGCTTGCACACGTCCGAGGACATGAGCCACCGGACGTCGTCCCCTGGCTGGGATGGGGACTCCCCGGCGTGGGCATGGTCGCGGTGGCTCTCGATGAACGCCACGTGCCGCCAGGTGGAGGCTCCAAGCGCGCCGGTGTTGTCGTAGGACATGCCGAGCAGGTCCATGTCCCGCAGCCCCTCGAGGTCCGACGGCGTGTCGCCCGTCGGGTCGACGTCGGGCGGGACGGCGTTCCACTCCTTGCACGCCACCTCGCAGGCCTTGCACCCGATACAGACCGAGGTGTCGGTGAAGAAGCCCAGCCGCGGCGGCCGCTCGCCGGGCATGCCCAGATAGGACGCCCGCTCGGTCTGCCCCGTCATCGGTGTGGTGTAGGCGGTACCGACGTTGCTGCCGAACGCGGCCGTCGGGTCGGTGGTACCGCCTGCCGGCCTGCTGCCGGCCCGCTCGACCGGGCTGCCGGGGTAATCACTCATGCGAGTCCCGCCCTTCGCCGGTAGTCGTCGACGAATGCCAGCAGCTCAGGTCCGTGCGGGCGCCGTCCCGGGCGGATATCACAGGTCAGCACCTTGGACTCCTGGATGTGGACGTTGGGATCGAGCGTAATCGACAGCAGGTCGTTGGCGCTGTCGCCCGTCGCGAGGCCGTTGTGGCCGAAGTGCCACGGGATGCCGATCTGGTGGGTCGCGCGGCCCTCGATGCGCAGCGGTGTCATCCGCCTCGTCACGAGCACCCTCAGCTCGATCGCGTTGCGAGCCGTGACGACGGTCGCCCACCCGAGGTGGGCGATCCCCCGCTCCTGGGCCAGCTCGGGCGAGATCTCGCAGAACGCCTCGGGCTGCAGCTCGGCGAGGTAGGGAAGGTGGCGGCTCATGCCACCCGCGGTCTGATGCTCGGTGAGGCGGTAGGTGGTGAGCACGTACGGGAAGACCTCGGACCCCACCGGGTGGTGGCGGTTGCCCGGCTGGTCGTACAGCATCGCCGCCGGATTGCGCGGCTGCGCGGGGTGCAGCATGTTGACGTATGGCGTCTCAGCCGGCTCGTAGTGCGTGGGCATCGGTCCGTCGACCAGCCCCGCGGGCGCGAAGAGCCACGCCTTGCCGTCCGTCTGCATGATGAACGGATCGTCGCCTGCCAGCGCGGCCACGGCCGTGGCGCCGGGCGGCGGGACGTAGTCCGGCGGCGTCCGGACGGGGAAGTCCGGCACGTCGTGGCCCGTCCATTTCTCCCCGTCCCACCAGACCAGAGCCTTCTGCTCGCTCCACGGCTTCCCTGCCGGGTCGGCCGAAGCGCGGTTGTACAGCTGGCGCCGGTTCGCGGGCCACGCCCAGCCCCACTCCGCCGCCACCCAGTCCTGCTCGCGGGCCGGCTTGCGCCGCGCGGCCTGGTTCACGCCGTCGGCGTACACCCCGGTGTAGATCCAGCAGCCGCAGCGCGTGGAGCCGTCGTCGCGGAGCTGGGTGTAGGCGTCGAGCAGCTCGCCGGCGGGGCCGTAGCCGTTGATCTCCTGCAGCACGGCCTCGGCACTCGGGTCGGCCATGGGGCCGTGCACGGGGTAATCCCAGGTCAGGGCCTGGATCGGGGCGTCCTTGGGATCGTCGGAATCGGCCAGCTTCTCCTTGATGATCCGCCCGAGGTGGTAGAAGAACCACAGCTCGCTGCGGGCGTCGTCCGGCGGCTCGACGGCCTTGTGCCGCCACTGCAACAGCCGCTGGGTGTTCGTGAACGTGCCTTCCTTCTCCACGTGGTTGGCCGCCGGCATGAGGAACACCTCGGTGCCGATGTCCTCGGTACGCAGCTCCCCGGACTCGATCTCCGGGGAGTTCTTCCAGAACGTCGCGGTCTCGACGGCGACGAAGTCGCGCACGACCAGCCATTCCGTCTTGGCCAGGCCCAGCCGCTGCATTCTGGCGTTGGCGCTGCCGACGGCCGGGTTCTCCCCGGCGACGATGTAGCCGGGCACCTTCCCGTCGACCATCTCGAGCACGGTCCGGTAGTTGTTGTGGTCGCCGGTAAGGCGTGGCAGCCAGTCGAACCCGAAGTCGTTCTCCGCGGTGGCGGCGTCCCCGAACCAGGCCTTGAGCAGGCTCACGATGTAGTGGGACATGTCGCCCCAGTAGCCGGCGACTCCGACGTCGGGGGCGACGTAGCTCGCCAGGGAATCGCCGATGGATCCCGCCGGCATCGGCAGGTAGCCGGGAAGGATGTTGAACAGCGTGGGGATGTCGGTGGAGCCCTGGATGCTGGCGTGGCCGCGCAGCGCGAGGATCCCGCCGCCGGGACGGCCCATGTTGCCCAGCAGTGACTGCAGGATCGACGCGGCCCGGATGTACTGCACCCCGACGCTGTGCTGGGTCCAGCCCACGGCATAGGACCAGTTCGTGGTGCGCTCACGCCCGCCGTTCTCGGTGATCGCCTCAGCCACCGCGCGGAACGAGTCCTGCGGGATGCCGCAGACCTCCTCGACGAACTCCGGCGTGTAGCGGGCGTAGTGGCGCTTGAGGATCTGGAACACGCAGCGCGGGTGCTGCAGCGTCTCGTCGCGCGGCGGCTTCTTGCTCACGGCAACGCCGCGGCTCCCGTACTTGTCGCCGCCCGCGAACAGCTTGTGCTGGTGACCGCCTTGCTGCTGGACCGATCTGCTCGGCGCGTCGGCGTTCTCGTACGCCCAGGTGGAGACGTCGTAGCAGGCCTGTTCCGGGTCCCAGCCGCTGAAGAGCCCGTCCAGGTCCTCGGTGTCGCGGAAGTCCTCGTTGATGATCGCCGGGGCGTTGGTGTACGCGACGACGTACTCGCGGAACTCCTTCCCCTCGCTCAGCACGTAGTTGATCAACCCGCCCAGTAGCGCGATATCCGTGCCCGCCCGGATCGGGACGTGCAGGTCGGCGACGGCGCTGGTGCGCGTGAATCGCGGGTCGATGTGGATGACCTTCGCCCCGCGCAGCTTGGCGTCCGTCACGAACTGGTAGCCGACGGGATGGCACTCGGCGAAGTTCGACCCCTGGATCACGATGCAGTCGCTCTTCGAGAGGTCCTGCATGAACGACGTGGCGCCGCCGCGACCGAACGAGACCCCCAGACCGGGGACCGTGGAGGAGTGTCAAAGGCGGGCCTGGTTCTCCACCTGTATCGCGCCGAGCGCCGTGTACAGCTTTTTGATCAGGTAGTTCTCCTCGTCGTCCAGTGTGGCCCCGCCGAGGTGGGCGATGCCCATCGTGCGGCGCAGCGGGTGCCCGTCCGCGTCGGTGTCCTCCCACGTCCGGTGCCGGGTGTCGAGCACGCGGTCGGCGATCATGTGCATCGCCGTGTCGAGGTCGAGGTCCTCCCATTCGGTACCGCCGGGGCGCCGGTAGCGGACCGTGGTGACGCGTTGGGGGAGCGTCACGAGCTGGAGGCTGGCGCCGCCTTTCGGGCAGAGCTTCCCCCGCGAGATCGGCGAGTCCGGATCACCCTCGATTTGGATGACCTGCTCGTCCTTCACGAAGACCCGCTGCCCGCAGCCCACCGCGCAGTACGGGCAGACCGACTGGACGACGCGGTCGGCCTCCGCGGTCCGAGGTCGGAGATGGTCGCTGCGCGAGGACCGGGCAGCATCGCCGCGCGCGGTCCGGTCCGCTCCTGTGACCTGCCGTACCGCCGGCCAACTCTCGATCCACTGCCGCACTCCCACTGGCCGTCCCTCCTCAGCGCGGATGCACAATCCGGCGTAGGCGCAAATCAGGTGGAAATGGCGGACGGCAACGAAGCCCGCCTGGCCGAAGTACTCGGCTATTCGGTTTGAAGATCCCGATATCGATCAGGGACCCCAGGCGCCTCCCGGCCTTCGAGGCTAGACCGGAAACGCGCCGGTGACCAGGGGCGTTCGGACCGCGAGCCGCCATCGGCATATCGAGCGGCCCGACCGCGTCCCTCGCACCGGGGCCCGCGAGGCGGGTGCCACGTAGCGCCCGGTGCACGGGCGGCTCGCGGACGGCATCCGCAGGTCGGCGGTCCGGGGCGCCGATTCGAACGTCCCGGGCGCGATACGCCATCCGGTGGAGACACACAGCATCTAGCCCGGTGGGGGCAGCGGGTAAAAGGCGCTCGGGCCGGCCCCCACGATGGTGGCAAAGGGCCGATTCAGCGCGGGATACGCTGCCTTCCTCGGAGAACTCCCGGCATCATGACGCGCCCCGGCAGGGATTCGGAGGCCGATGTGGATCAGATCGAGCTCGTGCTCGCCGATGCGGCCGAAAACCTCCTGCCCGCCCGAATGCAGATGGCGGTGTCGCTGGGCTGGCACATCATCTTCGTCTACTTCGGGCTCACGCTTCCGGTGATCGTCGTGTTCACCGAATGGCGCGCCCACCGGTGAGCGGGTCCTCACCTGGAGCATGACGAGGATGTCCTGGTCGGGGTGTGTTGCCTGCCTGCCGCGGGTCGCCGTCGTCGGCGGCTCGCTCACCGGCCTGACGGCTGCGCTCGTCCTGCGGGACCTCGGCTGCCAGGTCGACGTGCACGAGCGCTCGGCCGCGCCGCTCGACGGCCGCGGCGGAGGCATCGTGCTCCATCCGGTGACCGTCCGGTACCTGCGCGAGAACACGCTGCTCGACCTGCGCACCGTGAGCACGTCGGCGACGTTCCACCGCTACCTCGCGGCCGACGGCACCGTGCTGGACGAGTCCGTCCGCCGGTATCGGTTCACGAGCTACAACGCGCTCTACGGCCCTCTCCTGCGGGCCTTCGGTCGCGAGCGCTACCACATCGGGCACGACGTGACGGGGCTGGCACAGGACGCGGATGGCGTCGAGCTGGCGTTCAGCGACGGCAACACGGCCCGGTGCGACCTGGTCGTGGCCGCCGATGGTGTGTCGTCCTTCGTGCGGCGGACCGTGCTTCCCGACGTGCAGCAGCTCTACGCCGGCTACGTCGCCTGGCGAGGTCTCGTCGACGAGCGCGAGCTGGAGCCGGGGACGGCGGCTGCGCTCGACGACGCCCTGACCTACCACCTGGGGCCGGGGATGCTCGCACTCACCTACCCGATCCCGAACTACGACGGCAAGGCGGAGCCGGGCAGGCGGCTGATGAACCTGGTCTGGTACCGCAACGTGGCGGCGGGCCGGCCGCTCGCCGACCTGCTGACCGACCGGTGGGGGACGCGCCGGGACGTGTCGCTGCCGCCCGGGTCGGTGCGCGACGAGCAGGTGGCCGAGCTGCGGGCCACCGCCGCGGCCGTGCTTCCGCGGCCGCTCGCGGAGGTCGCCCGGCGCGTCGCCGAACCGTTCCTCCAGGTGATGGTGGACGTGGGAGTGCCGCGCATGGCGTTCGGCCGGGTCTGTCTGGTGGGCGACGCCGCCTTCTCCGTGCGCCCGCACGCCGGGGCCGCGACGGCGAAGGGCGCGGACGACGTGTGGTCGCTGGCAGCCGCCCTCACCCAGTGCGAGGGCGACGTCAGGGCCGCCCTGCGTGCGTGGGAACCGGCACAGCTGCAGCTCGGCCGGGCGCTGCTGGAGCGCACGCGTGAGCTGGGCGACGGCGTGCAGTTCCGCGGGGACTGGGTGCCCGGAGACCCGTCCGTCGCCTTCGGGCTACGCCGCCCCGGTGACTCCGCCGACATGCGGGATTCCTGAGCTCGGCGCGGGGTCTTGCGACCGCGGGACCTGCCCGCGACAGTGCAGGGATGGTGGCGCCCGGGGTGCCGGCATCGCTGCGGTCGTGGATGTCCGCCGTCAGCGAGATCGCCCGTGCCGTGAACGCCGCCGAGTCGCTCGACGCGGTGCTGGCCAGGGTCGCGGAGCTGGCCTGCGACCTGATCGGCTTCGAGTTCTGCGCCGTGATGCTGGCCGACGCCACCGGGGAGCACCTGCACGTCGAAGGATGGCGCGGCCTGACCCCGGACTACATCGCCCTGCTCGGCGACGGCGGCTCGCTCCTCGTGCACCCGTCGGGGCCGCCGCTCGACACCCCCGCCGCCCGGGCCTTCCGGGAAGGCCGCACGGTGGCCGTGCCGGATGTCCGGGTGGCCACGGACTACGGCAGGCTGCCCGACCTCGCCTCGGCGCAGGGTTACCGCGGTCTGGTGGCGGTGCCGCTCCCGGCAGCGGAGGACGACGGCGGCCCGGCGGCGGCGACGGGTGTGCTCGTCGGGTACTCGGTCACCGCCCGCGACTTCGCGCCGGCGGAGATCGAGCTGGTCGAGCTACTCGCCGGGCAGGCCGCGCTGGCGCTGGAGACCTCGCGGCTGCGCGCCGGTCAGCAGGAGGTGATCGGGGAGCTCTCCCGCACCAACGACGAGCTGCGCCGCGGACGGGCCGAGCTGGAATGGGCCGAACAACGGCACCGCGAGCTGATGCAGCTGGTGCTCGACGAGGTGGGGCTCGCGGGCCTCGTCGCCGCGCTCGCGCGGACGCTCGGCGCATCGGTGACGGTCGAGGACGCCGACGGCAGGCTGCTGGCCCGGGCCCCGGACGAGGGCTACCGGCCCCCGCCGGACGCGGCGGCGCGGCGGCGCGCACCCGCCCGGCAGGCGCTGGAGGACCTGGCCCGCCGCTACGAGGTCGTGCGGATCCCGGTTGTGGCGCCTGCGGGCCCGGTGCTGCCGGGCGCCCCGAACGACGCGCGCCGGGAGAAGGCCTGGGTCGCCCCGGTCGTGCTCGGCCACGAGCTGGTGGGACGCCTCTGGGTCACCGCGCCGCCCGCCGTCCCGGCGCCCGTGCAGCTGCGCGTGATCGAGCGGTTCGCGCTCGTGGTCGCGCTGGAGTTGCTGAAGGCACGCCACCTCGTGGCCGTGGAAGGGCGGCTCTCCGGGGACTTGGTCGCCGACCTCCTGCGCCAGGAGGGGCCGCTGCACCCGCAGTCGCTGCTGGACCGGGCCGCGGCGCTCGGCCACGACCTGGCGGTGCCGCGGACGGTCGCGGTGCTGGCGGTCGACGGGCAACTTCCGGCGGGTGTGCGGGTTGCCGAAGTGGCCAGGGCGGCGGCGGGTCCGGACGCCACTCCGCTGGTCGGCGCCCACGAGGACGGCTACGTCTTGCTCGTACCGGACGAGCCGGAGCCAGTGGACGTCCTGCGCCGGGTGCGGGCTCAGGTCGCGCAGCTGGCGGGGCCCAGTTGTCCGGTCACACTCGTCGCGGGTCCGACGGCGCGCACGCCTGAGGAGTACGCACCTGCCTACCGGGTGGCCCGCGGGGCAGCCCGGCTGCGGCGCGCAGCCCGGCCGGGGGGCTTCGTGGACGCGCGACAGCTCGGGTTGTCGGCGCTGCTGCTGGAGACCGGCGCCCCGGACGCGCTGCGGCGCTTCGCGAGCTCGGGGCTGCGCCCGCTCGTGCTGCACGACGAGCGGCGCGGCGGCGACCTCGTCTCGACGCTGCGCGTGTGGCTGCGCACGGGGTGCTCCACGTCCGCCACTGCCGCGGAGCTTGTGGTGCACCCCAACACGGTCGGCTACCGGCTGGGCCGCATCGAGCAGCTGACTGGTCGCAGCCTGCGCGGCATCGACGCGCGCCTGGAACTGCAGCTCGCGCTGACCGTGCGTGACATCGTGCGGCTGGACGAGTCCTAAGGAGCGCTTCTTCGGCGGGGAAGTTCCTGTGGTGGTTGCCAGCAAACGGCCCGAGTTCCTGGGGCCGCACACATGGCCGCCCCGCGACGGCCCGGCCAGGATCGGTGAGTGCGCGTGACGGCGGTCACAAGCAAGCATCGCGTTCTGCCGCCGAGCCGCATCGAGGAGGCCTCCGTGCCCGGGATGTCGTCGTGAAGCCCCCGCCGTTCCGCTACAGCGCACCGATCACTGTGGCCGAGGCCGTCGGGCTGCTCGTCGAGCACGCCGACGACGAGCCCCGCCTGCTCGCCGGCGGGCAGAGCCTGGTCCCGCTGATGAACCTCCGGCTCGCCCAACCCGGCCACCTGGTCGACCTGCGCCGGGTCGGCGAGCTGGCCGGGATCCGCGTCGAGGACGACGCGGTCGTGCTGGGGGCGATGACGCGGCAGGCCGCGGTGGAGGACTCGCCGGAGGTCGCCGTGGCCGCGCCGCTGCTGGCCGAGGCGATCGGGCTCGTGGCGCACCGGCCGATCCGCAACAGCGGCACCGTCGGCGGCAACATCGCGCACGCCGACCCTGCCGCCGAGCTGCCAGTCGTCGCGCTCGCCCTCGACGCCCAGATGGTCGCGGCCGGCCCGGGCGGGACCCACCGGATCCCCGCCGCCGAGTTCTTCCTCGGCCCCTTCACCACCTCGCTCCAGCCCGACGAGATCCTCACGGAGGTCCGGCTGCGGCGCCGCGGCGGCGGACACGCGTTCGTCGAGTTCGCGCGCGGGTACGGCAACTTCGCGATCGTCGCCGTCGCCGCGGTCGTAGAGGTCGCCGACGGCCGGGTCGCCAGCGCGTCGATCACGCTCGGGGGCGTCGGCCCCACTGCGGTGCGGGCGACGGCCGCCGAGGAGCTACTGACCGGCGCGGCCGTCGCCGCGGTCGACATCGCGGCCGTCGCCGAGGCCGCCGTGGCCGGTCTCACCCCGGCCGGCGACGTGCACGCCAGTGCGGTGATCCGTACCGATCTCGCGCGTGTGCACGTCCGGCGCGCGCTCGAGCTCAGCCTGTCCCGCGCTCAGGACGAGAGGTGAGCCCCGATATGACCGAGAAGCACCGCATCGAACTGGTGGTCAACGGCCGGAGGCACACCGCCGAGGTGGAGCCGCGCACGCTGCTCGTCGACTTCCTCCGGGACGAACTGGGCCTCAAGGGCACGCACATCGGCTGCGAGCACGGCGTCTGCGGGGCCTGCACGGTGCTGCTCGACGGGCGCACGATCCGATCCTGCACGACGTTCGCCGTGCAGGCCGAGGGTGCGCACGTGGGCACGGTCGAGGGTCTTGCCGACGGCCCGGACCTGCACCCGCTGCAGGACGAGTTCTGGGACAAGCAGGCCTTGCAGTGCGGCTTCTGCACCCCGGCGATGTTGCTGACCGCGAGCGAGCTGCTCGAGAGGAACCCGGACCCGACGCCCGCGCAGGTCCGCGAGGCCGTCTCCGGCAACCTGTGCCGCTGCACCGGCTACCAGTTCATCACCGAGGCCGTCCTGGCCGCGGCGGCGCGGATGCGCGCAGGCGAGCAGACGGGGGCGCAGGCATGACCGGCCGCGACCGTTCCGGAGCCCCACCGGTCCGCACCCACAAGGAGGAGCGGAACTGGGTCGGCAAGTCCATCCGTCGCGTGGAGGACCCGAAGTTCCTGCGCGGGCGCGGCGGCTACATCGCCGATCTCGTCACCCCCTGGACGCTGCACGCCGCGGTACTGCGCAGTCCGTACGCGCACGCGCGGATCGTCGCGATCGACACGACCGCGGCCGAGGCGCTCGACGGGGTGCACGCGGTGATCACCGGCGCGCAGGCGGCCGAATTGACCGATCCCATGCCCGACTTCGGGCCGGACCCCGCCAACCACACGTGGCGCTGCCTCGCTGTGGACAAGGTGCGCTACGTCGGCGAGGGCGTCGCGATCGCGGTCGCCGACAGCCGCTACCTCGCCGAGGACGCGCTGGGCCTCATCGAGGTCGAGTACGAGCCGCTCCCGGCGGTCGTCGACCCGGAGGCCGCGTTGGCCGACGGGTCCGCGCTGGTGCACGAGACGTTGGGGTCGAACTGCGCCTACGAGCGCACGTTCGACTTCGGCGAGGTCGACCGGGACTTCGCCGAGGCGGACCTGGTGGTCCGCGACAGGCTGCGCTGGCACCGTTCTGGCGGGCAGCCGCTGGAGACCGTCGGCGCGATCGCCGACTTCGACCACGCCACCGGCCAGGTCACGATCGACACCAACTCGCTCAGCTTCACCAGCTACCTGTTCATGGTGGCCGGCACGCTGAGGATCCCGGCGAACAAACTCGACATCCGCCCCGTCCCCGCGGGCGGGAGCTTCGGCTCGAAGCTCTTCGCGACGAAGCCTGCCGTGATCGCGGCGATGTGTTCCCGCGTGGCCGGCCGGCCGGTCGTGTACCTGGAGGACCGGATCGACAACATGTCGAACTGCGACCACCACGGCTCCGACCGGATCTACGAGGTCGAGCTCGCGGTGATGCGCGACGGCACGCTGCGCGGCATCAAGATCGACACCATCGACGACTACGGCGCCTACATCCAGTTCGGCGTCGGCCATCACGGTAATGCGCTGGCGCAGGTCACCGGCCCGTACAAGATCGGCAGCGTGCGCTATCGCGTCCGGGCGGTGCTGACGAACAAGAACCAGCAGGGCGCCTACCGCGGGTTCGGTTCCGAGGTGAACAACTGGATGCTCGAGCAGATGGTCGACAAGGCCGCGCGCGAGCTGGGAATGGACCCGGTGCAGATCCGGCGCCGGAACTTCATCCAGCCGTCGGACTTCCCGTATTTCGTCCCCACCGGCAACGTCTACGACTCGGGCAACTACGGCGCTGTGCTCGACGAGGCGCTCAAGCTCGCGGACTACGACCGGTGGCGCGCCGAGCAGGCGAAGGCCCGCGACGAGGGCCGCTACATCGGCGTCGGGCTGATCAGCGCCCAGGAGCGCAGCGTGTTCTCCGCGACCGAGTTCTGGTTCTGGTTCGACGAGCCGGGCGCGCCGGTCACGAGCATGCCGGAGAGCGTCACGCTCAAGGTCGACGCGACCGGCGGCATCACCGCCACGCTGTACTCCTGCGCCTTCTGGGGCAACAGCCCCGAGACCATGGTCGCCCAGCTCGTGGCCGAGGAGTTCGACTGCGACCCGCACGCTGTGTCGGTGGTCTACCAGGGCAGCAAGAACGGCCTCCCCGCGACCGGCCCGGGCGGCTCGCGCACCACCGTGATGCTCGCCGGGGCCGTCGAGGGGGCCACGGCCAAGATCAAGGCCAAGGCGTTGCGCACGGCCGCGCACCTGCTGGAGGCCGACCCGGACGACCTCAAGTGGGTCGACGGCGGGTTCCAGGTCAAGGGGGTGCCTGAGCAGCGCAAGAGCCTGGCCGACATCGCGGTGGTGCTGCACCTGTTCAAGCACAGCCTCCCCGAGGACGTGGAGTCGGGGCTGGAGGAGTGCAAGGTCTACGACCACCCGTACACGACGATGCCCTCGTCCGACCGCAAGGACCTCGGCGTCTTCTACCCGTTCATGGGGCACGCCTGCCACGTTCCCGTCGTGGAGGTGGACGTCGAGACCGGGGCGGTCACCTTCCTCGCCTACGCCGCCGTGCACGACTGCGGCACGCTCGTCAATCCGCGATCGCTCGCCGGCCACATCGTCGGGGGCACGGCGCAGGGCATCGGCACGGCGTTGCACGAGGAGTTCGTCTACGACGCGGACGGGCAGTTGCTTTCGTCCAGCTTCCTGGACTACCAGATCCCGACCGCGATGGAGGTGCCCGCACTGGCGATCGGGCACGCCGAGACACCGTCGCCCTACACCCCGCACGGCATCAAGGGCGGCGGCGAGGGCGGCCGGATGATGGCGCCGGCGGCGGTCAACGCGGCCGTCAACGACGCGCTCGCGCCGCTGGGCGTCCGCCTGACCGAGCTGCCGATGACCCCGGAGCGCATCCTGACCGCTCTGCGGGCGTCGCCGGGTCGCGCGCTGTGACGCCTCGCGTGGCCGTCGTCACGGGGGCCAACCGGGGGATCGGGCGGGCTGTCGCCGCTGCCCTGGCCGCCGACGGCTTCGACGTCGCCATCACCGCGCGCGACCCGGCGACGCTCGCCAACACCGTCGTGGACGTCGAGAAGGCCGGTGCCATGGCGCTGCCGCTGGCCTGCGACGTCCGCGACGAGGAGTCGGTCGCGGCGATGGCCGCGGCGGCGGCCGGGCTCGGGCCGGTACACACCGTCGTCGCGAACGCGGGAGTAGCCGGCCCGACGGCACCGCTGCACGAGCTGACCCTCGCCCAATGGCGCGACTGCCTGGTCACCGATCTCGACGGGGTTTTCCTCACCTTCCGCGCGTTCGTGCCTGCGTTGATCCAGGCCGGAGAGGGCTGCCTCATCGCGATCTCCTCGATGACGGGCAAACGCCCGCTGCACGGGCGCACGCCCTACGCCGCGGCGAAGATGGGCGTGATCGGCCTCGTGCGCACCCTCGCGCTGGAACTGGGCCCGCACGGGGTCCGGGTGAACGCCGTCTGCCCGGGAGCGGTCGCCGGCCCGCGGATCGAGGACGTGGTCCGCGCGCAGGCCGCGGCCCGCGGCATCAGCGAGGACGAGGCGCTCGCCGCCTTCACGGGATCATCGCCGCTCGGGCGGCTCGTGGAGGCCGGGGAGGTCGCCCGCGCCTGTGCCTATCTCGCCTCCGCCGGCGCGGCGGCCGTGACGGGCGAGGACCTGAACGTCACCGCCGGCGTGGTCATGTATTAGCCGGCGTCGTCATGTACCAGGAGGATCCGCCGTGGAGATCATCGACCTGTCGCAGGACATCTACGAGGGCATGAAGGTCTATCCGGGCCATCTCAAGACCGTGCAGTTCGAGCACACCACCCACGAGGAGACCGCGCCCCGATTCGAGGGCGGGTTCTCGTTCCAGACCACCGGCATCATGCTCAACGACAACGGCCCGACGCACGTCGACTCGTTCTCCCACCTCGACCCCGACCCGACCGCGGACACGATCGACAGGATGCCGCTGGAGCTCTTCTACGGCAGCGCGGTCTGTCTGGACGTCACCGAGTTCAAGCCGCAGACCGACATCACCGCAGAGGACCTGGACCGGGTCGAGTCGGACTCCCCCGTCGACGTCCGCCCTGGCGACATCGTGCTGTTCCACACCGGCACCTGGAACAGGTACGCGGGCGACAAGCGCTACCTCACCGACTTCGCCGGCCTCGGTGAGTCGGCGAGCGAGTGGATCGTGCGCCGCGGGGTCAAGACCTTCGGCGTGGACAGCCCGACCCCGGACAACCCGGTGAGCACCCGCTACCCGTGTCACATGATGTGCCGCAGGGAGCACATCACCCACTACGAGAACCTCGCCAACCTCGACCGCGTGGTGAACTCCCGTTTCACGTTCGTCGGGTTCCCGCTCAAGCTGCAGGGGGCGCACGGCGGCCCCACGCGGGCCGTGGCCCTGGTCGGCTGATCCCTGGGCGCGCGGACTTCCGCGTTCAGGCGGGGTTCAGGGGGAGCTCGACGAGGATCGCCGTCCCGTCCCCGGACGGGCTGCTGACCTCGATCGATCCGCCCAGGGCATGCACCCGGTCGCGCAGCCCGATCAGGCCGGAGCCGCGCGCGGGATCGGCGCCGCCGATGCCGTCGTCGCGGATCGAGAGGCGCAGACAGGTATCAGTCTGGTCGACCGCGACGCGCATGCAGGAGGCGCGGGCGTGTTTGGTGGTGTTGGTCAGTGCCTCGGACACGATGTAGTAGGCCGCTACCTCGATCCGGTCCTCGACGCGGGTTTCGGTCCGGACGTCGAGTTCCACCGGAATCGCGGTGCGGCGGGCGAGCGTACGCAGGGCCGAGCTGAGCCCGCCCTCGGCGAGGATCGCCGGGTGGATGCCGCGGGCGAGCTCGCGCAGTTCGTCGAGCACCTCGTCGAGCTCGTCGGCGGCTCGACCGAGCTCCGCCTGAAGGGTGGAGCGGTCCGACGGCTCGGTGGACCGGGCCAGGCGCAGCCCGAGGCTGAGCGAGACCAGTCGCTGCTGGGTGCCGTCGTGCAGGTCGCGCTCGATCCGGCGCCGGGCATCGTCGGTGGCCGTGATGATCCGGGCGCGGGAGGCGTCGAGCTGCGCGCGACTGTCGGCGTTCGCGATCGCGGTGCCGATGAGCTCCGTGAAGTCCGCAACGCGCTGTTCGGCGTCGGCCGGGAGGTGCTCGCGCCTCGTCCCGGTGCCGATCGCGCCCCACAACCGTCCCTCGACGATGATGGGCGCCGCGACCCCCGACCGGATTCCCATCCGACGGAGGTTGTCGCCGTAATCGTCGGAGGCCTCGCTCAAGTCGTCGACGCGGGCCACGCGGCCCGTGCGCAGAGCGACCGCCAAAGGCAGCGGCGGCTCAGGATTCCAGCGGCTCCCCACCGGGAACACGTCGGGCCGGTCGCCGACGCGGGTGAGGATGGTCGCCGCGCCGTCGGGATCGAGGCGGAGGATGGTCGTGGAGTCGGCGTCGAGGACGCTCCCGACCTGCTCCGCGACGGCCGCGAGCACCTCGGCCGGTGACGCCCCGCGGGCCACCAGTGTCGCGACCCGGCGCAGCGCCGCCTGTTCCTCGGCGAGCCTGCGCAGTTGGTCGCGGCTCGCCTCGAGCTGGGCACGCCCCTCGGCGTTCGCGATCGCGGTGCCGATCAGCTCGGTGAAACCGGCCATGCGCTCTTCGGTGTCGGCCGGAAAACGCTCGCGCCGCGTCCCGACCGCGACCGCGCCCCACAGCCGCCCCTCGACGACGATCGGAGCCGCGACCCCCGACCGGAGTCCAAGCCGGCGGATTGCGTCGGCGTACGCGTCGGTAGTGTCGCTGAAATCGTCGATGCGAGCCGGGCGGCCCGTATCCAAGACGGCCGCCAAGGCCAACGGCGGCTCGGGCCTCCAGCGGCTCCCCATCGGGAACTCGGCGGGGTACGCACCGACGCGGGCCACGACGGTCGCCGCGCCGTCGGGATCGAGTCGAACGATGTTCGTGCCGTCGGCCCCCAGGACGCTGCCGACCTCCTCCGCGACGGCCGCGAATACCTCCGCCGGTTGCGCGCCGCGCGCGACCAGCGTGGCGACCCGGCGCAGCGCGGCCTGCTCTTCGGCAAGCCTGCGCAGCTCCTCGCGGCTCTGCGCGTTCGCGCGCGCGATGGCACGGCGGCGGGCGGCCAATCCGACAACCGAGCTGGCCGCGCAGGCAACGAGGAGGAACGCGACCAAAGCCACCTGATTGTTGGGGTCGGAAATGGCGAGGTTGTGCAGTGGCGGGATGAAGTAGTAGGACAGCAGCCCCGCTGCCGCGACTGCGGCGGCCAGCGCCGGGAGCAGCCCACCGACCAGCGCCACGACCCCTACGGCGATGAGGTAGAGGAGCATTTGGCTAGGCAGGTTCAAGATGTCGCGAAGCTGGGCCAGACCCAGGGTCAGCAGGGGAAGAACAACCAGCGCGGTCAGCGCACCGGCGAACCGACGCCGCGGGGACAGCACCGGGCTCATGGCCGGCAGCCGTCGAGTCACGGCGGGCTTCCTGGATGGCGTTGTATGCACGTCGAGGTCGCCCTTCCCGTCGGGCGGGTGGCGGTTACGCCGAGCCCGGTCCCATCGGCGGCTGGGCCGACCGACTGCGACGGCCGGGCGCGCGGCGGGACCATGTCGCCGACCACAACATGGTAGGGCCCGGCTGCACCGGGCAGCGGCCGCTGTGGGCGCCGGACGCCCTGACAGCTGCTGGTGGACCGACAAGTGGATCGTAAGGCCAGCTACACTCATCGGCGGGCGCGACAATTGGTGAGTTGTTGCTCACAGGACGGAGTGCGTTCTCGCTGATGTCGACCACGATCAGCATGCGGGCCGTGTGTCGCTCACCGAGTCCGCACCACACCCTCGATGAAGAATGGTGTCGAACGCGATGCAGTTTGGTTCCAACGGTGCTTCCGCAGAACTCGCCCGCGCAATTATGGAGACCCCCTCCGAGGCCATAATTGCGACCGACCAGGACGGCCTGATCACGTTCTGGAACCCGGGAGCGGAACGAATCTTCGGGCACCCGGCCGCCGAAGCGGTCGGACAGTCGCTGGACATCATCATTCCGGAGCGGCTGCGCGCGGCGCATTGGAAGGGTTTCTCCGATGTGATCCGCACCGGCGAGAGCCGCTATGGCACGGGAGAGGTGCTGAGTGTGCCGGGCATCCGGCGCGACGGCGAGCGCATCTCCCTCGACTTCACCATCGTCATGCTCAACGGCGCCGACGGCAGCATCGTGGGCATGGCTGCCATCATGCGGGACGTCACCGCACGGTTCGAGGAGCTGAAGGGTCTGCGCCGGCGGCTCCGTGAACTGGAGCAGACGCCCGCCACCTGATGCCGGGGCAGTCCCTGCCCCTTCCACCCCGTGCCGTTGACGGCGGCCGGGCGAGCTTCTCGCACCCGGCCGCTCGATCGTGTATTCGCCTCCGTCGCCCAGACGAGGGCCACGAGCGGCGCGCCGGCCACATCGCCCCGACAGGCGAGGAACTCGGCGCGCCGGGTCCCGCTACTGGAGTCCGGATCGTTGATGACCGACCGGACCACCGGGTGCCGCCGCTGAGCTGTCTGGTGCGCCAGGCCCGCCCCACCCCCGCCGTGGCCGATCACCGCAGAGCCGCACCCCGGACACGCACGCTCCCGGCACGAGAGCCGGGCCCGTCGCCATCCTCTGGGCCTGCCGCGAGCGCCGGGCTACGCCAGGGCTCCTCCTCCCCCGGCGCGTCCCTCGCCCGGCTCGCGGGAGCGATCATCCCGCGTTCGAACCGTGTCTCCTGATTGATCGCAAACGTCCGGCCCCAGTTGATGATCGGTTTCTCGCCGCTCACCGGAATTATGCCGATCTCCGCCGGCTACCGATTGACCGACCTCGCCGGCCGGAATCACGTAACCCGAAAGTTGCTGCGCGTCACCCGCAGCGACGTAAAGTAGCGATCATTCACCCGAGCGCTCGTCAGTCTGGCGTACGATCATTTGCGCCTAAAGGAGCCGCGGGTATGCTCCAAATTCTCCCAACAGAAACAAGTCCTGACGATCTGGGCAGCTCGCGAGTATTTTGCTCAGGTCGAGCCGGATTCCGACGGATGTCGACGGCGGCCGAAGGCGGCTACCTGCACCAGAGGAGAGATCATGTGCGGGCTTCTCGGGCTACTGAGTTCGGGGGCGGACGCAGGGTCCCGGACCGGGCCGCTCGCGGCTGCGCTGCGCTGTAGCCGCCACCGCGGCCCCGACGAGAGCGCCACCTGGCACGACGACGACGTCGCCTTCGGCTTCAACCGCCTGTCGATCATCGACCTGGAGGGGTCCCACCAACCGATGCGGTACGGGCCGGCGGGCCACGAGGACCGCTACACGATCGTCTTCAACGGCGAGATCTACAACTACCTCGAACTACGCCACGAGCTCGCGCACCGGCACGGCGCCCGATTCGCCACGGCGGGCGACACCGAGGCGGTGGTCGCCGCGTACCACCAGTGGGGCCCCAAAGCCGTCGAGCGGCTCCGGGGAATGTTCGCGTTCCTGATCTGGGATGCCCAGGAGCGGGTGCTGTTCGGCGCTCGGGACCCGTTCGGGATCAAACCGCTCTACGTCGCGACCGGCCCGGCCGGGATGGCGTTCGCCAGCGAGAAGAAGAGCCTGCTGCGGCTCGCCACCGCCCTCGGACTGCCGAACCCGCACCGGCCGGTCGATCCGGTGGCGCTGCAGCACTACCTGCAACTCCAGTACGTCCCGGAACCGATCACGCTGCATCGGACCATCGAGCGGGTGGAGTCGGGGACGAGGTTCACCGCACGCCCCGGCAAGGGGATCGAGCAGGAGCGGTACTTCAAGCCGCGCTTCCGCGCGTCCCCCGAATCCCCGCCGCAGATCCACCGCCGGATCTGCGAGGTGCTGCACGACTCCGTCGCCGTACACATGCGCGCCGACGTCCCTGTCGGGGCGTTCCTGTCCGGTGGCATCGACTCCACCGCGATCGCCGCGATCGCCAAGCAACACAACCCCGGGCTGGTCACCTTCACAGCCGCCTTCGAACGCGAGGGCTACAGCGAGGCGGACGTCGCCGCCGCGACAGCCGAAGCCATCGGCGTCCACCACGTCGTGCGCACCGTCACCCCCGACGAGATGACCGCCGCGCTGCCGCTCATCGTCTGGTACCTCGACGACCCCGTCGCCGACCCCGCCCTCGTGCCGCTCTGGTTCATCGCCCGCGAGGCCCGCAAGCACGTCAAGGTCGTGCTCTCCGGCGAAGGCGCCGACGAGCTGTTCGGCGGCTACACCATCTACCGCGAACCCCTCTCGCTCGCCCCGTTCGAACGGGTCCCGGGCGCCCTGCGCGGCCTGCTCGGACGCGCCTCGACCCACCTGCCGGAAGGCCTGCGCGGCAAGGACCTGCTGCGCCGCGGCGCACTCCCCCTCGAACAGCGCTACTACGGCAACGCCCGCATCTTCCGCGACGACCAGCTCGCCCGCGTCCTGCGCGCACACTGCCCGCAGCAGTCCCACACCGACGTCACCGCCCCCTTCTACGCGCAGTCGGCCGGCTGGGACCCGGTGTCCCGCATGCAGCACGTCGACCTGTTCACCTGGCTGCGCGGCGACATCCTCGTCAAGGCCGACAAGATGACCATGGCCAACTCCCTCGAACTGCGGGTGCCGTTCCTCGACCCCGAGGTGTTCGCCGTGGCCTCCCGGCTCCCGCTCGAACAGAAGCTCACCGACCACACCACCAAGTACGCCCTCCGCCAGGCGTTGCGCGGCGTCGTCCCCGACCACGTGCTGCACCGGCCCAAACTCGGCTTCCCGGTCCCCATCCGGCACTGGCTGCGCGACGAGATCTACCAGTGGGCCCGCGCCGTCATCCGCGACTCCCAGGCCGACCACCTCGTCGACCTCGCCGCCGTGCAACGCATGCTCGACGCCCACCGCGACGGCCCCGTCGACCACAGCCGCCGCATCTGGACCCTGCTGGTGTTCCTGATCTGGCACGGCATCTTCGTCGAGAACCGCATCCGGCCGGAGATCCCGCAGCCCTCGTACCCTGTCCGCACGTGAGGGGCTCCGCGACCCATCACGGGAAGGCAGGGGCGAGACTGTGAGCAACACTGAGGCACGGCCGGACGTCGTCGCCTGTCAACCCACGGCGTCCACGTCGGCGCCCGAGGTCCTGCGGCCCCGGATGGTCCCGCTCGGCGGCCCCCGCGCCGCGCCGGTGCGGCGCACGCTGCCGCAGCGATCCCGGTCGCTGATCGGCGCGTGGTGCTTCGCCGACCACTACGGCCCCACCGACACCTCCGCGAGCGACACCATGAACCTGCCGGGGCACCCGCACACGGGGCTGCAGACAGTCTCGTGGCTGTTCGCCGGTGAGCTCGAGCACATGGACACGATCGGCACGAGATCACTGGTCCGCGCAGGCGAGCTGAATCTCATGACCGGTGGCCGGGGCATTGCCCACTCCGAGTTCGCGACTCCGAACACCAGCGTCCTGCACGGCGTGCAGCTCTGGGTCGCCCTGCCGGAGCGCGACAGGTTCATCGAGCCACGGTTCGAGCACTACGTCCCACCACCGTTCACTGTCGGCGACGCTCGCATCAGCGTCTTCCTCGGCTCCCTGATGGGTTCGTCTTCACCCGTTCGGACGAGCACGCCGCTACTGGGCGCCGAGCTGAACCTCGTGCCCGGTTCCACGCTGGGTCTGGACGTCGATCCCACGTTCGAGCACGGGATCCTGCTCGATACCGGCGACGTGCGGGTCGAGGGTGTGCCGGGGACCGACGGGGAACTGCTCTACATCCCGGCCGGGTCGAGAGCTTTGACGATCGGGGCGGGCGATCGGCCGGTTCGCGCGGTGCTGCTGGGCGGGGAGCCACTCGACGAACGCATTGTCATGTGGTGGAACTTCATCGGCCGAAGCCACGACGAGATCGTCAAGTTCCGATCGGACTGGCAGGCGCAGGCACTCGCCGACCACCGCGAAGAAGGGCCGTACGGCCGGTTCCCCGAGGAATGGAACACAGTTCTACCGGCTCCGGAAATGCCGAACGCGCACCTGAAGCCGCGGTCCTGAACCAACCTGCACAACCCTGCACAAGGCCCGGCGAGGTTCGGTCGCAGTCGGCGTGAATCACGACCCGCAACGGCGCGTAGAGCATTACTGACGGGGTCGTGCCGGAACATCCGTTCGGCGATGGTGTGATTGCCCATTAAGATTCGGTGCACTTCCATCCCTGAGGTCACCCAGCCCCGGCCGGCCCCAGCCGCAGCGCGAGGGTCGGGCAGGCCGCCACCGCACGCTTTGCGTGCGCCAGCAGCTCGGCAGGCAGCGGACCGGGATCGATCAGCGGGTAGCCCCACTCGTCGAGCGTGACGGCCTCAGGGAGCAGGTCGGCGCACAACCCGTGCCCGTCGCAGGCGATCGGATCGACGGTGAGCCTGGGGCCCTCGAGATTGGGGCGGTCGCCGGTCACGTCCGCCCCACCGGGAAGAAGGGCGGGGCGCCCGCGTCCCGACAGGGCCGGCCTCGTACGTGCGCGGCGACGTCGCCCGCGAAGACCTCCAGGGCGCTCGACGCCAGCCGGACGGCCCCGTCCGGGTGCGCGCAGGCCCCGCGCCCGGGGATCACGTCGAGCCGGCGCCGCAGCCGGTCGAGCGCCGCGCCGCCGCGGCCACGGACCAGGTCGGCGACGTCCGCCGCGATTGCAGGCAGGCCGAAGGTGCAGGGCCCGCACTGCCGGGCGGACTGGCCGGCCAGGTAACGCAGCAGGTGCGCGGTCTGGGCGAGCCCGCAATTTCCGACCGGGAGCGCCAGCAGGAGCGCGACACCCGCCGCGGGGGCGCTGCCCGGGACCGCCCAGACACCGCCGTAGCCCCCGACGAGCACCGCCTGCAGTGGCCACGCCGGTCCGCCCGCCGTGTTCAGGACCGCGTCGGCGGGTGCTCCGCCCGCCACCTCGTACACCCCGGGGTCGCGAACGGCGCCGCCCACCGTCACGAGGTAGGTCCCGGGCCGGTCAGGCGTTCCCACCTCCCGGAACCAGTCGGCTCCGAAGCGTGCGATGAGCGCCAGGTGGGCGAGAGTCTCCGCGTTGTCGACGAGCGTCGGCCGACCGTCCACGCCGCGCTGGAACGGACGGGGTCCGGTGGTCGGGCGGGGGTCCTCGGCGTCGACGAAATGGACGAGCGCCGACTCCTCGCTGGCGACGTACCGGGCAGGCACCGTCACGATGGTCACCCGCACCGGATCGTCGCGTTCGGCGATCGCCGTGCCGACGTGCATCTCGCCCACGGATCCCTCGTGTACCGCGACGACCACCTGCACGGCGCCGAGGGCGGTGGCGGCGAGCACGGCACCGTCGAGCACGAGGTGCGGGGCGAGGTCCAGCAGGGCCGCGTCCTTCGCACTCGCCGGTTCGCCCTCGCACGCGTTGACGACGACCACCGGACGGCGGCCGCCCGACCTCACGGCGGCCAGCTTGCGGCCCGTCGGGAAGCCCCCGCCGCCGCGGCCGAGCAGGCCGGCTCGGGTGACCGCGTCGATCAGGTCGGCTCCCCGCATCGCCGGGTTCGGGCCGTACCGGCGCAGGTGCGCCCTGAGGTCGGCGGGGGCACCGGTCTCGCGCCACCCGGCGAGCAGCCGCGGCACCCCGAGCGCAGTCGTCATCGGACCGCACCCGCACGGTTCACGGCACGCGGGTGCATCACGGCACGCAGGCGCCATCCGGCTGCGCCGAGGAGGAGCGCGACACACCCCAGGGTCAGCGCCAGGATCCACGGGGTCCGGGTGTCCTGCCCGCCGATGCCCAGCCCGTGGATCACGGCGACCGGCCAGCTCACGTACGCGGCCCAGTGCACCGCCCGCCACGTGCGCAGCCCGACCCACGGCCGCAGCAGGCTGGTGACGACCATGGCCAGGAACAGCTCCGCGGCGACGACGCCCAGCCCCAGCCAGAACGGCTCGTAGCCCGAGACGAACGGCACCACGGTGTCGATCCACCGGATGCCCGCATAACCGTCCAGCACCGCCGTCGACACGTGCAGCACCAGGAACGCGACCGTGAGCAGCGCGAGGTTGCGGTGCAGGAGGGCCAGCACGAACCGCGGCCAGCGCGGTGACGCGTACCGCACCGCACCGCTGACGCCGATCACCACCGTCCCGGTCAGGAGCACCAGCGCCAGGACGCCCGCGGCGCGGCTCGCGAACCAGAACGCCATCATCCCGCACCCCCGCCCTCAGCGGGCCAGCCCGCGACCGCGTGGACCGTGCCGTCGTCGGCGACGAGCCGGGCGGGCAGCCCGCGTTCGGCCAGCCACGCCGGCGCCGCAGGTCCGAGCACGACGGCCGCGGTGCTCGCCGTGTTGGCGTCCACACAGGTGCCGGCGGCGACGCTCACCGTCCGCCAGCCGGTGGCGGGGACGCCGGTGCGCGGATCCACGATGTGGTGCACGAGGCGGCCGCCGCGGCGCCACCGGCGCCGGGCCGTCCCGGAGGTCGCGAGCCCACCGGAGCTGACGACGACGCCCTGCCCCGTCGCCGGGTCGGTGTCGGTGTGGTCGTCGGTGACGAGCACACGCCAGCCATCGGGAGGTAGCTGCCCGGCGACGGCGAGGTCGCCTCCGATGCTGACCAGCACCCCGCAGGCCAGCGCGGCCGCGATCCGGGCGGCGGCACGGTCGGCGGCGAGCGCCTTCGCGGTGGCGCCGACGTCGAGTGCGGTGCCGCGCGGCAGCAGCACCTGCCGGGTGGCCGGATCCCACGTGATCCGCCACCAGCCTGACGCGGGTTCGGGCGCCACTGCCGGCCCGTCCGGGGCCACGTCGGCGAGATCCCGGTCGTAGCCGATGGCGGCCATCGCCCGGCCGACCGTCGGGTCGACGAGACCGTCGGTGAGGGCCGCGGCCCGCAGCGCCGCGTCGAGCACCCGGGCGAGGACCGGCCCGACCTGAACCGGGGATCCCGCGCGGAGCTCCACCTCGCGGATCTCGGAGTCGGGCCGGAAGCGGCTGCAGGCCAGGTCGAGCGCGGCGAGGTCGCTCTGCAGCAGCGCCGCGGCCGCCTCCGCCGCCGCCGGCTCCGTCACCAGTACCACCGCGGTGGTCCCGATGGCCCGGAACCGGGCCACGCCGACCCGGCTCTCGGCGATCGTCATGACGATCCGGACGAGGTGTGCGAGCTGCGGCCGTGGCTCGGCTGCGGCGCTGTGGCAGGGGGTTGCAGGCCCCGGGTGCTCGGCGCAGTGCCGGGCGCAGTGCTCGGCGCCAGTGTCCCGGTCGTAGCCGGCCCCGCGGCGACATGCGCATCCGGGGCCGCGGCGGCTTGTCCCCCGGCCAGTACCGCCGCGACCGCCACCACTGCGGCGCTGCTGCCGACGGCGGCCAAGCGCGTGAGCTGCCCCACCTGCCGCAGCCCGCTGTCGCGCGCGCTCAGCCGGTTCGTCCCGATGTGATCCACCACCGCGAACCTCCCCCCTGCTCCTTGGAGTTTCCTGTGACCTTCGTAGGTGCTCGGTGTGTGGCGGCCGCGAGGCACGCAGGTCGACGACTATGACGACATGCAGTCCATCGCGCCCCAGCCCGCCGTCGAGGCTCGGCTCCTGCTCGTCGAGGACGCGCCCGAGCTCAGGGAGATGCTGGAGATGTTGCTGGTGGAGGAGGGCTACCAGGTCGACTGCGCGGCCGACGGGCAGCGCGCGCTGCATCTCGGGCTCGTGCGCCTCTACGACGTGATCCTTCTGGACCGGATGTTGCCGGGCATCGAGGGGCTGGACGTGGTGGGCCGCTGGCGGCGGAGCGGCCGCACCGCTCCCGTCCTGGTGCTGTCGGCACTCGGCACCCCGACAGAGCGCGTCGCCGGCCTCGACGCGGGCGCGGAGGACTACCTCACCAAGCCCTTCGACGTCGACGAGCTGCTGGCCCGGCTGCGCGCGCTGCGCAGGCGGCACCTGGACACGGCCCGGCAGCTCCCCGTCGGGAGCGGCCGGCTCGACCTCGACGCACGGGAGTTCCGGCCGGGCGCCGCCGCAGGGTCACCGGTCCCGCTCTCCGAGCGCGAGTGCGAGCTGCTCGCGACGCTCGCCGCCCGCCCCGGGCGGGTGTTCAGCCGCGAGGACCTCCTCCTGACCGTCTTCACCGAGGCCGAGAGCCCTATCGTCGTGGACACGTACGTGCACTACCTGCGCCGGAAGCTCGGCCGGGACGTCGTCCGGACGGTCCGCGGGCGCGGCTACCGGCTCGGCGGCCAGGAGGCCGGGCGGTGATCCGACGGGAGACCGGCGAGTCGGTGCTCGCCCAGCGTGCCGCGCGGCGGCTCGGGCTACAGGCCGCCGGGCTCGCCTCGGCGATCGTCGTGCTGCTCTCGGCTGCGGCGGTCACGGTGGTGATCAGCAGCCAGCATGAGGCCGTGGCCACGCTGCTCGACTCCGCGTTGACACACGCCGACGACGTCAACGACCCGCCGGCCGAGATCTGGCTCGCGCGGCAGAACGCGGGCGGGATCCTTGTCACCCCCGGCATGCCGGTCGGCCTGCCCGACATGGCGGCCATCGAGCGCGCGGCCACCAGTGGGATGGGGGAGTCGCAGGACTACCGGGCCGCGGGCGTCGAGTACCGGATCGACACCATTCGCCAACCGGACGGCACCGTCGTGCAGGGCGTGCTCGACCTCACCGCGAACCACGCCGCGCGGAACATGCTCCTCGCCGTACTGCTCGGCGCCGGAGCGATCGGGCTGCTGCTCGCCGCCGTCGCCGGGACCTGGCTCGGGCACCGCGCGCTGCGCCCGCTCTCCGCGGCCCTGACGCTGCAACGCCGGTTCGTCACCGACGCCGGCCACGAGCTGCGCACCCCCGTGACTTTGCTCAACACCCGGGCGCAACTGCTGCGCCGGCGGATGTGCGCCGGGACCGGCACCGATCCGGCTGTCGACGATCTCGATCGGATCATCGCGGACACCGCACGGCTCGGCGAGATCCTGGAGGACCTCCTGATCGTGTCTGATCCCGTCGCCGAACGGCCCCGGGAGCGGGTCGACGTCGCGGCGATCGCTCGCGACGTCCTGACCGCGGTGGGTCCGGAGGCGACGGATCGGGGGGTCCGGCTGACGGGCCCGGACCCGGCCGCCGCTCCCCAGTACGTCCACGGCTCGCCGGTGGCGCTGCGCCGGGCAGTCATGGCGCTGGTCGACAACGCAGTGCGGCACGCCACGCGGTCGGTCACGATCAGCGCCGAGACGCGAGACAGAGAGATACTGCTCGACGTCTCCGACGACGGGCCCGGCATCGATCCTGAGGTGGCTCCGCGGCTGTTCGAGCGGTTCGCGAGCGGGCAGTCCCGGCCCAGCGAACGCCGCCGCCGCTACGGCCTGGGCCTCGCGCTCGTGAGCGAGATCGCGGCCGGGCACCACGGGCGTGTCGAGTTGCTCGATCAGGAGGGGCCGGGCGCCGCGTTGCGGCTCCGGCTCCCCGCATCCGCCGAGGGTCCGAAGATCGTCTGAGCCTCCTGCGTCAACGCAGTGCCTGCGCGGGCGCGCGGTGTTCCTCTAGGACCCGGTCCAAGGATTCTCTGAGGTGGCACCGACACGATTACGCGGATTCTGATTCCCGCGAAAGGCGCACCGTGCCCACGTTCGTATCCGGACTCCCCGTCCACGTGCTCGTCGTGCACGCGGTTGTCGTCCTCATCCCGCTCGCGGTGCTCGGCGCCGTCGTCATCGCGGTCTGGCCCGCCGCCCGGCACCGGTACCGCTGGCCGGTGCTCGGGCTCACCGCCGTCGGGACGATCTTCGTCCCGGTCGCGACGGAGACCGGCGACGGGCTGGAGCACAGCCTCCCCAGGTCGGCGCTCATCTCGGCCCACACCCAACTCGGCGACCAACTGCTCCCGTTCGCCGCCGCGCTGCTCCTGGTCGTGGCCGGGCTGGTGGCCGTGGACCGAGTGGCGACACCGACCGGGTCCGGCACGGCGGGGAGACACAGCACACCGGAGAGGCAGACCACACCGGACTGGCAGGGAACACCGGACCGGCAGGGAACACCGGAGAGAATGGGCACGGCCACGGCGGTCGTGCCCGACCGGACGTGGGTGCGGCCCGTCGCGCTGGTGCTCTCCGTGCTCACCGTCGTCCTCGGTGTCGTCACCGCGGCCCAGGTCGTGCGCATCGGCGACTCCGGCGCCCGCGCGGCCTGGAGCGACACCCAGTACGTGCAGCATCAGGCGCCCGGTACGGGCGCCGGCTGACCGGCCCGCGGCCCGTTCGGCGGATCGGGCGTTGCGCTCAGGCGCCGCGCCGCGTCCGGAGCACGAGGGCGGTGGTCACCGCGAGCACGAGGGTGCCGATGGACTCGACGACGAGCGTCGTCACCACCAGCTCGCCGCCGATCTGCTGGCGTATCCCGAATAGCCCGACGGTGAGCGCAAGCACCAGCGCGAGCAGGGTGCCCGCCAGGCACAGCAGGCTCAGGACGCTCGCCGTGGGGAGGAACCGCCGTGGCGCCGTGACCATCGCGATCGCCAGTACGAGCCCGCCGATAGCGTTGAGCACGAACAGGACGCCGATCAAGCCGCCGGCGCCCTGGAAGACGAGATAGAGGTGGATCGCGCCCATCGCCAGGAGAAACAGGGCGCTCAGCACCCGCCCGAGCGTTAACTCGACTGAGCCCGTCCGAGGTTGCGTCGCCATCTCATGTCTCCCCCCTGCGCGGCCCGCCCGCAGCGCTACCCGGCGAGACGCATTCCGCGGCCGAACGGTTCATCGGCCGGGCCCGACCAGTCGATCAGGCAGCGCCGCATCAGTGCTCGTCGTAGTGGTCGTCGTGCGCCGCGTGCCGGTGCCCGTCGTGGACGTAGTCGACGTGGTCGTCGTGCGGCACCGCGACGTGACCGCAGCCCTCGCCGTGGGTGTGGGTGTGCTCAGCGTGGGTGGCGTGGTCAGTGCTGGTCATTGCGCCTCCGTCGGCTCTGGATGTCCTCCCGGAGCGATTCAGGAACCCTCCAGGAGCTGGTACAGCAGGAGGAGCTGGGTGATCGCCAGGGGCTCGCTCCGCTGTCCCGAGCCGAGCACCCCCAGGCTCGCCGGCACGTCACCCGGCTGGTTGAGCAACCCCCAGATCGCCTTCTGGAGGGTGCGGCTCTCCTCAACCGGGACGTACCCGTGCACGTGCAGGGTCTCGACCGGCCTGCGGTCGTCGTCGCGGCAGAGCTTCAGGTGCATCGTGCGGCCGGTGCCGAGCACGGCGCCCAGGTCGGGGTGGCGGATCGTCGGGCGCAGGAGGAGCTCCGCAGAGAGCGGTGTGCCCGGCGGGTCGTCACGGACGGCGATCGGCCCGAATCGGACAACGATGTCGGCGTGGCTGCGCTGTGGGCGGATGAACGCCTCCGACTCGGGGGCCCGCCGGTCGAGCTCCGCGAGCACCTGCGCGGGCGAGTAGCCCCGGGCTGTGGTGTCGCGGGAGAGCTTCCACCCGCGGCGGATGTCCTCCGGCGGGTCGAGGTACACCGTGACGTCGAAGCAGGCGCGGGCGAGCTTGCTGTGCAGCGGGAGCAGCCCCTCGACGATCACGAACCGGTTGGGCTCGACGCGCACCGGCCGGGTCAGCTCGCCCGTCGAGTGGTCGTAGACGGGCTTGAGTATGGGCTGGCCACTCGCGAGCAGCTGGAGGTGCTGCTCCATGATGTCGATGTAGTTGCAGTCGGGGTGCAGCGCGGTGAAAGGCAGCCCGCGCCGCTCGGCCCGGTCGAAGCGGTGGTAGTCGTCCACGCAGAGCGAGACGCAGTCCTCCGGACCCAGCGCCTCCACCAGCCCACTTGTCAAGGTGGTCTTTCCCGCCGCGCTGTCTCCCGCGATAGCCAGCATCACCGGGCGTTCCCCTGCCCCTGCCCGCACCATCCGTACCGCCTTGTCCGCCATCACACCGCCCTTCGCCGCTCCCGACAGTAGGGCGGTCGCGCCGCGGCGGAGTCCCCCGCTACGGGGGTCTCGTGGGGGATAATCCTGGGCGCGCTGTCACGCCCGTCCTATCGTTCGTGACATGCCTGGCCCAGTTCGGATCGTCCTCGTCGACGATCACGAGATGGTGCGCCACGGCCTGAAGGCGATGCTGGCGCCGTTCCGGCAGCGGGTCCGGGTGGTCGGCGAGGCCGACGGCGTGGAGGACGCGCTGCCGCTCGTCGACGGCCTCAAGCCGGACATCGTGCTCTCCGACGTCCGCCTGCACGGAGCGAGCGGCCTCGACCTGTGCAGGCGGCTGCGCGACTCCGCGGCCGCGAGCCGCGTCGTGCTGCTCAGCGTGTACGACGACGAGCAGTACCTGTTCCAGGCGATGCGGGCGGGCGCGGCCGGCTACCTGCTCAAGCGCATCACCGGCGAGGACCTCGTGCGCCACCTCGAACTGGTGCACGCGGGCGAGACCGTCATCGACCCCACCATGGCGGGTCGCGCCGTCGCCTCCGCCGCACGGCTGCAGAGCGGCGAGTTCTGGCCCGGCGCGCGTCACGGGCTCACGCATCGCGAGAGCGAGGTGCTCTCGCTGATCGTCAGCGGCCTGTCCAACCGGGCGATCGCAGCCCGCCTCGTCGTGGGCGATGAGACCGTCAAGAGCCACCTGCGCTCGGTGTACCGCAAGCTGGCCGTGAACGACCGGGCCGGCGCCGTGGCCGCCGCACTGCGCGAAGGCATCTTCCAATGAGGCCGCCGGTCATGATGAAGGCCCAGCCATGAGGCTGTGGCGGGCCGGACTCGACGGGTTCGCCGACCTGGAGCGGGAGAACGCCCTGCTGCTGGCCATCGTGGAGGCAACGTCGTCCGGGCCGGACGTGGGACCGCTGTCGGCAGCGGTCGCCGGGTTGATCGTCGAGGCCACCGCCACCGACGTCTGCTTCGTGCACCTGCTCGACGACGAGGGCAGCGCGCTCACCCTCGCCGGTGCCACGCCCCCGTTCGACAGCGAGGTCGGTCTGGTCCGGCTGCCGATCGGGACGGGAGTCACCGGGTGGGTCGCCGAGCACGGACAGCCCGTCGTGATCGTCGACGACAAGCAGGCCGACGACCGGTACGTGCCGATCCCGGCGCTGCGCGGCACCGACTACACCTCGATGGCCTCGGTACCGATGACGAGCCACGGTGCCGGTCTGGTCGGCGTGCTCAACGTGCACACCGTGGCCCGGCGCGAGTTCACCGCGCACGACATCAGGCTGCTCACGACGATCGGCAGGCTCGTGGCCGGCGCACTGCACTCCGCGCGGCTGCACCGGAGGCTGGTGGCCCGCGAGCGCGCCCACGAGCAGTTCACCGAGCAGGTGATCGCCGCTCAGGAGACCGAGCGTCGGCGGCTCGCGGGCGACATCCACGACGGCATCTCGCAACGGCTCGTCAGCCTCGGGTACCACCTGGACGCCGCGGCGCGCACCCTGCACAACGACCCGGCGTACGCCGCGCAGCAGCTCGCGCTCGCCCGTGAGCTGGCCGACATCACCGTCGACGAGGCCCGGATCGCGATCGGCGGGCTCCGGCCGCCCGTCCTGGACGACCTCGGGCTCGCCGGTGGCCTCGCCAGCCTCTGCCGCACGGTGCCCGACCTGCATTGCGAGCTGGACCTCGGCGAGGACCGGCTCCCCGAGCACGTCGAGATCGCGCTCTACCGGATCGCCCAGGAGGCCCTGCAGAACGTGCAGAAGCATGCCCGGGCCACCAGCGTCCACGTACGGTTCGCGACGCGGGCGGGCAGCGCCCGGCTCGACATCACCGATGACGGCGGCGGCTTCGATCTCGCGAGCGCAGGCGAGCTGCCTGTCGGGGACCGCATCGGCTACGGCATACGCAGCATGGCCGAGCGGGCCGAACTGGTAGGCGGCACGTTCACCGTGCGTTCGAAGATGGGGTCGGGAACCCGGATCAGCGTGAGCGTGCCTACCGGTTGACCCAGCAGCTTGACTCAGAAGCAGAGCTTCATCGGGGCAGGTGCCAGTCCAGCTCCGGGCATCCCAGCAGGTGCGCGACGAACAGGTGAGTGCCCGCCGTGGCGTGCGGGTTGCTCACCGCGTGCCACGGGCGGCGAAGCGGCGTGCCGGGGACCGGCAGCTCCGCCAGCCGGCCGTCAGCGAGCTGCCTGGCGACGGCCTGACGCGACACGAGTGTGACCCCGAGCCCCGCCTCGGCCGCGGCGATCACCGCTCCCTGGGACCCGAGGGTGAGCCACCGTGGCTCCGCGTCGAGGGCCGCGAGCAGCGCCTGGCACGTGTCACGCGTTCCCGAGCCCGCCTCGCGCATCAACCACGTGGCCCGGGCGGGCGCGAAGTCCGGCGCAAGGTCCGGCTGCCCGACGACCACGAGGGTGTTGGGACTGACCGCGCGGATCCCGGCCACCAGCTCGTCGGGCGGACGCCCGGCGAGCACGAGGTCGACGTCGTGGTGGGTGAGCAGGGCCCACACCTTGGCCCGGTGCACCACCTCGAGCCGCAGCGTCACGTGCGGGTGCTGCGCGCGGAACGACGCGAGCAGACTGGGAACGACGTGCTCCCCCGCCGCCATCACCGCGGCCAGCCGGAGCAGCCCACGCTCGGGGTCGGCCTCGCCGCGCGCCGCGGCGACGGCCTCGTCGTGCAGGCCGAGGATGCGCCGCGCGTACCCCGCGTAGCGCTCGCCCGCAGGGGTGAGCAGCACGCCGCGTCCGTTGCGCTGGAGCAGGGGCACCCCGACGTCGGCCGCGAGGGCGCTGATCGCGGCCGAGACGGAGGACTCGGTGACCACCAGGCGCTGCGCGGCGGCCCGCACCGAGCCGGTATCGGCCAGCTCGACGAAGGCCCGCAGGCGGGCGTTGGTGGTCACCCCTGCATGGTCGCGGACCCGGCGGGGGTCGCGGTAGTCCCGCCACCCTCCTCCGCCGGGGGATCGGCGTCGAAGACCCGGCTGGCCAGGAGGTCGGCGGCCTCGATCGTGGTGACCGCACTGCGGTCCACCCGCGGGTCCGGCCCGTCGACGAGCCGCCGCGCCTGGCGCAGCCGGGCCCGTTCCACCGCGTTGCGGACGCTGCGCGCGTTGGCGAACCGGGGTCGGGCCATGCGGCGGCGCAGGTACTCACGCAGCGTGGGCACCGCGTCCGGGGCGAAGGTGTACCCGAGCTGGTCCGCCATCCGGTGGGCGATCCCCTCCAGCTCGTCAGCGGTGTAGTCGGGGAACGAGATGTGGTGGGCGATCCGCGAGCTCATCCCTGGGTTGCTGCGGAAGAAGGTGTCCATCTCGGCCGCATACCCGGCCAGGATGACGACGACGTCGTCGCGGTTGTTCTCCATCACCTGCAGGAGGATCTCGATCGACTCGCTCCCGTAGTCCCGCTCGTTCTCCGCCTTGTGCAGGTAGTAGGCCTCGTCGATGAACAGCACCCCGCCCATCGCGCGCTTGAGCACGTCCCGGGTCTTGGGGGCGGTGTGGCCGACGTACTGCCCGACGAGGTCGTCGCGGGTGGCGGTGACCAGGTGGCCGCGCCGCAGGTAGCCCAGGCGGTGCAGCAACCCTGCCATCCGCATCGCCACCGTGGTCTTGCCGGTGCCGGGCTCGCCGGTGAAGCACATGTGCAGGTTCGGCGGGGCCGTGGTGATCCCGAACTGGGCCCTGGTCCGGTCGACGAGCAGGAGCGCGGCGATCTCGGCGATCCTGGCCTTGACCGGAGCCAGCCCGACCAAATCGGCGTCGAGCGCGGCCAGCACGTCGTCGACGCCGGCGGCACGGCGCTCGGCCGCGAGGTCGACGACCGCGCCCGGGGGCAACGACGCCGCCACCGCGGCAGCGACGGGTTCGGGTTCGGGTGGCGGGCCCACCCCGGCGCCCGACATGGCGAACCCCGGACGGGCCCCGTCACGCGTGGCGCTCACGACGCGCTGCCCGGTTGCAGCGATGCCACTTTCCGGCAGCCACGTGGCGTGCAAGTGACGTTGCTGCCACGGGGGCTGGGGCTGCTCACGTCGCCGAGTACCGGTCGCCCTGGGGGCGGCCCGTCGCGTAGGACGTCGTGGTGTAGGTGATCCGCCGGTCGGCGCCCTCGTGGCGGTCGATCCGGAACCCGGGCTCCGGGGTCGGGCGCTGCACGACGAAGGACAGCGCGGTGGTCTGCCTGCCGAGCCGGGCGTCGTACGCGTTGACCTTCACGTAGCAGTCGGGGTGGGCCGTGCGGCAGGCGTCGACCTCCAGCATCACGCCGGCCGGATCGGCGAGGTCGAACATCGGCAGGCCCCACATCTCCCAGTAGGTGTTGCGGGGGTGCGGGTCGTCGGTGAACTCCACCGAGAGCGGCCAGCCGTGGTCGAGGCAGTACCGGATCTGAGCCGTGATCTCGTGGTCGGTGAGGTCGGGGAGGTGGGAGAAGGTTCCCTGCGTGATGCGCACGGCTGCTCCTTCAGTTCCCGGTGGGCGTGGCGACCACGTCCGGGGTGTCGGTGGAGGCGTAGTCGAACGTGATGTCGCCCCAGGTGGCGAGTGCGACGTCGAGCTCGCGGCAGCGTTGCGCGGCCGTCTTCAGGATCTCCTCGCCCTCGGCGAGGAAGTCCCGCCCCTCGTTGCGCGCCTTGATCATCGCCTCGACGGCCACACGGTTGGCGGTGGCGCCAGCGGCGATGCCCATCGGGTGCCCGATGGTGCCGCCGCCGAACTGCAGCACGGCGTCCTCTCCGAGGTGGTGCAGCAGCTGGTGCATCTGTCCGGCGTGGATCCCGCCGGACGCCACCGGCATCACGCCCGGCAGCGACGCCCAGTCCTGGTCGAAGTACAGGCCCTTCACCGGGTCGGCCGGCACGTGGTCGAGCCGCAGGGTGTCGTAGAAGCCCGAGACGATGTTGGGGTCGCCCTCGAGCTTGCCGACGACCGTGCCGGCGTGGATGTGGTCAACCCCGGCGAGGCGCATCCACTTGGCGATCACCCGGAAGCTCACGCCGTGGGTCTTCTGCCGGGTGTATGTGCCGTGCCCGGCCCGGTGCAGGTGCAGCAGCACCCCGCTCGCGCGCGCCCAGTTGCTCATCGACTGGATCGCCGTGTAGCCGACCGTCAGGTCGATCATGACGATGACGGTCCCGAGCTCGCGGGCGAACTCCGCGCGCTCGTACATCTGCTCCATCGTCGCGGCGGTGACGTTGAGATAGTGGCCCTTGATCTCACCGGTTGAGGCCTGGGCCCGGTTGACCGCCTCCATGCAGAAGAGGTACCGATCGCGCCAGCGCATGAACGGCTGGGAGTTGATGTTCTCGTCGTCCTTGGTGAAGTCGAGCCCGCCGCGCAGCGCCTCGTACACGACCCGCCCGTAGTTGCGGGCCGAGAGCCCGAGCTTCGGTTTGGTGGTGGCACCGAGCAGCGGGCGCCCGTACTTCCCCAGGTACTCGCGCTCCATCACGATCCCGTGCGGGGCCCCCGGAAACGTCTTCACGTAGTGCACCGGGATCCGCATGTCCTCCAGGCGCAGCGCCTTGAGCGCCTTGAAGCCGAAGACGTTGCCGATGATCGAGCTGGTGAGGTTGGCGATCGAGCCCTCCTCGAACAGGTCGAGGTCGTAGGCGATCCACGCGATGTACTGGCCCGGTGCGCCGGGCACGGCCTGCACGTCGTAGCACTTGGCCTGGTAGTGCTCGTGCGCGGTGAGCCGGTCGGTCCACACGACGGTCCAGGTGGCGGTGCTGGACTCCCCCGCCACCGCGGCGCCCGCCTCCTCGGGGGGCACCCCGTCCTGCGGCGTGATCCGGAAGGCACACAGGATGTCCCTGTCCTTCGGCACGTAGTCCGGCTGCCAATAGCCCATCTCCGCGTACGGGATGACGCCTGCGCTCCACCGATCGGTCACCGGCCGCTCCGTCCTGTTGGCGACGCCCGAGTTTGACAGCCGGACGTATGGACAATCAATCAAGTCTTCGGGGCAAACACTTCACCTTTTGCTTGATTGTCGGCACATGGCGCGGGTCGCGGCCGTCGCGTGGCGGCACGCTGATCCCGTGACGTGGCTGGGGTGGCGGGCCGCCACCGAGCGGGCCGCCCGATCTCAGTTGACGACCGGTCCGGGCCGCCCCCAGTCCTGCGTCCGCACCAGTTCCCATTCCTGGTTGACCGCGTTGGGCGCGCTGAACCTGGTGATGCAGTCCCACGCCATCAGCCCCGTGCCCTGCCTCGGCGGCGCGGGAAAGTTGGCGTTCCCCGCATCCAGGCACCGCGTGCCGCGGTTGAAGTAGTTCTCCATCACGGTGCGGGTCCCCGGGAGACACTGGCTCCGGTTCGAGCACTCCGAAGGGGTCTTCGGGATCCTGCGGACGCGCCACATCTGCCGGGCGTCGGCGCTGCACTCGGCCTGCCGCACTGCGGCACCCGAGCGGTAACCGTCGGTCCGCAGGCACAGCCCGGAGTGCACGGCCCGCAGCAGGAACCACGCCGGGCGCGGGTCGGGAAGGGTGCCGATCATGATGCGCTCGACGGTGAACTGCTGGCTCGCGCCGCCGTTGTGCGGCCAGAGGATCGCCGGCGCCCCGGGAGCGCGGCTGTTCGCCTGGATCTCGACCATCATCCCGGTCCGGGGGTTGACGATGTGGTAGTGCTCGGGCCGGGCCGATGCCGCGCTCAACGCCATGGCCAGGGCCGCGATGAGCGCTGCCAGGCCACTGAGGCGCAGTGCCCGGGGCCGGCCGGGGTGTTCGCTGCGCACAGTGTCTCCTCACTGTGACGTGGACGTCACCGGGAAGACGAGCGCGGGCGACGCTGACACCCGCCAGTCGGCCGACGTCGGGTCATGTCGGTTGTGCCCACCCATTATGTGACTGTCGAGGCATTTCGGGGTGGTGTGCGCGGAGATCAGCCCGCCGGTTGAGGGTCGTCCGGCAACTCTTGATGCGGGGAAGCGCGACGAGGCCGCCAGCGGTGACGGAAAGGCCAGCGAGCTGATCGAACTCCGGGACGGCAGGATCTCCCGCGTGCGCCCGCCGAACACCTCGCCGCCTCAGCCCGCGCCCCACCGGACCGGAGCGCGGCACCGCAGGCCTGGCCCCGACCCGCACCTACCCGAGGGCTCGGACGGGCACGGCCACGGGCATGATCACGGCCCACCGAGGCCGGCCGACCGGCGGGTCCGGATCCTGATCACGGCGCTGCTCGTTCCCCTGGCAGTCGCGACCCTGGCCGGGCTGATCCTGCTGCACCCGGCCGCCGGGTCGGCGCCCCCAGCCGCTGACGCAGCGGCACGGTTCGACGGTCATGTCACCACCGCCACGGAAGCTCCCTGCAGCGAGGACCCCACCGACACGGGCTGTGTTGCGCTCACCGTCGAGGTGTCCGACGGTCCGCTGGCCGGCACCGCGATCGTGGTCGTCGAGTCCGCACCCCACGGCGTCGCCCCGTTCGGGCCCGGCGACGACGTCGTGCTCGTCTCGGCGGGAGGCAGCACGTCCGACCCGGGGACCTACCAGGTGAGCGACTTCCAGCGCGGCACTCCGCTGCTCGCGCTCACCGTCCTCTTCGCCGCGGCCGTCGTCGCCCTCGGCCGGTGGCGCGGCGTGGCCGCCCTCGGCGCGCTGGGCCTGACCGGAGCGGTGCTGGTGCTGTTCGTCCTGCCTGCGATCCTCGCCGGCCAGAACCCGCTCGCCGTCGCAGTGGTCGGTAGCGGTGTCATCATGTTCGGCGCCCTGTACATCACCCACGGCGTGTCCGCCCGCACGTCCGTTGCCCTGATCGGCACGATGGCGAGCCTGCTGCTCATCGGCGCGCTCGGGGTCGCCTTCGCCGCCCTGGCCCGCCTGACCGGCGTCACCGAGGACACCGCGGCCCTCGCCGCAACGCTTGGCTCACCGGTCGACGGGCGCGGACTCGTGCTCGCCGGGCTGGTGATCGGCGCACTCGGCGCCCTGGACGACGTCACCGTCACCCAGACCAGCGCCGTGTGGGAACTGGACGCCGCCGATCGCGGGTCACGGCCCCGCGCACTGTTCTCCTCCGCGATGCGGATCGGCCGCGACCACGTCGCCTCCGCCGTCAACACCCTCGTGCTCGCCTACGCCGGCACCACCCTGCCGCTGCTGCTGCTGTTCTCCGTGGCCGAGCGCGGACTGCTCGACACTCTGAGCGTCCAGGTGATCGCCACGGAGGTCGTGCGCACTCTCGTCGGCAGCATCGGCCTCGTCGCCGCCGTTCCCCTCACGACCGCGCTCGCCGTGGCGGTCGTACGCCACGGTCGCTCCCACTACAGCCGGTGAGCGGTTCCCGAGCGCTAGTGTCCCCGCGCCGCAAGTCCGCCACATATCTCGACGGCCCAGCTCCCCGCTGGACGCACCGGCGCACGGCCCGAGTACGCCCGGTACATGGAGCAGGCCAAGGGCACGCTCAGCCCCGGTCACGACTACGGCGACGAGTTCGAGTTCGGGCTGGATCTGATCCTCGATGGGCTAGAGAGAGCGGCCACTCGGCCCAGCGCCTGAGGCCTGAGGCTCCCGCACGCGCCTCCCTTCGGGTGGTTGTGCGGGGCGCGGCGCGAGCGTCGGACTGCCCGTGGAGCACCGCCGTCCTACCGTGGCATCTCCATCCGGCCGGATCCGATGATGGAGGACGAGGTGCGACTCGCCCCGTGCGTGGCACTCGCCGCGCTATTCACCGCCGTGACACTGCTGGTACCCACCCCCGCCTCGGCTGCGCCTGCGCGGCTCACGGGTGACCTCGCCGCGCACGACCCCGCGCTGGTCAGAGGGGGCGTTGGGCAGGACTGGTACGTCTTCTCGACCGGTGACCCCGCGATCGGCGGGGGCACGATCCAGATCCGCACGTCGCCGGACGGGCAGAACTGGAGGTTCGCAGGCACGGTGTGGGACGCGATGCCGGCGTGGGTCACGGCGGCCGTGCCGGGCGCGAACAACCTGTGGGCCCCCGAGCTCCACCGCTACGGCGACACCTACTACCTCTACTACGTCGCCTCGGTGTTCGGCACCAACAACTCGGTGATCGCCCTGGCCACCAACACCACCCTCGACCTCAAAGACCCGCGCTACAACTGGGTGGACCGCGGCGAGGTGCTGCGCTCGTCGCCCGGCAGCGACTACAACTCGATCGACCCGGCGATCATCGAGGACGCCCGGGGCATCCCGTGGATGGCGTTCGGGTCGTACTTGAGCGGGATCAGGATGGTGCAGCTGCAGTGGCCGTCCGGCCTCACCGCGTCCTCCGGGGATGAGCTGCTGCACCTCGCGGACCGACAGGAGTCGCCGAACGCCATCGAGGCGCCCTTCATCTCGCTCCACGACGGCTGGTACTACCTCTTCACGTCGTGGGGCCAATGCTGCAAGGGTGTGGACAGCGACTACCGGATCGTCGTCGGGCGCTCCCGCGCGGTCACCGGGCCCTACCTGGACCGGGACGGGCGCAGCCTCCTGAAGGGCGGCGGGACGACCCTTCTCTCGACGTCGGGCGACCGCGTCGGCCCGGGCGGCCAGTCCGTCTCCGACGGGGTGCTCGCCTACCACTACTACGACGCGAGCGCGGGCGGAGCGCCACGACTCGGCCTGCAGCAGCTGTCCTGGAGCAACACCGACGGCTGGCCCGAGCTCGTCCCCGAGGTCTGACGGGTTAGCGACTCGCGCGCATTTCTGCAGCGACTCGCGGGAAACGCCGCGAGTCGCTGGATTCGGGTGCGCGAGTCGCGGTATCAGGGCGTGATGGTGCGGACCGGGGCGCCCTGGAGGTACGCCGCGATGTCCTCGACCACCTCGCGGTGGAAGACCGCGTAGTTCCGCTTCGTGACGTATCCGAGGTGCGGGGTCGCGAGCACGTTCGGCAGCGTGCGGAACGGGTGGTCGGACGGCAGCGGCTCCACGTCGTACACGTCGAGGCCTGAACCGGCGATCCGGCCGGCCCGCAGCGCCTCCACCAGCGCGTCCTGGTCGACGATCGGCGCCCTTGAGGTGTTCACCAAGTACGCGTCCGGCCGCATCCGCTCCAGGTCGTCAGCGCCGATGAGGCCACGTGTGCGTCCGAAAGCACCAGGTGGATCGTCACGACGTCGGCCGCCGCGAGCAGTTCCCCCTTGGACCCGGCGAGGCGCACCCCGCCCGCCTCCGCGGCCTCGGTCGTCAGGTTCTGGCTCCAGGCCACGACGTCCATCCCGAACGCCCGCCCGATCTGCGCCACCTGCGAGCCGATCCGGCCGAGCCCGACGACGCCGAGGACGGAGCCTGCGAGGTCGGTGCCGACCGTGCGCTGCCACGGCCCGGCTCCGGTACGCAGCCCGGTGTTCTCGGGGGTGACCGCGCGCACCAGGCCGAGGATCAGCGCCCACGTGAGCTCCACGGTCGGGGTGACGAGTGAGCCTGTGCCGCACACGACGACACCGCGCTCTGCGGCCGCGGCGACGTCCACCGAGGCGTTGCGCATACCCGTGGTGACCAGCAGCCGGAGGTTCGGCAGCCGTTCCAGCACCGCCCGCGGGAACGGCGTGCGTTCGCGCATGATCACGACGATCTCGTGTTCGTGCAGAGCCGCGACGAGCGCGTCCTCGTCGTCGATGTGCTCGCGGAACACGTCGACCTCGACGACGTCCCACACTGGCGACCAGTCGGCGGCGGTCAGCGCCACCCCCTGGTAGTCGTCGAGCACCGCGCACCTGCGCATCACGTGTCCTTCACGAGATCACCCTGCCATGTGGGGGCTCAGGTGCGTGCGCGCGGCGGTAGGCGTTCGGGGTGGTGCCGCGCATGGTGCGGAACAGGGTGGTCACCTTCTTGAACGCCTGCCCGAACCGCCCCGCGGTAGCGGTCGCCCCCGTCGATCTCCGTCTCGGTACGCAGGGTCCTCCCAGCAAGCGTCACGAACACCATGTGCTCGTCGACGCAGACCAGACCGTCGGAGTCGGGGCCTGGATGCCAGCGGGCGAGCTCCAGCCCCACCCCGTCCCAGCCGAACTCGCGCCGGGACGAGCGCCGGCCACCGTCCCAGCGTGCTTGCTCGCGTGCCATGAAGGGGATGGTGCCCATAAGCCGGTATACGAGCAGTGAACGCTACCTCGCCTGAACGTGGCCCCAGACGGCCCAACACACAGTTCACGGACCGTGATTTGCGGCTTTTTCCGGCTGCCACCTTCCCCGACCGTCATGGGCCCGATCCCCAGGGTCTGCTAGTCCGTTCGCCGCGATCCAATCCGACGAACGGCGGAACGTCCGCTCCACCCGTTCGGCAAGCGGTGCTTCAGCCACGCCGGACGGCGATCGGGGCTGTTCAGGTGATACTCGACGAGCGGGCAAAGAATATCTGGCCAGCCGATACGGACCAGGAGTACGAAACGAGCTCCCACCTGCAACAACACCTGGGAACAAACGCCGATCCTCCTTAGGAAGGCCCGACCGTGGCCCCTTTTGTCCGCGCGCACCCCAGCAGTCCCCGAACTCCGGCCACGGTTACCGTCGCCGAGCTCCTCGCCCGCCAGGACGCCGGGACGGGACCGGAAGCCGTCGGTGCACCGGAGGGCGACCCGCTCGACGCCGACGACGTCCCGACAGAGCCCATCTCGGTGGCGGCCCTGCTGCGCCGCGAGGGGTGCGGGCCGCACACGGCCGACCGGCCGCTGCTGCCCAGGGGCCACTCCCGTCCGGTCACGCCGCCCCCCGGACGGTCCCGGCGGAACCTGGGGACGGTGACCGCAGCCGCCGGGGTGCTGTTCGCCGCCGGCGCCGTCTTCGGCACTGCCCTCGTCGACAACACGCTGCGCCGGCCCACTCACCCTCCCGACAGCGTGACGAACACGCCCGCCGGCGAGCAGGGCGGGGCCGGGGAAGCGCTGCGGGCGTTCATCGCCGAGCCCGACGCAGGCACGCTGGTCAGCGGAGGCACGCTCGCCACCCTCCTCTTCGCCGATGCGATCCCGGGCTCGGCGACGGGGGCGCTGGAGGGCGCGGACCCGTTCGGCGGGGCGATCGACCGGCACCGGGTCGTGTGGGCAGACGGGCAGGGCACAGGGGCGGGGCCGACGTACCGCGCGAACGTGTTCCCGATCGGCAAGCCGCCAGACTCGGCGGGACCCGTTGCTCCAGCGGACGGAACACCGCCCGGCGGCACCCCTCCAAGCGGCGGGACTCCCGGCGGCGAAGCAGGTGGTCCGGGGGGCGGCGGTCCCGACACCCCAGCCCGGGCGCCCACCGTCGTGCTCCCGCTGCCGGAGGTCTCGACGCCCCCCGTCGAGATCCCGGGCGGCACGGCCGACGTCCCGGTCGTCGGCCGGGTGCGCACGCCCGTCGCCACGATCTCCGAGGCGCGGGTGGCGCCACCTCAGGTGGCGCTCACCGCGGGCGCGGGCAAGGCCGAGGTGGCGAGCTCCCCTGCGGCGGTGGGAACCCCGGACCTGCGGCTATCAGAGGCCGAGGCCGGCCCCCTGAGGGTTTCGCGCGCCGAGGTGGCCGTGCCCGATGTGGAGGTGTCCGCCGCACGGGTCACGGCATCGGCCGGCTCCCCGCCGGAGGTCGCCCTTCCAAGTGTGAAGGTCTCGGGCGCCGAGCTCGCCACGCCGGACGTGGAGCTCGGCGACGTCAAGGTAAAGCTGCCCGACGTGAAGCTGCCCGACGTCGAGGTGCCCGCAGTGCGCCTCGGCGGGGACCACTCCGGAGCCGACACGGGCGAGACCGCCGAGGAGACGGACGAGGCCACAGACGAGACTGCGGAGGAGACGGACGACACCGCGGAGGAAACGGACGACGCCGTGGAGGAAACCGTCGAGACAGTGGACGAGACGGTGCGCGAGACGACGGAGAGCATCACCTCGACCGTCCGTTCGCTGGGCGAGGCGGCCGCCGCCGCGCTCGACCAGGACTGACCGTCACGGGACCACAGTGACCGGCCACCGGCCGGCCCGCACCGCACGCACGGCGACCGACCCGAAGAGCCGGTGCGCGGCCTGGGTGCTGGCGCCCACGAGGATCGCGTCGGCCCGCACCTGCTCGGCCACCCGCGTCAGAGCCAGCACGGGGTCGGCCGCGCACACGACGAGCTGCGTGTTCACGCCGTGCTCGGCGCCGAGCGTCTCGACAGCGCTGCGCAGCTCTTCGCGGAGCTCCTCCGCCGACGTGTCGATCAGCGGGAGCGCGAGCGCCCCGCTGCCTGCGTAGGCCGCCGCGGGAAGGGTCTCCGCGTACACCGCCACCACCCGCGAGCCCTGCCGGCGGGCCTGACCGACCGCGTAGTGGAACGCCCGCCAACCGGTGTCCGAGCCGTCCACGCCGACCACCAGGGCCGACGGCCCGTCGTCCCCCATCTCGAACGTCGCCATGGCCGTTCCTCCCGCCGCATTGCGCTGCCGCCAAGTATATAGCTTTGCTAAGCGATTCGCGGCGATCCCGAAACGCGCACGTCGAACATGTGTTCTATGATCGCCCGCATCCGCCCCCAGCACGAGGAGCACCCACACCATGACCCCGCCGAAGGACCCGAACCCCGCCGAGGCCCCTGCGGACACCGAGGCCCCGGTCAGCGTCGCCACCACGGGCAGCGCCGCGGAGAGCACCGAGGAGAGCGCCGCGGAGAGCATCGAGGACGGCGCCGCGAGCGCCGCGACCCCGGAGTCGGGCAAGCGCCGCCGCGGCCGCCCCAAGGGCTCCGCCGCGCGCACCACCCGCACCATCGAGCTGACGCTCACCGTCACCGGCACGGCCGACGGCGAGTGGGAGGCGGAGCTCAAGCAGGGCAGCACCTGGCTGAGCAGGGGGCTGCCGGTGTCGGCGGCCGCCGTCTCGCGGGCGGCGCAGGAGCTGCACGCCGAGCTCGCCGAGCCCATCGACGCCGTGATCGACGCGGCGAGAGAGCAGCGCGCGGCCCGCGTGGCTGCGCTCGAGGCCGAGCTGGAGCAGGCGCGCAAGGCGCTGGCGGAGATCGGCGCGTAGCTCGCACGTACGCTGCCCGAGTGTCCGGTATCGACCCCGACGACCTGCAGACGTGCCTCCGGGTGCTCGCCGAGGTCGACGAGCTGCCTCCCGAGCACCCGGACGCCGTGCGCATCCGCCGGGCCACGGCCGGGATCTACAAGTCGGTGAAGCTGCGCCGCCGGGCGGAGAAGCAGGCCGCGGTGGCGGCGAACGACGATGCCGTCACGGCGGCCACGGCCACCGGCGCACCCGGCCGGATCGACGACGAGACGCAGGGCCTGCCGCTGGTCTCCACCGTCTCCGGGGCCACGGCCGGCACCCTGCTGCGCTCACGAGCGTGCTACACGTGCAAGAACCGCTTCCACGTCGTCGACGCCTTCTACCATCAGCTCTGCCCGCCGTGTGCGGCGCTCAACCGCAGCAAGCGCGACGCCCGCACCGACCTCGCCGGCCGCCGCGCGCTCCTGACCGGGGGCCGCGCGAAGATCGGGATGTACATCGCGCTGCGGCTGCTGCGCGACGGCGCCAACACCACGATCACCACCCGGTTCCCGAACGACGCCGTCCGCCGCTTCTCGGCGCTCCCCGACAGCGCCGACTGGCTGCACCGGCTGCGGGTGGTCGGCGTCGACCTGCGTGACCCGGCCCAGGTCGTCGCGCTCGCCGAGTCGGTGGCGGCACAGGGCCCGCTGGACATCCTGATCAACAACGCCGCGCAGACGGTCCGCCGCTCCCCTGGCGCCTACGCACCCCTCGTGGCGGCCGAGCGGGAGCCGCTGCCGTCGGGATCGCCGGTGGAGGTGATCACGTTCGGTCACGTGCGCGACGCGCAGCCCGCCGCGATCGCCGGCGCCACGGTGCCCGCGCTCGACGCGCCGGCCCTCACCGCGCTCGCGATGACGGCGCGCAGCGCCTCGCCCGAGCGCATGAGCGCCGGCACCGCGATCGACGCGGGTGGCCTGCTGCCGGACACGGCGCCGGTGAACAGCTGGACGCAGCACGTCGACCAGGTCGACCCGCTGGAGCTGCTGGAAGTGCAGCTGTGCAACCAGACCGCGCCGTTCATCCTGGTGAGCTCCCTGCGCGCGGCGATGGCGGCCTCGCCTGCCCGGCGGAAGTACGTGGTGAACGTCAGTGCGATGGAGGGCCAGTTCAGCCGCGCCTACAAGGGCCCCGGCCACCCGCACACGAACATGGCGAAGGCCGCACTGAACATGCTCACCCGTACCAGCGCGGGCGAGATGCTCGAGACCGACCGGATCCTGATGACGGCCGTCGACACCGGCTGGATCACCGACGAGCGGCCGCACCCCACCAAGCTTCGGCTGGCTGACGAGGGCTTCCACGCCCCGCTCGACCTGGTCGACGGCGCGGCCCGGGTTTACGACCCGATCGTGCGCGGCGAGGCAGGCGAGGACCTCCACGGCTGCTTCCTCAAGGACTACGCGCCCACGAACTGGTGAGCCGATGATGGCGGGGTGACGATTCCAACGCCCGCGCACACCCTCGTCCAGCTCACCGACCTGCACCTCGTCGCGGAAGGCGACGACCTTCCCGGCGGCGTCGACACCGCGGCCGTGCTCGAAAGCGCGCTGCAGACGATCGCCGGGGCCGGGATCGTCCCGGCCGCCCTCGTGCTCACCGGCGACCTCACCGAGCACGGGCGGCCCGAGGAGTACCGGCGCCTGCGCGCGATCGTCGAGCCCGCGGCGGTGCGGCTCGGCGCGCCCCTGGTCTACGCCGCAGGCAACCACGACGACCGGGCGGCGCTGCGGGAGCACCTGCTCGGGTTGCCCGGGTCGGCGGCGCCGCTAGACCACACCGTCCGGGTCGGCGACCTGCGGATCATCGTGCTCGACAGCACCGTGCCCGGCCATCCGCACGGCACCCTGGAGCCGGAGCAGCTGGCGTGGCTGCGTACCGAGCTGTCCGAACCGGCCCCGGCCGGCACCGTGCTCGCACTGCACCACCCGCCGCTCCCGAGCGCGGTGCCGCTCGCCGCCTCGATCCCGCTCGTGAACCGGCCCGAGCTGGCGGCGGCTCTCGCCGGCTCCGACGTCCGGCTCGTGCTCGCCGGGCACACGCACGTGGCAAGCGCGGGCACGCTCGGCGGCATCCCGGTCTGGACGAGCGGCCCGCTGGCCACCACCGTCGACGCGCTGGCCCGAGGTTCGGTGCTCCGCACCCTCGCCGCGCCGTCGGTGAGCCGCATCGACCTGTTCGCCGAGGATCTGATCACGACGTCCGTGCCTGTGGGGGCGGCGGTCATGGGCGAGGTGCCGGAGGACCGGATGGAGCCCGCCCTCGCCCGCTTCCGCGTGGCCGCCAGTTTCGCCTGAGCGTGGTCACTCCGACAGCCAGCGCAGGATCGCGTCCGTGTGCTCGCCGACGGCCGGGATCGGGTCGATGCGCGGCGGGCGGCCCTCCAGGGTGATCGGCGGGAGCAGCGTGCGCAGCGGGCCTGCGGGAGACCCGACCTCGGTCCAGCGCTCGCGCGCCGCGAGCTGCGGGTGCTCGAGCACCTCGGCCACCTCACGGCGGCGCGCGTGGGCGATCCGGGCCGCGGCGAGCCGGGCGCTCACCTGCTCGCCGGTCAGCTCGCCGAACACGGCGTCGATCTCCGCATGCAGATCCGGGCGATGCTCCACCCGCAGCGCCCCGGTCCGGAACCGCTCGTCGCCGGCGAGCTCCGGGCGCCCGAGCACCGTGGCGCAGAACGCCTCCCACTCCCGCTCGTTCTGGACGCCCAGCACGACCTCGGTGCCGTCTCCCGCCGCGAACGTGCCATAGGGCGCGATCGCCGCGTGGCTGGTGCCGGTGCGCCGGGGTGGGCTGCCGCTGCCCGCCGTGTACTGCAGCGGGAAGCCCATCCACTCGACCAGCGCGTCGAAAAGGCTGATCTCCAGGTGTGTCCCCGCGCCGGTCCGCTCGCGGTCGTAGAGCGCCGCCAGGATGCCGGAGAAGGCGTACATCCCGGCGCCGATGTCCGCGGCCGGGATGCCACTCTTGGCGGGCTCGTCGGCCGTCCCCGTGACGGACACGAGCCCGGCCTCGGACTGGATCAGCAGGTCGTAGGCCTTCGCGTCACGGTAGGGGCCGGACGGGCCGTAGCCGGAGACCGAGCACGTGATCAGCCGCGGGAACTGTGCCCGCAGGGCTTCGTGACCCAGCCCCAGCCGTTCCGCCGCCCCCGGCGCGAAGTTCTGGACGAAAACGTCGGCGCGGGCGAGCAGGCGGGGCATCACGGCGTCCGCGCCGGCGCCCGCGTCGGCCTTGAGGTCGAGCGCGAGGCTCTCCTTCGATCGGTTGAGCCAGACGAAGTGGCTCGACAGGCCGTTGACGGTGGAGTCGTACGCCCTGGCGAAGTCGCCGTCGCCCGGGCGCTCGATCTTGATCACCCGCGCCCCCAGCTCGGCGAGCTGGCGGGTGGCGAACGGGGCGGCGACCGCCTGCTCGCAGGAGACGACGACGATCCCGTCCAGGGGCAGCGGCTGCACACAGGCATCATGCCTCCCCGGCTGCCGCCCTCCAGACTGCCTGGATCCTCGCGCGAGGCCTGACCCGACTCGGGGCGGATCCGGCCGCCGGTAGGGTCGGCCGCCGTCAGGAGCCCGGCCCGCCGGGTAACCCGCACCTCTCGGAGGGCCCGTGAAGATCGCGCACCTCGTCCCCACGCTTCACCCCGGCGGTACCGAGACCGGGCTGGTCGACCTGGCGGGCGCGGCGCGCGAGGCAGGGCTGGAGCTGGAGGTGATCGCGCTCGCGGCCACGTCCGAGACGAGCCAGGTGAGCGCGCTCCAGCGGCTCGGCGTGCCGGTCACCGAGCTGGGGCTCGCCCGCTGGGACCCACGGGCAGCGCCGCGCACGGCCGCGCTGCTGCGCGGGCGCCGCGTGCAGCTCCTGCACACCCACCTGCCCGCCGCGGACGTCGTCGGCTCGGCGGCCGCGGCGCGCCTGCGGATCCCGGTGGTCTCGACGCTCCACCGCATCCACGACCAGCCCGCCGACCGCGGCAACCGGCTCAAGCGCAGCGCGAAGATCGTGGCCCGGCAGCGCTTCACCGCCAGGACGATCGCGATCTCGCAGGTGCAGCGGGAGTGGTACCGCGGGCTCGGCGCGGGAAGCGATGTGGTGATCATCCCGAACGGTGTGGTCGACCCCGGGCCCGCCGACCCGGACGTGCGCGCCGACCGGCGTTCCGCGCTGGAGGTGGGTCCGCGGGAGGTGCTCGCGGTCATGATCGCCCCGATGCGCCGCGACCAGGGCCACGAGCTGCTTCTCGACGCGCTGGAGGCCCTGCCCGACGGGCTGCCGCTCGCGGTCGCGCTGGCGGGCGACGGACCGCTGCGGCCGTGGCTGGAGTCGCGCGTCGACACGAGCCCCGACCTGGTCGACCGCGTCCGGTTCGTCCACCGCCACCAGGAGCCCAGCACCCTGCTCGGGGCAGCCGACCTCGTGCTGCACACCGGCCGCGCCGGCGCGGCGCCGACAACGCTGCTGCGCGCCATGGCCGCCGGGCTGCCGATCGTGGCCACCAGGGTCGGGAACGTGCCGGAGATCGTCACCGCGGCCACAGGCGTGCTGGTCCCGCTCGGGGCGCAGCCGATCGCCGACGCGATCGTCGCCCTCACCGAGGACGGCGCCCGCCGCGAGCGGCTCGGCACCGCGGCGCGCGCCCGCTTCCTCGCGGAGTTCGAGGCCGTCGGATGGGCGCGGCGGCTGCGCGCGGTGTACGAGGATCTGCTGGGTTAACCGGTCGACGGTGGCTGCCGGGGCCGCCACACTTCATCATCGTGCTGCACAGCGACCCACTTCGCGTCAGGTCCTCGACGGTCGGCCTGCGCCGGGCGACCGCGGCCGACCTGCCGGCGATCGGCCTCGCCGACGGGCGCGCGTTCGGAATCAACTACTCCGACGACGACCTTCAGGACTTCCGGCCGCTCTTCGACCCGGACCGGTTCCTGCTCGCGTGCGACGACGACGGCACCATCCTCGGCATCACGGGCGACTTCCCGTTCGATGTGACGCTGCCCGGCGGCGGGCGGCTTCCGGCGACGGGCGTCACGTGGGTGTCGGTGGCGGTGACGCACCGGCGGCGGGGGATCCTCCGGGCACTACTGGCCGAACAGCACCGCGCGTTCGTCGCCGACGGCGTGCCGGTGTCCCTGCTGACGGCGAGCGAGGGTGGCATCTACGGCCGCTTCGGCTACGGCGTCGCCACCGAGCACCGCTCGATCGAGATCACCAGGCGCCGGGCGACGTTCCGGCCGGGGGTGCCCGACCCGGGAGGGGTCCGCCAGGTCGAGACAGCCGAGCTGCGCGAGGTCGGCCCGGAGCTGCACCGCCGGTGGGCGGCGCGCACACCGGGGGCGCTCTCGCGCAGCGCCGCGTGGTGGGACAGCCTGCTGCTCGACCGGGAGCACAGGCGCGGCGGCGCGACCGCGCTCTTCCACTTCCTGCACGCGGACGGGTACGTCTCCTATCGGATCGACAGCTCGTCGCAGACCTGCCGGGTCACCGACTTCACCGCGGCCACGGCCACGGCGTACATCGCGCTCTGGCGCACGCTGCTGGCGCTCGACCTCGTGGAGACGGTCTCGTGGTGGAACGCCGCCACGGACGAGCCGCTGCAGCACCTGCTCGCCGACCGCCGCCAGGTGCGCACCACAGAGCTCGACGACGGGATGTGGGCCCGCGTCCTCGACGTCCCGGCGGTCCTGTCCACGCGGCGCTACGCGACGGAGATCGACGTCGTGCTCGACGTGCACGACCCCTTCCTGGACCGCGGCGGGCGGTTCCGGCTGCGCGGCGGCCCGGACGGCGCCGAGTGCGCGCCGGTGACCGCGGGCGCCGGCCCGGCCGGGTCGTTCGGGGTGGTGTCACTAGGAGTCGCCGCGCTCGGATCGCTGGTCTTCGGAGGCGGCCGCGCCGAGTCGTTCGCCATGGCCGGGCTCGTCGAAGCCGACCCGGCCGCCGTCCGCCGCCTCGACACCGCCTTCCGCTCCGAACGGGGCCCCCAGCACGGCACGCAGTTCTGAGCAGGCGCTCCGAACCCGACCCCCCGCTCATCCAGCGCGGATCCCACCGCCTGGGAGAATCGTGCCGTGAACGACGTCCTGCTCAGCCTCGGGCTCGTGCTCCTGTTCGTGCTGATCGGGGGAGTGTTCTCGGCGGCCGAGCTGGCCCTGGTGTCGCTGCGCGACGCGCAGGTCCGCCGCATGGCCGAGACCGGCAAGCGCGGTCAGCGGGTGGCGCGGCTGCGGGCGGACTCGAACCGGTTCCTGTCGGCCGTGCAGATCGGCGTGACCCTCTCGGGGTTCTTCTCGGCCGCGTACGGCGGGGCGACACTGTCGGAGCCGCTCGCCGCCGTGCTCACCAGCTGGGGGCTCCCGCCGGGGGTCGCGACGACGCTGGCGTTCGTGCTGGTCACGATCGCGATCTCCTATCTCTCGCTCGTGCTGGGTGAGCTGGTGCCCAAGCGCCTCGCGCTGCAACGCCCGGAGGCCGTGGCGCAGGCCGCCGCGCCGATGCTCGACCGGGTCGTTGTGCTCTTCCGGCCGCTCATCTGGCTGCTGGGCCGCTCCACCAACGCCGTCGTGCGGCTGCTGGGGCTGGACCCGCGGGCGAGTGACGACGACGTCAGTCCCGAGGAGCTGCGCGACATGGTCCGCACACACCGGGGGCTCGGCACGGAGCAGCGGCGGTTGCTCGGCGACGTGTTCGGTGCCGCGGACCGGTCGGTCAGCTCGGCGATGGTCCCCCGCACCGAGGTCGGCTTCCTCGACGCCGACATGACCATCGGCGACGCCGCCCGGTACGTGATGCAGCGCGCGCACTCGCGCTACCCGGTGATCGCCAGCGACGTCGACGACGTGATCGGCGTGGTCCACGTCCGCGACCTGCTCACCGCCCTTCTGACCGACCCGGAGAGCGAGAAGCAACCGGTGCGCCGGATCGCGCGGCCCGTTCCGCTGCTGCCCAGCGGCAAGCCCCTGCTGGACGCGCTGTCGGAGATGCGGGCGGAGCGGGCCCATCTGGCGGTCGTCGTCGATGAGTACGGCGGCACCGACGGCATCGTCACGATGGAGGACATCCTCGAGGAGCTCGTCGGCGACATCGAGGACGAGTACGACCCGCAGGCGCGGCCGGCGTCCGACGACGCGGAGTACGACGGGCTGATGCACCGGGAGGAGCTGGCCGAGCGCTCCGGCATCCAGCTCCCGTCAGGCCCGTACGAGACGCTGGGCGGCTTCGTCCAGACCCGGCTCGGGCGCATCCCCCAGCCCGGCGACGCGGTGCGCTACGGCGGAAACCGGTTCACGGTCACGGAGATGGACGGGATGCGGGTGGCGCGGGTACGGGTCGACGAGACCGCCCCGCAGAGCGGAACGGCATAACCGATCGGCCTCGGGGTAAACACCCCGCATGGCATTCCAGGTGACCGAGGTGCAGCGCTTCCTGAAGGGCGCGGACTACCCGATGGACGGCAAGGCCCTCGCCGAGCTGGCCAAGAAGAACGGCGCAGGCGACGACCTCGTCGAGGCCCTGAAGAACCTCCCAGAGGTCGACGGCCCGAACGCCGTGATGAAGTACCTCAAGGGCGAGCTGGGCGGTCCGACTCCGGGCGGGGCGCCGTCGAAGGAACGGCACTACAAGGAGGTCGAACGGCCGGCGTTCCAGGTCAACGAGGTGCAGCGGTACCTCAAGGGCGCCGACTACCCCATGGACGGCAAGGCCCTCGCCGAGCTGGCCAAGAAGAACGGCGCAGGCGACGACCTCGTGGACGCCCTGAAGAACCTCCCAAAGGTCGACGGCCCGAACGCAGTGATGAAGCAACTCAAGGCCCACCTCGGCGGGCCGCCGGGCTGAGACCGCGGGCGGCGCTCAGATCAGCACGAACAGCAGGATCAGCAGGCCCGTCAGCACCACGGAGAGCACGATCGACCCGAGGCAGCCCAGCCGTCGGGAGTACAGCGCGATCATCCTCGGAACCGTACTAGGCACCCTTCCCCCGCGCTGGACGTGCGGCGGGTCCGAGGACCGGCGGGCCGTTGAGCTGTCGCTCACCGAGGCGGGGGCCGACGTGTTCGCGGAGGCGTTCACCGAGCACAACAGCCGCGAACGGACCTGGGCGTCCGCCCTGTCGGACCCTGAGGTCGACCAGCTCACCGGGCTGCTGGAGAAGCTCATGGCGAGCCCGGTGGCCGCCGCGGCGAACCGGAGGCGGTGAGAAGCGGGTCGGAACCTGGATTTCCGATCATGCCCGTGTGGGTAGAAGTCCGTTATGACGCTCTTCGGCTTCCACGCTTCCCATGAGCAAGTCCATCCGAGCGCGCTGCTGGCGGCGGTGCGCCGCGCCGAGGACGCGGGGTTCGATGCCGCCATGTCGTCGGACCACATCTCGCCGTGGAGCGCCCGACAGGGCCAGTCGGCGTTCGCGTGGTCGTGGCTCGGCGCTGCCCTGCAGGCCACCTCGCTCCCGTTCGGGGTGGTCAACGCCCCCGGCCAGCGCTACCACCCGGCGGTCGTCGCGCAGGCGATCGGCACGCTCGCGGCGATGTACCCGGGCCGGTTCTGGGCGGCGCTGGGCACCGGCGAGGCCGGCAACGAGCACATCACCGGCGACCCGTGGCCGCGCAAGGACGTCCGCAAGGCGCGGCTGCGCGAGTGCGTCGACGTGATCAGGGCACTCCTGCGCGGTGAGGAAGTGAGCCACGACGGCCTCGTGCGCGTCGACCGGGCGAAGGTCTGGACCCTGCCCGCCGAGCCACCCCCGCTGGTCGGCGCGGCGGTGAGCCCGGAGACGGCCGCCTGGTGCGCCGAGTGGGCCGACGGGCTGATCACGATCAACCAGCGCGTGGAGACCCTGCGGGAGATCGTCGGCGCCTACCGGGACGCCGGCGGGCGCGGGCGCCTGCACCTGCAGGTGCACCTGTCCTACGACCCCGACGAGCAGCGGGCCGAGGCGATCGCCCACGACCAGTGGCGCAGCAACGTCTTCCCGCCGCCCGCGTGCTGGGACATCGACTCGGCCGCCACCTTCGACGCCGTGTCCGAGCACGTCCCCCTCGACGCCGTGCGCAGGTCCGTGGTGATCTCCAGCGACCTCGGCCGCCACACCGCGCGGCTCGCCGAGTACGCCGCACTCGGGTTCGACGAGATCGCCCTGCACCACGTCGGGAACGAGCTCGCCGACCTGGAGTCGTTCGTCGACGCGTTCGGTGCGAAGGTGCTCCCGCAGCTGCGGGCGGACGTGGCGGCGTGAGGCTCACCAAGACCTCCGACCTCTGGTGGAAGACCGCAGTCATCTACTGCCTCGACATCGAGACCTTCGCCGACGGCGACGGAGACGGGTGCGGCGACATCCGCGGGCTCATCCAGCAGATCGACCACCTCGACCGGCTCGGCGTCACGTGCCTGTGGCTGATGCCGTTCTTCCCTACGCCCGACCGCGACGACGGCTACGACATCGTCGACTTCTACGGCGTCGACTCCCGCCTCGGCTCGCTCGGTGACCTGGTCGAGCTGGTCCGCACCGCCCGCGACCGCGGGATGCGGGTGATCGCCGACCTCGTCGTCAACCACACGTCGGCGCAGCACCCCTGGTTCCAGGAGGCGCGCCGCAGCCGGGACTCGCACTACCGCGACTGGTACGTGTGGCAGGACGAACCCCCTGCCGACGGCCCGCAGGGCGTGGTGTTCCCCGACCAGGAGACGAGCCTCTGGGAGTACGACGAGGAGGCCGGCCAGTACTACCTGCACCGGTTCTACAAGCACCAGCCGGACCTCAACGTCGCCAACCCGGAGGTCCGCGACGAGATCGCGCGGATCATGGGGTTCTGGATGCAGATGGGGCTCTCGGGCTTCCGCGTGGACGCCGTGCCGTTCCTCATCGAGACGGCGGGCCAGGACGACGCCATGGAGCTGCCGGACCCGCACGACTACCTGGCCGACCTGAGCGCGTTCCTGCGGAGGCGAAACGGCGAAGCAGTACTGCTCGGCGAGGTGAACCTCCCCTACCCGGACACCATGCCGTTCTTCGGGGCGAAGGACGGCGGCGGCTCCACCGACGAGCTGACGATGTGCTTCGACTTCATCGGCATGCAGCAGATGTACCTGTCGCTCGCCCGCGGCGACGCCGAGCCGTTCGCCGAGACCCTTCGGCAGCGACCCGACCCGCCCGAGGACGGGCACTGGGCAACGTTCGTACGCAACCACGACGAGCTGACACTCGACAAGCTCACCGACTCCCAGCGCAAGGAGGTCTTCGACGCCTTCGGGCCGGACGAGGACATGCAGCTCTACGGGCGCGGCCTGCGCAGGCGGCTGCCCCCGATGCTCGGCGGCGACCAGCGGCGCATCCGCATGGTCTACAGCCTGCTGTTCTCCCTGCCCGGCACGCCGGTGCTGTACTACGGCGAGGAGATCGGGATGGCCGAGGACCTGAGCCTCCCCGGCCGGTTCGCCGTGCGCTCGGACATGGACTGGGCCGCCGTGCGCGAGCAGTACCCCGACCCCGACTCGCTGCTGTCGTGGATGCGGCTGCTCGCCGAGCGCTACCGGGCCTGCCCCGAGCTGGCCTGGGGGACGTACACGGTGCTCGACCCCGGCCCGCACGCAAGCCCGGTGCTCGGCCACCGCTGCGACGCCGACGGGGCGACGGTGGTGGCGCTGCACAACTTCGCCGACGCCGAGGTCCGCGCGGCGCCCGTACTCCAGGGGCTCTCGGGGGCGCAGCTGACGGACGTGCTCGACCCGCGCGCCGAGCCGGTCGGGGTGGCCGACGACGGCACGGCGGAGGTGGTGCTCCCGCCCTACGGCTGCCGCTGGCTCCGCGTCGGCTGACCCTCCCCAACTACCTGGGGTGGCCTCCGCGTCGGGCCGCTAACGTCCTGGGTGTGGATCTCGCTCCCGTCCCCCGGCTCGAACCCGCCGAGGTGCTCGCGCAGCTACGCGAACACCTCGGCGCCGACCTCCAACTGCTCGGGCCGCTGCCCGGCGGGCAGGTGGGGGCGGCGCTCGTGGCGTGGCCCGACGGGCGGCGAGGCGTGCTGAAGGCGGGCGGCGCCTCGCCCGAGGCATGGCAACAGGTCGAGCGCACGGCCGGGTTGCTCGCTCTGGCGAGGGGGCGAGGCATCCCCGCACCGGAGTACGCGCTCGTCGCCCGCCTGCCCGACCGGATAGCCGTGGTCCAGGAGCTCCTGCCCGGGGCCCCGCCCGCGCAGGTCGAGGTGCCGCTGGTCGAGGAGATGACCGGCCTGACCGAACGCGCCGCCGGGCTCCTCTCCGCTTGCCCGGACGTCCCGGCCGTCCCGCTCTACCTGCTGCGCAGCGGCCCCGGCTTCTGCCTGCACCAGCCGCTCGCGCAGTACGACGGGCGCACGCGGATGCTGCTCGACCTCGTCCGCCGGATCGGCACCGAGCACCCGACCACGCTCGCCGGCGACGACCTGGTGCACACCGACTTCCACCCGGGCAACGTCCTCGTCGATCGGACGGGCGCGATCACGGGCGTGGTCGACTGGGACGGCGTGGGGCGCGGCGACCGCCGCTTCGACCTGGTGACGCTCCGCTTCGACATGGCGCTCCCGGGCACCGACCAGAGGGAACGGTCCGCGCGGCGGGCGGCGGCCCAGTGGCTGGACGCGCGGCTCGACGACGTACTCGAGCCCGCGCTGCTTCGCGCGTACTGGGCGCACATGAGCCTGCGGCTCGTGGACTGGTCGATCCGCCACCACGGCCCCGACGACGTCGACCGATGGCTCACGGTCGCGGCGACGCGGCTGGGCTGACGGGCATCCGCGGAACGGTCATGACAAGGTGGCGGCCGTGAACGCGATGAACAACGGGGTTGCGGTCGTGACGGGCGCCGCCCGCGGGTTCGGGCGCGAGATCGCGCGCCGTCTCGTCGCAAGAGGGCACCGGGTGGTCATCACCGACGTGAATGCCGACGCGGTCACCGTGGCGGCCGAGGAGCTGGGTGCCACCGCGATCGTCGCCGATGCCCGGCAGGCCACGGAGCACCGGCGGGTCGCGACGGCCGCCGCGGAGCTGGGCCCGGTGACTGTGTGGGTCAACAACGCGGGGGTGCTGCGCGCCGGCCGGGTGTGGGAGCAGCCGGAGGCGGACATCGCGCTGATGGTGGAGGCGAACTTCCTGGGCGTCGTCCACGGTTCGCGCGCAGCCGTGGACGTGATGCGGGAGCGGGGCGGGCACCTGCTCAACATCGCCTCGATCTCGGCGCACGGGCCGGTGCCGGGGCTCGCCGTGTACGCGGCGTCCAAGGCGGCGGTGCTGGCCTTCACCACGAGCCTGCAGGGGGAGCTCGACCTCGCCCGGCTGCCGATCCGCGCGCACGCCCTCTGCCCCGACGCGGCCGACACGGCGCTGGTCCGCGACGAGCAGGAGAGCCCCGACACCGCCCTGCTGTTCTCCCAGCGCACGCTGCTCACACCGGACTCGGTGGCCGACGCCGCCGTCGCGCTGCTCGACGGACGGCGGGTCGTGCGGTCGCTGCCCACCCACCGCGCCGGGCTCATGCGGACGGGCGCGCTGCTCCCCCGCCTCGCCCTGCCCGTGCTCGCGATGATGCGGGCGCGTGGCGACCGGCGCCGCACGGCTGGACGGTGACTCCCCGGTCCCGCCGCCACGACCACGACGCGGGCGGCGACCCGGAGCTGCTGGCGGCCAAGGCGGCGCTGCGGGACGAGGTGTGGTCGGCGCTCACCGAGGCCCGCGTGGCGCGCTTCCCGGGAGCCCGCAACCGGATCTCCAACTTCACCGGAGCGGAGGCCGCGGCGCAGCGGCTGCGCGACACCGACGTGTGGCGGTCCGCCGAGGCGGTGAAGGCCAACCCGGACTCGGCGCAGCTCCCGGTGCGCCAGCGCGCGCTGGAGGACGGCAAGACGGTCTTCATGGCGGTGCCGCGCCTCGCCGAGCCGGAACCGTTCTTCCTCCTCGACCCCGCGCACCTGGCCGACCCGCCCCGCAAGGCCGCGTCGATCGCGGGCGCCACCCGCTCCGCCCGGCGGGTCGCGGTGGCCGACCTCTGCCCCGTCGACCTCGTGGTGAGCGGCTGCGTCGCGGTCGGCGAGGACGGGGCGCGGCTCGGCAAGGGCGGCGGGTTCGCCGACCTGGAGTTCGCGCTCGCCACCGCCGCCGGCCTGATCGGCTCGGACACGCTCGTCGTCACGACCGTGCACGAACTGCAGGTGCGCCCGGCCGGGGACGTGCCGACGGCCGAGCACGACGCCCCGGTCGACCTGGTGGTCACCCCGGAGCGCGTGATCGACTGCCGGGCCCGCCGCGGCCCCCGCCCGGACGGCGGCATCCGCTGGAGCGAGCTGACCGCGCAGAAGATCGCCGCCATCCCACTGCTCCAGGCGATGCGGAGCGCTCCGGACGGCTGACGCGGCCGGTCACCGGGGGACGAGCAGCTCCTCGTACGCCTCGCGCAGTGACCGCGCCGACCCGCGTCCCGGTGGCCTCCGCGGCCCTGACGACCTCATGGGCGCGCCACATCACCTGGGCGGCCTGCGAGAGCCGGACCGCCTGCCGGTAGTCGCCGACGGTCAGGTGCTGCCACGCCTCGGTCTCCAGCGCCCACGCCCTGATCTCGTCGTGACCACACTCGCGGGCGAGCGCAGCCGCCGTGCTGATCCGGGCGAGCCCCGCGCTCTGGTGCTTCAGGTCGACGCGCAGTGTTCCGGCCAGCAGCGAGAGCCACCCGCCCGCGACGAGCAGCCGGCGGTGGTGCTGGTGGATCGCTCGCCAGGCCGGACGGCGGACCCCTCGACGACGACGCTGATCGCCATGGCTATGCCGTTGCCGAATGGGGTCGAGGCGCAGTAGCCCCGGATGGCCGTAGCCCCCCTCACCGTGATCAAGGAAAGCTACCCCGCGTCACAACGAGCCGATGGGAGGGCGCGTGACCGGACGGCATCGCCGGAACGGGATCCGCCGCCGGGCACGCGGGCCGTTCGTCGTCCTCACCGTTCTGCTCGCTGCACTCGGGGCCGGTGGGTACCTCGGCTACCGGGCGCTCACCGCATGCGAGCCGGTGGACCTGCTCGTCGCGGCCGACCCCGCGGTGGTGGCGCCGGTCCGCCAGGCGCTGGACGACCAGCCGGACGTGGCCGGCGGATGCGCTCGCTACCAGGTCGTGGACGCTGCAGCCACGCTGGCGACAGACATCCGCGACCGCGCGGAAGGGCTGCCGGCGGTCTGGATCCCCGACTCGTCGCTGGCCCTCGGTTCGCTCGACACGACATCCGGAGTGCTCGTCGACCAGCGCCCGTCGCTGGCCTCGTCTCCGGTGGTGCTCGTCGTCCCGCAGGCCGACGCGGCCCGGTACGGCGACCCGGCCCAGCCGGTGACATGGGACGCGCTGCTGACGCACCCGCAGCCACCCGCCCTGCCCGACCCGGCCGTCGACCGCGCCGGGCTCGCCGCGCTCTCGGCCCTGCACACCGCGATCGGCGACGAGGCCGGGCGCCCCCGGCCGGCGTTCGTCGCCGCGGTGCTCACGCTGTCGCGGGCCGTGCTGGCCTCCCCCGCCGACGGCTACGCCGCGGTGGCGCGCGAGGGGGCCGCCGGGCGCGCCCTCCTCGCGTCGGAGCAGACCGCCGTGCGGCACAACGGGGAGGCAGCGGGCGGGGCAGGCGTCCCGGTCACGGCCGTCGCGCTGCGGGACGCGACCGCCGCGCTCGACTTCCCGTTCGTCCGGGTCCACGCGAACCAGCCGCGCGGGCTCGACCGGGCCGCCGACGCGCTGGAAGCGTTGCTGCGCGGGCCGGTCGGCCGGGCGGCGTTCGGGGCCGCCGGCCTGCGTGCCCCCGACGGCGTCCGGCTGCCGGGCGCACCGGCCGACGCAACCGGATCGCCGCCGGGCTGGCTCGGCGAGCAGGTGCCGTCCGCCGCGCCGCCGCCCCGCCCGTTCGCGCTCGACACATTGCGGATCTGGAGCTCGCTGACTCTCCACAGCCGGATGCTCGCCGTGATCGACGTGTCCGGCTCGATGGCAGCGCAGGCAGGCGACAGCGACCGCATCGGGCTGGCCGCGGGCGCCGCGCAGGCGGGGCTCGGGCTGTTCCCGGACACGTCTTCGGTGGGGCTGTGGGCGTTCTCCTCCCAGCCGCCGCCGGACCCACCATGGCAGGAGTTGGTGCCGGTCGGTCCGCTCACCGAACCCGCTCTCGGGGCGTCGACCCGCCGGGAGGCGCTCGCCGCGCAGGTCGCAGGACTGCGGGAGCATCTCGGCGGCAGAACGGCCCTCTACGACACCGCGGTGGCGGCGACCAGGGCCGTCCGCGCCGGGTTCGAGCCGGCAGCCTCGAACTCCGTCGTGCTCATCACCGACGGCCGCAACGAGGTGCCGGGCGGCACCGACCTGCCCACCGCTGTGCAGACGCTCCGGGCCGAGGCCGACCCGACGCGACCGGCCCCCTTGATCGCCATCGGGCTCGGGCCAGACGTCGACACCGAGGCCCTGCGCCAGCTCGCCGAGGCGACCGGCGGCCGGTCTTACCATGCCCAGGACCCGCAGGACATCCGCGGTGTGTTCCTCGACGCGCTCTCCCAGCGCGCCTGCCGTCCCACCTGCCCCGGCTAACCGAGCAGCCGGACGAGGTCGGTGCGCGAGCGCACACCCAGCTTCCGGTATATGCGCGTCAGGTGCGCCTCCACCGTCTTCCGGGAGAGGTAGAGCGCCGCGGCCGCCTCGGCGTTGTTCAGCCCCTCGGCCACCGTGCGAGCGATCCGCAGCTCCTGAGGGCTGAGGCTCGTCACGTCCGCGGCCACCGGCTCGGGGTCCGCTGCGGACGGCGCACGAGCCCCGGTGGCCCCCAGCTCCCGCTCCGCTCGCTCCCTCCACGGGTGCGCCCCGAGGCCGGTGAACCGGGCGGCGGCCGCACGCAGCGGCACCCTGGCGAGCGTTGGCCGGCGCAGCCGGCGCAGCGTCTCGCCCTCCAGCAGCAGGGTGCGGGCCTGCTCGAACGGCAGGTCCGCGCGCCCGAGCGCCCGGTGCGCGGCTGCGAAGCACCCGGCTGCGCTCTCCGGGTCGGCTGCCAGCAGACCCTCACAACGAGCAGCGGCCGCGGCCGGGCCGACCAGCCCCGACCCCTCGGCCCGCGCTCGGAGCCACGCGACGACCGGCGCCGCCCGGTCCGGACGACCGGAGCGCACGAGGGCTTCGGCGAGGTCCGCCGCCACCGCGACGGCGTCGGCACCGCGCAGCCCGTCCTGCCCTGCGCGCCCCCACGCCTGCTCGAGGTGCGCCACCGCGCTGTCGACCTCGCCCGCCCCGAGCGCGGCGAGGCCGTGCACAGCAGGTACCCGGATCGGCAGCACAGGGCCCGGCCGCGCCGCCCGGACGGCCCGTTCCAGCCGCTCCCGGCACCGCTCGAAGTCGCCGCGGGCCGCGTCCACTCGCGCCAGCGCGGCCAGCGCCGGGCCGACTGCAGCCCCGTCAGCCCCGGCCCGCAGCATCGCCTCGGCCGCCGCCGCGTGCGCGGACGGCCAGGCGCCCCGCTGCCAGTCCAGCTCCGCCCGCACGACGAGGGCGTGGGCGAGCACGGGGCCCGCCGCGGCCCTGGCGCCCTCCAGCACCGGGCCGAGCACCCGCCGCGCCGCGTCGGCGTCCTCGATCCACACCAGGCTCTGCGCGAGGAGCACCGCGGCCAGCAGCGCCCAGGGATCGGCCTGCCCCGTCGGCACCGTGGCCGGGATCGCCGCCCGTGCCTCGCGCTCCCGGCCCGCGAGCACCAGAGCGGCGACCCGGACGGCGGTGGCACGCAGCCCGTCCCCGGTGGCCGGTGCGGTGTGCAGATCGCCGTCGGCGTGCGCGGTGAGCACCCGCAGCACCCGCGCCCTCACGGCGACCGGAACGGCCGCCCGCACGGCGGCACCGAGAAGCGGGTGCGCGACGTCCGCCGCCCCGCGCGCCGCCGGGCCGCGCCGCAGCAGTCCGGCGCGCCGGGCCGGTTCGAGATCGCCGTCCCGCAGCCCGAGCGCCCCGAGCGCCGGGGCCAGCTCCGCCGCCGTGGCCGACGGGGTAGCGGTCAGCGCGGCCAGCGCCGTGCGCGTCCGTGACGGGAGCGCGCGCAACGCCGCCGTCCACGGGCGGCGCAGCGCCGGCCCCAGCTCCAGCGGATCCCAGCGCCCGGCGGCCAGCCCGTCGTGCAGCGCCTGCGGGTTGCCCCCGGTGACCTTGGCAGGGTCGAGCCCGTCCGGCACGTGCCCGCCCGCGCGCCGAACCAGCTCGCGGCAGGCGTCGTCGTCGAGACCGCCGAGCGACAGCTCGGGGATGCCGTCGAGCCCGGTAGCCGGACCGGCGCCACCGGGGGCGTCGCGGTGTGCGAGCAGCACCGCCACCCGCTCTCCCGCGAGCCGCCGCGCCACGTACAGCAGCACGCGGCGGGACGCGGGATCCACCCACTGGAGGTCGTCGACCAGCACGAGCAGGGGCGTGTGCGCCCCGGCGGCGGCGAGCACCGTGTGCGCCGACCTGCAGACCATCAGCTCGTCGGCAGGCCCCGGCCGCAGCGGCGGGCGCAGCGCGAGGCAGGCGAGCAGCATCGACCGCTGCACCGGCGCCAGGTCGTCGACGAAAGGCCGCAGCGGCAGGAGCAGGTCGGCGAGTGCGGCGTGCTCCAGCCCGTGCTCGGCCACCGCCCCGCTGAGGGGCAGTACGCGCATCCCGGCCGCCTCGGCCTCCGCCGCGACGCCCGCCAGCAACGCCGTGCGCCCGATGCCCGGCTCGCCGCGGACGACCGCGACGGCCGGACCTCTCCCCCCACTCGACGCGGCGTCCACGAGCGGCGCCAGCCGGTGCAGCTCCGCGCCCCGCCCGACCAGGACGCCGTCCCCCGCCAGCATGTGCGCCACACATGGACGAGCGGGGCACTGCGCCCGTGATACGCGCAGGCAGTACCGATCGGGGTGTGTCGGACGCCGATCAGACGAGTCGGTGCACCCCGGCGAACTGCAGGAACCGGACGATCGAGTCGATCTCCACCTGCTCCCCGTTCAGGTCGAGCCGCACCCCGTCGGCCGGCGACCAGACACCCCCCTCCTCGTTGAGGTAGGAGTCCGGGTCGGCCCGCAACTGCCCGATGATCGTCTCGCAGACGATGCGGCTGCCGACGGCGCCGAGCCGGTTGCCCCCGCCGACCTCGGCCTCCCGCAGCACGTAGAACCACAGCGGGGTCTCCTTGACGAACCCGCCGTCGATGAGGGCGTCCGACACGCGCTGGTCTCTGCCCAGTAGCTCCGCGCTGGTCAGCGGCGGTATGCCGAGCGCGCCCGCGACCGACTGCCCGGTGGGGATGGCGAGCCGGTAGCCGCGGATCAGGTTGCGCACCGCGAGCCGCTTGAGCAGCCGCGCGATGCGCGGGGGCAGGTCGCCGTTGCCGTCGTTGGCCAGGTCGGCCAGCGGTGGCGACAGCAGCGTGTCGATCTTGCGCGCTGCCCGCGCGGGGAAACCGGGCACCTCAGCCTCGAAATCGGTCAGGCGCTCGTACTCACACGGCCAGTTGTCGGGAAGAGTCGGCAACCCGGCCAGGCCGCCGCCTCCGGTGAACAGGAAGAGCTGCTCGAACGTCGCGACCTGCTCGAACGTGCCGGGAGCGCCGAAGTTCCGGTTCCAGTCGTAGGCGCCGCGCACCATGCTGTGCCCGAACCGGAACGCGGCCACCGAGAACTCCAACGGCATGTACGCCTTGCCGTCCCGCGGCTCGTAGAGCGGGGTGATCGTGCCGTCGAGCAGGCCGTCCACCACGGCGGGATCGGCGATGGTCTTCAGGAAGTCGTGCACGCAGAGCCACTGGTAGTGCCGGCGGACGAGCCCGCGGGCGCGCTCGAAGTCGCCTTCGCCGATCTGGTCGACGACGGCGTTGTGGAACTTCAGGAACGCGAGGTGCAGCTGCGCGACGATCAGGTTCTCGTCGTTGCGCGCGTCCCCGACGAGCGCCTTGCGGTCCGGCTTGCGGGGCAGGTCGGCGCCGGGCACCGGCCCGGCGTTGATCTCGCTCAGCTTCCCGATCACGAACCGGTCGCCGTCGTAGGGCACCTCACCGTCCCCGCCGGAGGCCGCCGGACCGTTCCCGTAGAGGGAGTCGAGGTTGAGGGCGGGGTCGCGCAGATTCCGCAGGTCCCGGCGTACCCGCTCCGGCGGGAGTGGTTCGAGCGTGGCGGCGGTGATGCCGATGTCGTCCTCGCGGTCGGTGTTGGCCGTGAGGTCGTGGTCGACGAACTGGCCCCAGTAGGTGTAGACGGGGGGCACTGTCGAGTTCGTGTCGGCGTCGCCCAGGTCCTGCTCGACCATCGCGGAGCCGAGCGCCTTCAGCCCGGCTGCGACGGCGGCGGCCGGTTCGACCGGCAGGTGCGCGCCGGGGTAGTGGTCCTCGAGGTCGTCGAACAGGTAGCCGAACGGCGTCGAGATCAGTGTCAGGTCAGCAGGCTGCGCGTCGTCGATCACCGCCTCCACCGTGGTCAGCGTCTCGATCGCGTTCGCGTGTGGATCGGCCTTGTAGACGTCCTGGGACAGGGCGTGGCCGCCGTGCCTCAGGTTCGTGATCACTCGCCGCAGCTTCCGGGTCTCGCTCATCGCCGTCCCCTCGGTCGTGAGGGGATGAGCGTCCCGCCACGCGGCGGTGCGCGGCTTCCGGGAACTCCCTACATCAGCGCCGGGCGGAGCTCAGCCGTCCGGATCACGGTCCGAGCCCTTGTCCGCCCACTCACGGTCGGCGCGGTCGGCGGCCTCCGTGCGCTCGCGTGCGATCTCCAGCGCGCGGGCGGCAGTCTCCCGGTCCGGGTACGGCCCCAACCTTTCGGCGGCCCGGCAGCCCTCCGGCGGCTCGACCGTGCCGTGTCTGAGGCAGTAGTACCACTCCTCGTCGCTCATACGTCCAATGTGTCACTTTCGCCCCCGATGCGCTCGATGAGGGCCCGGCGAAGACAAGCCGCAAAGCACTACGCCAAGAGCGCAGAATGATCCAATGAACGGGCGGGCTAGGGGGCCTGCGGAAAGTGCGACGCCGACAAGGGGACGATTCGTGAAGGTTGTACTGTTCTGCGGCGGTTATGGGATGCGGATGCGTGATGGCGTGTCCGACCTGCCGAAGCCGATGCACCCGGTGGGGCCGCGGCCGTTGATCTGGCACGTGATGCGCTATTACGCGCATTTCGGGCACCGCGACTTCGTGTTGTGTCTGGGGTACGGGGCGCACCACATCAAGGACTTCTTCCTGAACTACTCGGAGACGGCCTCGAACGACTTCGTGCTGCACGGCGGCGACGTGCAGCTGTTGGGGTCCGACATCCAGGACTGGACGATCACGTTCGTCCATACCGGGCTGGACTCGTCGATCGGGGAGCGGTTGCGGCGGGTGCGCGGGCACGTGGAGGGCGAGGAGATGTTCCTCGCGAACTACGCCGACGTGCTGACCGATGCACCGCTGGATCGGATGGTGGCGCGGTTCCGGGACTCGGACTCGGTGGGGCAGTTGCTGGCAGTGCCGCCGCAGTCGGCGTTCCACTGCGTGGACGTGGGCGACGACGGGCGGATCGCGTCGATCACGACGTTGCAGGGGATGCCGTTGTGGGAGAACGGCGGCTACTTCGCGCTGCGTCCCGAGATCTTCGACTACCTGCCGGTGAACGGGGACCTCATCGCGGACGCGTGTCAGCTCTTGGCCAAGGAAGGCCGGATGCTGGCGTTCCGGCACCGGGGGTTCTGGCAGCCGGCCGACACGGTCAAGGAGCGCACGGCGCTGGAGGCCGCCTACCAGGGCGGCACCCGGCCGTGGATGCTCTGGGAGCGCCAGCCCGGCGGCGAGCGGGACCGCGACCCGCTGCAGGCGACCATCGCCAGTTCGACGTGCCCACCGGCCCGCTCCCGACCGTGCGCGCGAGGCGGGAGGCCCGCAGCGGGCGCGACCGCATGGCCGCCGGCTGAACCACCCGACCGGCAGGCCGGGGAGCGCTCCTGGCCTGCCGGTCCCGCGCGGCGCGGTACGCGACGGCGTGGCACACGCCTCGGCCCCGCGACTTCACCAACTTCGTGCGGAGCGCGGCGAGGGACGGAGCCTGGCCGCATCAGGGTTGATCGTTGAGGCGCCGCGTCTGACGCTCCAGCACCTCCACCGTGTTGCGCACGTAGTCGGCGATCACCGCGAGCTCGCGCTCGTCGTAGCGCGCCATGACGGCGGCCATGTCTCTGCCCAGCGCCTCGAAGGCGTCCCGGGTGGCTGACGGCGGGCGGGGTGCCGGGGAGATCAGGACGCGGCGACGGTCGCCGGGGTCGGGGGACCGCCGCACGTGGCCCGCCCGCTCCAGCCGGTCGACCAGGCCGGTGATCGCACCCGGCGTGAGGCCGGTCAGCCGGGCGAGCCTGCTCGCGGTCACGGGCGCTTCCCGTGTGATGAGCGCCAGCGCCCGCTGGTCCACCGCGCTGAGCCCCATCCGGGCGCCCACGGCCTCGTGGAAGAGGACCACGGCGGTACTGAGCCTGCGGCCCCAGTCGGCCGCCGACCCCTCGCGCTCTCCCGCACTCACGCCGCCATCCTCCACTCCGCCAGATTACTTTAGTTCGCTGTACAGTTCAGCCAACTGAAGCATTGGAGGCAGCAGATGACGCTCAGCACCGCCCTCGGCCCGCCCCGCTGGGCACTCGGGTTCGTCCGGCGCCATCCGGTGATGGTGTTCGGGCTCTCACTGGTGCCGGCCCTCGAACGGTTCACGGGCCAGTTGACAGAGCGGGGCCCTGCGCTTGGTATCGCCTTCGAGGTGACGACGCTGGCAGTCCGACTACTGCTCGTGGCGTTCGTCGTCCGGATCGCGATCATCCAGGAGCCCTTGATCGGGAGACTCCAGGGCACAACGGCCGGCGGGCGGCTGCAGCAGTTCACACAGCGGCACGGGCGCGCGATCGCCCTGCAGACCACGTTGCTCGTCGGGCTGTTCGTGCTCGCGGACCTGGTGCCGGAACGGCTGGTGCCCGCGCTGACCCCGGTCGGCCCGCTCTACTGGGCGACGCTGCTCGCAGTGAAGAACCTGACCGTCATCCCGTTCACGATGATCTGGCTGATCGGCGCGGTTCGCCAGGCCCTGCTCGCCCCGGATCCCGAGGCGGCGTCGCCCGCTCGCTGACGCTCAGCGGCGCTCGGCGTACTGGCGGCGGGCCAGGTCGGCGATGCCGTGGATCACGCACGGCCACGGCGTGGACGGGAGACCGGTGCCGCCCTTGGTGCAGGTGCGACAGCGACCCGCCCGGTCGGGCACGTGCTGCGCCAGCAGGCGCTGCCAGACCTCGACCATCGGAGCGAGCTCGGCCGCCACCCGGTGCTGCTCGGTGACCGGGCCAGGCCCGTCGACGTCGGTGCGGGACTGCCCGGCCCCGTCCCGGGCGTTCAGCACCACCGGGGACGCGTCGAGCGCCAGCCCGCCCGATCGGGCACCGTCAGGCCGTGCCGGGTTGCGGCTCGCCCCCCAGGAGTAACTCATCGCTCTCCCCCGTCCAGTGCTTGCGTGCTCACCCAGTTGGGTGGCCTTTCTCGCACCCCGATCGTGTCGTGCCGGTCTTGCACTCGCAAGTGCCAGTGCATGAGCATCTGCACGTGCAATCACCGCCTGTCGAGATACGTTGGCGCAAGAGCAGCGCGAGCAACCCGAGCGGCAACTGCGTTGAGCTGGCCGAACTCGGCGGCGGGGCCATCGGTCTGCGGAACTCCCGCCATCCCGCCGGACCCGTCCTCGTCAGCACCCGCGAGGAGATCGCCGCCTTCATCCGGAGCATCCGGAGCGGCGAGTTCGACGATCTCGGCTGCTAGAAGGCCTGGGCCGCGGTTGACCCACCTGGGCGATCCCCGGACGAGTGACGCTACTCACTACGGTTCGCATGCAACACTCCATGGTCACAACACCTCTGGGGGAGAGCGGTGCAGCCATGAACACGGTGCAACCATGAGCGGCACGACGACGTGCAGCGCACGTCCGCGAACCGGACACCGTGCCCGATCCGGGGCCGCCACATCCTGGGTCCGGCTGTGAGCGCCGTGCCCGACGACGTCGACCAGGACGCACGTGCCCGAGCGACGACGGCAACCGGCCCCACTGTGCTGCGCATCGGCCTCGGTGGCGAGCTCCGCCGCAGGCGTGAAGCCGCCCACGTGAGCCGGGAACGCGCGGGCGACGCGATCCGCGCCTCGCCCGCCAAGATCAGCCGGCTCGAGCTCGGCCGCGTCGGGTTCAAGGAGCGTGACGTCGCCGACCTGCTCACGCTCTACGGGATCGTCGACCCTGTCGAGCGGGAGCAGTTCCTCGGGCTCGCCCGGCAGGCCAACGCCCCGGGCTGGTGGCACCGCTACGCCGACCTGCTGCCCACCTGGTTCGAGACCTACATCGGCCTGGAGCAGGCCGCGTCGGTGATCCGGACCTACGAGCTGCAGTTCATCCCCGGCCTGCTGCAGACGCGCGACTACGCACGGGCGGTCACCCGCCTCGGCCACACCGACGCCGTGCAGGTCGAGCGGCGCGTCGAGCTGCGGATGCGCCGGCAGGAGCTGCTCACCTCGCCGGAGGCGCCCACGCTGTGGGCGGTGATCGACGAGGCGGCGCTGCGTCGCCCGCTGGTCGGGCCCGAGCAGACCCGCGAGCAGCTCACCCACCTGATCGAGATGAACGAGCGGCCCAACGTCTCGCTGCAGATCGCCCCGTTCACCTACGGCGGTCACGCGGCGGCGGGCGGCCCGTTCGCGATCCTCCGGTTCGCCGAGCCGGACCTGCCCGACATCGTGTACCTGGAGCAGCTCACCAGCTCGCTGTACCTCGACAAGCGATCCGACGTCGACCACTACGCCGCCGTCATGGACCGCCTGTGCGCCCAGATCGACCCGCCCGACCGCACCGCCGGAATCCTCATGGCGATCAGGGACGAGGTCTAGGAGCGGCATAGGCTTGGGCCGTGAGGCGCAAGCTCCGGTCACCTCTGCCACCCCGGCACGGGCTCGACGCTGTGCGCCTCCGCACGCCCGCGGAGGCGTCATGGGCGACCATGCGCGACCACCTCGTCGAGCGGCTCCCCCGTGTCGACCCGGCCCGCATCGACGCGATGCTGCGCGAAGAGCGGATCGTCGGCCTCGACGGGCCTATCGCCCACGACGCCCCGTACGTCCCGGAGTCGTTCCTGTGGTTCCACCGGGACCTGCCCGACGAGGCGCCGGTGCCGTTCGGGATCACCGTCATACACCGCGACGACACCCTGCTCGTGGTCGACAAGCCGCATTTCCTCGCCACGATCCCGCGGGGCAGGCACATCGTCGAGACCGCGCTCGTGCGGTTGCGCCGGGTGCTCGACCTGCCCGCCCTGAGCCCGGCGCACCGGCTCGACCGCGCGACGGCCGGGGTGCTCATGTTCGTCGTCCGGCCCGAGATGCGCGGCGCCTACCAGACGCTCTTCCGTGACCGACGGGTTCGCAAGACCTACGAGGCGATCGCGCGGCACGACCCGGAGCTGGAACTGCCGCGCACGGTACGCAGCCGGATCGTCAAGGAACGCGGTGTGATCTGCGCGGCCGAGGTGCCCGGCCCGGTCAACGCCGAGACGCGCGTGGAGGTGCTGGAGCACCGCGACGAGCCGGGGACCGGCGCGCTGGCGCGCTACCGCCTCACCCCCGAGACCGGCCGCACCCACCAGCTCCGCGTGCACATGGCCCGGCTCGGCGTGCCGATCCTCGGCGACGACCTCTACCCCGTGCTCACCGAGAAGCCCCTCGACGACTACAGCCGCCCCCTGCAGCTGCTCGCGAAGACCCTCGAGTTCCGCGACCCCGTGACGGGCGAGGAGCGCCACTTCCACTCCCGCACCACATTGCAGGCGTGGAGCGACCACGCCGCGTGGGCCGCCTGACCGTCTCCCGGCCTGCGGGTGGGTCCTGCGATGCTTCTCCCGTGACGGCGAGACCCGCGGGGCGGCCCGCCCCCACCCTGGAGTCGGTGGCCGCACTCGCCGGGGTCTCCCGGGCGACCGCCGGCCGGGTGCTCGCGGGCTCCACCACCGTCGGCGAACAGTCGCGGGAGGCGGTGCTGCGCGCGGCCACGGAGCTGTCCTACGTCACGAACCGGGCCGCGCGCTCGCTCATGACGCGGCGCAGCGACTCCGTCGCGTTCGTCGTCGGCGAGTCAGAGGAGCGGTTCCTCGCCGACCCGCATTTCGCGCTGTTGCTGCGCGGCGCGCACGCCGCCCTCGCCGGCCAGGACGTGCAGCTCGTGTTCAGCATCCTGGCGGGCGACGCCGAGCGGCAGCGCTTCGAGCACTTCGCTCGCGGCGGCCACCTCGACGGCGTCATCCTGGTGTCGCTGCACGGCGACGACCCGCTCCCCCGGCGGCTGTTGGACGCCGCGGTGCCCGTCGTCCTGTCCGGGCGCCCATACCGGCCGGTCGACGGGCTCGCGTACGTCGACGCCGACAACGCCGGCGGCGCCCGTTCGGCCGTCGAACTGCTCCTGGACCGCGGCCGGAAGCGGATCGCGACGATCACCGGGCCGCTCGACATGCCCGCGGCCCTCGACCGGCGCGACGGCTTCCACGCCGGGCTCGACGCGAGCGGCATGCGCCCGCACGGCACCGCGGACGGCGACTTCTCGGTGGCAGGAGGCAGGCGCGCGATGGAGGAGCTGATCGCGGCCGATCCGGGGATCGACGCGGTGTTCGCCGCCAACGACCTGATGGCGTTCGGCGCGATGCAGGTGCTCGCCGAACACGGCCGCCGCGTGCCCGACGACGTCGCGCTCGTCGGGTTCGACGACTCCCCGCTGGCCGCGTCCGTGCATCCCGCACTCACCACCGTGCGGCAGCCCGTCGTCGCGATGGGTGCGGCGATGGCCGCCCGGCTGATGACGGTGTTCGGGGAGGGTCCGGGCGACCCCGTCCCGCTGATCATGCCGACGGAACTGGTGCTGCGCGGCACGGCGTGATCCCGCGCCGCGTCCCGCAACTCGCACACACAAATCCAGCGACTCGCGCGCACCCAGGCTCGCTTGACATATTGCCACCCGGCCGAGACGCTCCAGGAACGCCGTGAGAGCGCTCTCCGCTGAGAATGATCGATGCCGGCAGAGGTGCGCGGGGCGTGCATCCCGACGTGAGAGGACGACTTGACCACCACACAGGCAAGTGCGGCCACCGCCGAGCTGAGCTTCCCGCGGGGGTTCCTGTGGGGCTCCGCCACCGCGGCGTACCAGGTCGAGGGTGCGGCCGCCGAGGGCGGGCGCACCCCGTCGATCTGGGACACCTTCTCGCACACCCCCGGCAAGATCGTGAACGGGGACACCGGCGACGTCGCCGACGACCACTACCACCGGTACCGCGACGACGTCGCGCTCATGGCCCGGCTCGGCCTCACGTCCTACCGGTTCTCGGTGTCCTGGCCGCGGATCACCCCCCAGGTCACGGCGGACGGGCTCGGACCTGTGAACCCGGAGGGCCTCGCGTTCTACTCAGCGCTGGTCGACGAGCTGATCGCCGCGGGCATCACGCCGTCGGTCACGCTGTACCACTGGGACCTCCCCCAGGCGCTCGAGGACGCAGGCGGCTGGACCTCGCGGCGCACGGCCGAGCTCTTCGGCGAGTACGCGGAGATCGTGGCGGCGGCGCTGGGCGACCGCGTGCCGCTCTTCATCACGCTGAACGAGCCGTGGTGCAGCGCCTACCTCGGCTACGCCAGCGGCGTCCACGCCCCGGGCCGCACGGACGACGCCGCCGCGCTGTCCGCCGTGCACCACCTCAACCTCGCGCACGGCCTCGCCACTGCCGCGGTCCGCCGGGCCGCGCCCGCCGCGCGCGTCGCATTGACGCTGAACCTGGCGTGGGTGGTGCCGGAGACCGACTCCGCGCTGGACGCCGACGCCGCGTGGCGCGTCGACGGGCTGCAGAACCGCGTGTTCCTCGACCCCGTCCTGCACGGCCACTACCCCGCCGACGTGCTCGCCGACACCGCCCACGTCACCGACTGGTCGTTCGTGGAAGCGGGCGACCTGGAGATCATCCGCGCACCGCTGGATGTCCTGGGCGTCAACTACTACACCCCCACACAGGTGCGGCACTGGACGCGCGAGCGGCCCAAGGAGAATGCCGACGGCCACGGCGATACCCGGGCGAGCCCGTGGATCGCGTGCGACGACGTCGAGTTCCCGATCCAGCACGGCCCGAAGACCGACATGGGCTGGAGCATCGACGCGCGCGGCATGACCGAGGTGCTGCTGCGCGTGGCGCGGGAGGCGCCGGGGCTCGAGATCATGGTCACCGAGAGCGGTGCCGCCTTTCCGGACGTCGTCGGTGCTGACGGGCGGGTGGCCGACCCGGACCGCGTCGAGTACCTGCGGATGCACCTCGCCGCGGTGCACAGGGCGGTCGCGGCGGGCGCGCCCGTGAGCGGCTACTACGTCTGGTCGCTACTCGACAACTTCGAATGGGCATGGGGCTACGGGAAGCGCTTCGGGATCGTCCACGTCGACTACGACACTCAGGTTCGTACTCTCAAGAACAGTGCTCTGTTCTACGCGGACGTGATCCGGCGAAACACCGTGCGCGTCTAGAACGACTTTCTTACGGGACGCCCCGGCCGGATCAGCGGCCGGGGTAATCTTGTACCCGGTTGCCCGCCGGCCGGCACTACCCACATCGAACGGAGGTCGGGTTGCGGCTCGGAGACGAGGACGATCTCCCTGAGGGAGTGGGTCCCAAGGTCCGCGAGCCCCTGCTCAGCGACACCGAACGGCCCGTCGATCTCGCGGCACTCCGGGCCGATGACGCGCTGGTCGAGGAGCTCGCCGCGGGGCGTATGGCACGCGTCGGGGCTCCCGCGCGCGGCACCGAGGACGAGCTCGTCGCGATGCTCGCCGCCTGGGTCGCCGACGTCCGGCCTGCGGCGGCTGCGCATCCCCTGCCCGACGCCCCCGCTTCCCCGGGTGCCGTCCTCCCCAGCACGGAGCACCGCGAGCCGGCACCTGCCTCAGTCACGCCTCGCGGTGTACCCAAGCACCGCGCTCCTAATCCATATCCGTACGGACGCAGACTCGCCGTCGCCGCGGCGCTCGTGGTGCTCGGCACCTCCGGCCTCGCGATCGGGGCGTCCAACGCTCAGCCGGGTGAGGTCCTCTGGCCGGTGTCACGCGTCTTCTACGCCGAGCGCGCGCGGTCCGTGGAGGCCGCGCACGAGGTCAACTCCAACCTGGAGCACGCCCGCACCGCGCTGCGCGAGGGCCGCTCGGCCGACGCCGCGCAAGCCATCGCCAACGCCGCCGCCCACCTCCCTCAGGTGCGTCCCGCCGAGGGCCACGCCGAGCTGGCCCGCGCGCAGCAACTCCTCCTCGACGCACTGGGCACCCCCGACAACGTGACTGGCGACCCCGCACCGGGCACAGGCACACCGACGTCCCCCGAAGCTCACGTCCCTGACCTGGTCGTCCCTGGCGGGATCCACAGCCCCGGCGAGGGCGCACGCACCCCCGACGAGTCGGTGTACGCCTCGCCCGAGACAGGCAGTGCGACCGCAGCGCAGCCGGCGGCACCTGGGTCGGCCGATCATCTCGCGCCGAGCGCGCCGGCCGCGGCCGAGTCCAGCGGCGCCCCGGCCGACCAGCCGTCCACGGGCGGCGCACCGAGCACCGAAGCTCCCGTTTCGTCGCCCACCGACGACACACCCAGCAGCGGGACCCCCAGCACACGCAGCGACACACCCAGCAGCGAGTCCCCCAGCGGTACATCGGACGGGCAGACGCCCGGCGGCCAGACCGAGCCGGATCAGCCAGGCGCGTCGGACCCGGCGAGCCCCGACTCGAGCCAGCCGCCGCCGAGCGGGGAGCCCAACTCACAGCAGTCCCCCGACAACCCGCCGAGTGAGACCCAGTCGGAGCCGCAGGAACAGCCGCCCGCTGAGGGTTCCCCGCCTCCCGCCGCCGCGAACGAACCCAGCACGCCCAGCACGGGCGGCCGCCCGGAGCAGCAACAGCAGGACCAGAGCCCACCCGCCGCCGACTCCCAGAACTTCCTCCCCGACGAGCCCGCGAACCAGCCCCCAGCCAACGGCGACCCGGGCGGCCCCGCCGAGAGCACCAACGACCAACCGGCCGGCGCCGGGAGCACCGACAACGGCGGCAGCGGCACGGGCAGCGGCTCCGACTCCGGCCGCAGCTCCGGCAGTGGCAGCTCCAATGACGACAGCGGCAGTTCGTCCAAGGACCGCGGCGGCTCCAACAACGACAACAGCAGCTCCTCCAAGGACCGCGGCAGCTCCAACGACGACAACAGCAGCTCCTCCAAGGACCGCGGCAGCTCCAACAACGACAACAGCAGCTCCTCCAAGGACGGCGGCGGCGCCAAGTCGCTGATCTCCTCGGTGAAGGACCTCGTGGGCTCGCTCACCAAGAAGGACTGACCCTCTCCGGCCCCTTACCCAGGCTCGGACTCGACGGTCTCCGTCTGCCGCGACACCGCCACCAGAACGGCGGTCGCCTCACCCTGGTTGCGCAGCGTCCGCAGCCCCAGCCCCGTCATCCACAGCACGTCCCCGGTCGCGAACCGGCGCCTCGAGCCCGCCCGGCACTCCAGTTCGACCTCCCCCTGCTCGACGACGACCAGCGCGTCCCGCCAGTCGGCCTCGACGTAGGGCAGCTCGGCACCCGGCGCGATCGTCACCACCTTGGCCCGGAACGACGGGCCCAGCGGCCGGCCGAGGAACGTGATCGGCTCGGCGTCCACGGAAGTCGCCGCCCTCAGAGGGTGGCCGGCAGGCCGAAGAACGGGAACTTGTCCGCCCCGAAGGTCGTGACCTCCGCGATCTCGCCGTCCTCGATCCGCAGCACGTCGAGCGACAGCGCCTCGAACTGCTGCCCGCCCGGTTTGCGGATGTAGCTGGCGGCCGCGGGCTGCCGGTTCGCCGCCGTGGGCACGAGCCGGAACTCGCCGAGCGATGTCGGCCCTACCATGGCGGGGCCCCAGGCCGCCATGAGCACGTCGCGGCCCTGGAACCACCCGGGCTCGGGCGGCATCGAGAAGATCGCGTCCTCACGCAGCAGTGCACCGAGCGCCGCCATGTCGGCCTTCTCGGAGGCCTCGACGAACCGCTGCAGGACCGAGCGCTCCGCCTCGGTCGGGTCCGCCGACGTCCACTCGGCCCGCCGCTCGGGCAGGTGGTCGCGCAGCGTGGCCCTCGCCCGCTGCAGCGCGCTGTTGACCGACGCAACGCTCGACTCCAGCAGTTCGGCCGTCTCCGCCGCTCGCCAGCCGAGCACGTCGCGCAGCATCAGCACCGCCCGCTGCCGCGGCGGCAGGTGCTGCACGGCGACGAGGAACGCGAGTTCGATCGTCTCGCGTGCGACGACCACGGCGTCGGGTTCGTCGGCCACGGGCGCGACCTGGTCGAGCATCTGGTCCGGGAAGGGCTGCAGCCACGGCACCTCGCTGTGGCCGGGGGCCCCGGCCACCGGCATCGGGCGCCGCGGGTTGCGTTCGAGGTGGTCGAGGCAGGCGTTGGTCGCGATGCGGTAGAGCCAGGCGCGGAACGTCGAGCGCCCCGCGTAGGTCTCGCGGCGCCGCCACGCCCGCAGGAACGCCTCCTGCACCATGTCCTCGGCCTCGTCGAACGAGCCGAGCATCCGATAGCAATGCACCTGCAGCTCACGGCGGTGCCGCTCCACGAGCGACACGAAGGCTGCCTCGTCCCCCGCCTGCGCCGCTGCGACCACTCTGACCGTGGCACCGTCCATGAAACCTTCCATGACAGTTATGACGCCGGCGGGTCCCGGAACTCATCGGCCGCTGCGGCTTTCATCCCGTCCGGGAAGTTCTGCCTCGTTCAGGTGCAGCCGCAGCATCGCCGCCGACGCCCACGACGGCGGCCGTCCCTGCAACGAGACCAGCACCATCGTCGCGAACGCGAGCGGCACCGACCACAGCGCCGGCTGCCCCAGCAGGATCGCCGCGAGCCCCGGCGGGGCGCCGAGCACCAGATCGACGCCGATCACCCCGGCCGAGGCGAGCAGCCCGACGACCATGCCCACGATCGCCCCCTGCGCGGTGAGCCGCGGCCACCAGATGCCGAGCACCAGCAGCGGGCAGAACGTCGACGCCGCCACCGCGAACGCCGACGTCACCAGCACACCCACGTCCAGCCGCGCCGCAGGGAGCGCGAGCACCACCACGACGATCGCCGCGACGATCGGCGTGAAGCGCAGCCGGCGCAGGGTGCCGGGCACCAGGTCGTGGGACAGGGCGCCGGAGACCGCGAGCAGCAGCCCGAGCGAGGTCGCGAGGAACGCCGCGAAGGCGCCGGCCGTGAGCAGGGCTGTGAACAGCACACCCGCCCAGCCCCCGTCGACGCGGGCCGGCAGTGCCACCACCACGGTGTCGGTGCCCCCGGCGAGGTACAGCTCGGGCAGGAGCACCGCGCCGAGCAGCCCGTAAACCGCCGGGAAGAGGTAGAACACCCCCAACATCCCGACGGTGATCGCGGCGGTGCGCCGGGCGCCGCGGCCGTCCGCGCTGGTGTGGAAGCGGATCAGGATGTGTGGGAGCCCCATCGTGCCGAGCACGGTGGCCACGAGCACCGACCACGTGGCGAGCAGCGGGTACCCGCCGGGGTCGAGCAGCGGGCGGGCCCAGTCCCCACCACCCGGTGGACCCACGCCGACCTGCGGCACGGCAGCCCCCGCCGGGAAGACCCAGGTGCTCCCGGCGTCCGCCGCGTGCCGGCCCGGGGCGAGCTCCTGCTCCGCCCCGCCCTCCACGACGACGCGGGTGGGCGCGGTGATCGTGAGCACGGTGTCCAGGCGGAACTGCACTGGCGTGGTCGCGGCGAACTGGGTGAACTCCACCGGGGTGAGCGCGTCGCGCCGGACCTCCGGGCTGACCTGCAGCAGCAGCCAGATCGCCGGCACGATGAACAGCACCAGCTTGAGCACGAACTGGAACGCCTGCACGTACGTGGCAGCGCGCATCCCGCCGAGGGCGAGTGTGATGCTCACGGCCGCCCCCGCGATCACCACGCCCACCCAGTAAGGGCTGCCGCTGACCACCCCGAGCACCTGCCCGGCCGCGGTGAACTGTGGCACGAGGTAGAGGACCCCGATTACGAGCACGACCACCGCCGAGAGCCGCCGCAGCCCTGGCGAGCCCAGGCGGGCCTCCGCGAAGTCGGGCACGGTGAGCGCACCCGTCCGGCGCATCGGCGCCGCCACGAGCGCGAGCATCGCGACGTACCCGGCCGCGAAGCCCACCGCGTACCAGAGCGAGCCGACGCCGTCCTTCACGACTAGACCGGCGATCCCCAGAAAAGAGGCCGCCGACAGGTATTCGCCCGAGACGGCGGCCGCGTTGACGGTCGGGGAGATCCGGCGCGATGCGACGAGGAAGTCCGACGTGGTACGCATCGCGGCGACCCCGCGCGCGCCGATGAGCAAGGTGATCAGCAGCACCGGGACGATCGCGAGGATCAAACGTCCTCCCGCCCGGAGCGCCCCATCTGCTCGACCCGCTCGGCCCGGCGCAGCTGCCAGCGGGCGAGCAGCGCGAGCACCGGGTACGGGAGCACCGCCACCGCGAGCCACGAGACCGGGACACCGAGGAACCGCGACTGATCGAGAACCGGAGCGGCCGCGAGCAACAGCGGCAGCCCGAACAGCAGCGTAGCCAGCAGCGCGAGCACGACGACCGCGTACCGCAGCTGCCGCCGATGGATTCGCCTTGCCCGTTCGGCGTCGGCGGGCGCCAGGTGCGGATGCGCCACCGCGGCGCCCGAGCGCCTACCGGCGAGCGCGAGCCGGGTCTGCGGGCTCGTCACCGCCACCCGCCTCGGCCTGCTCACCTCGACTGTCCGCGGTCCGTCGGCTCGAACGCGCCGCGGGTGGCCGCCTCCAGCAGGTGCTCCCGCAGCTCGCGGGCGTGGCGGCGGCTCACCGGGACGTCACCGACGTCGGTGTGGGCGAGCAGCCCGCCGGACAGGTCGCTGCGCAGCTCGCGGACGGCCGGCACGGCGAGCAGGTAGCTGCGGTGCACGCGGCTGAACCCGGCGTGCTGCCAGTGCTCCTCCAACCGCGAGATCGGGATCCGCACGAGGTGCGCGCCGGTGGGGGTGTGCAGCCGGACGTAGTCGCCGTGCGCCTCGACGAACCGTACGTCGTCGCGGCGGACATAGCGGGTGCGCCCGGCGAGCTCGACGGGCACGGCGGCGAGCGCGTCGACGGGGCTGGGCGCCGGGGTGGAGCCGGTCGCCCCTGCGAAGCGGCGCACGCGCACCAGCGACGCGGCGAGCCGTTCCGCGCTGACCGGTTTGAGCAGGTAGTCCAGCGCGCCGATGCCGTACGCCGACGCGGCGTGCTCCTCGTAGGCGGTGACGAACACGACCACCGGCGGGTCGGTCATGCGGGCCAGCAGCGCGGCCAGCTCCAGCCCGTTCATGCCGGGCATCGAGATGTCGAGGAACACGGCATCGAGCGGGCCGGCCTGGATCAGCCGCAGCGCGGTGATCGGGTCGCCCGCTACCGCGACGTCCGCGACACCGGGCGACTCCAGCAGCAGCCTCCGCAGCTCCTCAAGGGCCGGCGCGACGTCGTCCACCGCGAGGATCCGTAGTCCGCGTCCCGCCACAGGATCCGGCGCGTTCAACGTCACGAGACAACCACCCCCGGCTGGAAACGCGGCAGGCGCAGCACCACCCGGGTGCCCGCGCCGACGGCGGTCTCGACGACCAGGCCGTAGCCGGCCCCGAAGACGGTGCGCAGCCTGCGGTCGACGTTGACCAGCCCCAGACTGCCGGGTGTCCCGCGCCCCGCCAAGACCGCAGCAGCGTACTCCGGATCCATACCCGGCCCGTCGTCCTCCACGGTGATCACGCACTCCGTGCCGTCAGCCTCGCCGCTGACCTGCACGAACCCGCTGCCGCCCGGCAGCTCCACGCCGTGCCGCACCGCGTTCTCCACCACCGGCTGCAATGCGAGGTAGGGCAGCGCGACGGGCAGGATCTCCGGCGCGATCCGGATCTGCACGCGCAGCCGCTCGCCGAGCACGGCCCTCGCGAGCGCCAAGTACGCCTCGATCGCCCGGAACTCCCCCGCCACCGTGGTGTAGTCGCCGTGGCGGGCGAGGCTGTGGCGGGTGTACTCGGCGAAGTCGAGCATGAGGTCGCGGGCCCGTTCCGGGTCGGACTTCACGAACGACGCGATCGTCGTGAGGCTGTTGTAGACGAAGTGCGGCGAGATCTCCGCGCGCAGCGCCCGCAGCTCCGCCTGCTCGGCGACGGCGGCCGACTCCTCCAGCCGGGCGCGTTCGAGGGCCTCACCCACCCAGAGCGCGGCCTCCCGGACCGCGGCCGGCGCGACTGGCCCGGTCACGACCAGCACCCCGGCCAGCTCCTCGCGGACGTGCACGGGCAGGGCCACCATGCCGTCAGCCGTGGCCTTCGAGTCGGTGGCGAGCACGGTGCCCGCGAGCCGCTCGGCCCGTGGATCGTCGGCGGGGTGCCCCGCCCACACGAGCTCGCCGTGAAGCCCGCCGAACGCCACGGCCTCGGCGTCGAGCAGCCTGCGCAGCCCTCGAACGGCCGCGCCCGTTCCGCCGGCGCCGCCGCGGAGCTGGGCCGCGACGCGCCTGCCCGCGGCGAGCGAGGCCATCGCCTCGGCGCCCCCAAGTCCCCGCTGCGCCCGCCGCCAGCGGCGCCGGGCACGCTCGGGCGCAGGAACCGCGTCGACGTCCATCGCTGGCCCTCCGTCCGGACGATGTGACGTTAAGCCACGGTGCCGAACCAGGCCACACTCCCTAGTGTTCAGGAAAGCCACATTCAGGAACCCTCGGGGTCTGAATGTGGCTTTCCTGAACTTCGGACGGGGGCGCCGCCCGCTCCCGTCAGTCGCTGCTGCTGAACGCCGAGTCGAACGCCGCCGACGGCGGGTCGAACGCGGTCCGCTTCACGAAGGCGAGCGCGTCCGGCGCACCGACGAGGCGGTCCATGCCGGCGTCCTCCCACTCCACGGAGATCGGCCCGTCGTAGCCGATCGTGTTGAGCATCCGGAAGCACGCCTCCCACGGGACGTCGCCGTGGCCGGTGGAGACGAAGTCCCACCCGCGCCGCGGGTCCGCCCACGCCAGGTGCGAGCCCATCCGGCCGTTGCGGCCGTTGCCCACCTGACGCTTCGCGTCCTTGCAGTCCACGTGGTAGATGCGGTCCTTGAAGTCCCACAGGAACCCGACCGGGTCGAGGTCCTGCCACACGAAGTGGCTCGGGTCCCAGTTGAGCCCGAACGCCTCCCGGTGCCCGACGGCCTCGAGTGCCGCCACGGTCGTCCAGTAGTCGTAGGCGATCTCGGACGGGTGCACCTCGTGCGCGAACCGCACGCCGACCTCGTCGAACACGTCGAGGATCGGGTTCCAGCGCTCGGCGAAGTCGCGGTAGCCGTCGTCCACCATCGACTGCGGCACCGGCGGGAACATCGCCACGGTCTTCCAGATCTTCGACCCGGTGAACCCGATGACGGTGTTCACGCCGAGCTTGGCGGCGGCACGCGCAGTCACCTTCATCGCCTCGGCGGCACGCTGCCGCACGCCCTCGGGCTCGCCGTCGCCCCACACCCGTGCGGGCACGATCCCCTGGTGACGTTCGTCGATCGGGTCGTCGCAGACGGCCTGGCCGGTGAGGTGGTTGGAGATCGCGTAGACCTCCAGCCCGTGCTTGGCGAGGATCTCGCGGCGGCCCTCGACGTACCCGTCGTCCTCCACGGCGGCCCACGGGTCGAAGTGGTCGCCCCAGCAGGCGATCTCGAGTCCGTCGTAGCCCCACTCCCCCGCCAGCCGCGCGACCTCCTCGAATGGGAGGTCGGCCCACTGGCCCGTGAACAGCGTGATCGGTCGTGCCATCAGCTCTCCTCGGAAATCGTCTGCCACCCGCTGCCCGCCGCAGCGGACCGCACCACGGCGTCGAGTACCTCCTGGACCTGCAGCCCGTCCGCGAACGACGGCGTGGGGTCGGTGCCCGCCGCCAGGTCGCGCACCAGGTCCACGACCTCGTGGGTGAATGAGTGCTCGTAGCCCAGCAGGTGCCCCGGCGGCCACCACGCGCCCGCGTACGGGTGTGTCGGCTCGGTGGTGAGGATGCGCCGGAACCCGGCCGTGTCCGGGTCCTCCGTGCCGTCGTAGAAGGACAGCTCGTTCATGGACTCGAAGTCGAACGCTAGTGAGCCCGCGCTGCCGTTGACCTCCAGCCGCAGCGCGTTCTTGCGTCCGGTCGCGAACCGGGTGGCCTCGAAGCTCGCCACCGCCCCGCCACCGAACCGCCCGATGAAGAGCGCGGCATCGTCCACGGTGACGGGCCCGCGCTCGCTCGACCCGGACGCCGACAGCCCGCTGGAGGCCTGGGGCAGCGGCCGCTCCTTGACGAACGTCTCGGAGAGCGCGGAGACGCCGGTCAGCCGGTCGCCGGTCACGAACTGCGCCATGTCGACGATGTGGGCGCCGATGTCCCCGAGCGCGCCCGATCCGGCCCGTTCCGCCTGCAGCCGCCAGACCAGCGGGAACTCCGGGTCGACGATCCAGTCCTGCAGGTAGACCGCCCGCACGTGCCGCACCTGTCCGATACGGCCCTGCTCGACCAGCCGCCTGGCCAGCGCCACCGCGGGCACTCGCCGGTAGTTGAAGCCGACCATGCTGCGCACGCCCTTGGTCTGCGCCTTCTCCGCCGCGGCGACCATCGCCCTGGCCTCGTCGACAGTGTTGGCGAGCGGCTTCTCACAGAGCACGTGCTTGCCCGCCTCGAGCGCGGCCACCGCGATCTCGGCATGCGTGTCGCCCGGCGTGCAGATGTCGACCAGCTGCACGTCGTCGCGGCGCAGCAGCGCCTTCCAGTCGGTCTCGGTGGTCCGCCAGCCCATCTTCTCGGCCGCCGCCGCGGTGGCGGCGGCGTCCCGGCCGCACAGCACCGCCATGTCCGGCGTCAGCGGGAGGTCGAAGAAGCGCCCCGCCGTGCGCCAGGCCTGGGAGTGCGCGGCGCCCATGAACGCGTAGCCGACGAGGCCTACGCCGAGTCTTTCCGCCGTGCCTGCTGTCATGACTCGAAACCGAGGGGCAGGTAGTCCGCTACGTTCTCGCGGGTGATCGTCGCCGAGGCCAGCGTGATCGAGGCCGGCACCTCCCGCTCCGCGAGATCGTTCATGCCCCGGCCCTGCGCGACGAGCCGCGCGAGCGCGATGGCGGAGGAGGCCATCGAGGGACTGTAGGTGACGGTGGCCTTGAGCACGCTGGAGTCGGCCTGGATCTCCCGCATCGCGTTGGCCGAGCCCGCGCCGCCGACCATGAAGAACTCGTTTCGCCCGGCCTGGTTGATCGCGGCGAGCACGCCGATGCCCTGGTCGTCGTCGTGGTTCCACATGGCGTCGAGGCGCGGCGCCGCCTGCAGCAGGTTGGCCGTGACGCGCTGACCGCCCTGCGCGGTGAAGTCAGCGGCCTGGCGCGGCCCGACGGCGAACCCGTAGGTCTGCAGGGCGTCGCGGAACCCGGCGCTGCGCTGCTCGGTGAGCGGCAGGTTGTCGATGCCCGCGACCTCCGCGATGATCGGGTTCGCCACCCCAGCCGTGCGCAGGCGCTCGCCGATGTAGTGCCCGGCGCTCGCGCCCATGCCGTAGTTGTCGCCGCCGATCCAGGCCCGGTAGGCGAGCGGCGAGTCGAAGATCCGGTCGAGGTTGATCACCGGGATGCCGGCGTCCATCGCCTGGCGGCCCACCGAGGTGAGCTGGCTGCCGTCGTTCGGCAGGATCACGAGCGCGTTCACGCGGTCGTTGATCAGCGTCTGCACCGCCGCGATCTGCTGCGTGACGTCGTTGGTCGGGTTGACCGGCTTGAACGTCACGTCCGGGTACTGGTCGGCCTGCGCCTTGGCGTTGTTCGCGATCGCGGCGATCCAGCCGTGGTCGGCGGCCGGCGCCGAGAAGCCGATGGTCACCGGGGTGCCGGACTCCGCGTTGTTGCCCGCCGCGGGGGCGGCGGCCACGTTCGCACCGGACGACGGGGCCTCGTTGCTGGTGCAGGCCGTCAGCGCCGCGGTGGCGCCGACGCCGAGGGCACCGGCTAGGAAGCCCCGCCGCCGCAGGCGGGCCGGGAGAAGGGGTTCGGACATGGTGGACTCCTTCGTTGGGGTCAGCCTGATGCGGGCGACCGCTGCGCCCGGGTCTGGATCAGCACCGCGACGACGATGATCACGCCCTTGGCGATGTTCTGGACCTCGGTCGCCAGGTTGTTGAGGATGAAGAGGTTCGTGATCGTCGTGAACACGAGCACGCCGAGGATCGAGCCGATGAGTGTGCCCCGCCCGCCCGTCAGGAGCGTGCCGCCGATGATCACCGCGGCGATGGCGTCCAGCTCATAGAGCGTGCCGTGGGTGCTCGACCCGGTCGTGGTGAGCGACGTGATCATGACCGCCGCGATGCCGCAGCACAGGCCGGACACGACGTAGAGCAGGATCGTGTGCCGCCGCACGTCGAGGCCGGCCAGGCGGGCTGCTTCGGGGTTGCCGCCGATGGCGAAAGTCCGCCTGCCGAACGTCGTTCGGTTGAGCACCACCCAGCCGACGGCCACCACGGCCGCGAAGATGTAGACCAGCAGCGGGATCCCGAGCAGCCGGGTGTTGGCGATGCCCGCGATCACCGAGTCCGTGACGATCTGGCTGCGCCGCCCGGAGATCTGCTCGGCGAGGCCCTGCGCCGAGATCAGCATGGCGAGCGTGACGATGAACGGGACGATGCGCCCGTAGGTGATCAGCAGCCCGTTCACCAGGCCCGCGCCGACGCCGACCGCGACGGCACAGAAGATCATCACTGCCGGCCCGAAAGACTGCGTCGCGACGGTCGTGCTCCACACCGACGCCAACGCCATCACCTTGCCGACCGACAGGTCGATGCCGCCGCCGATGATCACGAACGTCACGCCGACCGTCAGGACGCCGATGATCGACGCCGAGGTCAGGATCGTCAGCAGGTTCGCCGTGGTCAGGAAGGTGTCGGTGGTTACCACGCCCACGACCCCGAGGAGCACCAGTACGGCGACGAGGCCGAAGTTGCGCCCGGCGCCGCTGTCGAGCACCCGGGAGAAGGAGGACGGGCGGGGCTCCGCCTCCCGTGCCGCGCGTTCCACGCGGCCCCGCTCGTCGGCGGCAGGTGCCGCGCTGGTCTCGCTGGTCTGCACGGCGGGGTCCGCCGGCGGTGCGCCCTGCTCCGTCACGTCGCTCTCCCCTCGCTCGCCACGCCGGTCGGGACGGGCGCGCCTCCGACCGGCGCGGCCGCCTCCATCACCAGGTCCAGAACCCGGCCCTCGTCCAGTTCGCCGCTGGGTGCCTCGTGCACCACGCGGCCCTCGCGCACGACCAGCACCCGGTCGGCGAGGCCCAGCACCTCAGGAACCTCGCTGGACACCATCACGATCGCCGCGCCCTGTGCGGCGAGCTGCCGGATCAGTGCGTAGATCTCGCTGCGCGCGCCGACGTCCACGCCACGGGTGGGCTCGTCGAGCAGCAGCACCGAGCAGCCCTGCAGCAGCCAGCGGGCCAGCACGACCTTCTGCTGGTTCCCGCCGGAGAGCGTGCGCACCGCGCGGGTCGCGTCGGCCGGGCGGACGTCCAGCTGGTTCGTGATCTCCGAGGCGGCGGCGAGGTCGGCGTCCGGGCCGAGGAACCCGCCGCGGGCGAACCGGCCCATCGAGGGCAGCGACACGTTGCGGAAGACGGGCTCGGCCAGCAGCAGGCCCTGGCTCTTGCGCTCCTCGGGAGCGAGGCCCATACCCGCCCGCACCGCGGCCGGCACCGAGCCGGCGCGCAGCGCCTTGCCCCGGACCCGCACCGTGCCCCCGGCGGCCTTCCGCGCACCGTAGACCGTCTCGACGATCTCGGAGCGGCCCGAGCCGACCAGCCCGGCGAGACCCACGACCTCCCCGGCGCGCACCGCGAAGGAGACGTCGCGGAACTCCCCGGTCCGCGACAGCCCCTCGACCTCCAACACCACCTCGTCCGAGATCGGCGCGGTGCGCTCCGGGAAGACGTACTCGATCGCCCGGCCGGTCATCAGGCGGATGACATCGGCGGTCGGGGTGGTGCGGGCAGGCAGGTTGCGGGCGACGGTGCGGCCGTCCTTGAGCACCGTGACGCGGTCGCCGATCTCGCGGATCTCCTCCAGCCGGTGGGAGATGTAGACGACCGCGACTCCCTCGGCCGTGAGCTCGCGGATCACCCGGAACAGGTTGTGCACCTCTTCGGGGTCGAGCACGGCCGACGGCTCGTCCATGACGATCAGGCGCGCGTCCTTGGCCAGCGCCCGCGCCATGCTCACGATCTGCTGCCCGGCCGCCGACAGCCGGCCCAGCTCGCGGCGCGCCGGGATCTCGGGGTGGCCCAGCCGTTGCAGCAGCTTCCGGGCGATCTCGTCGGCCTCGCGCAGCCGGCTGAAGCCCAGGCGCGACGGCTCGTGGCCGAGCACGACGTTCTCGGCGACCGTCAGGCCGGGCACGAGGTCGAGCTCCTGGTAGATCGTGGCGATCCCGGCGGCGTCGGCGGCCTGCGGCGACGGGAACGCCACCGGCCGGCCGGCCCACGTGATCTCGCCTGCGTCCGGCGTGTGCGCGCCGGCCAGCACCTTGATCAGCGTCGACTTGCCTGCGCCGTTCTGACCGAGCAGGCAGTGCACCTCACCCGCGGCGACGTCGAGGTCGACCCCGTCGAGCGCCCGGACGCCGGGGAACTGCTTGACGATGCCGCGCATCGCGAGCAGTGGCTCTGTTGTCATCTCACCTCGCTGTGGCCGGGACCGGCGGGGGGAACCGTAGGAGAATTGACCAGTGCCGTACAACGACGGAATAATGCGTCTTCCCGTCATATTTCCGTCGATATCGGACCGTGATGCTCCCCTCCTCCCCGCTCCCGCCGCTGCGACTGACCGCGCCGCCGCTGTCCGGCCGCGTCGAGCCCGCCGTCACACTCAGCACGGTCGCCCGGCTGGTTGCCTCCGGCGCCGCAGTGAGCAAGGCCGACCTGGTGCCCGCCGCCGGGCTCGCCCGCACGACCGTCAGCACGGCCGTGGACGAGCTGCTGGCCAGGGGCGTTCTCCGGCTCGACGGCACGCGGCCGACGGCCGGACGCGGCCGCCCCGCCGACCGGCTCGCCCTGTCGCCGCGCGGCGGGCACGTGCTGCTCGCGGACGTCGGCGCCACCAACGCCCATCTCGCCGTCGCCGACCTCAGCCAGCAGGTGCTCGCCCACACCCACGTGGACGTGGACGTGCGCGACGGGCCGGAGGTGGTGCTCCGGACGGTCGAGACCCAGCTCGCCGCCCTGCGTGGACAGACCTCCGGCGTGCCGGTGCGCGCCGTCGTCATCGGGCTGCCGGGCCCGGTGGACGGCAGCCTCGGCATCCCGGTCCGGCCGCCGATCATGCCGGGCTGGCACGCCTACCCCGTGTCCGCACGGCTCCAGCAGACCTTTCAGTGCCCGGCGGTGCTGGAGAACGACGTGAACCTGCGCGCGCTCGGCGAGGCGCGGGCCCTCCCGGCCGACCAGGTGCCACTGCTGTTCGTCAAGGTCGGCACCGGTATCGGCGGCGGGCTGATCAGCCGCGACGGCGTGCTGCACCATGGCGCGGACGGCGCGGCGGGCGACATCGGGCACGTCCGCGTGCGCGGCGCCCCCGACGACACCTGCGTGTGCGGCAACGTCGGCTGCATCGAGGCGGTGGCGTCCGGCGGCGCGATAGCGCGCCGGCTGGGAGCGCGCGGCCCCGGCGGGACCGGCTCGGTGACGATCGCCGACGTCGGCACCCTGGTCGCCCGCGGGGACCCGGTAGCGGTCGGGGCGGTGCGCGAGGCGGCGAACCTGATCGGCGAGCTCGTGGCCACGCTCGTCCACTTCTACAACCCCGCCCGCGTGACCATCGGCGGCGCGCTCACCGCCGCGAGCGACGAGCTGCTCGCCGGGGTGCGCAGCGTCGTCTACCAGCGAGCGCTGCCCCTGGCCACCCGCAACCTGGTGCTCACCAACAGCGTGCTCGGCGAGCACGCCGGCCTGGCGGGCGCGATCGTGCTGGGCATCGAACGGGTGCTGTCCCCCGACTCGATCGGCGCCCTGCTGAGCGAACGCCCGGCGCCGGCCCGGCGCTGAGGGCGCCCTTCGGGTGGATCACCGCCCGGCGGCATCTCCCCGGGCGCACCGGCTGCGCCCGGCCGGAGCACGGCTCATGCAGCGCCTGCGCCGTTGGGCCAGTACGTCGAGTCCCAGGTGGCCAGGGACGTCAGCACACTGTTGGAGAACAGCGGGCCGCAGCTGGGCTCGATGTTCCATGACTACCAGGAGAAGGCCAGGGCGACGATTCTCAACACGCTCCGAGAGGAGCGCTGTAGATATCCAGTGCCCAGGGGAAACGGCAGGCACCTCCAACCCTGCGAAGTAACGCGGTCCGGCGTACCTTGCCACTCGGTCGTGCCCCACGGTTGATGAAGGTGATCGGATGGGAATCCATCGAGTCCGACTGGACTATCTTGCTCTCTCGATGATGTCCGGGGTCGTGCTTGCCGCGACAACGGCTTGTGCGGGCGGAACGAGTCCCACAGATCCGACGCCGGGCTGGTCGGCTGCGGTACCGGTAGATCCTGCCGTGAACACGGTCGCGGCGAACGCCCTGCTTCCCGACCTTGTGATGCTGCCGCTCACCGAATTCCACCTCCATCGGTACAATGGCCGGCCGATACTCAGGTTCTCCGCGCTTGCCAAGAACATAGGTGCAGGTCCGTTCGAGTTGACGGGTTCCCGCCCCGGCACCGGTACGGCTGACATGGACGTCATCCAGACGGTGCATCACGCCGACGGAGGAAAGAAGACCATCCCCACGGATGCGGTGATGCGCTTCTCCGCCTTCGACAAACACGATCACTTCCACGTCCAGGACTTCGAGGAGTACTGGCTCGCCCCGGTCAGTACTGCCGATGCGGGTCGCGGAAACAAGGAAGGCTTCTGCATCGAGGAGGATCTCCGGCAGGACGGGCAGGTGCCGAAGGCCTACGGCGACTGCGGGGAGGATCATCCGGAGCTCCTGACCGTACAACAGGGCCTCTCAGTCGGCTGGGTGGATCGCTACGCGTGGAATCTGGATCGTCAATTCATCTACCTCGACGACCTGACTCTTCCGGGCGAATTCTGCGTCTCCGCAACCGCCGATCCGAGGAGCTTTTTCACGGAGAAGACGCGGGACAACAATACTACGTCGGCTTCGGTCCGAATCTCGAAGATGGGCGTAGACGTGATCAAGAAAGGCTGCTGACGGGGACTGCTTGGAACCGCCAATGAAGGTCAATTCCATAGCTTCTCATCTGCCCGGGGTCCAGGACGCTGTAAGGATGCCGCCGACGATATCGGCGATAGCGCCGAGGAGAAGCTGGCTCGGGATTGCACATCGGCCCTGGACGGCAGCCCGCAGGAGCCGTAAGCAGGCTCCCTGAGCGCATGATCGCTTCACCACGCGCTCAGGGAGCACACGCTCAGCTGGGCAACGGGATCGTCTCCGTCGGGGCGTCCGCCCCGGTCTGCGCCAGCTCCTCGAACTCGTTGACCGCGTTGATCTCCAGGCCCATGGAGATGTTCGTGACGCGCTCCAGCACCACCTCGACCACAACCGGAACCCGGTGCACGGCCATGAGCTTCTGGGCTGCGGCGAAGGTGGACTCCAGCTCCCGCGGGTCGGTCACCCGCAGCGCCTTGCAGCCGAGGCCCTCGGACACCTTGACGTGGTCGACGCCGTACTTGCCCAGCTCCGGCGAGTTGACGTTGTCAAAGCCGAGCTGCACGCAGAAGTCCATGTCGAACGCCCGCTGCGCCTGCCGGATGAGGCCCAGGTAGGAGTTGTTCACCACCACGTGCAGGTACGGGATGTTGAACTGCGCCCCGACCGCCAGCTCCTCGATCATGAACTGGAAGTCGTAGTCGCCCGACAGCGCCACGACGAGCGCGTCCGGGTCGGCGACGGCCACGCCGATGGCGGCCGGGACCGTCCAGCCCAGCGGGCCGGCCTGCCCGCAGTTGATCCAGTGCCGCGGCTTCTGGACGTGCAGGAACTGCGCGCCGGCGATCTGCGAGAGCCCGATCGTCGAGACGTAGCGGGTGTCGGGCCCGAACGCCTTGTTCATCTCCTCGTACACCCGCTGCGGCTTGATCGGGATGTCGTCGAAGTGGGTCTTGCGGTGCATCGTGCCCTTGCGGTGGGCACAGTCGGCCACCCACTCGCTGCGGTCGGGCAGCGTCCGCTCGCGCGCCGCCTCCAGCATCACCCGCAGGAACTCGCCTGCATCTGAGGTGATGCCGAAGTCGGGCGCGAAGACCCGACCGATCTGCGTGGGCTCGATGTCGACGTGCACGAACTTGCGGCCGGCCCGATAGACCTCCAGCCCGCCGGTGTGCCGGTTGGCCCAGCGGTTGCCGATGCCGAGCACGAAGTCCGACGCGAGCATCGTGGCGTTGCCGTAGCGGTGCGAGGTCTGCAGTCCCGCCATGCCCGCCATCAGCGGGTGGGCGTCGGGGATGGTGCCCCAGCCCATCAGGGTCGGCACGACGGGCACGTTCAGCAGCTCGGCGAGCTCCACCAACTCGTCGGAGGCGTCGGCGTTGATGATCCCGCCGCCTGCCACGATCAGCGGCCGCTCGGCGGCGGCGAGCATGTCGAGCACCTTCTCCGCCTGCGCCCGCGTGGCCGCGGGCGGGGTCACCGGCAGCGGCTCGTAGGTCTCGACGTCGAACTCGATCTCGGCCAGCTGGACGTCGATGGGCAGGTCGATCAGCACCGGGCCCGGCCGGCCCGACCGCATCAGCTGGAACGCCTTCTGGAAGGCGCCCGGCACCTGGCCGGGCTCCAGGATCGTCGCCGCCCACTTCGTGACCGGCGCGGCGATCGCGGCGATGTCGACGGCCTGGAAGTCCTCCTTGTGCAGCCGCGCGACGGGCGCCTGCCCGGTGATCGCCAGGATCGGGATCGAGTCGGCCGACGCCGAGTAGAGCCCGGTGATCATGTCGGTGCCCGCGGGGCCGGAGGTGCCCACACAGACGCCGATGTTGCCGGGCTCGGTGCGGGTGTAGCCCTCGGCCATGTGCGAGGCGCCCTCGACGTGCCTGGCGAGCACGTGCTTCAGGCCGCCGTCGGCGCGGACGGCGTCGTAGAACGGGTTGATCGCGGCCCCGGGGAGGCCGAACAGCTGCGAGATGCCCTCCTTGTGCAGGATCGCGACGGCGGCATCGACAGTGCGCATACGGGCCATGGTCAGAGATCCCTTCCGGAGAGCTGTTCGACGAGCAGGAGCAATGCGCTGTGGTCGAGCTCGCCGTGGCCCGTGGCCCGCAGCGCCTCCATCAGCTGCGCGACGTGCGCGCCGATCGGGATCGCGACGCCCGCCTCGCGTGCGGCGTCCGTCGCGATGCCGAGGTCCTTGTGGTGCAGATCGACGCGGAAGCCCGGTGTGAACTCCCGGGCCCGCATCGCGGCGGCCTTGCGGTTCAGCACGGTGCTGCCCGCGAGCCCGCCGCCGAGCACGGCGAGGGCGGCTTCGGTGTCGACGCCGTGCGCCTCCAGGAACACCAGCGCCTCGGCGAGCAGCTGGATGTTGCCGGCGACGACCAACTGGTTGGCCGCCTTGACCGTCTGCCCCGCCCCGGCAGGGCCGACGTGCACGACGGTGGCGCCGACGACGTCCAGGTAGGGCCGGGCCGCCTCGACGTCCTCGGCCTCGCCGCCCACCATGATCGAGAGCGTGGCTTCCTTGGCGCCCGCCTCGCCGCCGCTGACGGGGGCGTCGACGACCCGGACGCCGAGCTTGACGCCGGCCGCGGCCACCTTGCGGGCGACGTCGGGGCGGATCGTGGAGCAGTCGATGTGCAGCGCACCCGGTTTCGCGGAGGCGTAGACGCCCTCCGGGGAGAGCACGACCTCCTCGACGTCGGGGCTGTCGGGCACCATCGTGATGACGACCTCGGCCTCGTGCACGGCGTCAGCCACACACGACGCGGCGCGCCCGCCGCGCTCCACGAGCGCGTCGACGGCCGGCCGGGAGCGGTTGAAGCCCACCACGTCGTGCCCGGCGTCGATCAGGTGGCCCGCCATCGGCGCGCCCATGATCCCGAGCCCGATGAAGGCGATGGTCGTCATGAACCACCACTCCCACTGCCTGCCGAGTCGGCGCTGATCCAGTCGAACGCCCGGTCGCTGGTGGTGGAGGCCTTGTACTCCAGCCCGATCCAGCCGGTGTAGCCGCCGCGCTCGAGGGCCGCGAAGTGCCGCGGGAAGTCGATCTCGCCGGTGCCGGGCTCGTTGCGGCCGGGCGCGTCGGCGATCTGGACGTGCGAGATCCGGTCGATGTGCTCGGCGAGCACGGCGTCGACGTCGTCACCGTTGACGGTGAGGTGGTACAGGTCGGCGAGCAGCCGCACGTTCGGCGCGCCCACCTTGTCGATCACCGCGATCGCGTCGGCGGCGGTGAGCAGCGGGTAGCGCTCGGCGCCGCTGACCGGCTCCAGCAGCACCGCGGCGCTCGTGCGGCCCGCCGCATAGGCGAGGTTCTCGAGTGCCAGCGCGTCCTGCTCGGCCGGGTCGACGCCGTCGAGACGGTTCCCGTAGAGGGCGTTGAAGACCTCGGTGCCCAGCCGCTCGCCGATCTTGACGGCGATGTCGACGCTCGCGCGGAACTCGCCCTCGCGCCCGACCCAGGACACCAGGCCGCGGTCGCCGCCGGGCATGTCGCCCGCAGCGAAGTTCAGCCCGGTCAGCCGCACGCCCGCGTCCTCGATGGAACGCACGAACGCGTCCACCTCGGCCTCGGACGGGGTGGCGGTGGGGAACGGCCACCAGAACTCGACGGCGTCGAAGCCCGCGGCCTTCGCCGCAGCCGGCCGCTCGAGCAGCGGTTGCTCGGTGAAGAGGATCGAACAGTTGACGGTGTAGCGGGTCATGGAGAGTCCTCGCCATGGTCGCGGGTGGTCGGGGTAACCCCGGCACGCCAGCGTTGGCCCAATTCCGCCCGTCCCCTGTCGGTCAGGCGGCCGTGCATTCGGAGCCGTGCCGTGCCGCCGTCCGGATGGATGTCCAGCCGGACGTGTGTGGTGGGCGGGGCCGCGCCCAGCGGGAAGCGATGGCGGGTGTCGGGGAGCAGCGCCGTGCGGGGCAGCAGCTCGACCCATCCCCCATCAGTTTTACGGCCGCGCAGAGTGGCCCAGCCCGGCGCGTTGTGCAGGAAGTAGGTGGTGTCGATCTCGGCGACCGCGATCACCGACTCCCCGCCGAGCGCAACCTCGACCCAGTCGTTGCCGTCGTCGCGGCGGCGGGCGGTCTCCCAGCCCTCGCCCATGTTGCGCGGCGGCCCGGGCAGCAGCAGGTTGTTCGGCGAGCTGTAGAAGATGTTCGAGCACGCGACCACCCGGCCGCCGTTCTCGATCGCGGCGAGGTCGACGGTGCCGAGCGCGTCGAGCAGCGCGGGGTCGGGCAGCGCCTCCCCGTGCACGCGCAGCCGGGCCACGCCGCCGTCAGGGTGGATGCGCAGCCGCACGTGCGTGACGCGCCGGTCGACTGCGACGGTGAAGGCGTTCTCGGTGTCGCCCTTCACCGGGCTCCGCGGCACCAGCTCGGTCCAGCCGTCGGCGGCAAGCAGCTCCGCGATGGACGGGTGGCCGTCGGCGGCGAGACCCTCGACCGAGACCTCGGGCGGGAAGTTGCCGGTGAAGAACGCGGTGTCCACCACCACGCCGCGGACGACGCCCGGGGCGCCGAGCCGCACGATCGCTTCATCGTGCCCCTGCTCGCGGCGGCGGCGGGTCTCCCAGCCGTCGTAGACCTTGCCCTTGTGGCCGAAGTCGGCGGCGTCGAAGACCGCCGGACGCGGCGTGACCAGGTTCTCCTTTGCCGCGAACGCCTCGTCGTTGGCGTACACCACGGCCCCGCCGACGTTGCGCGCGGCGAGGTCGGGAAGCTGCCGGAAGTCCATCGTCACGCCGCCCCCCGCACGAGCAGGCGGCCTCGCGGCGGGCCGTCGAGGTCCACCGGCCGGCCACGCAGCCAGGTCGCGCGGACCACGCCGGAGAGCTCCCGCCCGGCGTAGGGGGTGACCGGGTTGCGGTGGTGCAGCTCCCCGACGGTGAACGTGGCGTCGGGCGCGAACACCGTGAGGTCGGCGTCGGCTCCGGGGGCGATCCGGCCCTTGCGCTCCAGCCCGACGAGCCCGGCCGGGCGCTCCGCCATCCACCGGACGACGTCGGGGAGCCCGTGCCCGCGCTCCCGCGCCTGCGACCAGACGATGGGCAGCCCGAGCTGCAGCGACGCGATCCCGCCCCATGCCTGCCCGAAGTCGCCCGTCTCGAGGCGCTTGAGGTCGGCAGTACACGGCGAGTGGTCGCTGACGACCATGTCGATCGTGCCGTCGGCGAGGCCCTGCCAGAGCGCGTCACGGTTGCCCGCCTCTCGCACGGGTGGGCAGCACTTGAACCGGGTGTCACCGTCGGGCACCTCCTCGGCGGTGAGCGCGAGGTAGTGCGGGCAGGTCTCCACCGTGACGCGCACGCCGTCGGCCCTGGCCTGCGCGAGCAGCGGCAGCGCGTCCGACGACGACAGGTGCACGACGTGCACCCGCGCCCCGGTCTCCCGCGCGAGCGCAAGGAGCGTGGCGATCGCGCGGTCCTCGGCCGCCCGCGGGCGGGATGCCACGAAGTCGGCGTAGCGGCGCCCGGCGACCTGGCCGATCAGGTCGCCGTCCTCGGCGTGGACGATCATCAGCCCGTCGTGGGCGGCCACGGCGCGCAGGGCCGCGGCCAGGTCCTCCCCCACCAGCGGCGGGAACTCCTCCACGCCGCTGTCGAGCAGGAAGCACTTCACGCCGAACACGCCGGCCTCGTGCAGCGCCGCCAGCTCGCCCGCGTTGCCCGGGACCGCGCCGCCCCAGAACCCGACGTCGACGCTGACCTGCCCGTCGGCGGCCTTGCGTTTGACGTCGAGCGCGGCCACGTCGACCGTCGGCGGGAGTGAGTTGAGCGGCATGTCCACGATCGTCGTGACGCCGCCCGCGGCGGCCGCTCTCGTCGCCGAGGCGAAGCCCTCCCACTCGGTGCGGCCCGGCTCGTTGACGTGCACGTGGGTGTCGACAAGGCCGGGGAGCAGCACCTCGTCGGCGGCCAGCACGACCTCGCGCACGTCGACGGCCGCGTCGAGGGGCAGGACCGCCCCGATCCGCTCGCCGTCCACCAGCACGGTGGCGGGGCGCTCGGCCCCGTCGACCACAGCGCGCTGCGCGCGCACCGCGATCACGACTGCTCCCGGTACGCGCGCCAGCTCGCCAGCTCGGAGATGTCTGTGAGCGGCGGGACCTTGGAATGTTCGCGACGGAGGATCATCGCGAGCGACCCCGTGCCGTCGGCCAGCTCGACGACCCCCAGCTCCAGCCCCTCGGGCTCACCGGGGAGCAGCACCTCGCGCAGCTGCTCGTAGGACAGGTCGTAGACCTCGCCCTCGACCGCCGCGCCGCCCTCACCCACGTCCTCCAGGGCGGGGTAACGGCCGTCGACGGCGTGGAAGCGGTACCGCGGCGCGGTCGTCGTACGGGCAACGAGGGGCGCACCACCGACGAGGTGGTGATCAGCCCCTCCGGCCATTGCCGTCCCGTTCAGAAACATCAGCGGCACACGTCCTCCTTGCATACGGTATACACCCTGCGGCCGGTTGGCACCATCCCGTGCGCGCCGCCCGCCCTGAGTTCTGCGACTCACGTGCACTCACACCCCGACTCGTGCGCACTCGCACCCCGACTCGCGGGTGTGGCGCGCAACCCCCCGCGAGTCGGGGTCTGGGTGCGCGCGAGTCGGGGTCTGGGTGCGCGCGAGTCGGGCTCACGGGAGCGTCAGACTCCTGTGATGTGCTCCGGTCTGACCGGGACGCGCCGCAGCGCGCGTCCGGTGGCGGCGCGGATCGCCGCGGCCACCGCGGGGCCCGAGCTGATCGTCGGGGGCTCTCCCACCCCGCGCACCCCGTACGGGGCGTGCGGGTCGGCGTACTCGAGAACCTCGATCTTCATCGGCGGCATGTCGAGGATCGTCGGGATGAGGTAGTCGGTGAACGACGGGTTGCGGATCTTCCCGTCGGTCACGACGATCTCCTCCATCAGCGCCAGGCCCATGCCCTGCGCGCTGCCACCCTGGATCTGGCCGACCACGGCGTCCGGGTTGATCGCCTTTCCGACGTCCTGCGCCGTGTCGAGCGCGACGACCTTGACCAGGCCCAGCTCCACGTCGACGTCCACGACGGCCCGATGGGCGGAGAAGGCGTACTGGACGTGGGCGTTGCCCTGGCCGGTCACGGGGTCGATGGCCTCGGTGGGGCGGTGGCGCCACTCGACGGTCTCCTCCACCCCCTCGTCACCCACCACGTCCGCGAGGCCTGCGAGCACCTCGCCGGTGGCGTCGACGATCTTGCCGCCGGACAGGTGAAGGTCCGCGGCGTCGCGCTGGAGCATCCCGGCCGCCCGCGCCACCACGGCGTCCCGCACGGCCTCGCAGGCCGCCTTGACCGCGCCGCCCGTCACGTACGTCTGCCGCGACGCGGAGGTGGAGCCACCGGAGCCGACGCTGGTGTCCTTGGGGTGCACCACGACCGCCTCGACGCCCAGCTCGGTGCGGGCGATCTGCTGCTCGACGGTGATCAGGCCCTGGCCGACCTCCGCGGCCGCGGTGTGGACCGTCGCCACCGGCTCGCCGCCTGTGACGTCGAGCCGCACCCGCGCGGTCGAGTAGTCGTCGAAGCCCTCGGAGAAGCCGACGTTCTTGTAGGTCACCGCGTAGCCGACACCACGCACGACGCCCTCGCCGTGGGTGGTGTTCGAGACCCCGCCGGGCAGCTCCCGGATGTCCGGGTCGGCAGGCCGCTCCGCCGGGAGCGGCATGTCCCGGACGATCCGGATCAGCTCCGCGACCGGTGCGGCCGAGTCGATGAGCTGCCCGGTGATGTTCTCATCGCCCTCACGCATCCCGTTGAGCGCGCGGATCTCGACGCGGTCGATCCCGACCTGGTCGGCCAACTCGTCCATCAGCGCCTCGTGCGCGAACGCGGCCTGCACGCACCCGAACCCGCGCATCGCGCCGCACGGCGGGTTGTTCGAGTAGACGCCGCGCGCGTCGACGTGCACGTTCGGGATCCGGTACGGGCCGAGCCCGAGGGTGCCGCCGTTGCCGACCACCGCGCCCGTCGAGGAGGCGTAGGCGCCGCCGTCGAACAGGATGTCGGCCTTCGCGTAGACGAGCGTGCCGTCCTCCTCGGCGCCGAACTCGTAGCGCAGCCACGCCGGGTGCCGGTGCACGTGCCCGAAGAACGACTCCTCACGGGAGTAGCTCATCTTCACGGGCTTGCCGGTGCGCATCGCGAGCAGGCAGGCGTGGACGTGCATCGAGAGGTCCTCGCGCCCGCCGAACGCCCCGCCCACGCCCGCCAGGTGCAACCGCACCCGCTCCGGCGGCATGCCGAGCACGCGGCAGACCTGCGTCTGGTCCACGTGGAGCCACTGCGTGGCGACGTAGAGGTCGATGCCGCCGTCCTCGGCCGGCACCGCGAGGCCGGACTCGGGGCCGAGGAAGGCCTGGTCCTGCATCCCGACCTCGAAGTCGAGCGCCACCACGACCGGGGCCGTCGGGTCCGCGTCGCCGCGGCGGATCTGCATCTTGCGCACGAGGTTGCCGTTCGCGTGCACCAGCGGCGCGTCCTCGTCCAGCGCGTGGCGTGGGTCGGTGACCGCGGGCAGCTCCTCGTACTCGACGACGATCCGCTTCGCGGCGCGCCGGGCCGTCTCGGGATGGTCGGCCGCGACGAGCGCCACCGGCTCGCCCTGGTAGCGCACCACGCCGTCGGCGAGCGCGGGCTGGTCGAGGTGCTCCAGCCCCACGGCGTTCGCACCCGGCACGTCCGCGGCGGTCAGCACCGCCGAGACGCCCGGCACGGCCAGCGCCGCCGCGATGTCGATCCCGACGATCCGCGCGTGCGGGTGCGGGCTGCGCAGCGTCACGCCCCACACCATGTCGTCGTGCCAGAGGTCGCTCGCGTAGGCGAACTCGCCGGTGACCTTGAGCGTCCCGTCCGGGCGCAGCGGGCTGTCGCCGACGCGGCCGTGGCTGGCGGTTGTGGCCTCGGTGGTGGTGGTCATCTCATCCGGCTTTCCGCAGCAGGGCCCGATGGACGGCGGTGGCCTCATGGGCCAGCGCGTCCTCGTCGACGGTGAGCACCCGGTCGCGTTCGACCACCGGGCGCCCGTTCACGAGCAGCAGTTCGAGGGGCGGCGGGGCGCCCAGCACGAGCGCGGCCACCGGGTCGGCGACGTCGGCGTGGGCGAAGCCGTCGAGCCGCCAGAGCGCGAGGTCGGCGAGCTTGCCGGCCTCCACGGAGCCGATCTCGTCGGCCCGGCCCAGCACCGCGGCGCCGCCGATCGTGGCCAGCGCCAGCGCGTCCCGCACGCCGAGTGCGGTGGGGCCGCCGACTGCGCGGGCGAACAGCAGCGCGTGCCGCACCTCCTCCAGCAGGCTCCCGGCCTCGTTGCTGGCCGCGCCGTCCACGCCGAGGCCGACGCGCGCCCCGGCGTCCAGCAGGTCCCGGGTCCGGGCGATCCCCGCGCCGAGCCGCCCGTTGGACGACGGGCAGTGCGCCACGCCGGTGCCGGTGTCGCCGATCTTCTTGACCGCGGAGTCGTCGAGGTGGATCGCGTGGGCGAACCAGACGTCCTCGCCGGTCCAGCCCAGGCTCCCGACGTACTCCAGCGGGGAGCAGCCGAACCGCTCCCGGCAGTAGTCGTCCTCGTCCACGGTCTCGGAGAGGTGGGTGTGCAACCGGACGCCGCGGCGGCGGGCCAGCTCGGCCGACTCGCGCATCAGCTCGCCCGTCACGGAGAACGGCGAGCAGGGCGCAAGGCCGATCCGCAGCATCGCCCCGGGCGCCGGGTCGTGCCAGCGGTCGATCGCGGCCTCCGACGCGACCAGGATCTCGTCCCGGTCCTCGACGACGTGGTCGGGCGGGAGGCCACCGTCGCGCTGCCCGAGGTCCATGGAACCGCGGGTCGGATGGAACCGCAGGCCCACCTCCTGCGCCGCGCGGATCTCCGCACCGAGCACGTCCCCGCCCTCCCGCGGGAAGACGTAGTGGTGGTCGGTGCTGGTGGTGCAGCCGGTGCGGGCGAGCTGGGCCAGAGCGCCCCGCGCGCCGACGTGCACCGCGTGCTCGTCGATCCCGGCCCACACCGGGTAGAGCGTCGTGAGCCACTCGAAGAGCGTCGAGTCGACCGCGAGGCCGCGGGTCACCCATTGGTAGAGGTGGTTGTGCGCGTTGACGAAGCCGGGCGTGAGCAGGCAGCCGCGGGCGTCGACCACCTGGTGGCCCTCCCGGTCCGGCGCGGGTCCCGGGCCGACCGCCGTGATGCGGTTGCCGTCGACGACCACGTGCCCGCCGGCGTACTCCTCTCCGGTGACGGTGACGACGTGCGCACCCTCGATGATCATCGCTTGCTCTCCGCAGCGCTCCGGACGGCGTCCAGGATCTTCTCGTAGCCCGTGCACCGGCAGAGGTTGCCGGCCAGCGCCTCCCGGATCTCCGGGTCGGACGGGTGCGGGTTGCGTTCGAGCAGGTCGTGCGTGGAGACGATGAGGCCGGGTGTGCAGAACCCGCACTGCACGGCCCCCCGCTCGATGAACGCCTGCTGCACCGGATGCAGTTCCTCCCCGTCGGCGAGGCCCTCGACCGTCGTCACCTCGCGCCCCTGTGCCTGACCCGCCGCCACGAGGCAGGAGCAGACGGGCAGCCCGTCGAGGTACACGGTGCAGGAGCCGCACTCGCCCTGCTCGCAGGCGTTCTTGGAGCCAGGGAGGCCCATCCGCTCGCGCAGCGCGTACAGGAGGCTCTCGCCCTCCCACACGTCGTCGACCTCGCGGCGGGTGCCGTTCACGGTCAGCTCGATCCGCATGTCAGGAGGCCCTCCGGTAGTCGTCCCATGCCCAGGTCGCGGCGCGGCGCGCCATCACCGAGAGCGAGTGCAGGCGGTACGCGGCGCTGCCGCGCACGTCGTCAATGGGGGCCGCGGCGTCGCGCACCCGGTGGCCGAACTCGCGGGCCAGGCCCTCGGGCAGCTCGCCTCGCGACTCCCACAGCCCGGCCGCGTCCAGCTCCCCGGCGAGGAACTCGGCGGCGGCGGCGGCCCGGCGCGGGGTGGGCGCGGCCGAACCGATCCCGGTGCCGACGGCGCGCCGGTCCGGGTGCAGCGCCAGCCCGAACGCCGACACCGCGATCACCATCGCGTTGCGCGTTCCGATCTTGCAGAACTGCTGCGGCCCGCTCGGCGGGGCGATCAGCACCGCGGCGATCAGCTCGTCCGGCTCCAGGGCGTTGCGCTTCACACCGGTGTAGAACTCGCCCGCCGGGATCCGCCGCACTCCGCGCACCGACTCGACCTCCACCACCGCGTCCGCGGCGAGCAGGGGCGGGTGGCTGTCGCCTGCGGGCGACGCCGCGCCGAGGTTGCCGCCGACCGTGCCGCGGTTGCGGATCTGGGGCGAGCCGACCGTGCGGGCGGCCATCGCGAGGCCGGGCAGCGTCGCCCCCAGCTCGTCGATGACCCGGGCGTACGTGACGCCGGCGCCGAGCCGGACGGTTCCGCCGTCGGCGTGCCATTCCCGCAGCTCGGGCACACGCGTGAGGTCGAGCAGCGCGCCCGGCCGCCGGTGATCGAAGTTGATCTCGACCATCACGTCCGTGCCGCCCGCTACGGGCAGCGCGTCCGGATGCTCCGCCTTGGCCGCGAGGGCCTCGGCCCACGTCGACGGCGCGAGGAAGTCCATGGGAGCCAGTAGAACGCGGCCGGCGCCCACGAAGAAGTCGCCGCCGTGACGAAACAGTAGCTTCAGCGACACGAACGGGTTGTACGTTCCTCCAATGCTGCTGCGTGACCTGGTCGCCCACCCCGGGCTCGGGCTCCGGCTGCTGCACGACGGCGGGAGCGCGTCGGTGGCGCTGGAGCGGCCGGTGCGCTGGGTGTACACGACCGACCTGATCGACCCGGCCCGCTACCTCTCGGGTGGTGAGCTCGTCATCAGCGGGCTCGTGTGGCGTGGGAAACCGGCTGACAGCGAGCGGTTCGTCGGCGCCGTCGCTCGCGCGGGCGCCGCGGCGCTCGCGGCCGGGGCCGCGGTCTTCCACGGCGTGCCCGACGACGTCGTCGAAGCCTGCCGCCGTTACGACCTCCCGCTGCTCGAGGTGCCGGAGGAGGTGTCCTTCGCCACGGTCACCGAGATCGTGATCGGTTCACTGACCGCGGCCAGGGGCAACCGGCTCGCGCACAAGCTCGGCCGCCAGCGGCAGTTGCTGTCCGCGGTGGCGGGCGGGCTCGGGCTGGACGAGCTGGCCGGCCAGGTCTCCGCTGCCACCGGCACGGTGTGCCGGGTGCTCAGCGCCACCGGGCGCGCCGTCGTCCCCGGGCCGCGCCCGCTCGACGGCGAGGAGCTGGACAGGGTCGTCGCCACGTTCCTGACGGCCGGGCGGCTCCCCGCGGCCGTCGCAGGCGGCGCGCAATCGGTCTTCCCGGTCGGGCCATCCGCGGAGCAGCGGCTGACCTCGTGGTTCGTCGCCGCCGAGGGCGACCTCGCCGACCGGGACACCGAGACAACCGACACGATCGGTGAGCTGGTGGCCATCGCCGCCCTCGATCGCGCGCGGCGCGAGGAGGGCCTGCGGGTGGCCCGCGACATCGCCGACGACGCCATCGCCCTCATCGCGGGTGGCGCCGGGAACCGGCCCGAGACGGCGGTTCGGCTCAAGCAGGCGGGGCTGGACCCGGCGGGCCCGCTGGTCGTCGCCGTCGCCGGGTACGGCGAGCGGGTCGAGACCGCGCGCGCCGTGCTCGCCGACGCCGCGGCGCACCTCGGCCCGCCCGCGGTCGGAGTGCACGAGGGCGCTGCGGTGGCGCTGCTGCCCGCGCACGACCCCGCCGGCGAGCCGGCGGGCGCGGTGCTCGGCCGGGCGCTCGGGCGGCTGACGCCCGGGCTGGGGACCGACCGGCTCGTCGTCGGCGTCAGCAGGCCGTCCGGGCCGGATGCGCTCTCCGGTGCGCTGCAGGAGGCCAGGCACGCCCGGGACGTCGCCGCGCTGCGGCCGGGCCCGCTGCACGTCGTCACCGGCGCCGAGGTCGTCTCGCACGTCGCGCTGCTCGCCACCGTGCCCGACGACGTGCGCCGCGCCTTCGCCGCACGCGTACTCGACCCGGTGCTCGACTACGACGCCCGCACCGGCGCCGGGCTGCGCGAGACCCTGGAGGCGTTCCTCGACTGCTCCGGCTCCTGGAGCCGCACGGCCGCCCAGCTGCACCTGCACGTCAACACCGTCCGGTACCGGATCGGGCGGGTGGAGGAGCTCACCGGGCGCGACCTCGGCGAGCTCGCGGACCGCGTGGACGTGTTCCTCGCACTACGTTCCCTGTAGACCGTTGCTCCGATACGAACGATCGTGCTAGAACGGACACATGGCCAAAGGTGAGGCGACCCGCGGGGTCATCCTGGACGAGGCCGGACGGCTGATGCGTCGCGTCGGGCTCGGCGGGCTGACGATCGGCTCGCTCGCCACCCAGACGGGAATGTCCAAGAGCGGCCTCTTCGCCCACTTCGGTTCCAAGGAATCCCTGCAACTGCAGGTGGTGGAGCACAACACCGAGCGGTTCACCCTCGAGGTCATCCGCCCTGCGCTCAAGGCACCGCGTGGGGAGCCGCGGGTGCGCGCGTTGTTCGCGAACTGGCTCGAGTGGGATTCCGCCGAGGGCGGATGCCCCCTCGTCGCCGCCGCCTTCGAACTGGACGACCAGCCCGGCCCGCTGCGGGACCGACTGGTGAGCAACCAGCGGGACTGGACCGACACCATCGCGATGATCTTCACCGGCGGCATCACCGAGGGCCAGTTCCGGCCCGACGCCGATCCGCGCCAGTTCGCCCAGGACCTGGAGGGCGTGATGCTGGCCTTCCACCTCACCAGCCGGCTGCTGTCGGACCCGGAGGCGGGCGCAAGGGCGCGCACCACCCTCGACAGGCTCCTGGCCGCAGCCGCCGCCTGATCTTTCGCCCCCTCACGGAGGAGCACCATGGTTCTGTCGGCACAAAATAGCACGATCGTTCGTGCTCTTACTGAATGCTCGACCGTGGTCGTGGAGCCCCTGGACCGGGCGAACGCCGGACCTGCGATCGATGCCGTGTTCGCCGGGCTATCGCCACACAGCCGCTACCTGCGGTTCCACTCCCCCGTCCCGCGGCTCCCGCCGCCGGTCCGCGCCCGCCTCGCGGACATCGACGGCCGGCGTCACGCCGCCGTGGTTGCGCGGGCGTGCGGCGTGCCCGTCGGGATCGCGCGGGTGATCGGCAGCGGCGATCCGGGAGCGGGCGCCGAGCTCGCGGTGTCCGTCATCGACGCCTGGCAGCGTCGCGGCGTCGGGACCCGCCTCCTGACCGCCTTGACGTCCCTGGCCGAGCGGCTCGGCTACCCCGAGCTGCGCGGCGCGGTGCTGCCGGAGAACGTGGCGATGCAGGGGCTGGCGAAGAAGGTGGCCCCGTGGCTGCGGGCGCACTACGACGGCGAGGTCGTGCAGCTCACGGTCCCGCTGGGCGAGAGGGCGTGGACCCTGACGCACGAGGACCTGGTGGCAGACCTCCTGGGCCATTGACACGAACGCGCCAAAGCCCGCGAGTCGCCGAAAAAGAGAGCGCGAGTCGCTGAATTCAGGCGCGCGAGTCGCTGGGAAAGTGCGTGCGAGTCGCAGGGTGAGCGCGCCCGCACACCGCAACTCGCGCTCACTTTCATAGCAACTCGCGCTCACTTTCACCGCGACTCGCTCGCACTTTTACGGCGACTCGCGTGCACTCAGGCCCGACTCGCGCGCACTCAGGGCCCGACTCGCGGGATTAGGTGCGGGTTACCGTCGCCTCGATCAGGCCGTATGGGCGGTCGGCGGCGTAGAAGACCTCGTTGGGGTTCTCCAGCCCGAACGGGGAGAGGTCCACGACGAAGTGGTGCTTGTTCGGGGCCTGCAGGTTGATCTCACCGATCTCCGGGTGCGCCTCCAGCACCGCCTTCCCCATCTCCCACAGCGTCTGCTGCAGGGCGAGGGAGTGCACGGTCGCGAACTGCTCCAGCATGATGCGCCGGACGTCGGCCCACACCTTGTCCCAGTCCACGTCCGTCTGGGTGTAACGCCATTGCGCGACGAGGGCGGTCGACATGATCCGGTCGTTCGTCTCGGCGAGGGTGGTGTAGCCGTCCTTCAGGAAGCCCGCGAACTCCGAGCCGGTCGACTTGAGCAGCACCAGGTCCCGCAGCCCGGACACCACCTCGGTCCCGGTGTCGGACACGTCCACCACCGTCGTCCGGACGTCCTGGCCGCGGCGCACCCAGGTGTGGTCGTGGCCCTCCGGGCCGACCGGCACGCGGTCCCACGCGAACTCGTCCACGGCGATCCGGGCGCCGTGCACCGGCTCGACGTCGTCGACGAAGTGCCGGGCGAGCGTCAGGGCGTACTCCTCGATCGCGTGCAGCCCGTGTTCCTTCGCGAACGCGTAGGCGGTGTTCTTCTGCGTATCGGTCGGCAGCACCTGCGCCTGGTCGCCGTGCAGGTAGGCGGCGGCGAAGTCGCCGCGCAGCGCCGTCGACACGGTGACGTCCCGGATCTCGTGGCGCGGGGTGTCCCGGTAGATGCGGACGAGGCGGTTCTCCGCCTTGCCGTACTGGTCTGCGCCGAGGGTGATCCCCATCTGTCAGCTCCCGCGATAGGTCGAGTAGGCGAACGGGGACAGCAGCAGCGGTACGTGGTGGTGCTGCCCCGCATCGGTGACGGTGAAGGTGACGGCCACCTCGGGGTAGAACCCCTGCTGGCCGGTGGCCGCGAAGTAGGCGGCCGTGTCGAACGTGATCCGGTAGTTCCCGGCGGCGAGCTCGGCGGCGAGCTCCCGGATGCGCCCGTCGTCGTCGGTGACGGCGGTGACGAGGTGGTCCCCGCCCATGGTGGTGAGCCGGACGGACACTCCAGGGGCCGGGCGCCCGTGCGCCGCGTCGAGCACGTGCGTCGAGAGGCTCACGCCCCCTCCCTGACGAGCCGGTTCAGGCGGAGGCGGTTGATCGCCGCCAGCTCCGCGAGCGCGACCGTGCGCTCGGTGGCCGGGTCGTTGCCCAACCGGGCCCGCAGCGTGGCGAGCAGCTCGTCGGCGCTGCGGCCGGTGGCGGAGACCAGGTAGACGTGCCCGAACCGCTTCTCGTACTCGCGGTTGCCCTCCGCGAGCGCGGTGAGCACGTCCGCCTCGGCCGTGGCGACGGCGCTCTGCTCGCGGCGGGACTGCCCGCCCGCGCTGCGGTCGCCGATGCGGGGGTGGCCGGCCATGGCGTCGTCGAGGTCGTCATCGACGAGGGCGGCCGCGGCGGCGGCCTGCAGAGCGTCGGCCGATCCGTAGGGGCGCCGGGCGGCCACGTCCCGCGCCCAGCGGGGGGACCTGCACACGGTGAGCAGCTCCCGTTCGGCCTCGGCGGCCTGCAGGCCGTCGAACTCGGCGATGTTCACTCGACTCCTCTCCCGAACGCCCTCGCCCGGGCGGAGGCGATGGGGTTCGCGCCGGCCACGAGGTCGGCGAGGCGGTGGTTGGCGACCTTGGCGATCTCGATCAGCGCGGCGGCGTGCTCCTGTGCGGGGGAGTTGTCGAGCCGCTGCCGCCCCTCGACCAGTATCCGGTCCCGCGATGCGGCGTCGCGCACGCAGATGATCAGCGGCACACCGAACTTCTCCCGGTACGCCGCGGCCAGCGCCGCGAACTCCTCCCGGTCCTCGTCGGCGAGGCGGGTCAGGCCGGCGGCGGACTGGTCGCGCACGGAGTCCTCGCCCTCCTCGCCGTCAGCGACGCGGTCGGCGCCGAGGTCGGGGTACGCGGCCATCAGCGCGCGCTGCTCGTCGGCCGGCGCGGAGAACAGAGCCTCCTGGAACGCCGCGCGCAGGTTCGCGGTGTCGGCGAAGGGCCTGCGGTCGTGAGCCCGGCCCACGACGTCGGTGGGGCCCTGGAAGAGGCGTCGGAACGTCGCCACGAACTCCTCGCGGCTCATCCCGTTCACCTGCTCCAGCCGCACGCTCCCGGCGCTCGGCGTGCCCGCGACAGCGGGACCGCGACCCCTGCCGACGTCGTGGAACACGACGTTCAGCCCGATCGCGGTGATGCTGCCCAGCGTGATGCCCGAACCCAGGATGATCTGCGCCCAGCCGGGCACGGCCGTCGCGATGTCCGGCTGGGCCGTCACGAACATCGCCAGCCCGACGCTCGACCCGACGATCACGATGTTGCGGTGGTCGTGGAAGTCCACGCGCGCGAGCGTCTGGATGCCGACGACGGCGACCGTGGCGAACATGGCGAGCGCAGCGCCGCCCAGCACCGGGTGCGGGATGCCGGCGACGATCGCGCCCGCCTTCGGCACCAGCCCGATGAGGATCATGATCGCGCCCGCCGCGACGACCACCCACCGGCTCTTGACCTGGGTCAGCCGCACGAGCCCGACGTTCTCGGCGAAGCACGTGTAGGGGAAGGAGTTGAACACGCCGCCGATGGTGGTGGCGAGCCCGTCGGCGCGGAGCGCACGGGCCACGTCCTCGCGCCCGACCCGCTTGTCCACGATCTCGCCGGTCGCGAAGACGTCCCCCGTGGTCTCGACGGCGGTGATGAGCATGACCACGATCATGGACACGATCGCGGCGATGCTGAACTGCGGCCACCCGAAATGGAACGGCGTGGTGACGCCGAGCCAGGCGGAGTCGCCGACGGCGTCGAAATGCGCATCGCCGAGCAGCCACGCCACGAGCGTGCCCAGCACGAGCCCGACGAGCACCGCGACCGTCGCCATGAACCCGCGGAAGAGCCGCTGGATGAGCACGATGACGGCGAGCGTGCCGAGCGCGTAGGCCAGGTGGCGTGGGTTGCCGGGTTGCGGGTCGGAGCCGCCCCCGACCGCGTCGAGGGCGGCCACCGGGAGCAGCGCGAGCCCGATGATCAGGATCACCGACCCCGTGACGACCGGCGGGAAGAAGCGGATCAGCCTGCCGAAGAACGGGGCGACGAGGAACGTGGCCAGCCCGGCGACGATCACCGCCCCGTAGATCACCAGGAGGCCGTCCGTGCCCCCGCCGGCCGCCAGCCCGATCGCGATCATCGGCGACACCGCCGTGAACGTCACCCCCTGCAGGAGCGGCAGCCGCACGCCGACCTTCCAGAACCCGGCGGCCTGGATGATCGAGGCGATCCCGCAGGTGAACAGGTCGGCGTTGATCAGGTGGATCAGCTCGCGCTCGGACAGCCCGATCGCACCGGCCAGCAGGATCGGCACGATCACCGCGCCCGCGTAGAAGGCGAGCACGTGCTGGAACCCGTACACGGCCAGCTTGCCGACCGGCAGCATCTCGTCGACGGGATGGGGACGTCGTTTCGCGCGCACTGAGCACCTCGCTGAGCTGGGCGGCGGGACGGCTCAACGATCGCGCGCGGTTGTGGCGGCGGACACCCACGGACCCGACGAACCGGTGGACGCGCACGCGGGCAGGCTTAGGAGGATCCGCCAACCGACGCCGGCAGCGCTAGCGTTCGCTGCCCGCCGGCAGCGGCTCCAGCACCAGGTCCTCGAACTTGCGGCGCACCGTCTCCATCCGCCACTTGTTGCTGAACACCGCGAGCAGCGCGCCGTCGGCGCGGCGGGTGAGCACCTCCACCTCGCTCTGCCCCGAAAGCAGTTGCGCGCCCGCGGCGTCGGTGCGGCGGGTGATCGAGTAGCCCAGGTGCTCCAGCGTGACGGGCGCGCGGAACTCCGACTCCAGCCGCGCGGTGACCACTTCGAACTGCAGCGGGCCGACGGCGGCGAGCACCGGCGCCTGGTCGCCACGCAGGTCGGACGTGAGCACCTGGATCACGCCCTCGCTGTCGAGCTGCTCGATGCCCCGCCGGAACTGCTTGTACGTGCCGGCGTCCGCGCCGCGGACCACCGCGAAGTGCTCCGGCGCGAAGCTCGGGATCGACGGGAACTCGACCAGGTCGGTCGAGTACAGGGTGTCGCCGGGACGCAGGGCGCCGGCGTTGACCAGGCCCACGATGTCGCCGGGGAACGCCTCCTCCACCGTGGTGCGCTGCTGGCCGAACACCGCCTGCGCGTACTTCGTGGCGAACGGGCGCCCGGTGGCCGCGTGCGTGAGCACCATCCCGCGCTCGAACCGGCCCGAGCAGATCCGCACGAACGCCATGCGGTCGCGGTGCGCCCGGTCCATCCCGGCCTGCACCTTGAACACCAGTCCGGACGTGGACGCCTCCAGCGGGCGCGGGTCGCCGCCGGCGTCCTCGCGGGGCTCCGGCGCCGGGGCCAGCTCGACAAGCGCGTCGAGCAGCCGCGCCACACCCACCCCGTTCAGCGCGGCGCCGAAGAGGACGGGGGTGGCGGCGCCGGTCAGGAAGTCCTTCTCGTCGTACGCGGCGCCGATCTCCTGCAGCAGAGCGAGCTCGTCCTGTGCCGCCTCCCAGTACTGCGGTTCCTCCGCCCCGATCACGTCCGCGGGCACCAGCTCCGCGGTGGCCCGCGTGGCGCCCCCGGCCGTGCGCGTGTAGCGGCGGAACTCGCCGGTCTCCACCTCGACGAGCCCACGCAGCTCGCCTGCGACGCCGACCGGCCAGGTGAGCGGCATCGGCCGCAGCCCGATCGTCTGCTCCACCTCGTCGAGCAGCTCCAGGGCCTCGCGGCCCGGCCGGTCCCACTTGTTCACGAACGTGAGCACCGGGATGCCGCGGGTGCGGCAGACGTCGAAGAGCTTGAGCGTCTGCGGCTCGAGGCCCTTCGCGGCGTCGAGCAGCATCACCGCGGCGTCGACGGCCGCGAGTACCCGGTAGGTGTCCTCGGAGAAGTCACCGTGGCCCGGGGTGTCGAGCAGGTTGATCACGCAGTCGCGGTAGGCGAACTGCAGCACCGCCGACGTGATCGAGATGCCGCGCTTGCGCTCCATCTCCATCCAGTCGGACGTGACGCCCCGCCGCCCGGATTTGCCGTGCACGGCACCCGCCTCGTCGATGACCTCCGCGTAGAGCGCGAGCGCCTCGGTGAGCGTGGACTTGCCCGCGTCCGGGTGGCTGATCACGGCGAACGTGCGGCGCCTCGCGGCCTCGGCCGTGATCCGGGCCTCCGCTGTACCGTTCGAGGTGGGGCCGTTCGACGTGGGGCCCCCTGAGGTGGGGAGCTGCGACCTTGCTTCTGACATCAGGCCACTAACTCTACGTGGTGCCGTCAGCCGCGGGTTGTGGCCTTGGTCAGGCGGCGGAGCTTCTTCGACAGCGTCTCCAGGCCTTGCACCTGTGCGCGCAGCGCCTCCACCCGGCCGTCGGCCACCGCGCGGTACACCGCGAGGCGGCGCATCAGTTCGGCCGTGTGCTCGGCGTCCTCGCCGGTGTCGGCTTCGACACCGTCGATCGTGTCGAGCAGGTCGCGCATCTGCTCCACGCTGAAGTCGAGGGGCTTGAGGGTCTTCACCAGGGCGAGCCGTTCGATGTCTGCCTCGTTGTAGAGGCGGAAGCCGCCCGCCGATCGCTCGGACGGCACGACGAGACCCACCTCGTCCCAGTGCCGGATGGTCCGCAGCGAGAGCCCGACCCGAGCGGCGACCTCGCCGATCTGCATCACCGCCTGATCCTCCCACCTGCCGCCCGAAGGCCGCACCGGGTGTTGCGGCTGTGTCTCACACGTGGACGCCGGCGCACCACCCGGGCCACCAGCGACACGAACGCGCACAGGCCGAGCGCGGCGAGCAGCGGTATCGGCAGGCAGCACCCGCACCCGCCGACGGACACCTCCGACCCGCGCCGGGTGCGCGTCGAGTAGTACGGGATCGGGCCCCACATGCCGAACCGGCCGCGGCGCCTCCCGGGCGGGCGCGGCTCGCGGAACGGACGTGGCGGGCGACGGTTCACCTCGGTCCGGTACCCGGCCCGTCCGGATCCATCCGAGGTGGCGAGGTGGTTCGACCGATCCCATCCTGGGAACCCCTACCCCGCCATCCGCCGCCCAGCCTTGGAGGACACGGTGGTCGAACGCGGAAGTGCGAAGCACGGCGCCGCCAAGGACGAGGAGCTCCAGCGCGAGATCGAGAACGAGCTGCGAGGCGTGGGGCCCACGCGCGCCGAGCTGTGGCGCGAACCGGAGCTCCCTCAGGACGACGAGATCGAGGAGCTGGGGCTGGACGGACCCCCGCGGCCCGAGCTGCGGCCCGAGGACTAGAACACGCGAGAACCAGATCATGATCGTCGTCACGGTCGAGAACATGCTCGGCAGGCCGCCGACCGGCCTGCGGGAGGCCGTCCGGGACGCGCTGCAGATGCAGGAGCACTCCACCCGGCTGTCCTGACGGGCCGGCACGCGTGGTCGGCGCGGCGGGAGGAACCCTACGCCTATGTGAGGGACGAGGCGCGGGCTCTGCGGGCATAAGCGGCACGCAGAACCGCGAGCCGTGGCGGCTGCACTCTGCACATGCGGAAGAGTTCATCTCAGCGCGCGCACAGGTGCGCCGACGCATAGTAGATCCCGATCGAGTGGGGGTACGTCACGACCGGGAAGGACTCATGCCGACGCTCCTGGACACCTTCGACCCTCGGCGCAACAGCTTCGACGTGCTGCGCCTGTCGTTCGCCCTGCTCGTCGCGTGCTCGCACGGCCTCGCCATCCACACCGGCAGCCAGCCCCGCTTCGGGAACTCCACGCTCGGTGACTTCGGGCTCGACGGGTTCTTCATCCTGAGTGGCTTCCTGATCACCCGCAGCTGGTTCACGCTGGAGTCGTTCCCCCGCTTCGCCTGGCACCGGTTCCTGCGGATCATGCCGGGGTTCTGGGTGTGTCTGGCCCTCGTCGCCCTGGTCGTCGCGCCGATCGTGGCCGCCCTCCGAGGCATGTCCCCCGCGGCGGCGTTCACCGGCGAACCGTCCGCGCTGCAGTACGTGCTCGGCAACGCCGGGCTCCTGATCGTCCAGTACGACATCGCGGGGATCCTCGTCGACCGTCCGCGGGAGTACAGCTTCAACGGCGCGCTCTGGACGCTCGCGTTCGAGGCGCTCTGCTACGCGCTGGTCGCCGCGCTCGGCGTGGCGGGGCTGCTGCGCCGCAGGCCGGTGCTCGTGCCTGCGGCGCTGGCCGTGCTGCTCCTACTCACGGCGATGCAGGAGGCCGGGCTTCCCGTGCTGGTCAACGACCGGCTGCTGCGGCTGGTGCTCGTGTTCCTGCTCGGCGCCGCGGCGTACCTCTACGCCCACCGCATCCCCGTGCACGGTGGCATCGCCGCTGCCTGTGCCGCGATCTTCCTCGTGAGCGTGGCGCTCTTCGACGACTACCGCGTGCTCGGGGCCGTGCCGCTCGCCTACCTGTTCCTCTGGTTCGGCGTGGTGTTCCCGTGGCCCTGGTCGATGCGCGCCGACCTCTCCTACGGCCTCTACATCTACCACTGGCCGATGCTGCAACTGCTCGCCCTGACCGCACTGGGCGACCTGCCCACCGCCGTGTTCCTTCCCGCGGGCCTCGCGATCACGCTCCTGCCCGCTGCGCTCTCCTGGTACCTCGTCGAGAAGCCCGCCCTGAGCCGCAAGCACAGCGAGCTGCCCGACCGGATCGCCCGCCGGCTGACTCCGGCGTGGGCCGGCGGGCGCTGACGCCCACCGATCCGGCACTCGACGGTGAGTGGGCAGCGCACCTAGTGCGCGCGTCCACTTACCCCGCCCGGTCGCCCCCGTTACAACGGTCCCACCACCACACCGACGGGCGCCTCTGCGCGGACGGGCGCCCCCCGAGGGGACGCCGATGTCCACCACCGAGGTCGAGGCACCAACCGTCCACATTCTCTGGATCAACGCGGGGCTGAGCTGTGACGGAGACTCAGTCGCCCTCACCGCCGCGACCCAGCCCAGCATCGAGGAGATCGCGCTGGGCGCACTCCCGGGCCTTCCGAAGATCGCCGTGCACTGGCCGCTGATCGACTTCGACAACGGGCCGGTGGGCAGCAACAACGACTTCATCGAGTGGTTCTTCAAGGCCGACCGGGGTGAGCTGGAGCCCTTCGTGCTCGTGGTGGAAGGATCCATCCCGAACGAGAAGATCAAGCCAGAGGGCTACTGGTGCGGGTTCGGCAACAACCCGGAGACCGGGCAGCCGATGACAACGAGCGAGTGGCTCGACCGGCTCGCGCCCAAGGCCCTGGTCGTCCTCGCCGTCGGCACGTGCGCAACCTACGGCGGCATCCATGCGATGGCCGGCAACCCGACCGGCGCGATGGGCGTGGCGGACTACCTCGGCTGGGACTTCAAGACCCCCGCCGGCATCCCGATCGTCAACGTGCCCGGCTGCCCCGTGCAACCCGACAACCTGTCGGAGACGATTCTCTACCTGCTGTACCAGGCCACGGGCGCGGCTCCGATGATCCCGCTGGACAACGCCGGGCGGCCCACGTGGCTCTTCGGCAAGACGGTGCACGAGGGCTGCGACCGCGGCGGCTACTACGAGGAAGGCCTCTTCGCCACCGAGTACGGCCAGCCCCAGTGCCTTGTGAAGCTGGGCTGCTGGGGCCCTGTCGTCAAGTGCAACGTGCCCAAGCGCGGCTGGATCAACGGCGTGGGCGGCTGCCCGAACGTCGGCGGGATCTGCATCGGATGCACGATGCCCGGTTTCCCGGACAAGTTCATGCCGTTCATGGACGCCCCGCCCGGCAGCAAGGTCTCCGGCACCGCGAGCGGCATCTACGGCGGCATCATCCGCCGGCTGCGCGCGATCACCGAACGCAAGCTCGACAAGGAACCGGTCTGGCGGCACAGCGGCCGCGAGCTGACCACTGGCTTCCGAAAGTCCTGGTGAGGGGCGACCATGACCACCACACAGCCGAAGCCTGCGAGCGTCGACACCGAGAAGCAGGGCCTCACGGAGATGGCGTGGGACCCGATCACCCGCATCGTCGGGAGCCTCGGGATCTACACGAAGATCGACTTCTCGCAGCAGCGCGTTGCCGAGTGCCACTCGACGTCGTCGATCTTCCGCGGCTACTCGATCTTCATGAAGGGCAAGGACCCGCGGGACGCGCATTTCATCACGAGCCGGATCTGCGGGATCTGCGGCGACAACCACGCCACCTGCTCGGTCTACAACCAGAACATGGCCTACGGGGTGCGCCCGCCACACCTCGGTGAGTGGATCATCAACCTCGGCGAGGCCGCCGAGTTCATGTTCGACCACAACATCTTCCAGGAGAACCTGGTCGGGGTGGACTACTGCGAGAAGATGGTCGCGGAGACCAACCCCGGCGTCCTCGAGCTGGCCAACCGCACCGACTCGCCCAACGCGGCGGTACACGGCTACCGCACCATCGGCGACATCATGCGGGCCCTCAACCCGTTCACCGGCGACTTCTACCGGGAGGCGCTGCAGGTCAGCCGCTACACGCGGGAGATGTTCTGCCTGATGGAGGGCCGCCACGTGCACCCCTCCACGCTGTATCCGGGCGGCGTCGGCACGGTGGCGACGGTCCAGCTGTTCACCGACTACTACACCCGCCTCATGCGGTACGTGGAGTTCATGAAGCGGGTCGTGCCGATGCACGACGACCTCTTCGACTTCATGTACGAGGCCCTCCCCGGCTATGAGGACGTCGGACGCCGGCGGGTGCTGCTGGGCTGCTGGGGGGCGTTCAACGACCCCGACCACTGCGACTTCCGCTACCGGACGATGACCAACTGGGGCCGGAATATGTTCGTGACGCCCGGCATCGTCGTCGACGGGCGGCTCGTGACGAACGACCTGGTCGAGATCGGGCTCGGCATCCGCATCCTGCTCGGCAGCTCGTTCTACCGGGACTGGGAAGACCAGGAGATGTTCGCGACGCACGACCCGCTGGGCAACCCGGTGGACCGGCGCCACCCCTGGAACCAGCACACGATCCCGGCGCCGCAGAAGCGCGACTTCGACGACAAGTACAGCTGGACGATGTCGCCGCGCTGGTTCGACGGCAAGGACCACCTCGCCCTCGACACCGGCGGCGGCCCGCTGGCCCGCCTGTGGGCCACGGCGCTGGCCGGCCTCGTGGACATCGAGCTCGTGAAGGCCACCGGGCACAGCGTGCAGATCAACCTGCCGCGCACCGCCCTGAAGCCCGAGGTCAGCTTCGAGTGGAAGATCCCGCACGACCGGGAGGGCCAGCCCCTGTCCAATGCGATCGAGCGTAACCGCGCCCGCACCTACTTCCAGGCCTACGCGGCCGCGTGCGCCATCCACTTCGTCGAGAAGGCACTGGCGGAGGTCCGGGCGGGCAACACGAAGACGTGGGAGAAGTTCACCGTGCCGGACGAGGCGCTGTCGGTCGGCTTCACCGAGGCCGTGCGCGGCGTGCTCAGCCACCACATGGTGATCCGCGGCGGGAAGATCGCGAACTACCATCCGTACCCGCCGACCCCGTGGAACGGCAGCGTCCGCGACTCCTTCGGCACACCGGGCCCGTACGAGGACGCCGTCCAGAACACGCCGATCTTCGAGGAGAGCCGGGGGGCGGACTTCAAGGGCATCGACATCATGCGGGCGGTCCGCAGCTTCGACCCGTGCCTGCCCTGTGGTGTGCACATGTACAAGGGCGACGGGAAGCCGCTGCACCGCATGACGTCGCCGTCGATGCTCAACAACATCTGAGATGGCGTCGTCGGACCTGGACCCGCAAGGGCTCGCGACGCGCGTCGAGGAGCTGTTGGAGGGCATCACCGCGGACGGCGGGCCCCGCGTCGGGCACGCCGCCGAGGAGCTGGTGCGTGTACTCATGCGGTTCTACGGCACCGGCCTCGAGCAGATGGTCTCGATCGTCCGCGCCGGGGCGGGCGAGACGATCGTGCACCGGATGGCGGCGGACCCGCTGGTCGCAGCCCTGCTCGCGCTGCACGACCTGCACCCGGTGCCGGTGGAGCAGCGGCTGGGTCACGCCCTCGACGCGGCGCGGCGCCGGCTCGGGTCGCACGGCACGGGCCTGCGGCTCGCCGGGCTCGACGCCGCGGGACAGGTCCACGTCGAGATCAGCGGCGGGGGCTGTGGGACCGACACGATGAAGGACGTGGTGGCCTCCGCGATCGAGGAGCTGGCCCCGGAGGTGGCCGGCGTCGTCTTCGACGCCGTCCCCGCCGGGCCCGCGCTTCTGCAGATCGGGTTGCGCCCACCAGAGGGCGTCCGCTCGTGACGGGACTCGGGTCGCTCCGCCGGTTGCTGGCCGAGCCCGAGGCGCGGGCGCCGGCCCCGGAGGTGTGCGAGCTGTGCGCCACGCCCGTCCCGGAACAGCATCCGCACCTGGTGCAGGTGGTCGACCGCCGGATGCTGTGCGCGTGCGGGCCGTGCGCGTTCCTGTTCGACAACCCGGGCGCGGGCGGGGGCGAGTACCGCCGGGTGCCGGACCGCTACCTGTCCGACCCCGGGTTCGATCTCACGGCGGCGCAGTGGGAGGCGCTGCAGATCCCGGTCGGCCTCGCGTTCTTCCTGCGCAACTCCGCGCGGGACGAGATCGTCGCGTGTTATCCCGGCCCGGCGGGTGCGACGGAGAGCGAGCTGAGCCTCACGGCGTGGGCCTCCGGGGTCGGGGCGGGCAGGCTCGCCGCCGAACTGGCCCCCGACGTCGAGGCGCTGCTCGTGCGGCGCCAGGAGAAGGGCGGCACGGACGAGCGCAGCGGGCCGGGCGGGTGCCTGCTCGTGCCGATCGACGCCTGCTACCGGCTGGTGGGGCTGGTGCGGCTGCACTGGAAGGGCTTCGACGGCGGTGCGGTCGCGTGGCGGGAGATCGACGCCTTCTTCGCCGAGCTGCACGAGCTGGCCCGCCCCCTGCCGCAGGGGGGCTGACGTGCTGCGGTTCACCTGCACCGGCGCCCGTCCGGAACCGTACGCGGCCGGGCCGTCGCTGCTGCTCGACCTGCGCATCGACGAGGACAGCGGGCAGCGGGTGCACGCCGTCGCCCTGCGCACGCAGATCCGGATCGAACCGCGCGGCCGCACCTACACACCGGAGGAGGAGGCCAAGCTCACCGACCTGTTCGGCGAGCCGTCCCGGTGGGGGGAGACGCTCAACCCGCTCCAGCTCACGATGGTCGCAAGCACCGTCCAGGGCTTCACCGGATCGACGACCGTGGCGCTGCCCGTGCCGCTGACCTACGACCTCGACATCGCCGCCACCAAGTACTTCCACGGCCTCTCCGACGCCGCTGCTGACGACTCTGCCGCGGACCGCGGGATCCCGTTGCTGCTGTTGTTCTCCGGCTCGGTGTTCTACGCCGGTCCGACGGGCGTGCAGGTCGGGCCCGTCGCGTGGCACGAGGAGGCCACCCTGCGGCTGCCCGTCTCGGTCTGGCGGGCCGCGATGAACGAGCACTTCCCCGGCGGGGCCTGGGTGCGGGTGCGCCGCGAGACGCTCGACGCACTGGCCGCGTACCGCTCCGAGCGGGTCATCCCCAGCTGGGACGAGACGTTCGAGCGGCTGCTGAAGGAGGCGGGGTCGTGACTGCGCCGGAGCTCGGCACCGTGCTCGACGAGGTGGGCGCCGTCGCCGACGCCGTGCTGTTCGAGGGTTACCTGCTCTACCCGTACCGGGCGTCCGCGCAGAAGAACCGGCTGCGCTGGCAGTTCGGCGTGCTCACCCCCGAAGCCGACGGCACCGAGCCGACGCGCAACCGCACGGAGACCCTGCTGGAGCCGGGCCGGGACGGCGGGATACTGCACGTCCGGCTGCGCTGCCTCCAGCTCCAGGCCAGGTTGCCGCACACAGTGGACGGCGACCCCGTCGACGGGCTGGTCGTCGACGGCCACCGGCATCTGCGGTTCGAGGAGGGCGTGCCACGCCAGGTCGACGCCGCGATCGCCATGGCCGACCTGCTCGACGGCGAGGTCACGGTGCCGGTGCACCTGCCGGGGGGCCGCGAGGTCGAGGAGGTGCGCGACAGCGCGGGCACGCTCGCGGGCCTCGTCGTGCGCAAGTCCTGGACGGTGACCGGGCGCATCGTCGTGTCGGTCACCGACCTGCCCGGTCCGTACCTCGTGTACCGGCTGCGCCTCGACGTCGTCAACGACGGGGTCTGCGAACCTGGCGCACCACGCGAGGATGTGCTGCGGACCTCGCTCATCGCCGCCCACACGCTGCTCGCGGCCCGGCCCGGCGCGTTCCTCTCGCTCACCGAACCACCGCAGTGGGCCACGCCCTTCGCGGCGGACTGCGTCAACGAGCACACCTGGCCGGTACTCGCCGGCCCGGCCGACCGCGACGACCTCGTGCTCTCCTCCCCGATCATCCTGGCCGACCACCCGCAGCTCGCCCCCGAGAGCACCGTGAACCTCTTCGACGGGCTGGAGAACGACGAGATCCTCACCCTGCGGACGCTGGTGCTCACCGACGACGAGAAGGCCGAGGCCCGCGCCACCGACCCGCGAGCCGCCGGGATCATCGACGCGGTCGACGCCATGCCGCCGGAGATCCTCGAACGGCTGCACGGCGCGATCCGCTCGATGCGCACCGCGGGCGCCGACAGCCCGGTCGAGCAGCCACCCGACCAGGTGCCGTGGTGGAACCCCGGCGCGGACGCCTCCGTCGATCCCGACACCGACTCGGTGCTGGTCGGCGGCGTCCCCGTGGCGAAGGGCAGCCACGTCGTGCTGCGGCCCGGGAGCGGCGGGGACGTGCAGGACCTGTTCCTCACCGGCATGCGCGCCACCGTCCAGGCCGTCGTCCACGACGTCGACGGCGGCGTGCACGTCGCCGTGTCGGTGGACGGTGACCCGGCCGCGGAGATGCAGCTAGCGCACGGCCGGTTCCGCTATTTCCGGCCCGACGAGCTGGAGGCGGTCACATGACCGCGCCTGCGGACCGTCGGGTGCTCGTGGCGGGGATCGGCAACCTGCTCCTCTCCGACGACGGGTTCGGGGTGGAGGTTGTGCGCGCGCTGCGGGAGCGCGAGCTGCCGCCCGGTGTGGAGCTGATGGACACGGGCATCCGCGGGATGCACCTGGCCTACCAGCTCCTCGACGGCTACGCGGCCCTCGTGCTGGTCGACACCGTGCAGCGCGGGGACCCGCCCGGCACCCTCTACAGGCTGGAGCACGACCTCGACGCGCCGGACCCGGCGCCGGACTCGGCGTCGGGCTCTGGGCCTGCCGCGTGGGACCCGCACGGGATGGACCCCGCGGCGGTGCTGGCCCAGCTGGACACACTCGCCGCGTCCATGGGCATCGCCCGCCCGGTCGGGAGAGTGCTCGTCGTCGGCTGCGAGCCCGCGCAGCTGGTCGAGGGGATCGGGTTGAGCGAGCCGGTGGCCGCGGCGGTGGAGCCTGCCGCCGACGCGGTCGTCGCGCTGCTCGCCGAGGTCACGAAAGTCGAAGGAGCCAGACCATGATCCGCACGTTGCTGCTCGTCGTCCTGATGACGCTCGCAGTGGTCGCCGCGGTGCTCGCTGTGCAGTCCCGCGGGGAGATCGCCCGCTACCGCGACATGCGCCGGATGTAGTCCGGCGGAGAGGAGAGCGCCATGTGCCTCGGCATCCCGGGGGAGGTGATCGAGCTGATGGCCGATCACGAGGACCTCGCGATGGTCAGCGTGGAGGGCGTCAAGCGCGCGGTGAACATCGGGCTGCTGCGCGAGGACGGCCACCTGGACCTGGAACCCGGTGAGTGGATCCTCATTCACGTCGGATTCGCGCTGTCGAAGATCGACGAACAGGAGGCCAAAGCGTCGCTGGACTTCCTGACCGGCCTCGGTGATGCCTACACCGACGAGCTGGAGGCGCTCGCGGCGAGTGATATCACATGAGGTTCGTCGACGAGTTCCGTGACGCCGAGCTGGCCCGCGTGCTGGCCGCGAAGATCGCCGAGCTGTGCGAGCCGGGCCGCCGGTACAAGTTCATGGAGGTCTGCGGCGGGCACACGCACACGATCTACAAGCACGGCCTCGAGGACTACCTGCCCGAGACCGTCTCGCTCGTGCACGGCCCCGGCTGCCCCGTGTGCGTGATCCCGATGGGCCGGGTCGACGACGCCATCGCGATCGCCGAGCGCGAGGACGTCATCCTCACCTCGTTCGGCGACATGATGCGGGTCCCCGGCGGGCGGGGCTCGTTCTTCGACTCGAAGGCCGCGGGCGCCGACATCCGGATGGTCTACTCCCCGCTGGACGCGCTCAAGATCGCCCGGAAGAACCCGGACAAGCGCGTGGTGTTCATGGCGATCGGGTTCGAGACCACGGCCCCGTCCACGGCGATGACGGTGCTGCGGGCCGCCGCCGAGAAGCTGGACAACTTCTCGATCTTCTGCAACCACGTCACGATCATCCCGGCGATCAAGGCCATCCTCGACTCGCCGGACCTGCGCCTCGACGGATTCATCGGCCCCGGTCACGTCTCCACGGTGATCGGCTGCCGTCCGTACGAATGGATCGCCCGGGATGCCGGGAAGCCGCTGGTGTGCGCCGGGTTCGAGCCGCTCGACATCCTGCAGTCGGTCTACCAGCTGCTGCTGCAGCTCAAGGAGGGCCGCTGCGAGATCGAGAACCAGTACGCGCGCGTGGTGCCGTGGGACGGCAACACCAAGGCGCTGCAGGTGATCGGTGAGGTGATGCAGCTGCGGCCGCACTTCGAGTGGCGCGGGCTCGGGTTCATCTCGCACTCCGCCCTGCAGGTACGGGACAAGTACGCGGCCTTCGACGCCGAGCGGATCTTCAAGGTACCCGGGGTGCGCGTGGCCGACCCGAAGGCGTGCCAGTGCGGCGAGGTGCTCAAGGGCGTGCTCAAGCCATGGGAGTGCAAGGTCTTCGGGACCGCGTGCACACCCGAGACGCCGATCGGCACGTGCATGGTCTCGTCCGAAGGCGCCTGCGCCGCGTACTACAACTTCGGCCGGTTCAGCCGGGAACGCGTCAGGGAGGCGACCCGCGCATGACCACGCACGACCTCGGTTCGGACGTCGGCCGAGCTCGCGAGGCCGCCATCGAACCAAGCCCGACCCAGGCGAACTGGGCCGAGGAGGCGGTCGCCGCCCACGCCGGAGCCGAACACCTGACCCGCGAGGAGCAGGTGCTGGCCCGCATCGCGAAGGCCCGCGCCCGCAAGGCGCGGATCAAGGAGGAGCGGATCACGCTCTCCCACGGCGCGGGCGGCAAGGCGTCCCAGACACTCATCGAGGCGGTGTTCCTCGACGCCTTCCGCAACCCGGTGCTGGAGCTGCTGGAGGACGGGGCGCAGCTCGCCACCGCGGCCGGCCGGCTGGCGTTCACCACCGACTCCTACGTGGTCTCGCCGCTGTTCTTCCCCGGCGGCGACATCGGCGACCTGGCCGTCAACGGCACGGTCAACGACCTCGCGATGTGCGGGGCCCGGCCGCTCTACCTGTCCTGCGGCTTCATCCTCGAAGAGGGGTTCCCCGTCGCCGACCTGCAGCGGATCGTGGCCTCGATGGCGGCGGCCGCGCAGCGGGCGGGCGTGCAGATCGTCACCGGCGACACCAAGGTGGTGGAGCGCGGCAAGGCCGACGGCTGCTACGTGAACACGGCGGGAGTCGGCCTGCTGGAACGTGAGGTCGTGCTCTCGGCCGCAGCGGCCCGGCCCGGGGACAAGGTGCTCGTGTCGGGGCCGATCGGCGACCACGGCATCACCGTGATGCTGGCCCGCGGCGAGCTGGACATCGAGGCCGACATCGTCTCCGACACCGCCCCGCTGCACGAGATCACCGCCGCCCTGCTCGACGCGACCGGTGACGGCGTGCGGCTGCTGCGCGACGCCACCCGCGGCGGTGTGGCGACGATCTGCAACGAGGTTGCCGTCGCGTCGCAGGTGGCCGTGGTGCTCGACGAGGCCGCGCTGCCGGTGCGCCCGGTCGTCAACGGCGCCGCCGAGCTGCTGGGGATCGACCCGCTGTACGTGGCGTGCGAGGGCAGGCTCGTCGCGCTGGTCGCGGCCGAGCATGCGGACGCCGCGCTGGCCGCGCTGCGCTCCCACCCGCTCGGCGACGGCGCCGCCGTGATCGGCACCGTCGCGGACGACCCGCCGGGGCTGGTGCTGCTGCGTACCGCGTTCGGCGGCACGCGGATCGTGGACCTGCTGGTGGGCGATCCGCTCCCCCGGATCTGCTGACCGTGCACGAGCTGTCGATCACGCAGAGCGTCGTCACAGCGGTGACGCAGCGGCTGCACGACGCCCAGGTCCGGCGCATCCGCCTGGAGGTCGGACAGCTCTCCGGGCTGGTGCCTGACGCCGTGCGGTTCTGCTTCGAGATGGTGGCGACCGGCACGACGTGCGAAGGCGCCGCCCTGGAGATCGACGAGCCGCCGGGGCTCGCCCGGTGCCGGACCTGCGGCGCAGACTTCGAGACCGGCGAGGTGTTGCCCCTGTGCGAGTGCGGCAGCGCGGACGTGGAGGTGCGCGGCGGGCAGGAGCTGCGCATCCGAGAGGTGGAGGTGGTCTAGATGTGCGCGACCTGCGGCTGCTCCGACGACGCCGGCATCCGGATCGTCGAACCGTGCCTCGACCCGGGACACACCCACGACCACGGATACGCCCATGAGCACCCCCACGGCCATGAGCACCCCCACGACCACCAGCCCGGGCGGACGGTGGCGCTGGAGGTGGACCTGCTCGCGAAGAACGACGACCTCGCCGCCCGCAACCGTCGCGTGCTCGCCGAGCGCGGGATCATGGCGCTCAACCTCATGAGCAGCCCGGGCTCGGGCAAGACCACCCTGCTCGAACGCACGATCCGCGACCTCGGTGCCGACCTGCCGTGCGCGGTGCTGGAGGGCGACCAGGAGACCCAGCTCGACGCGGCCCGGATCAGCGCGGCGGGGGCTCGGGTCCTCCAGATCAACACCGGCGCGGGTTGCCACCTCGACGCCGACATGGTGGCGGCGGGCCTGGAACGGCTCGACCCGCCACGGGGGACGCTGCTCTTCGTCGAGAACGTGGGCAACCTCGTGTGCCCTGCGCTGTTCGACCTCGGCGAGTCCGCGCGGGTCGTGATCATGTCGGTGACGGAGGGGGCCGACAAGCCACTCAAGTACCCGCACATGTTCCGCACTGCCGACCTGATGCTCGTGAACAAGGTCGACCTGCTCCCCTACGTCGACTTCGACGTCGCCGACTGCGTCGCCTCCGCCCGGCGGGCCAACCCGCAGGTGGAGGTGCTCGAGGTCTCCGCCACCCGCGGCGACGGGCTGGCCGACTGGTACACCTGGCTCAAGCACCAGGCTTGACTTATATAATCTCTCACTGACATAGTTCGCCCGTGCACGCGTTCGACGTCCTGGGCGACCCGGTGCGCCGCCGGATCCTCGAGCTGCTCGCCGAGGGCGAGCTGACCTCGGGTGCCGTCGTCACGGTGATCCAGCGCGAGTTCGGGATCTCGCAGCCCGCCGTGTCGCAGCACCTGCGGGTGCTGCGGGAGAACGGCTTCGCGACCGTGCGGGCCGAAGGCACCCGCCGCCTCTACTCGGTCGACGCGCGACCGCTGGAGGAGGTCGACATGTGGCTGGAACGCTTCCGGCGATTCTGGAACCAGCACCTCGACGCCCTCGCCACCGAGCTGGCCCGCGGCAAGCGGGACCGCCGTGCACGTGAACAGCACGAGCCCACCGACACCACCCGGGAACACCGGGGAGAGGACGAACCATGATCGACATCGCAGACCAGCTCAAGGCGATCGGCCGCAAGGTCGGGCGCAGCACCACCACGAGCGGGGAGACCGTCTCCGTCCTGGTGGAACGCACGTGCGAGGCCGGCGTCGCCGACGTCTGGGACGCGATCACCGACCCTGAGCGCCTCCGGCGCTGGTTCCTACCGGTCAGCGGGGACCTGCAGGTCGGAGGCCAGTTCCAGCTGGAGGGCAACGCGGGCGGGGAGATCCTCGCGTGCCAGGCGCCGCGGCTGCTGCGCGTGACGTTCGGCGACGAGACGAGCGTCGTCGAGGTGCGGCTCACGCCACTGGACGACGAGCGGACCGCCCTTGAGCTGGAGCACACGGTGCCGATCGAGATGGCCAGGAGCGGCGCGGGCGCGCTGTACGTGGGGCCCGGGTGGGACCTGGCGCTCTTCGCCATCGGCCAGTACTGCGTCGGCGTTGTGGCCGACAACCCGGTGGAGGCCGGCAACTCGCCGGAGGGGATCGAGCTGGCGCGGCAGTCGGTGCTGGCGTGGCGGGTCGTCGTGGAGGAGTCGGGCACGGCCACGCCGGACGAGATCGCCGCGGCGCTCGAGGTGTCGATGGCGCAGTTCGCGCCGGGCACCGCAGGTGGCGAGGGCTGAGCTGAGCGGCAGAGGCCGCGCTTTCAGGCGCGCACCCGATAGCGATTCCGCTATCGGAAGCTATCCTTGCGCCATGGCCGAGCCGATCCGCCAGTCCGAACTCCGGAACAACAACGCCGAGATCATGCGCCGGGTCGCCGACGGCGAGTCTTTCACCGTGACGGTGCACGGCCGGCCGGTGGCTGATCTGGTGCCGCACCAGCGAACACCCCCGCGAAGGCGGCTGGTTCCGGCGGAAGATCTGGACCAGATCTTCGCCGGCGCAGGGCAGGGTCCGGATCCGGAGTCGTGGGCCGAGGACATGGCCGAATCGGACGCTGTCTTCGACGACGACAGTCCGGCGGACCCATGGGAGCGCGGCGAGCAGCGGTGACTGGCGCACGTCAGGTTCTGCTCGACACGTCGGTGATCATCAGTCCGCCGCCGGCCGGGTTCGCTTCGATCGCCGACGAGGTCGCCGTCAGCGCGGTGTCCGTCGCGGAACTCGAATACGGGGTTGGCGCGGCGAAAGATCCGGTCGAACGGCAGCGGCGACGCCGCCGGCTGCAGATCGTCACGGGAACGATGGAGGTGATCCCCTTCGACGCCGCCGTGGCCGAGTCGTACGGGATGCTCGCCAACGTGATCAGGGCAGGTGGCCGCGATCCTCGGCCGCGCAGGCTGGATCTGCTGATCGCGGCCACCGCCGAGTGGCACGGGCTTAGCCTCGCCACCCGCAACGTTGATGACTTCCGACTGCTCGATCGAGTGCTACACGTAATCGGGGTCAGCTGACGGCGGCCGCGGAGCCCGCCGCGGCGACCGCCACCTGCCCGAGGCTGATGCCGCCGTCGTTGCACGGCACCCGGGAGTGCACGAGCACGCGCAGCCCGGCGGCTTCCAGCCGCCGGGTCAGCCCGTCGAGCAGGCGGAGGTTCTGGAAGACCCCGCCGGACAGGGCCACCGCGTCCCGCCCCGCCGTGGCCGCGGCGTCCACCGCCGCGCAGGCCAGGACGTCGGCGAGGCCCTCGTGGAACCGCGCCGCCACCACCGGCGCGGCGACGCCCCGGCGCACGTCGGCTACCACCGCGCTGACCAGGTCGCCTGCCCGGATCACACCGGCGTCGAGCCGGGCGGGGTAGCCGTCGCACTCCCCGACCGCCGCCGCGCACTGCTCCAGCTCGATCGCCGCCTGGCCCTCGTAGTTCACCGCGTCGCGCAAGCCGACGAGCGCCGCGACCGCGTCGAAGAGCCGTCCGGCGCTGGTGGTGACGGGGACGTCGACCCCGGAGTCCAAGAGCCGTTCCACCTGCCGCCACCGCTCGGCGTTGCCGGTGGCGACGGCGAGCCCGTCCGCTTCGGCGCCGGCGGCCCGCAGCCAGGGCACCGCCATCCGCCACGGCTGGCGGATGGCAGTGGCCCCGCCTGGGAGCGGAACCGGTTCCAGGTGGGCGAGCCTGCGGAACCCGCTGAGCGAGACGTCGAGCACCTCGCCGCCCCAGAGCACACCGTCGCTGCCGTAGCCGAGCCCGTCGCACGCGATCCCGATCACCGGCCCCGCCTCGCCGTTCTCCGCGAGACACGCCGCCAGGTGCGCGTGGTGGTGCTGCACGCCGACCACTTCCAGCTCCGGGTCGGCCTCGGCCCTCGCGAGCGCGTACTTCGTGGAGAGGTACTCCGGGTGCAGGTCGTGCGCGAGCACCCGCGGCTCGACGTCGAGGAGCCGCTGGAGGTGGGAGATCCCGTCGGTGTAGGCGGCGAGCGTCTCGGCGTTCTCCAGGTCGCCCACGTGGTGCGACGGGAACGCCTCCGATCCCCGCAGCACGCAGAAGGTGTTCTTGAGCTCGGCGCCGCAGCCGAGCACCGGCCCGGCGGCGGCGACGGCGAGCGCCAGCGGTTCCGGCGCGTACCCGCGCGACCGGCGCACCGGGTACACCCGCCCGCGTACGACCCGCAGCACCGAGTCGTCCGCGCGGGTGCGGATGGGCCGGTCGTGCGTCAGGAACGCGTCCGCGACGCCGCCGAGCCGCTGCGAAGCGTCGTCGTCGTGGTGGGCGATCGGCTCGTCGGAGACGTTCCCGCTGGTCAGCACGATGGGAGCGGCCAGCTCGTCCAGGAGCAGGTGGTGGATCGGCGTGTAGGGCAGCAGCACCCCGACGCGGTCGTTGCCGGGAGCGACGGCAACGGCCAGCGGGGCGTCCGGCCGCCTGCGTAGCAGCACGATCGGCGCCCGGCGGGACGTCAGCTCGACGGCCTCGGCCGCGCTCACCTCGCCCAGCTCCCGCGCCCCGTCGAGCCCCGTCGCGAGCACGGCGAACGGCTTGTCCTCCCGGTGCTTGCGAGCCCGCAGCGCCGCGACGGCCGACTCGTCGCCGGCGAGCGCCGCGAGGTGGTAGCCGCCGATCCCCTTCACGGCGATCACGGCTCCGGCGCGCAGGGCGTCGGCCGCGGCCACGACGGGGTCCCCCGGTCCTCCGGTGAACCGCAGGGTGGGGCCGCAGTCGGGGCAGCAGACGGGCTGCGCGTGGAACCGCCGGTCCGCGGGGTCGTGGTACTCGGCGGCGCACGCCGCGCACATCGGGAAACCTGCCATCGTGGTGGCCGCGCGGTCGTAGGGGACCCCGGTCACGATGGTGAACCGGGGCCCGCAGTTCGTGCACGTGATGAACGGGTGGCGGTAGCGACGGTCGGCCGGGTCGCGCAGCTCGGCGAGGCAGTCGGCGCAGGTGGCGGTGTCGGCGGCGACTAGTGCGACCCGGTGCCCGTTTGCGGTGCTCGGCACGATCCCGAACCCTGTGCCGCCCTGCACCGGCACACCCGCGGCCGTCACGCCGGTGACGCACGCCAGCGGCGGTGGGCGCTCACGCAACGCCGTGACCAGCGCCTCGACCGCCGGGGCCGGGCCTTCGGCCTCGATGACCACCCCTGACTCGTCGTTGCCGACGAACCCCGCGAGCCCCAGCTCGGCGGCAACCCCGTGCACGAACGGGCGGAACCCCACGCCCTGCACGATCCCCGTGACCCGGATCCGCGAACGGACGGTCACGCCGGGCCCAGCGCTCGCTGCACCAGCTCCCAGAGCACGTGGTAGGTGGTGGTCTGGGCCTCCTGGATGCGGTGGACCGACGACGACGGCATCACGAACAGGTGGTCGATCTCCCCGCGCGCCGCCGCCTCGGCCATCGCACCGCCCGCGTACCCGGCGAGCCCGACGGTGAGCAGCCCGCGCTCGTGGGCGGCTGCGAGCCCACGCAGCACGTTGGCCGACCCGCCGCTCGTGGACAGGCCCATCGCGATGTCGTCGGGCCGGCCTGCGGCGGCCACGGGACGGGCGAACACGTTCTCGAACCCGACGTCGTTGGCGAGCGCAGTGAGGGTGGCGACATCGCTGGCGAGCGCGAACGCCGGGAGCCGCCGCGCACCGGCCCCGCCGCCGACGCAGAGCGCGGCCATCGCGGCGGCGTCCGTGCTGGAGCCGCCGTTGCCGAACACGAGGAGCCGGCCGCCGCGGGCGAACCGCGCGGCCATCGCCGAGGCGCAGGCGGCGATCCGGTCGCCGTCGGCCTCGACGACCTGCGCACGCAGCCGTCCGATCTCGGCGACCTTCTCCGCGGTGGAACGGGCGACGTCCCGCAGCAGGACGTCGCGGTCGGCCGCTCCGGTGTGCAGGAACGGGTAGAGGGACTCGGTACTCATGCCGGCGCCACCTTCGCGATCGCCTCGCCTGCGTGCACGAGCACGGTGTCCCCGACCGTGGCATCGACGAGCGCCACGCTGACCTCCTCCTCGGTACCGGCGCCGGTGTCGACCATCGCGAGCCCGTCCGCGAGCAGCGCGGTGACGGTCACGCGGACAGCGGCATCGGAGCACGTGATGCAGACCTCGCCCGGGTTCTCGTCCGGTATCACTGGAAAACCTCCGGGGCGTCCAGGAACACGTGCACCAACTCCCAGAGCACGTGGTAGGTGGTGACGTGGCCCTCGCGGACCACCCGCGGGTCGGGCGAGCGGACCGTGAGCACGTGGTCGAGGCCGCTCAGGCGGGACACCGGCCCGTCGGTCTGGCCGAGCAGCGCGACGGTGAGCATCCCGCGGTCGCGGGCGACGGTGAGTGCGTCGGCGAGCCCGTCGTCACCGCCGTCGGCCGCGATCGCGAGCGCGATGTCGCGGTGCCCGCCGAAGAGCTCGAGCTCGGCGGCGAACCCGGCGGCGGCTCCGGGCAGCGCGAGCGCCGGCAGCGCGCGCTTGCCGATGATCACCGGATGCACGAACTCGACGACGACGTGGGCCGCGTCGGCCGCCGACAACCCGGTGCCGAACACGAGCAGCCTTCCACCGCGGTGGAACCGGTGTGCCATCGCGTGGCACGCCGCGGCGAGCGCCGGGGCGTCAGCGGCCAGCAGTTCGATCGGGCCGGCGCGCCGGCTGAACGCCTCCGTTGCGTCCGCAGCGGTCAGCGTTGTTGTTGCTGCCGTTGTTGCCGTTGGTGTCGACCCGTTGCTCGGGCCGTTGATCGGTTCGGTGGCCATTGTTGCTCCCCTCAGCGGTGCCGCGCGTCGCGGCGGCGACCACCCGGGCGTAGCGGTCGAGGAACACGTGCAGCGCCTCGTGGGTGCGGGACAAGGTGACGGCCAGCTCGTCGAGGAACGACACGCCGTCGGGAGTGACGAAGTAGGTGCGCTTGGCCGGCCCGACGTCGGAGGTGTGCCATTCGGAACGGACGAGCCCCTGGCGCTCCATCCCGCGCAGCGCCCGGTACACCCCGCCGGCGTCGCCCTCCCCGTCGTGCATCGGCCGCAGCCGCGCAGCCAGCTCGTAGCCGTGGTCGGGCCGCTCTCGCAGGAGCAGCAACAGGCACGGCTGCAGGAAGTTGCGCGGCTCGAGCTCGGCCATGGGGGCGGGCCCTCCGTCGGCGGTGGTGGACGCCTCGGAGCTGAGGTTGCCAGCATGTGACAGAAACCACAAGACAACTCGGTCGCACTGCCGGACACCACCGGGTGCAGTTGCTGCCACGCCGCCCGAAAAATGCCCGTGAAGTGCGCGTTGACCCCCGAGAGGGACGGGTCTAGCGTTTCTCCCCTGCGACAGAACTGTCTCTCTCCGCCGTGATCGATCCGTTCCGCATCATCCATTACGCACTGCGGACGAGAATCGCATCGACGTCCGCCTGCCCGGGAATCTCGAGGAGGAGATCGTCCCATGGGTTACGACCCGCGCACGGCCACCGGTGTCCCGACCGAACCGGTTGGATCACTCCCCCGGCCGGCCAAGCTCCAGGACGCCTACGCCAAGTACGACGCAGGCGAGATCGACAAGTCGGACCTGGAGAAGTTGCAGGACGCCAGTGTCAAGGACTCGATCGAACGCTTCGAGGCCACTGGTTCACCGATCATCTCCGACGGCGAGCAGCGCTGGTCATCCTTTGCGACCTACCCGATCACAGACACCCTCGGCGGCACCGGGCTCGCCCCGGGGCTTGCCCCCGGCGGGCAGTTCTTCGCGATCTTCGCCGACGGCCACGGGCGTCAGCTGCCCAAACTCGTCTCCGGGCCGTTCCGCTACAACCAGCACGCCGCCGACTCCCTGAAGAAGTCCAAGCCGTACGCGAGCAAGCCGATGAAGCAAGCCGTGATCGCGCCGTCGATGCTCGCCCTGCTGTACCCGCTCAAGGACCCGGTGGAGGGCTACTCCCGCGAGGACTTCGAGGCCACGCTGATCGACGAGTGCGAGAAGGACATCCGGGAGGCCTTCGCCGCGGGCGCCGACCGGGTGTCGGTCGACTTCACCGAGGGCAGGCTCGCGACGCGGGCGGACCCACGCAACCCGTGGACGGGCGCCGGGCTGCTACCGCATTTCATCGAGCTGAACAACCGCGTGATGGCCCGCTTCACCGCCGACGAGCGCAAGAACATCGGGCTGCACACCTGCCCCGGCGGCGACCGCGACTCCGTGCACTCCGCCGACGTCCCGTACAACAATCTGCTCGGCTCGATGTTCGACATCAACGCCGGTTACTTCCTCATCCAGCTGGCGTCGGAACGCGACCGGGACCCGGTGTACGAGACGATCGGCAAGAACCTGCGCGACGACGCCGACGGCGTGGCGCAGATGGCCTACATCGGCACCACTGTCACGCAGAGCCCGCGGGTCGAGTCCCCGCAGGAGATCGCCGACCAGCTCATCCGCGCGGCCAACTTCATCCCGAAGGAGCGGATCGGGTCCACCGACGATTGCGGCTTCTCCCCCTTCTCAATTGACGAGAAGCCCAACCACGGTTCGCCGGACTACGCCCGCGACGTCGCATTCCAGAAGATCAGGTCACGGGTCGAAGGCAGCCGCCTCGCGGCGGAGAAACTCGGCCTCTGAGAGGCCGCGGCGGCCTCGGTCCACAGCTGCTCACGCCGCTACCGCTCGTCGCCGTCACCTCGCCCTGCCGTGGCTCGGGGCGACGGGACATCGGGGGTATCCCTCGCAGGTGCGTCCCCGATCCCGGTGATCACCGCCGCCTGCACGGCCGTGGCGGCCAGCAGCACGGCGATGGCCGCGGCGAAACCGCCGGTGACGTCGACGAGCACACCCATCAGGAACGGGCCGATCCCCGCGACGGTGTAGCCGACCCCGAGTGCCATCCCGCTGGTGGCGGCGCTGGCCGCGGCGTTGCGGGTCCGCCACGCGACCACGGTGAGCCCGAGCGGGAACCCGGCCCCCGACCCGATGCCGATGAGCACGACCCACGGCCACGGCCCCACCACCGGCGGCACCGGCGCCAGCACCATGCCGAGCGTGCCCGCGGCGATGCAGCCCAGCCCGACCCAGGAGCACATGCGCCACCGGCCCGTGCGCTCGGCCAGCGCGGGAAGCACCAGCGCTCCCGGCACCTGCGCGAGCGCCCAGACCGCGAGCAGCAGCCCCGCGCGCGCCGGGCTCCACCCGTAGCTCGTGACGTAGGGGGCGAGCCAGGTCATCCAGCCGTAGACCAGCAGCGACGCCGCCGCCTGGTGGGCGGCCGCGAGCCGGGAGAACCCGTCGCGCCACGGGAGACGCGGCCGTCCCGCCGACGCCGCGGGGCGCGGCACCCGGCGCGCCACCACGGCCCACGTCCCGGCCGCGAGCACAGCAGGGACGGCCCATGCGGCCAGCGCGAGCGACCAGCCGCCGAGTGCGACCGCCATCGGCACGGCCACCGCGCTCGCCACGGAGGCCCCGGCCGTCATCGCGACGACGTATCCGCCTGTGACCGCGCCCGCCCGGTCCGCGAGATGCTCCTTGACCACGCCGGTGAGCAGCACCCCGGCCACACCGATCCCGAACCCGACCAGCAGGCTGCCCGCGACCAGCGGCACCGGCGCCGCGATACCGCGCAGGAGGCTACCGGCCGCGACGAGCCCGACCGCCGCGACGAGCGCCCGCTCCGGCCCGGCCCGGCCGCCTGCGGCCGGCCCGGCGAACGAGCCTGCCGCCATCATCAGCACGGCCCCGGTCTGGACGAACCCGGCCGCCCCTGCGGAGAGCCCCAGGTCGTCACGGACGGTCTCCAGCAGGGGCGGGTAGCCCGCCAGCGCCGCCCTGAGGTTGAGCGAGAGCGCGAGAAGGCCCACCAGAACCACCAGTGGCCCGACTGGCTGTACAGAGGTGTAGCCTCGATTCACCCATTACACGATAGGTTGGGGGTAACCCGCGTGCAAATCCGGCTGGACGCCTACGCCGCAGGCGCGGCCGTGGCCACCGACCTGGTCAACACCGGTCCCGAGGTCATGACCAGCACCGGGGAGGCGCTGCCCGACCCGGCGGCGCTACGGAGGTTCCTGGCCGCACGGCACCTGCCGCCCGGGGACCCGACGACGCACGACGTGCGGGCCGTGCACGAACTGCGCCGCACACTGCGTGAGCTGTTCGCGGAGCCGGACGCGGCCGTGACGGCGGAGCGGGCAGGTGCACTCGCGATGGCCACGGGCACGGGCCCGACCCTGGAGCAGGACGACGACGGGCGATGGCTGTGGACCGTCCGCCCCCGACCGGGAACGGGCCCCGCGGACGCGCTCGCGCTGCTCACCGCCACGGCGCTGCTGTCCGTCCTCCGCACACTCGGACCAGGCCGGTTCCGCCACTGCGCCTCCCCGGCCTGTGCCGGGATGTTCGTCGACACCAGCCGCTCCGGGAAGCGCCGCTACTGCGTGCCCGAGGTCTGCGGCAACCGCGTCAACGTGGCGAACCACCGGGCCCGGCGCCGGGCGGCCTCGTGACCTAGGAGGCACCACGCCCGGAGCCAGGCGCGACATCCAGCTCGACTCGTCGCCGCTCCCGGTGCACCGCCACCGCCGCCACCACGAGCACCACACCCGCCACCTCCGCCGCGGCGGGCATCTGGGCCAGCACGAGGATCCCGATCACGGTCGCGGTGGCCGGGAGCAGCGACACCATCAGGGCGTAGGTGGCGCGGGGCAACCGGGCCATCGCGAGCTGGTCGCAGACGTAAGGGATCACCGACGACGAGATCCCCACGCCGATCCCCGCCGCGATCCCCACCGGGTCGGTGAAGGCCGGCACGGCGTCGAGCAGCCCGATCGGCGCCGCCACGGCGCAGGCCACGAGCATCGCCAGGGCCAGGCCGTCCACGCCGCTCACCGCCGGGTTCCGCGCCACCCGGTGGCCCAGCACGATGTAGAGCGCGAACAGCACGGCGTTCGCTCCAGCGAACGCGAACCCCCACGGCTCGGCGACCAACCGCACGTCGGTGAGCAGCCAGACGCCCACCACCGCGAGGGCGAGCGCCGCCGCGTTGCGGGCCGTCCGGGCGGCGACAGCGGCCAGCACGATCACCGGGAGGAACTCGATCGCGGCGACCGTCCCCAGCGGCAGCCGGTCGATCGCGAGGTAGAAGGCGCTGTTCATCAGCGCCAGCACCGCGCCCCAGCCGACGACGAGCCGCCGGCCGCGCGCGTCGAGCCGCGACCAGACCCGCCACGGCCGGCGCCAGAGCGCGAACACCAGGCCCGCCGCGGCGATCCGCAGCCAGGCCACGCCGAGCACATCGACCCGCGCGAAGAGCAGCACGGCGAACGCCGGTCCGAGGTAATGGAACACCGCGCTCACCAGGAAGTAGGCGTGCGGCGGGAGCCGGGTTCCGTCCATGGCCATATGGTCGTAGGACACAGCTCCTGTGGCCATGCGCGTTCGACGGCGGAGGTGGCGACTTGCCTGCGAAGATGACAGCGAAAGGCCCTACCGGCCTTCCGGACAGCAGACCCACCCTCGACGAGGTCAACCGGCGGCTCCTCGCGCTGCTCGCCGAGGACCCGCGGCAGAGCACGGCCGAGCTGGCCAGGCGGGTCGGGATGTCCGCCCCCGCCGTGCGCGAGCGCGTGACGCGGCTCGAGGAGACCGGGGTCATCCGCGGCTACCGGCTGGACGTCGATCCTGCCGCGCTCGGGCTCCCCGTCACGGCGTGGGTGCGCCTGCGGCCCGGCCCCGGACAGCTGCCGAAGCTCGTCGAGTTGGCCGTCCGGGTGCCCGAGGTGAGCGAGTGCCACCGGATCTCCGGTGAGGACTGCTTCCTGCTCAAGGTGCATGTCCCGGCCGTCGAGGACCTCGCACCCGTCCTCGACCGGTTGCTGCTGCACGGGCAGACCACCACCTCGTTCGTGGTGTCGACGCCCGTGCCGCCGCGGATCCCGGCGCCGGGCGGACCCGCTGACCTGCTGCTCAGGACCCCAGGACAGCCCTCGGCTCCAGCGGGTTGAGCTCGGGCGGGCGGGGCTCACGCTGCCCGTGCGCCCGCGCCCTTAGTGGAAGCCACAGCACGAAGGTCGCACCAGCGCCCGGCACGCTGTGCAGCGCGACCGTGCCGCCGTGGCTCTCCACCACCTGCCGGACGATCGCGAGCCCGAGACCGGTGCCCCGGTCGCGCCCGTGACCCCCGTCGGCGCCGCGCCAGAACCGGTCGAACACCCGCTCCTGATGCTCCGGCGTGATGCCCGGACCCTGGTCGCGGATCGCCAGCCACGCCCAACCGAGCCTGTTCCCCGTCGCGATCGTGATCTCACCGCCGGGCGGGGAGACGCGCCGCGCGTTGGACAGGAGGTTGTCCACCGCGCGGCGCAGCGACTCTGCGTCGCCGATCAGGCCGAGGCCCGGCTCCAGCCGGCGCACCAGCCGGTGCCCGTCGCTGTCGAGCAGCAGCGCGTACCCATCGGCCGCCTCGGTCGCCACCTGAGTGAGGTCCAGGTCGGTGTCGGTGAACGCGGGCGCGGCCCGCCGGGCGGCGGCGAGCAGGTCCTCGATCAGGCTTCCCATGCGCTGGGTGGCCCGCCCCGTCACGACGCTCGCCCGCGCGCGCTCGGCCGCGTCCACGTCGTCACGTGAGAGCACCGCGTCCAGGTTGATCTGGATGATCGCGAGCGGGTTGCGCAGCTCGTGCGAGGCGTCGTCGATCATCTGCCGCTGCGCGACGAAGGCCCGGTCCAGCCTCCCGAGCATGTCGTCGACGGTGTCGGCGAGGTCTCGCAGCTCGTCGCGCGGGCCGTCGAGACCGATGCGACGGGACAGGTCGGTGGCGCCGATCTCACGCGCCGCGGCAGTCACCTGCTTGATCGGGCGTAGCACCCGGCCCGCGAGCCACCACCCCACCCCGAAGCTCGCAACGAGCAGCCCGCCGAGCATCATCGCCGACGCGTCGCGCAGGATCTTCAGCGTCTTGAAGTTGACCGCCTTCTGCACGCTTGCGAGGTCGGCGCTCTCGAACTGCTCGCCCTCCCGCAACACCATCTCGCCGCCCACCTCATTGACCTTCGCGACGGTGATCGGGTTCATCGGCGCGGCGTCCACGCTCTGCGACACCACCAGGTACACCGCCACCATCACGAGCGAGACAAGGCCGAACATCACCAGCGAGTAGGTGGCGGCGAGGCGGAAGCGGATCGTCTGCGTCCAGGCGGGCCGGTGGAGAAGCACGCCGCTCACACCGACTCCCGTAACCGGTAGCCGCGCCCGATCACGGTCTCGATCACCGGCGCCTCGCCGTCCTGGCTGAGCTTGCGGCGCAGCGTGCCGACCGTCACCCGCACGGTCTGGGTGAACGGGTCCGTGTGCTCGTCCCAGACGTGGTCGAGCAACTCCTCGGCGGAGACCACGTGCCCCGGCCGGTGCATGAGGTAGCGGAGCACGGCGAACTCCTTGCGGGTGAGCGGCAGCTCCCGCTCACCGCGGCTCGCGGTGTTCCGCCCGTCGTCGAGGCACAGCTCGCCGACAGTCAGCACGGCGGTGCCGCCGCTGTTGTCGCGCCGCAGCAGGGCCCGAGCCCTGGCCAGGAGCTCGGCCAGGGCGAACGGTTTCACGAGGTAGTCGTCGGCGCCCTCGTCGAGGCCGCGCACTCGGTCGGCCAGCTCACCCCGGGCCGTGAGCATGAGGATGCGCAGATCCTGGCCGTTGGGGCAGGCGATGCTGCCGTCACGCACGCCCCGGCAGAGCGTGAACCCGTCGATGTCGGGGAGGTTCAGGTCGAGCACGAGCAGGTCGTAGGTGTGTACCCCGAGCTTCGCCGTGGCATCGGCGCCCGTGAGCGCGATGTCGACCGCGTAGCCCGCCCGGCCCAGCCCTGCACGCAGGGCGCTCGCTAGGTCATGCGCGTCCTCGATCACCAGCAGCCGCATACATCGAAGGTAGCGAGGACCGCGTGCGGCCCGGCGCAGTCTTTCGGTTCGCTTTCGGTCCGGCTTCCCGGGGTTTTCGCACCCGGCTGCTGTGCTGGGGCTCCGGTCGGCGACGTACCCCCTTCCGTCGCCGGCGACAGGGCCGGTCTGCCCGCCGGCGCCCCCCCGCGGCGGGCGGGTCGGCCCCCTCACAGTGAGAGGCGCAACCATGGACGCACCGGTGGAGGTATCGACCACGCCGGGTGGCGGCCGCTCCCGCAGCGTGCGGGCGGCCGCGCTTGGCGGTGTCGTCCTGGTCGACGCCGTGGTCGTCGACCAGGGCGGCGCCTGCGGCGGATCCGGGGTCATCCACGCCCAGCGTGGCTCCGAGCCCGGCTGCCCGTGGGAGGGTGGCCAGACGCCCGAAGCCACGCCAACGCAGCTGTGACCGCGGGCGACCCGGAGGCGGACGCCACTGCGCTACTCGAACGGGCCCTGTTCGAGGTGAAGCGGGTGGTCGTGGGGCATCGAGCGGATGTTCGTCGCGCTGCTCGCGCGCGGGCACTGCCTCCCCGAAGGGGTGCCGGACGTCACCAAGAACACCAAGACCCTCGCGGTACGCACGCTCGCCACTGTGACCGGAAGCTCGTTCGCCCGGCTCCAGCTCACCCCCAACCTCATGCCCGGCGACACCGTCGGCACCCTGGTCTGGCGGCCGTCCGAGACGTTCGACGTCGATATCGGGCCGGTGTTCGCCCCCGCCGGGCCCGCCGAGGAGGCGCCGGGCGACACGCACGCGGACGCCGCGTGACGGCGCCCGGCCCGCTACCCGGGCTCACCGCGGCAGATCGGGCACTGCGCGTACTGGACCTCTCGGTGCGGCGCAGGCTGGACGGGGTACTGACCTACCGGTCCGGCGAGGACGACAGCCACTTCGGCACGACCGTGATCGAGAAGCGCGACCTCGCGCTGGCGGTCGTCGCGGCCGTGCACGCGCTCACCGACCGGCCGTGCAACCGGCTAGGCGGCCGACTACTCGGCCCCGCGCCCCGGACATTCCCGCCGCCCCCCGCCGCCAGGCCGCCCGCCTGCTGCTGCGGGCCCTACTCTCCGCTCCCCGGACCGCCCCGGGGCCGAGCGCCGCAACCGACCTGCCCGCCGGGATCGACCGGCTGCACAGGGAACGGCGCCGCCCCGGGCCGCGGACGTTCGCCGAGTAGGCCAAGACGCACGCCGGAGCCTTCGGGGGGCGCCCGCCCAGTGGGTCCTAGCTCACCCGCGCCCGGATCCCCTGGAAGTGCTCGACGACCGCGGCCCGCATGGCGTCCGCGTCGCCCGCGCGGAGGGCGTCGAGAATGCGCCGGTGCCAGCCGGCCGTGACGGCCGGGGTGTCGCCCGCGCGCGGAAGCTGCGCGTCGAGGGCGTTGAAGACCCGCCAGAACACCTTCAGCAGGTCGAGCACCAGCGCGTTGCCGAGCGGGCGGTAAAGGGTCTCGTGGAACGCCCAGTCGGCGGCCGGCGCGTACCGGCCGTCCGCTGCCGCACGCTCCATCTCCGCGACGGCCGACTCGAGCGCGTCGAGGTCGATCTCGCCCGCCGCGGCCAGCACCCGCCCGACGAGCCCCGCTTCGAGGACCTCCCGCAGCTCCAGGAGGTTGCGGATGTCGGTGTAGTCGCCCTGCACGGACAACGCCCCGCGGAACGCGAGCCCCGTCTCCAACCCCGAGAGCACGGCGGACCCGACGTAGGTGCCGTAACCGTGGCGGATGTCGACGATCCCGAGCGCCTCGAGCGCCTTCATCGCCTCCCGGAGCGGGTGGCGGCTCACGTCGAGCTCCTGCATGAGCTCCAGCTCGGTGGGCAGCGGCGCTCCCGGCCCGAGGCCGCGCTCGACGATCAGCTGGGTGATGGCCTCCTGCAGGGCCCGCTGGTTGGCGCGGGCGCCGGTGCGCCTGCCGCGTGCCGAGGTCGTCACGACGGTCGAGTCTATGCCGGGCCCGACACAGACCCCGCCGCGAACAGCTCCGGCACGGCGGCCTCCGCCGCGGCACGCAGTGCGGGCACGGCCTCCTCGGGCACGGACCGGTGCGGCCAGCGGACCCGGGTGCCGACCGGCGCCCAGCCCCCGATCGCGGCCAATGTCTTGTCCAGCGCGGGGTCGGCGTAGCCCGCGCGGCCGAGCGGGGCGACGTGCGCGTCGAGGAAGGCGCGCAGCCTGGCCTCGAACGCGAGCGCCGCGGCGGGGTCGGCGTGCATCTGGTCGTATCAGCGAACTGCACCTTCCGGGCGCAGGCAGGCGATGTTCGAGTAGGCGCCCGCGGCTCCGCGGGCCCGGCCCGTGGCGAGCGTGTGGCCCGCGACGAACACGGCGAGCCGGCCGCCGACGGCCGCGGCCATGCGCGCGTACCAGCTGTCGTCCCCACCGGGCACCTTCACGCCGATGAGCGCAGGCACCTCGGCGGCGAGGCGACCGAAGAGCTCGGGCGCCACACCGTGGCCCACACCCCACGCAGCTCTGCGGCAGTCATCGGTTGCATCGGCGCACTCCGTTCTCTACCGTTCTCGCAGACATAGGACATCCTATGTCCATCCCGTACCCGGAGGTTCAGGCATGGCGACGCCGCCCGCCGTTCCCCAGTCGTTCCGGCAGCTGAGCCGGCCCCAGCGCAAGGCGTTCTTCGCCGCCTGGCTGGGCTACCTTCTCGACGGCTTCGACTTCATCCTGATCACACTGGTCCTCACCGAGATCGCCCACGAGTTCGAGCTGACACTCCCCCAGGCGGCCACCCTCGTTTCCGCCGCGTTCGTCTCGCGCTGGCTCGGCGGGCTCGTCCTCGGCGCGATCGGCGACCGCTACGGGCGCAAGCCCGCGATGATCCTGGCGATCCTCGCGTTCTCGGTCGGCAGCGCGCTCTGCGGCTTCGCGTGGAGCTACTGGTCGCTGTTCGCCTTCCGGGCGATCGTCGGCATCGGCATGGCGGGCGAGTACGGCTCCAGCGCCACGTACGTGATGGAGTCGTGGCCGAAGTCGATGCGCAACCGCGCCACCGGCTTCCTGCTCTCGGCCTACCCGATCGGCACCGTGCTCGCCGCCCTGAGCTACCAGGTGATCGTCCCGCTCGGGGGCTGGCGGTGGCTGTTCTACGTCGGGATCGTGCCGATCGCACTCGCCCTCTACCTGCGCCGTTCGCTCCCGGAGGCCGCCGAGTGGCAGGCCGAGGTGGGCGGCAGGCAGGACGTCACGACGTCGTCGATGCTCTTCGGCCCCGGCAGGCGGGTGCCCAACACGGTGCTCGCCGTCGTGCTCGCCGCGGCGCTGGTGCTGATCTTCAGCCAGAACGCGGGCGGTTTCGGCATCCTCCTCGTCGCCGTGGTCGTCGCCGGGTTCGTCGCGTACGCGGTGCAGCTCGCCGGGCGGCTGTGGCCCGTGATGATCGCGATCATGGTCACCGTCTTCTGTGCGTTCCTCTACTCGTGGCCGATCCAGTCCCTGCTTCCCACCTACCTGCGGGGCGAGCTGGGCTACGACCCTGCGCGTGTCCACCGCGCTGACCTGGGCGGGCCTGGGCTACGCGGCCGGTTCGTGCGTCGCCGGAATCGTCGCCGACCGGCTGGGGACGCGGCGCACCTACGTTCTGGGGCTGTTCATCTCGCTCGCGTTCGTGTTCCCGGTGTTCGCGCTGCCGGCTGGCAACGTCGTCGCCCTGTGGGTGCTGCTGTTCGCGATGCAGGCCACCAGCCAGGGCATCTCCGGGCTGCTCCCCAAGTACATCGGCGACCACTTCCCCACCCGGCTGCGCGCAGCGGGCCTCGGGTTCAGCTACAACGTGGGCGCGCTGGGCGGCGCGGTCGCGCCGCTGGCGGGCGCCGTGATCGCCGAGAGCATGGGCCTCGGCCCGGCCCTCACCACCCTCGCCGTCAGCCTCACCGTGGTCGTCGCCCTGATCATCGGGTTCGACGTGCCCGCCCGCATCGGCCGCGCGCTCGGCGCCGGCCTGCCCACCGACCCCGCCGACGATCGGACAGCACGTGCCTGACCTCCGCCTCCATGGAGTCGTCCCCCCGCTGGTCACACCCCTCGACGAGAGCGGCGAGGTCGATCGGGCCTCGCTGGAACGGCTGATCGCGTTCCTGCTCGACGCGGGCGTCGACGGACTCTTCCTCGGCGGCTCCTCCGGCGAGGTGGCGCTCCTCGACACCGCGCAGCGGCGGGCGATCACCGAGATTGCGGTCGGCGCGGCCGCCGGCGCGGTTCCCGTGCTGGTCGGCGCGGTCGACACGGGTACGCGGCGGGTGATCGAGCACGCCCGCCAGGCCGCCGAACTGGGCGCCGACGCGGTGGTCGTCACCGCGCCGTTCTACGTGCAGCCCCACCCCGACGAGGTGGTCGCGCACTTCCGGGCCGTGCACGCGGCCGTCGATGTGCCGGTGGTGGCCTACGACATCCCGAGTGCGGTGGGCACCCGGCTCACCCCGGAGGTGGTCACCGGGCTGGCCGCGGAGCGGGTGGCCGTCGCGCTCAAGGACTCGAGCGGCGACCTCGCCTCCTTCCGCGAGATCCGCCGCCGGGTGCCTGCCGACTTCCCGCTGCTCACGGGTTCCGAACTGCTGGCCGACACGGCGATGCAGCTCGGCGCCTCCGGGATCGTGCCGGGGCTGGGCAACGTCGACCCGCACGGCTACGTGCGGCTGTACCGGGCGGCCGTGGCAGGCGACGACGCCGCGGCGGCGGGCGAGCAGGACCGGCTCGCGCGGCTGTTCACGATCGTCTCGGTGGCCGACCCTGGCCGCATCGGCTTCACGGCCGGGGCGCTCGGCGCGTTCAAGGCAGCGATGGCGCTGCGCGGGATCATCGCGAACCCGGCCACCAACCCCCCGCTGCTCCCGCTCGACGACACCGAGACGAAGGCGATCGCGGCGATTCTGGAGGAGGCAGGCCTCGGCGAGATCAGCCGGTAGCGATCCCCAATTGCCGGGAAAGCCACATTCAGGACCGTTAACGGCCTGAATGTGGCTTTCTGGCATATCGGGACGCCACCCGGAAGCGTGAAATAGATTGACTTGCCGTCATCCTCCGTTCAACTCACGTGGATACGGTCCCGATTCGTGCGATCACGTTGTGCGCAACCGCGGCCGACCAGCACCACGATCTGCTGAGCCGCTGGAGGCGGCGCGGCGGGCACACCCGTTCCACGACTGCCCTCCGTTTCCACCTACCGCATTTCCTCGACCGCGGCTTCCGCTCCCCCGATACGGGAAGCCGCGCCCCGCATGAGAAGAGACCCCGTGCGTTTCAGGTTCGCCCTCACGGCCGCAGCCCCCCTCGCTGCAGCCGCCCTCGCCGCGGCCGCCGTCACCGCCGGCACGGCGCAGGCCGCGCCCCCCGACCAGGCCGGCTTCGGGTTCGCCGTCATCGGCGACATCCCCTACGGCGCCGCCCAGATCGCCCGTTTCCCGAGTGTGGTCGACCAGATCAACGCCGACCCCGCCGTCCAGTTCGTCGACCACGTCGGCGACATCAAGGACGGCTCGTCGGTCTGCAGCGACGACTACTTCGCGATGGTCCGGACCCAGTTCGACCGATTCGTCGACCCGCTGGTCTACACGCCCGGCGACAACGAGTGGACCGACTGCCACCGCACCAACAACGGCGCCTACAACCCCCTCGAGCGGCTGCAGGCCGTCCGTGACGAGTTCTTCCCGAACCCCGGTAAGACCCTCGGCCAGCACAGCGTCGCCGTGCAGAGCCAGGCGGACCGGGGGATCCCGGAGAACGTCAGCTACCAGCGTTCCGGGGTCTCGTTCGCCGCAGTGCACATCGTCGGCAGCAACAACAGCCTCGCCCCGTGGACGGGCAAGACGGCGCCGACCCCGGAGCAGACCGCCGAGGTCCAGAAGCGCACGACCGCGGCGCTCGACATGATCAACGGGGCGTTCGACCGCGCCAACGGCCAGCGCGCCGTCGTCCTGCTCACGCAGGCTGACATGTTCGACCCGACCGTGCTCAACCCGAGCCTCGCGAACTACTCCGCCTTCCAGGAGATCGTCCGGACGATCGCCCGCCGCTCCGCCGCCTTCGACGGCCCGGTGTACCTCTTCAACGGCGACAGCCACGTCTTCAACTCCGACACCCCCCTCGCGGCGGGGTCGTCCTGGCTGAGCTTCTACGGGGTCACGACGCCGGCGCCGAACCTCACCAGGGTCACGGTCGACGGTTCCAACGGCGTGAACGACTACCTGCGCGTCACCGTCAAGCCGCAGGACCCGCGGGTGCTGACGTGGGAGAGGGTGCCGTTCGCGACGGCGACCGCCTCCTCGTAAGCCCGCCGGAACCGAACGAGCGGCGCCTTCGTCCAGCCGATCCGGACGAAGGCGCCGCTTCGGTTCGAGATCGTGGGCGGCTGCCAGACTCACGCCGGTGGAGATCGCCGATGCCGACCGGACTCGCGCCTTCGGGGCGCGGTTGCTGGAGCTTCTCACGGGCAATGTGCTGACGATGCTGATCGGCATCGGCCACCGCACCGGCCTGTTCGAGGCCGCCGCCCGCGGCCCAGTCACCAGCGGGGAACTGGCCGTGCGCGCGGGGCTGGCGGAGCGCTACGTCCGTGAGTGGCTCGGCGCCATGGTCACGGGCGGGATCATGGAATACGACCCGACGAGCGAGCGGTACGAGCTGCCACCCGAGCACGCGCCGCTGCTCACCGGCGCCACCGCGAGCAACATCGGGCCGGCCACCGGGAGCATGCGAACGCTCGCCGCCGTGCTCCCGCAGGTGGAGCGCTGCTTCGTCGACGGCGGCGGCGTCCCGATCGCGGAGTTCGCCGCCGCGGCGGGCGACGGGCTCGGCGAGTCCTGGCGGCACGTCTACGACGAGCACCTGGTCGACGGCTTCCTCGGCCGCGTGCCAGGACTCCTCGACCGGCTGCGCGCCGGAGCGCACGTGCTCGACCTGGGCTGCGGCACCGGGCACGCGATCAACCTCATGGCGCGCGCGTTCCCACGATCGACGTTCACCGGACTCGACGTCGCGGCCGACGCCATCGCGCAGGCCGAGACGGAACGTGCCGCGATGGGGGCGCTGAACGCGAAGTTCCTTGTGGCCGACGCGGCCCGGCTCGCTCCGGAGCCGACCTTCGACGTGATCACGGCGTTCGACGCGATCCACGACCAGGCGGACCCGGAGACCGTCCTGCGTCGCGTGCGCGACGCGCTGGCTCCGGGCGGCGTGTTCGTGATGGTGGACGCGAAGTTCTCCAGCAATCTCGAAGAGAACATCGCCAACCCGTACGCCCCGATGTGCTACGGGATCAGCCTGCTGTTCTGTGTGCCCACCTCGCTCGCCGGCGGCGGTGCCGGGCTCGGCGCGATGTGGGGGCAGGAGCGGGCGACCGCGATGCTCACCGACGCCGGGTTCACCGTCGAGGCGGTGCTGGACTCGCCGCGGCCCCAGAACTGCATCTACGTGTGCGCCAACCCCGCGGACGCACCGGGCTGAGCGGTCGCCGCGTGCTCCTCGGCGATGGCGACGAACTCCTGCACCAGCCGGCTGCGGCGCGCCGCGTCCCAGGCCAGGCACACGTGGTTGGGGCCGAGGTCGCGCACCGGCACGGCCACGACGTCCGGCCGCGTGTAGAAGGTGGCCGTGGAGAGCGGCAGCACCACCACCCCGCGCCCCGCAGCGACGTGCTCCAGCTTCTCCTCGACCGTGCGGACGAGCGGCTCCGGCTCGCGCGCGCCCGTGCGCAGCTCGGTGGCGATGTCGCGCCACTCCGGCACGGCCTCGGGATCCTGCAGCAGGTGCTCGTCGGCGAGGTCGGCCAGCGTGACGGCCTCCTTGCCCGCCAGCCGGTGATCGGCCGGCATCACCACGACCCGCGGTTCGGTGAGCAGCGGCCGCACCGCCAGCCCGCGCTGATCGGCGGGCAGCCGCAGGTAGCTGACGTCGGCGCGCCCGTCGTGGAGCACGGCGGTCTGGTCGTCCCAGCTGGTGCGCAGCACCGTCACGTCGAGCTGCGGGTGGCGGGCACGCAGGGCCCGCACCGCCCCGGTGACGATCAGCCCGGGCATGAAGCCGACGGTGAACGTTCGGCTGCCGCGCTCCGCCTCGGCCACCCGCCGGCGGAGCGCCTCGGCACCGGCCAGGAGGGGCCGGGCGTCGGCGAGGAGCTGCTCCCCTGCCGGGGTGAGAGACGTGGAGCGCCGGTCGCGCTCGAACAGCGTGGCCTTGAGCTCGCCCTCGAGCGCCCGGATCTGGCGCGAGAGCACCGGCTGCGCGATGTGCAGCGCGGCGGCCGCCCGGCCGAAGTGCAGGTGCTCCGCGACCGCCACGAAGTAGCGCAGTTTCCGCAGGTCCATGTCCCGCACGTGGCCTCCCACCAGCCGTGAGACCTCCAGGGTATGACAGCGCGAGCAGTAGGTCTTGGACCGTTGCCCGGAGCGCGCGCACCGTGGACGCATCCCCGTACGAACGGAAAGGAGCGTCCACGATGGACCTCAAGGGCGCGCATGTCGTGCTGCTCGGCGGCACCTCCGGCATCGGCTTCGCGACGGCTGCGGCGGCGGCCGGTCGCGGCGCCGACGTGACCGTCGTGTCGAGCAACCCAGCGAGCGTGGAGCGGGCACTTTCCACATTGCCCGACGGGGCGCGCGGGCAGGCCGTCGACCTGAGCGATCCGGCCCGTATCCGGGCCCTCTTCGACGAGCTCGGCGAGCTCGACCACCTCGTGTACACCGCCGGTGAGCCGCTCGCGCTCATACCGATCGCCGACCTGGACGTCGACCGCGCGCGGGCCTTCTTCGGCCTGCGCTACTTCAGCGCGCTCGCTGCCGTCCGCGCGGCGGCTCCGCACATCCGCGAGGGCGGGTCGATCACGCTGACCACGGGAACGGCATCGCAGCGCCCCGGACCGGGCTGGGCGGTTGCTGCGAGCATCTGCGGGGCGGTGGAGGCCTTGACCCGCACGTTGGCTGTGGAGCTGGCCCCGATCCGGGTCAACGCGGTGCAGCCCGGCTTCGTCCGCTCGCCGCTGTGGGCCGGTATGTCCGACGACGACCGCGAGCGGATGTTCCGGGAGATGGGAGCGTCGCTGCCCGCCGGCCGGGTCGGCGAGGTCGAGGAGGTCGCCGAGGGCTACCTGTCGCTGATCACGCAGCCGTTCGCCACCGGCACGATCCTCACCCTCGACGGCGGCGCGCTCGTCGCCTGATCCGCCCGGGGCAAACAGTGTTGCGCACCAGCGGACCGCTGGCGAAGGTGTCCGGGTGGCCCGCGACTTCCGGTTCTCCACGAACGTCTTGGTGCAGGCCGTGGTGCCGACGCCGGACCGGCGCGCGGCCGCGGAGGACCTGGTGACGCGCTACCCCGACCAGATGTCGGCGGAGGAGGCGCTGGAGACGCCCTACCTGCTGATCTGCACGGCGGCGCAGATGGCCGAGCAGCTGCGGGAGCGCCGCGAGCGGTACGGCTTCACGTCCATCACGGTGCACGAGCCGTACCAGGAGGCCTTCGAACCGGTGGTAGAGCTCCGAGCTCCTCCACTCCTGAACCCCGACCTCGCGATGGGTGGGATCAGTCCAGAAGGGCCTTCAGGAGGGGACGTTCGGGTTCTGGCACGTGTTCCGCGTAGTACGCGTACAGCTCGAACGGCTCGTCCGACCTGATTGGCGTTTCCCTATCCGGCGTGTCGCTGTCCGGCGTGTTCCGGCTGCGAGAGGATCTTCCACGTGACGCGATCGTTCCTCCGTCCCCGCCGCGCCGCGTTGCTCCTGGCCGGTGCCCTCCTGCTGGCGGCCGGTTGCTCGGCGGGCTCCACCGCATCGCCGGGTGGCTCCGCCGGCCAGGGTGGCGGGGCCACGACACTGCGGGTCGGCCTCGCCGCGGAGCCGGCCAACCTCGACTTCACCCGAACCGACGGCGCCGCGATCCCCGAGGCGCTCCTCGTCAACGTCTACGAGGGCCTGGTGAAGGTGAACCAGGAGACGGGTGAGATCGAGCCGCTGCTCGCGGAGTCCTGGACGGTCAGCCCGGACGGGCGCACGTACGACTTCACGCTGCGGAAGGGCGTGACCTTCTCGAGCGGCGAGGCGTTCACCGCCGACGACGTGAAGTTCAGCATCGAGCGGGTCAAGTCCGCCGACTGGACGGTCTCGCTCAAGAGCGGGATGAACGTCGTGCAGTCGGTCGAGGTGGTCTCGCCGACGCAGGCGCGGGTGGTGCTCTCGGAGCCGAGCAACAGCTGGCTCTTCCGCATGACGACCCGGATCGGCGCGATGTTCGACCCGTCCGGGGTGGGGGACCTCGCGAACACGCCGGTGGGTACGGGCCCCTACAGCGTGGCCGAGTTCCGCCGCGGGGACGCGCTCGTTCTGCGTGAACGCGACGGCTACTGGGGGCAGCGGCCCCCGATCCGTGAGGTCACGCTCCGGTACTTCAAGGACCCGACAGCGATGACGAACGCGCTGCTCACCGACGGGATCGACGTCGTCGCAACCGTGCAGGCGCCGGAGTCGCTCGCCCAGTTCGAGGGCGACAGCCGCTTCCGCGTGATCGAAGGCACCACGAACGGCGAGGTCACGCTCGCGATGAACAACGCGAGCGGGCCCACCGGCGATGTCCGGGTGCGCCGCGCGATCGCCATGGCGATCGACCACAAGGCCGTGCTCGACACGGCCTGGGCGGGCCGCGGCGCATTGATCGACACGATGGTGCCGCCCACCGACCCCTGGTACGAGCCGCTGCCCGACGTGACGCCGTACGACCCGGCCGCCGCGCGGGCCCTGCTCGCCGAGGCCGGCACGCCCAACCTCACGCTGCGCTTCCGCATCGCGAACCTGCCCTACGCCGTGGCGGCGGCACAGGTGGTGCAGAGCCAGCTCGCCGCCGTCGGGATCGACGCGCAGATCGAGCCGCTGGAGTTCCCGGCCCGCTGGCTCGAGCAGGCCTTCACGAACGCGGACTACGACCTGTCGATCGTCGCCCACGTCGAGCCGCGCGACATCGCCACCTTCGGCAGCCCCCAGTACTACTGGCGCTACGACAACCCGGATGTGGCGCGGCTGCTCGCGGAAGCCGACTCCGGCTCGGCCGACCAGCAGGTGGCCGACCTGAAGCAGGTCGGGCGGATCATCGCCGAGGACGCCGCCGCCGACTGGCTCTTCCTGATCCCCAACCTCATGGTCGTGGACGCCGACGTGCAGGGGCTGCCGCAGAACCGCATCGGCGAGTCGCTCGACCTGACCACGATCTCGCGGGCCTGACCGGTCCGCGCGGCGCGAGGCGACCGACATGGTCCTGCACCTGCTCCGCCGGACGACCGTGTTCGTCGTGAGCCTGGTCGTCGCCTCCGTCGCGGTGTTCGCGTTCATGACGGTGCTGCCCGGCGACCCGGCCCGCGTCGCGCTCGGCGTCAACGCCACGGAGGAGGCGGTGGCGGCGACGAGAGCGGAGTTCGGCACCGACCGCCCGCTCGTCGTGCAGTACGCGGACTGGGTGTCGGGCCTGCCGCGCGGCGAGTTCGGCCGGTCCTACGTCACCGACGCCGACATCGGCCCGCAGATCGTCGACCGCCTGCTCGTCACGACGTGGCTGGTGCTCTCCGGGATGGTCGTCGCGCTCATTGTGGCCCTCCCGCTGGGGATCGCGGCGGCCGTGCGGCACCGCACGCCGAGCGGGGCGCTGATCTCGGGGCTCAGCCAGGTCGGGGTAGCCGTGCCGAGCTTCATCGCGGGCATCCTGCTCGTCACGGTGTTCGCGGTGCGGCTGGGCTGGCTCCCGTCCGGTGGGTGGACGCCGCCCGCGCAGGATCCCGTGCAGTTCCTGCGCCAGCTCGCGCTCCCGGCGCTCGCGCTCGGGCTCGTGCAGGGCGCCGTGCTCACCCGTTACGTGCGCTCGGCGGTGCTCGACGTGCTGCGCGAGGACTTCCTGCGCACCGCACGCGCCAAGGGCCTCACGCCGACGCGCGCGCTGGTGCGTCACGGACTGCGCAACGCGGCGATCCCGGTGGTCACGGTGCTGGGGCTGCAGCTCGCGACCCTGCTGATCGGCGCCGTGGTCGTCGAGCGGGTGTTCGTGATCCCGGGGCTGGGCAGCCTGCTGCTCGACGGGGTGGCCAACCGCGACCTGCTGCTCGTGCAGGGTGTGGTGATCGTGCTGGTGCTCGCGGTGCTGGTGGTCAACTTCCTCGTGGACGTGGCCTACACGGTGCTCGACCCGCGGCTGCGGAGAGCCGGATGAGCCGCGTGAACGTGAGCCTGGTGGTCGGCGGGGTGCTCGTCGGGCTGGTCGTGGCGTCCGCGTTGCTGTCGTTCGTCTGGACGCCCTACGACGCCGTGCAGGTCGACCCGGCCACGCGGATCGCCCCGCCGAGCGCCGCGCACTGGCTGGGCACCGACACGTTCGGCCGCGACGTCGTGAGCATGCTGCTCGTCGGGGCTCGGACCACGCTCTTCGTCGGGGTGGTCGCCGTCGGGGTCGCGGCCGTCGCCGGCACGCCGATCGGGGTGCTCGCCGCCATGGGGCCGCAGTGGCTCGGCGAGCTCGTGATGCGCACCAACGACCTGGTCCTGGCGTTCCCCGCGCTGCTGCTCGCGGTGATGTTCGGGGCCGTCTTCGGGCCCAGCACGCTCACGGCGATGGTCGCGATCGGGATCGCCACGATCCCGTCGTTCGCCCGGCTCGCCCGCAGCGGCACGATGCAGGTCCTCGCCACCGAGTACGTTCTCGCCGCCCGCGCCGCCGGCCGCACCCGTACCGCCATCGCGACACGGCACGTGCTGCCGAACATCGCCGGGCTGCTGCTCGTGCAGGCGTCGGTGTCGTTCGCGATCGCGGTGCTGGCCGAGGCCGCACTGTCGTTCCTCGGCTTCGGCACCCGCCCGCCGACGCCGTCGTGGGGGCGGATGCTGCAGGAGGCCCAGCAGCTCATCTACTCCACACCCGAGCTGGCGCTCTGGCCCGGCCTGGCGATCGCGCTCGCCGTGCTGGGTTTCAACCTGCTCGGCGACGGACTGCGCGACCGCTTCGACCCGCGGCTGGTGGACCACCGATGACCCTCGTGGATCCGGTGACGGCGCGCGACGAGGTGCTCCGCGTGGACGGCCTGCACGTGGGAACCCAGAATCTGCGACTCGTCTCCGATGTGTCGTTCACGCTCTCGGCGGGCGAGCGGGTCGGGCTCATCGGGGAGTCGGGCTCGGGCAAGTCGCTCACGGCGGCGGCGATCATGGGGCTGCTGCCCGAGGGCGTGCACGCGAGCGGCTCCGTGCGCCTGGCGGGTGTGGGGCACGACCTCGTCGGTGCGTCGGTGCGGCAGCTCGCGGCGGTGCACGGGGCGGCGATGACAATGGTGTTCCAGGAGCCGATGACGGCGCTCAACCCGGCGATGCGGGTGGGCGACCAGGTCGCTGAGGTGATGCTCCTGCACGGCGCCCGGCCCGACCGCCGCGCCGCCCGTGCCGCCGGCGTCGAGCTGCTCGCGCAGGTGCGCCTGCCCGACCCGGGGCAGCTCGCCCGTGCCTACCCCCACCAGCTCTCCGGCGGGCAGCGACAGCGCGTGATGATCGCGATCGCCCTGGCGAACGGCCCGTCGGTGCTGCTCGCGGACGAGCCCACGACGGCCCTGGACGTCACCGTGCAGGCGCAGGTGCTGGAGCTGATCCTCACCGGGGTGGCCGAGCGCGGCTCGGCACTGCTCTTCATCACCCACGACCTCGCGGTTGTGGCAACGGTGTGCGAGCGGGTGATGGTGATGTATGGCGGGCGGGTGGTGGAGGCGGGCCCGGTGCACGAGGTGTTCACGCGGCCCCAGCACCCTTACACCCGGGGTCTTCTCGACGCGTCGGACCTCGCGAGCGCCGATGGGCGGCTCCGGACGATCCCCGGCACCGTGCCGGCGGCCGGCCGCTTCCCCGCGGGGTGCGTGTTCCGCAACCGCTGCCCCAGCGCGAGCGACGAGTGCGACGAGCGCCCGCGCTGGATGGAACGCGCGGGCGGCGGCTACGCCTGCTGGCACCCGGTCGGTGCCCATGCTTGATCCGAGGGGGCTTGATCCGAGGGGGCCTGATCCGAGGGGGCCTGATCCGCTCATCCGGGTGCGGGACGTCCACCGCGTCCACCGCAGGCCACGCACGTCGCTGCTGCGGCCCGCGCCGGTTGTGCACGCGCTGCGCGGCGTCTCCTTCGACGTGGCGGCCGGGCAGCGGTTCGGGCTGGTCGGCGAGTCGGGCTCGGGCAAGTCGACGCTCATCCGGCTGCTCGCCGGGCTCGACTCCCCCACGTCGGGCACGGTCACGTTCGCCGGGCGGGACGTCGGCGGGCAGCCGGAACGGAAGCTGCGCTTCCTGCGCGACGAGCTGCAGGTCGTGTTCCAGGACCCGATGGGCTCGCTCGACCCCCGGATGCGGGTGCGGGACATCGTCGCCGAGCCGCTCGCCGGAAAGCGGGACGTGGACGCACCCGCCCGGGTGCGCGAGCTGCTCGACGCCGTCGGGCTCCCGCCGGACGCCGCGCAGCGCTACCCCCATCAGTTCTCCGGCGGCCAGCGCCAGCGCATCTCCATCGCCCGCGCGCTTGCACCGCGCCCGTCCGTGCTCGTGGCGGACGAGCCGGTGAGCGCGCTCGACGTCTCGGTGCGGGCGCAGATCCTGAACCTCCTCTCCGACCTGGTGGAGTCGTTCGCGCTGACCCTCGTATTCGTCTCGCACGACCTCTCGGTGGTGCGGCACGTGTGCGACACGATCGCCGTGCTGCACGACGGCGAGCTCGTGGAGCTGGGGCCGGCCGAGCAGGTCGCCGACTCCCCCGAGCACCCGTACACGAAACGGCTCGTCGCCGCGGTCCCCACGATCCGCGGTGCGCTGGCCGGCCGGACGGCCGCCGACCTCGCCCGCGGCCGGTGACGTCGAGGAGGCCAAATGACCAGCACGAGCACGTTCCCGGTCGACGAGGCCGCCGTGGTCGCACTGACCCGCGACCTGGTGCGGCTGCGCACCGTGCACGAACCCGGCAGCGGCGAGGCCGCCGCGGCCGAGCTGGTGGCCGCCACGATGCGCGGGTTCGGCTGGGAGCCGCAGGTCACGGAGGTGGCGCCGGGCCGCCCGAACGTCGTCGCGGTGGTGGAGGGCCGCGGCGGACCGGGGCCGACGCTCGCGTTCGAGGGCCACACGGACGTCGTCACCGAGGGGGAACTCGACCGCTGGAGCGTCGATCCTTACGGCGGCGAGATCCGCGACGGGCGGCTCTACGGGCGCGGCTCCGCGGACATGAAGGCCGGAGTGGCGGCGATGCTGCACGCCGTGCGGGCGCTGCAGCTCGCGGGTCCGTTCCCCGGCCGGGTACTCGTGTGCGCGCTCGTCGACGAGGAAGGGCTGATGCTCGGCGCGAAGCACTTCGCAGGCACCGGGCTCGCGGCGGCGGTGGACGGGGCGATCATCTGCGAACCCGAGGAGGGCGAGATCTGCACGTCGGCGAAGGGCGCCGTGCGGATCCGGGTGGACCTACTCGGCGTGATGGCCCACGGGGCCATGCCCCAGCACGGGCGCAATCCGGTGGCGCCGTTGGGGCTGCTGCTCGTGGCGCTCGCCGGGCTGCAGGACCGGCTGCAGGCCGAGCACCCGGCGCACGAGCACCTCGGCGAGGTGTACCTGACGCCGACCGTCACGGCCGCGGGCTCGGTGGACCAGATCAACGTGATCCCGGCGCGGGCGACGGTGTGCGTGGACGTGCGCACGATCCCCGGCGTCGACCACGCCGCGGTGATCGCCGAGGTCAGCGCGCTGGCCACCGAGGCGGGCGCGCCGGGCGGGGTGTCGGCCCAGGTGACCGTCGTCGACGACCGCCCGTGCGTCGAGGTGGCGCGGGACCACCCGGTCGTCGTCGCGCTCGCGGGCGCGCACGAGTCCGTGCTCGGGGAGCCCGCCTGCTACGGCGGCGTGCCGGGCGCCACCGACGGCACGATCCTCACCCGGGACGCGGGGATCCCCACGGTCGTCTACGGGCCTGGTGGGAAGTGGATCGCCCACCAGGCCGACGAGTTCGTCGAGGTGGCCGACATCGTGCGATGCGCCCACGTCTACGCGGAGGCGGCGCACCGGTTCCTGCGGGGCCAGCGGTGAGGTAGGACGCACGAATCCAGCGACTCGCGCACCCGAATCCAGCGACTCGCGGGGCCAGGCGCGCCACTCCCCCGCGAGTCGCTGGAAAAGAGTGCGCGAGTCGCATCTGGAGTGGCGGCGGCTGGACCGCCGTCGACGGACGCTACGAGCCATCGGCCGGTTGACCAGCGGTACTGTTCGCCTCGTGCCCGAAGATCCCGGCAGTGCCCGCAACCTGCGAGTGTCCGACGCCGAGCGCGAGCACGTGGTCGGCCTGCTTCAGAGGGCCACCGGGGCGGGGCTGCTGGACCTCGACGAGTTCACCCAGCGGGTCGACACCGCGCTCGCCGCCCGCACGCGCGCCGAGCTCAACGTGGTGCTCCTCGACCTGCCGGGGATGACCCATCCGGAGCGCCCCGCGCAGGTCCCGGCGCACCGCGCGCCCTCGCGACCGGTCGCACCGCGCGCCGTCGCCGACACAGGCAGCGGATCCGAGGTGCGCAGCATGCTCGGCTCGGTCAGCCGCACGGGCGAGTGGGATGTGCCCGCCCATCTCGTCGTGCGGACTGCGCTCGGGTCGACCGAGCTGGACTTCACCTCCGCCCGGATCCCGCACGACGTCGTCGAGATCGAGATGGACGTCGTCGCCGGCTCGGTGGAGATGCGGGTGCCCGACGGGGCGCGCATCGACCGGAGCGGCCTGCAGGTGACGCTCGGCAGCATCGAGGACAAAAGCCGCCCCGGCCCGGCGGGGGTGCTGTTCCGGCTGACCGGTGCCGTTCGCGCGGGCTCGGTAGAGATCAAGCCCCCGAAGCGCCAGCGCTGGTGGCAGCGGGGCTGAGCGCAGGCGCCCGGCGGCCGGCCTGCCGGTCTTACCGCCGCAACTGCGCGCGCTCCAGCGCATCGTGGGGCGTGGCGAGGGGCGGTCAGTCCGCCTGCGTGAGCTCCGGCGTCCGGCGCGGCATGAGCAGGATGGCGCCGACGGTCAGAACCGCCATCACCACCATCCCGAGGAACACGTTGTGCGTGGCGTCGAACAGTGCCGCGCGGACGAACGCCGACACCGGCGAGGCCGGGTCGCTGTGCCCGCCGAGCACGAGTGTGGTGGCGTCGGCGTTCGCGGGCAGTTGCCCGGCCAGCCCGGCGGGCGGGTGGGCGAAGTGCTCGGCCAGCGTGCCGTTGGCGATGGCGCCGAAGACGGCCGCGCCGACCGCGCTCCCCAGGGAGCGGCTGAACATGTTGGAGCCGGTCGCCATCCCGCGCTGCTCCCAGCCGACGCTGGCCTGCACGGCCACCATCGTGGGGCTCGCGGCGAACCCGAGACCGATACCGAGCACGAACGCCGCCGCGGCCGCCTGCCAGACGCTCGCGTCGACGGTGAGCAGGGTGGTCAGCACCGCGCCGACGATCGCGAAGACGCTGCCGATCAGCGCGGTGTCACGGAATCCGATCCGCATGTAGATGCGTCCGGCCATCGACGCCGCGATCGGCCACCCGATGGTCAGGGCGGCCAGCGCGAAGCCCGCGACGAGCGCTCCGGTGCCGATCACACCCTCCACGAAGGTAGGCAGGAACGAGGTCAGCCCGATCAGCACCGTGCCGACGATCAGCGAGACGAGGTTCCCGCCCACGAGCGTGCGGCGGCGGAACACCCACAGCGGCAGCACGGGTTCCGTGGCGCGGCGCTCGACGAGGACGAACGCCAGGAGCGACGCTGCGCCGGCAACGAAGATCAGCACGCCGATCGGCGAGGACCACGCCCACGCCACCCCGCCCTCGAGGAGCCCGAGGATCACCAGGGAGCAGCCGAGGGTGAGTAGGGCGGCGCCCCAGTAGTCGATGTGGTGGCGCCGGCGCACCACCTGCTCACGGAACCCGCGCGCCAGCATCAGCGCGGCGATCGCGCCAAGGGGCAGGTTGACGAAGAAGATCCAGCGCCACGACAGGTACTCCGCGAACACGCCGCCGAGGGTCGGGCCCACGACCGAGGCGATCGCCCAGACGCTGGCCAGGTAGCCCTGCACCCGCGCCCGTTCGGCAACGGTGTACATGTCGCCGACCATCGTCAGGCTGATCGGCTGCACGGCTCCGGCCCCGATGCCCTGGATCGCCCTGGCCGCGATCAGCACCGGCATGCTCCACGCGGCGCCGCACAACACCGAGCCGAGCAGGAACACCGCGATTCCGAAGAACATCACCGGCTTGCGGCCGAGGACGTCGGCGAGCTTGCCGTACAGCGGCACGGTGACGGCCTGCGTGAGCAGGTACACCGAGAACAGCCACGGGAACTGCGAGAACCCGCCGAGGTCGCTGACGATGGACGGCACGGCGGTGGCGATGATCGTGCTGTCCAAGGCGACGAGCCCGGTGCTCAGCATCACCGCACCGAGCACGGGCCCGCGTTCGGAGCGCAGCCCAACTGCGGTCGTGGCCGCTCCAGTCACAGCGCAACTCCTCGCAACCGGCCGGGTGGCCCCCGACTACTTCGCAACGCTACGAACCTACGCTCCGGCGTTCCCCCTATTCCTGCGCGGGGGCCGGATGATCGTTCGGGTGCACGTGCAGAGGTTCGAGTCGATTCGTCCAAGTAGTCGAGCGTGCGCGCTCCACCGCAGGTAGCGTCCACCATGATCGCGGGCGCAGGAGGGGGGACGGGATGCGTGCGGGGGTGTACAGGGGCGCCGGGCGGATGCCGGTAGAAGAGGTGCCCGAGCCGGTAGCGGGTCCCCGCGACATCATCCTCGACGTGCGCGCCTGCGGGGTGTGCGGAGTGGACCTGCACGCCTTCAACGCCGGTGACGACACACTGCTGGGTCAGATCATGGGCCACGAGTTCTCCGGCGCCGCGCTGTACGTCGGACGCGAGGTGGACGGGATCGCCGTCGGCGACCGGCTCACCGGGCTCCCGATCCAGCCGTGCGGCCGGTGCCGCCGCTGCCTCGGCGGGGCGGTGCACCTGTGCGAGGTCTGGGCGACCCGCAGCATCGCCTTCGGCCTGCCCGGCGCGTTCGCCGAGCGCCTGCGCATCCCGGACGCCGTGCTCGGCGGCAACGTCCACCGCCTGCCCGACCATGCCGCGTTCACCGACGGCGCCATGGTCGAGCCCACCGCCGTGGCCGTGCACGCCGTCGCCCAGGCGCAGCCGCCGGTCGGCGAGCCCGCCGTGGTGCTCGGCCTCGGCCCGATCGGGATCCAGGCGGGGCAGGTGCTGCTGGCCGCGGGCGCCGGACCCGTGATCGGGGTTGACCTCTCCCCGCTGCGCCGCGAGGCCGGCGCCCGGCTCGGCATGATCACCATCGACGGCGCAGGCGGTCTCGACGGCATCCGAGCCGGGCTGCACGCCGCCATCGGCGAGCGCGAGGTCGCGGTCGTCATCGAGGCCAGCGGGGACGCGCGGCTGGTGCCGCAGGCGATCGAGCTGGTCCGGCCCCGTGGCACCGTTGTGCTCGTCGCGCTCTACCGCCGCCTCTCGGAGTTCGACGCGATGGCGGCCGTGCAGCGCGAGGTCACCCTCCGCGGCAGCGTGAACGTCACGCCCCCGGACTTCCGCGAGGCCATCACGCTCCTCGACCAGCGCCGGGTGCGGATGCCGCCGCTGATCACCCATCGGCTGCCGCTGGCGGAGGTCGAGCAAGCGTTCCGTCTCCAGGCCGACGCCGCCAGTTCGGTGAAGGTCATGGTCACGCAGGACTGACCAGGGTCGTCCCGCGATCTTCCGGACACGCCGGGGACCGCTACCGTCGAGGCCGTGACCTGCGCCCCGGGGAACCACCCGTCGTCCCTCGGCGAGCGGCTGCGTGGGGCGCGACGGCAGCAGCTCGTTGGCCGCACCGGTGAGGTCGAGGTGTTCCGCTCCGCGCTGCTCGCCCCCGCCGACCCTGTCCGCACGCGTTGATGCCCGGCGGCGCCCGGATGCTGGAGCGGGTCTTCCCCGGCCTGCTGGGAGAGCTGGCCGCGGACGGCGCGGTGCCGGCGCAGCCGCTCGCGCAGTACCGGATGCGGGTCTCCGGGCACGACCCGCGCCCGCCCGCTATGTCCGGCCCGGCGCCCGTCGCGGCAGCGTGACGGTGGCGACCGGCGGCCTCGAGCATTGGCCTGAGCGATGAGTTCCGCGCCGCGGACCCGTCTCACGTACATGGCGGAACGAATCGTGACGACCGACGGCGTCCAACTGTGCCTGGAGACGTTCGGCGACCGGGAGCACCCCGCGCTGCTGCTGGTCAGCGGAATGTCCGCGTCGATGGACTGGTGGGACGTCGACCTGTGCGAGCGGCTCGCCGCCCCGGGCAGGTACGTGATCAGGTATGACCACCGCGACACGGGCCGGTCAGAGACCTCGCCGGTGGGCGAGCCGTCCTACACCGGCGACGACCTGGCGACCGACGCGCTGCGCGTGCTCGACTCGCTCGGGGTCGCCCGCGCGCACCTGGCCGGCATCTCCATGGGCGGCGGGATCGCCCAACTGCTCGCGGCGCGGCATCCTGATCGGCTGCTCTCGATCACGTTGATCTCGACCACCGCGGCGGGCACCCGCACTGGCACATCGAAGCTGCCCCCGCCGGAGCCGCGGGTCGCCGCGACGTTCGAGGCGCCCGCTCCCGAGCCCGCGTGGGGCGACCGCGCCGCCGTCGTCGAGTACCTCGTCGATGCCGAGCGCCTCTACGCAGGTGCGCTCGGGTTCGACGAGGACCGGATGCGCGCGGTCGCCCGTGCCGTGGCCGGCCGCAGCCGCGACGTCGCCGCGGCGGCCAACCACGGGGCGGCCGGGAACTCGGCGTTCGAGTTCGCGCTCGCCGACATCCGCGTCCCGGCGCTGGTGTTGCACGGCACCGAGGACCCGCTCTTCCCGTTCGCGCACGGCGAGGCGCTCGCGGCGGAGATCCCCGGGGCGAAGCTGGTGAAGCTCGACGGGATGGGGCACCAGATCCCGCCGCCGGAGCTGTGGGACGTCGTCGTGCCGGCGATCATGCAGCACACGGCCGGCGCGGACTAGGGCGTGTCCGGTGGATCTTGTTCGATGAGAGCCGTGATGCAGGTGGTTCCTGGCGGCGCCGCCGGATCGCCCTCATACCGGGCGTATCCGGGCGATCCGGCGGTGTCGACAGGGGCCGCCTGGGCGCGGCTATCGCGGACGAAGATCCGCCGGACACGCCCTAGCGGCGTCCACCCGTTCCCGGCCGGGTTTCGGCTCAACGCCCCCGCGCGACCAGGAGCGGCGCCAGCACCCGGGTGCCAGGCCCCGCCCGGCCGCCCGGGCCGGGGATCTGGGTCGTGTTCTCCACGGTCAGCGGCTCGCGGCAATGCGCGCACACCGTCACGGGCGCGGTGTCCCGGCCGCAGTCGTGGTGGTGCACGAGCGCGGGTGGACCGGACTCACCGGCGCACCACCGGTCGCCCCAGTCCATGAGGGCCAGTAGCACGGGGTAGAGCTCCGCACCCTTCTCCGTGGCGCGGTAGTGCTCGCGGGGCGGCCGGTCCTGGTACCGCTCGCGGGTGAGCACCCCCTCCGCCACGAGGCGGGCGAGCCGGGCGGCCAGCACCTTGCGGGAGATCCCGAGGTCTTCGGCGATGTCGTCGAACCGCGTCACGCCGAGCAGGACGTCGCGCATGATCAGCGCGGTCCAGGCGTCGCCGAAGAGATCCGTCGCGCGGGCGATCGAGCAGGCGACGCCCGTGAGCGGGGTCCTTGTCACGGAAGCAGCATAATCGGGTTCCCTCAGGGAACCAATCACGCTAGGTTCCTTGAAGGAACCTGACCGAGGAGTGGCCGTGACCGCGCGCATCCAGCTCGACTCGCCCGACGCGATCGACGGCCGGCACATCCGCGCCGTCACGTTCCAACGAATCCGGCTGGAGTACGTGCGCCGGACGCTGGAGAGGAGCGGCCGCTCCGCCGCCGGTGCACAGGCACTGGTGGTCGGCAGCGTCCGCGGCGACCTCGCTTGCGGGCTGGCCGACCTCGGCATGGACGTCACCGCGCTCGACCCGTCGCCCGCGGCCACGGAGCTGGCCAGGAACCGCAACGGCGGGGCGTCCGTCGAGTACGGGACGGCCGCCGCGGAGAGCCTGGACGAGCTCCCGGCCGCGGCCTTCGACCTCGCTTACTACGCCGACACCTTCGAGATCACCGCCGACCTCGACGCCGTACTCGCCCACGCGGCCCGGGTGCTGCGCCCCGGCGGCGTACTCGTCTACGACACCGTGGCCCGCACGCCGGTCTCCCGGCTCATCTACCTCGGCGCCTTCCAGGCGTTCCCGGCCACGCGGATCATGCCGCCTGGCCGTTACCGCGCCGAGCGCCTTCGCCCGCCCGCGGAGGTCGCGGCCGCCCTCTCCCGGGCCGGGCTGCGCAGCGAGGACGTCACCGGGTTCAAGCCCCGCAGCATCGGCGCCCTCGTCGGCGCCGTGCTCGCCCGCCGCGGCGGCCGGATCGGCGACGACGACCTCCCCTCGGCCGTGGAGTTCGTGCTCGACCCGGGCCACCGGCCGGTCGTCACTTATCTCGGCTCGGCCCGCAAGCCGGAGTAGCCCCGCGCCAGGAGGTACTCGGCGAAGGTGGTGGGCCCGTCCGCCTGCTCCGGCGCCAGGTTCCCGCCGTCGCGGTAGCCGCGGGCGGCCGCCCTGGGCAGCGGCACCGGCAACACCGCCCGGCGCAGGCCGTAGGTCGTGGCGCAATGCACGACGACCTCCACACCCGCGACGGCGGCGTCCGCACCCCCGCGGGCGCGCAGGTCGGCCTGCGCGTACTCGACCCCGGGCCGCGGCGGCCCGGGGCGCCTGCCACCACACGCACCGGGCGGCCGCTGCCCACGAGCCGGTCGACGAGCGCCGGGCCGAGCCCGCCCGTGCCGCCCGTCACAAGCACAGGTGTCACGACCTCTCCGCCGCGATCCGCCGCAGCGCGCGGACGCGCACGACGAGCCCCGCGAGCGCGATGAGCGCAACCAGGCCGATCGCCCACGGGTCGGTCGGACGGCCGCCCAGGCCACTGTCCACGACGTGGTTCACCGCGTGCAGCGCGTTCGTGAACACCGCGCCCGCCAGCACGACGGCGAGCACGTCCCGCCACCACAGCGCACCCACCAGCGTGATCCCGATTCCCATCTGGAACGCGCCTGCGTCGTGCAGGAAGTGCTCGTGCTCCGGCCAGTTCGTGGCGGCCGCGAACGACGCGGGGTCCAGCCAGCACCACGCCCCCGTCACCAGCATCACCAGCGCCACCACGAGGACGGCAGCCACCACCCCACCCTGCCGCCGCCCCGGTGCCCGCACGTTCTCCCCGATCATCGATGCTCCTCATCGTCGCCTACCCCTCGGACGGGGCAGCCGCGGCCGGCGTGACAGCAAGGGACGCACATGCGGGGGGACGACACGATGCGAGCGAGCCGACGAGCGATGCTGGGAGCGGCGCTACTCCTGCCACTGGCCGCCTGCGGCCGGCAGGCGCCGGCCACTCCCCCGCCGACCACGGCGCCCGCGGTCCCCGAGGACGCCGCCACGGACCGGTTCGCCGCGCTGGAACAGCAGTTCGACACCCGCATCGGCGTCCACGCCCTCGATACCGGCACCGGCCGCGCGCTCGCGCACCGCGCCGACGACCGCTTCGCGATGTGCTCGACGTTCAAGACGCTCGCCGCCGGCGCCGTGCTCGACACGAACCCGCTCGAGCACCTCGACGTCCGCGTCCGGTACGGCCAGGCGGACCTGGTCGAGAACTCGCCGATCACGGAGCAGCACGTCGGCACCGGTCTGACGATCCGCGAGCTGTGCGACGCCGCCATCCGCTACAGCGACAACACGGCAGGCAACCTGCTGCTGGACGACCTCGGCGGCCCGCAGGCGGTCACGCGGCTCGCCAGGTCGCTCGGCGACGACGTGACCCGGCTCGACCGGCGGGAGACCGAGCTGAACAGTGCCGTGCCGGGCGATGAGCGTGACACCACGAGCCCGCGCGCCATCGCAGGCCTCTACCGCGAGCTCGTCCTCGGCGAGCGGCTCACCCCGCAGGCCAGGGACGTGCTCACCGGCTGGCTCCTCGCCAACACCACCGGCGCCGCCCGCATCCGCGCCGGCCTCCCACCGGACTGGCGGGTCGGGGACAAGACCGGCTCGGGCTCCTACGGCACCGCCAACGACGTCGCCGTCGCCTGGCCGCCCGGTGCCGCCCCGGTGGTCATCGCCGTACTCACCACCCGTCCCACCGCAGGGCCCGACGCGCCCTACCCCAACGCCGCCATCGCGCAGGCGGCGGCCGTGGTGGTCGAGGAGCTGACCAGGCCGCGTTAGTGGAACCACAGTCCGCCCCAGCATCTTTCGCTCACCGAATGTGCTGGAGCCGGCCGGTGCCGCCGGCGCGGCGGCTCAGTCGTCCTCGAGCGGCGACTCCTCCGCCACCAGGTGCACAGCCGCCTCCTCGGCCGAGGAGGCCGCCCCGTCGATCCCGACGTCGGTCGCGTAGAGCTCGCCGTCAGTGTCGAACGTGCCGCCCTGGTCACTCGCCACGAGCCGGCCGGCGCGCACGTCGCCCACCTCGTCGTCGAACAGCTCGCCATCGGTGTCGGAGGAGTCGCCGAGGCCGTCGTAGTCGCCGTCGTAGTCGCCGTCCTCACGCTGCTCGCGGGCGAGCCGGGCGTCGAGGGGCTCGCCCGCGGCCTCCTCGTCCGCTGTGGTGCCCCAGTCGTCCACGGCCAGCGGCCGCTCCCGCGGGGAGTAGCCCTCGTCGAGGACGTCGCCCACCCCGCGGTCGTCGAGGCTGTCCTCGGGCTCCAGCAGCCCGGAGTCGTCCTCGTCGATTCTGTTCTCCGGATCCATGCAGTCAGCCTCGCACGCGCCGCGGCGCCGCGCCCGAACCGCTCCTGCGGGCGGTTTTCCAGCGCAGATGGGTGTCGGCGCCACGTTCAGGACCGACCGGGTGGGACGCTCCCCGGCATGGCCGGTCTGTTGAACGAGCTGCGCCTGATCGTCGCGTGGTATCGGTCGCTGCCCCACGGGCGCGCTCGGGCCCGCCATCTGAAGCTCCGGGGGGAACGGGGCTGAACTCCCTGAGCACTCCCTCAGCACTCCCTCAGCCCAGCGCCGCCGTCGCGGCCCCAGCAGACGGCTCGTCGCCGGTCGGATTGAGAACCGTGGCGCTGGGGACGTCGACCGCGTCGAGATGCGGCGGAGCGGACCTGCCGGCCAGTACTGCGTCCTCCAGCCGCTGCAGCAGCACTGCGAGCAGCAGCAGCGCGGGCGGGACGAGGAGTGCGATCCACACGTTCGTCGGCTACCCGACCCGCCGGGCGCAGCACACGGAATCCTGGATACGCCGCCCGGTTGGGCGAACCGGCGGTCCGGGGCGTCGCGGCCCGTTCACGGAGCGTCGGTGAACGCGGGACGGAGCCCGGCAGCGCGTTGACGACCGTGAACGCCATGCGCCCCTACTTCGGTGTCACGAAGCGGGACGCCTCGACGATCACCTCGGCCAGCCGCCCCACGGCGGCGTCGAAGATCGCCTTGCCGTGCTCGGCGGTCGCGCCGGTGGGGTCACCGATGTAGCCGTCCGGCCCGAAGTCGTCGCTCGTCCAGCCGAACGAGACGGGCTTGCCGAACCCGATGTGCTCGTAGTTCAGCAGCCCCTCCGGCACCCGGCGCTGCGCGTGCTCCATGTGCACCAGGTCGGGTCGCAGGTGCAGCATCAACGACGTCTCGCCGTGCCCGCCGTGCACACCCATCCCGAGCTCGGCGGCGGCCGACGTCCGTCCGCCCTGGTCGGCGGGGACAGAGAGGTGAGCGAAGAACGTCCGCAGCCCGAACCGGATCCTGATCTCCCGGCACGCCACCTGCCCGAGCGCGGAGTTGCCGCCGTGCCCGTTGACGAACAGCAGCCGCGTGATCCCCGAGGTCTGCAGCGACCGGCCGATGTCGACGAGCGTGCGCATGAGGGTGTCCCAGGAGAGCCAGATCGTCCCCGGCGACCAGTGGTGCTCGTCGGACTTCGTGTAGGCCAGGCCCGGGAGCAGCACCACCGACGCCGTGCCGGCGTGCGCCACCGCCCGCACCGCGGCCTCGGCCGCATCGCTCGCCGTGACGAAGTCGGTGGAGACCGGAAGGTGCGGGCCGTGCTGCTCGATCGCCCCGAGCGGGAGCACGGCCAGGGTGTCGGCTGGCAGCGCCGCGACCTGCGGCGCGGTGAGATCGATGAACCGCGGCACCGTCGTCATCAGCGCACCCCGATGTTGACGCGGGTGTCGACCGGCGGGGCGGCCGTCAGCTTGCCCGGGTTGAGCAGGCCTTTCGGGTCGGTCAGCCGCGCGGTCTCGATGGCCAGCCCCACGTTGCGGTCGACGTACCACTGGTGTGGCGAGTGGATCCCGACGCCGAGCGCCTCCAGCCGTGGGATGCCGGCGAGCATGGCCGCCTCGCCCTGGTACCCGGCAACGATCATCGCGCCCGGCCCGTGTCGGAACAGCTCCAGGTGGATGTGCACCGGGCCGTCGTACACGTCGCGAACGGCATCGGGTGCGTCCCACAGCGGTGTCCCCCCGGACTCCATGTGGAACCAGGAGCGGTGCGGGTTGCCGCGCTGGAGGAACCAGACGGGGTGGTTGTAGGACATGCCCGAGAGCCGGTCGGTCTCGGTGTAGTCGGCCAGCGTGGCGACATGCTCGCCACCGGAAGCCATCCGCGCCGCGACCTCGTCGGCCGTCGACGCCTCGGCGATCACCCGGAGGCTGTGCCGCTCCGGGTCCAGCGCGACCGGCGCGGGCAGCGTCGGGACCAGCGCCGGCTCGTCGGCCGACGCCAGCCGGGGCAGCTGCGGCAGGTCGAGCAGCGAGCGGTGCACAGCGACCACGTCCGCGTAGGACGTGAAAGCGCCGTAGACGGCCACCCACTCGCGCGCGGGGTCGGTGCGGAACTCGACGTCGACGAGGATGCCCGTCACCCCGTAGGTGTGGACGTAGGGCGTCAGCTCGTCGCCGGTGACGCGCCGCATGGTGCCGCTGCCGTCCATCGGCGCGACGAGGGCGGAGACGACGTAGCCGTCGCTCGTGGTGCCCCGCTCGATCGACCCCGTCCCCGCGCTGCCGCCGCCGACGAACCCGCCGATCGTCGAGCTCTTGGTGGACGGGTAGATCCAGATGTCACGGCCCGCCGCGCGGGCGACCCGGTCGATCGCGGTGATCCGGGCGCCCGCGCCCGCGGTGATCGTGCCGCCGTCGTTCACCGTGACCGAGTCGAGCCCGCGCAGGTCGAGCAGGATCCCGCCGTCGAACGGGGTGGCCTGCCCGTAGTTGCCGGTGCCCGCCCCGCGGGGCGTGACGGGGACGTCGTGGTCGAACGCCACCTGTAGCAGCGCCGGGACCTGCCCGGGCTCCGTCGGCCGCACTACCGCGTCGGCGAGGTAGCGCCCTGGCGGCACCTTCTCCTGCAGCACCGGCGACATCCGTGACCAGTCCGATGAGACCTTCATGATCAGCGCGGGGTCGGTGGACACCGTCCCCGCGCCGATGCGGGTGATCTCGGCCGCGGCGCGGGCCGTCCGTTCGGCGATCGTCGTCCTCACCGTCAGCCCATCTTGATGTCGGGGTCGATGAACTCGTTGGTGTAGAGGCTCGCCGGGTCCGGGACCGCGGTGATCGTGCCCTGGGACTGCAGGATCGGCCCGAACGTCGAGACGATCTGCTGCATCCGCGCCGGGTCGAACTGCCCGAACACACCCGAGGCGGGGTCGTTCTTCACGAAGCCTTCCGACACCTGGGCCTGCGCCGAGAAGTTCGCGACGCCCTCGGAGTAGGTCCACCCGGTCTGGTAGGCGTCCACCAGCTGGACGATCAGGCGGTTGGTCGGGCCGGGTTCGGCGAGGTAGTCGATCTGCGCCTGCTGCATGATCGGTACCAGCTTCTCCAGGCACGGCCGCAGCTGCTCCAGCTTGTCGGCGCGCACGGCGAGCGGCTCGGGGTAGATCGAGTAGCCGTAGTTCGCCAGCGGTTCGGAGCCCACTGGGCGGCTCCACTCCGCGATCTCGTTCTGGTAGACGTACGGCTCGGCCGTGGCGAAGCCCTGCTGCATGATCGCCGGGTCGGACACGAACCGCGCGGGCGTGCCCTCGTAGCTGGTGTCGGACTGAGCCTTCTTGATGATGCCCTGGCTCTCCAGCAGCGCCGGGATGACGTCGCCGGCGGTCACCACGGGCGAACCGCTCGCGGCGACCTGCCGGATGGTCGTCATGCCGGGGTGGCTCGCGGGGTCCCACATGAGGATCTGCGGGCTCACCGTCATCTGGGAGGCGACCGCCACGGTCGGCTGGTCGGCCGACGCGACGATGGCCGCGTCCGTGTTGACCGCGCCCAGCGTGATCGAGTCGTCCAGGTACATGAGGGCGGGCACCGGCTGGAAACCGACGTTCGGGCCGCCGGGGCGCACCTCCACCTTCACGCCGGTGTCGACGCCCTGGGCCACGAGCGAACCGGTCACCGACTTCGCACCGGCGTCCACCGTGTAGTCCGAGCCGACCAGCGAGTACATGGCGCCGTGCTCGGCCTCGGGCTGCCAGTCCTGCTGCAGGACGACGGTCTCGGGGCACACGCCGCTCAGGTCGAGCGGGCCGCCGGCCGGAGCGGCGGGGGCGGCGGGCGCGGCCGCGGCATCGGAGGCGTCCTGTGCTGCGCCGCCGCACGCGGACAGGACGAGCGCCGCGGCGACGGCCGTCGCGACGAGTGGGCCGGATCTGCGGATCATGGGGAGCTCCTGGGGTGCACGGGGTCAGCGGGAGGTGCGGCCGAACCAGCGGCCGACGACGGCTCGGTCGAGCACGGCGAACACGGTGAAGACGGCGACGCCGAACAGCGCGGTGAGCGTCACGGCGGTGAGCAGCGCCTCCATCTGGAGCCGCTGGGTGTAGACCCGCAGCAGGCCGCCGATGCCGGGAGCGCCCTGCTGGAAGAAGTAGTCACCGACGATCGCGCCGATCACCGAGAGGCCTGCCGCGTTGCGCAGCCCGGTGAAGATCGCCGGCACCGCTGCCGGGAACTGCAGCTTCACCAGCCGCTGCCATCTCGTGGCTCTGTTCAGGGTGAAGAGGTCGTGTGCTGCGGCGCTCGCCGACTGGAGCCCGAACAACGTGTTGGCGATCATCGGGAACAGCGCGATGATCACGCAGACGGCGACGCGGGCCGGGAAGGCGTACCCGAGCCAGATCCCGATCAGCGGCACCAGCGCGAGGATCGGGATCGTCTGCAGGATCACGGCGTACGGGTAGAAGATCTTCTCCGCCCACGACCACTGCGACATCACCACGGCGTAGGAGATGCCGAGCACCACCGCGATCGCGAGCCCGACGAGGGCGACCGCGAAGCTGCGGCTGAGCGCGTCCAGCATCGGGCCCATCAGCTGGGGGTTGGAGAGCGCCCCGCCGTACACCTCGTGCGGCGGCGGCAGCAGGAACCGCTGGCGAGCCGGCAGCACCAGGTACGACACCCCGTACCAGACCACCGCGATGCCGACGAGCGCCCCGACGATCGGCGCGGAGCGCCACAGGGCCGTCCGGATCGGGGATGGACGTTCAGCCGGGCTCGCGGCAGGCTCCGGGGTGTCGGTCACCGGGAGCGTCTCGACGTCCACTGCTCGGCTCATGAGTGCTCCCCGAGCGCCGCGGAGACGCGTCCGGTGATCGCGGCGAACTCCGGTGCGTATCGCAGCTCAGGTGGCCGCGGGTACTCCCACGGGATCGGGATCTCGGCGACGATCCGGCCCGGTCGCCCGCTCATCACCAGCACCCGCGTGGACAGGTACACCGCCTCCGACACCGAGTGGGTGATGAACAGGCCCGCGAACTGCTTCAGCCGGAAGAGCTTCTGCAGCTCCGTCTGCATCTGCAGCCGGGTGATCTCGTCGAGCGCGCCGAACGGCTCGTCGAACAGGGCGAGATCGGGCTCGGCCACGAGCGCCCTGGCCAGCGACACCCGCATCCGCATGCCGCCCGAGAGCTCGCGCGGGTGCTGCTGCTCGAACCCGGTGAGCCCGACCAGGTCGAGTGTGTCCTTCGCCCGCGCGCGCCGCTCCTCGCGGGGCACGCCTCGCAGCTCGCCCACCAGCTCGACGTTGCGCAGGGCGCTGCGCCACTCCAGGAGCGTGGCGTCCTGGAAGACGTAGCTGGTCGCGGCCGCGGACACCTCGATGGCACCACCCGTGACCTCCTCCAGCCCGGATGCGAGCCGCAGGAGTGTCGACTTGCCGCAGCCGGACGGACCGACGACCGAGACGAAGTCGCCCGCCCCGACCGTCAGGCTCACGTCCGTGAGCGCGACCGTGCCGGTGGGGAAGCGCTTGGTCACCCGGTCCATGGCCAGGGTGCGGGTCCGGGGGCCCGCGGTCTGGGTGCTCGTCAGGGTGCTCACCTCGTTCTCACGTGAGTCGGTCTCCCGCCAGGGAGCTGAAAGCCGGGGAGCTGGGCGTTGGGGAATTGGGCGCCGGGAGCAGCGGTGGTGCGTCGGCCGGCAGGTCGATCAGGTGCGCCACCCGCGTGTCGGCGAGCACCCGGCCGCCCGAGACGACGATCCGCGCGTCCTCCGCGCCCGCGAGCACGTCACCGAGGTCACCGTCGGGCACGAGCACGAGGTCGGCGGCGTCGCCGGGCACCGTGCCTGCCGGCGAGATGCCGAGCACCGCGCGGGCCCCGGTCGTGACGGCAGCCAGGGCCTCCAGCGGCCGCAGGTGCCCGGCCGTCATGAGCAGCGACGTCGTCTCGAACGGGTCGGCGCGCCCCGCGGGGTTGAACGGATCGCGCAGGTTGTCCGCGCCTGCGGCGAGCGGGATCCCGTGGTCGAGGATCCGGCGCACCGCCGTCAGCCCGCGCGGCGCGGAATGCGTGTCGCCGCGGCCCTGCAGGTAGAGGTTCGTGATCGGGAGCGTCACGATCCCGAGCCCGGCCCTGGCCACCAGCTCCAGCACCGGCTCCAGCCGCTCGGGTGGGAGCGAGCCGAGCCGCACGCTGTGGCTCGCGGTGACCCGCTGCGGGAGCCCGCGGGCGATCACCTGCTCGGCGATCTCCACGATGTCCAGCGAGCCGTCCGGCAGCGACACGTCGGTCTGCTCGTCGGCGTGCAGGTCCACGGGAAGCCCGTGCCGCTCGGCGACGTCGAGCATGCGGGTGACCTCGCGGCGCGGGTCGGGCGCCAGGTGCGGGCACCCGCCGATCACGTCGACGCCGCGGGCGACGGCCTCGGCCACCGCGGAGTCCGGCGCCTCGCTGCCCGCGAGCACGCAGACCTGCAATGTCACGCGGCCGCGCAGTTGCTCGCGCAGGGCGACCAGCGCGTCGACCCCGCGCATCGGGTCGCCGGTGAGCGGGACGTCCACGTGCGTGCGGATGGTGGTGATGCCGCGCGCCACGTAACGGCGGACGGCCGCGAGCGCCCGAACCGCGATGTCGGCCGCGTCGATCGTGGGGAGGATGGCGCGCCACTGCTCGATCGCGGCCACGAGGTCGTTGCCGGCGCCGGGGTCGGTGCGGGGCGCGGTGAGCGCCTTGTCGAGGTGAGCGTGTGGCTCGCTCGCGGCGGGGAGCACCCTCCAACCGGAGCCGTCGAGGTCGGCGCCGGGCCCCTCGTGCCCGGCCGGCACGATCCGGCCGTCGGCGACGTGCAGGTCGGCCACGGTGCCGTCGAGCAGCCGCACCCGGCGCACCGAGCGCAGCACGGAACCCGTGAGATGCGGGGGCGCATCCGGGGACCCGATCGTGAGCTGACCTATTGCCACGGCTCCTACCTGCACGTTATTGATGTGAGCAACATCGACGAACGCTAGGGACCGCATGTTTCCGCCGTGTGAACGATCATTCCCGGACGTGTGAACCGTGCCGATCATGGACGGGCGGGCCGGACGTGGGCAGAACCCGGAGCGGGCCGCAGACGCACGTCTCGGCCGCGCCATCCGGGCCGTTCGGCGCGAGCGCGGCCTGACGCTGGCGCAGGTGGCCGGGGCCGCGGAGCTCTCGCAGCCGTTCCTCTCACAGCTCGAGCTCGGTCGCACACGCCCGTCGATGCGCTCGCTCTTCCGGATCGCCGGGGCGCTCGGCACCACCCAGCAGGCCCTCCTCGCGGCCGCGAACGACGAGGGCGTGGATCTCGCGGTCGCCGCCGACACCGGCCACGCCCGGCTCCTGATGCACGATCCCGACCGCGCTGACGTCACCGAGTTCGTGGGTGCGCCGGGCGAGTTCCACGACTTCTTCCGCCACGACCGCCACGAGCTGCTCTACGTGGTGCGCGGGGCGATCGAGGTCGAGGTCCGCGAGCAGGGGATCAGCACGCTCACCACTCTCGAGGCCCGCGGGACGATCAACTACCCGGGCGCCGTGGAACACCGGTTCCGGCAGGTCGGACCGGTGACGTGCGTGGTTCTCCTCGTCCACTCCGGGGCTTCTGATGCGGGATGAGCCGATGCGGGACGAACTGATGCGGGACGAACTGCGCGGCAACCCGCTCGACATCGTCGGGCGGTGGGTCGCCGAGGCGCAGACGGCGGACCTGCCCCTGCCGAGCACGATGACCCTCGCCACCGCCGACGCGGACGGGGTGCCGCACGCGCGGACCGTGCTGGTCACGGCGGTGGATGCGGAATCGTTGCGCTTCCAATCCTCCACCCCCACGACGAAGACCCGCGACCTCGCGGCCAACGCGCGGGTCTCGGCGGTCTTTCATTGGCCGGCGCTCGGGCGGCAGGTGGTGCTGCAGGGCGAGGCCGCCGAGCTGGACCGCACCACGTCCCGCGCGGCCTACCCGACTCGGCCGCGCCAGCTCCAGCTCGTGGCCTGGGCGTACGAGGCCCTCGCTCCTGGGCTCACCGCCCCAGACTTCGAGGTGCCGTCAGGGGCCGTCGAGCGCGAGTTCGCCGCCGCCGACGACGACCCGCGTTCGGCGACGGCCCCGCCGAGCTGGACGACCGTCCGCCTGGTGCCGCACCGCGTCGACTTCTGGCAGGCCGGCACCACGACCACACCCCCGGCGAAGACCCGCTTCACCCGCGACGCCGACGGCTGGCGGAGCTTCCCGGTGCTCCCCTAACGACCGCAGGGCAGGTCCGGGCTCCGGAGGCCGGCACGGTGGACCGCTTCATGCTGCTCGGCGCCGTCCGTGACGATCAGCGCGCCGCACAGCGGGCACACCCGCGCACCGAGCAGACCCGCGTGGTCATCGGCCACAGGAGCCGGTGACGGCCGCGGGTCCGGCGGCTGGGCATCCGATTCATCGCCCGCCGCGCTGGGCGCGGATCTTCTGCGCCGTCTCCGCGAGCGCCCGCGGGGAGCAGGGCGCCACGACGACGATCCGCCCGCCAGGGGTGCTGCACGCGGGACAGACCCCGCCGGTGGCGGGGTGGTGCATGAGCAGGCTGCGGGTGAGCGATGGCCATTCGGCGAGTGCGCCCGCCAGGCTCTCGAACGGGGTCACCGGATGGGCGTGGTTCACCGGGGACCGCGCTTGCCGGCGATCGCGCAGGTGCTGCCGAGAGCAGCCACCTCGGTGAAGCTCACGAAGGCGCGCTGAGGTAGGGGGGTGAGAGGGTGTGCCACGGGTCCGCACTCCTAGTCAGTGTGGATCAAGGCCCCGGCCGGGTGTTACCGCACCTGGTCGGGGCCGTCTGCGTTGCAAGCAGGCTCAAACGCCACCAATGCTACAGATGCTACTTATGCTGTTGATCCTACGGTTGCTATCGATGCTGTTTAAGCGCCCGATGTGCCGCGCGCACGCTCTAACGTCGTTGCATGTCCGATGCCGAGGACCCGCTGATCCCGTCCGGGGAGGTGGCGCGCCGGTTGGGCGTGACGACACACGCGGTCGGCCGGTGGGTGGCGCGCGGGATGCTCACCCCGGCCGTGACCACACCGGGCGGGCGCTACCGGTTCCGATGGTCGGAGGTCACGGCCCAGCTACGTGAGCAGCGCGCGCGGGACGATGTGGACGAGTAGCAGGCACAGGCTGGCAGGCCGGCACGCATGGCACCTCTCTAACGTCGCCGTATGCCGGATGACGAGGAGCAACTGATCACCTCCGGTGAGGTGGCGCGTCGTCTGGGCGTGACGCCTCGCGCGGTCGGCCGGTGGGTGGCACGCGGGATGCTCACCCCGGCCGTGACCACACCGGGCGGGCGCTACCGGTTCCGATGGTCCGAGGTCACGGCCCAGCTCCGTGAGCAGCGCGCGCGGGACGACGTGGACGGGTAGCGACGCCCGATGTCTAGGCGACGGCGTGAGGTCGCGGTGCGGCGCGGGGTCTTCGCTGCGGGTCGATCCACGCGGGTGGGATGAACTCCGGGAGCCCGTCTCGGATGCGCACGATCCAGTCCGAGTGGTGCAGCAACCGGTGATGCACCCGGCACAACATCGCCAAGTTGTGCAGCGCCGTCGGCCCGCCCTCCTGCCACCCGACGACGTGGTGCACCTCGCACCACGACGGCGGCCGCCCGCAACCCGGGAACTCACACCCCCCGCCCCGCGCGACCACCGCCCGCCGCAGCCCGTCCGGGATCGTGCGGGTCAACCGGCCCACATCGAGTGGCTGGCCCTTCCCGCCCATCACGATCGGGACGACCGCGGCGTCGCAGGCGAGCATCCGCAAGGACTCCGGGGTGACGGTACCGCCGAAGTCGAGCACCGCGGCCCTGCAGCGGTTCTCCAGGTCCTCCAACCGCACCAGCACGTTGAGGTGCGGGCGGCCACCACCGGCGTGCGGCAGGTCGCCGTGGTCGAGGACGAACCCGCACACCTCGGCCAGGGCTTCGGCCTGCCGCTGCGCCGCACTCCGCTCGTCCTCACCGGTCAGCGGCTTGGCCTTCGCATCCACCACCGCCGCGACCGCATCGAACATCGCCGCGTCATCGAACCGGCCCTTGAGCGTCCCGCCCGGGCGGCCGCGGTGCCGGGTCAGGTGCAGCTCGTTGATCTGCGGGGGCGGCCGGTCATCCGGCTCGGCCCCGTCCTGATCCAGCGCCTCCACCAGCGCGGTGCCCCAGGCGTGCAGCTCCGAGGGCGTGTACTCACCGGCCTTCGCCGCGAGCTGCAACTCCGCCCCCGCCCACACCTGCGGCGCGAGCCGCTCGGCCGCCGCGGTGCCCAGCACCCGCGCGACCACCTCGACATGCCGCACGCTCGCCCGACCGGCCGCGAACTCGGCCGCCGTCGCGGGCAACCGCGCCGGCAGAGGTGTGCCGTCCAGACCGGTCCTCGAGCACACCTGATCGGCGGCCACGACCCGGCGGCGGGCCTCGAACCGCTCCCACCCCAGCAGATCCCCCAACGCCCCCGTCGCCGACTTGTAGCCGCGTTCGGCGAACGTGCCCCGCCGCTCCAAATCGGCCACCACACCCACGACCACCCGGTCCAACCGCCGGGCCACACCCTCGGAGACGGTCAGCACCGACAGCAGCTCACCGTCGCCTGCGCCCGGCCCCGCAGCCGCGACCAGCGCGTCCACCGCCTCGAGGAGGAGGCGGTGCGCGGCAGCAACCCGGTCGGTGGACACGACCTCGATTCTACTCGAACATATGTTCGAGCATGAGCCATTTACCGCAGGTCAGAGCCATTGAGCGCAGACGCGACCGGCCGTGTTATCTTTGGTTGCAAAGCAAATACAATCGGAGGTGCGGCATGGCGGGCAACGCGGACGTGATCGAGGAGTTCCGGGCGAACGGCGGGCAGGTCGGCGGGTGGCTCACCGGCGCCCCGCTGGTGCTGCTCACCACCGCGGGGCGGCGGACCGGCCGCCCGCACACCACCCCTGCCGTGTACCTGCGCGACGGCGACCGCTACCTCGTCTTCGCCTCTAACGCCGGTGGGCCGGAGCACCCGTCCTGGTACCGGAACATCCTGGCGAGTCCGCAGGTGACGATGGAGGTCGCCGGCGCGGACGGGACCGTTCGCATCCTGGCGACGCTGGCCGTGCCGCTGGAGGGCGCCGAGCGCGACAAGTACTGGGAGCAGCAGTGCGCCATCGACCCGGCCTTCCGCGCCTACGAGGAGCAGACCGGACGGGTCATCCCGGTCGTCGCGCTGATCCCGTTGGAGCTGAGCGCAACGGAGCGCAGGCGCGCGGTCGGCGAGCAGCTGCTGCGCCACCACGCCGACCTGCGCGCCCAGCTGGAGCGGGTCCGGGACGGGCTGGGAGGCACGGCGGATCTCGGGGAACAGCTGCGCACTCGCTGCCTGACGTACTGCTACGGGCTCCAGCTCCACCACACCCGCGAGGACGGGGCGTTCACCGCGCTCGAAGCGCAGTTCCCCGAGCTCGCTCCCGTCGTGGAGCGGCTGCGCGCCGAGCACCGCGTGGTCGAGCGCGGCCTCGCCGAACTGGAGGCGCTGTTGCAACCGGGACGGTCACGGGACGCGGCCGAGGTGCGCGCCGAGGTCGAGCGGGTGGTCACGGGGCTTGAGGAGCATTTCGCCTACGAGGAGGAGCACCTGCTTCCCGCTCTGCGGGGGTGACCTCCGGTAGCGTTCGGTGCCGTGGGGCTCAGCACGGACGAGGCGATCCGCGCCATGCTGCTGCTGATGCCGCGGGTGGCCGCGCGGATCAAGCAGATCCCCATCCCGGAGCAGCTCCAGTCGCTCTCACTCGCTCCGCGGCACCTCTCGCTGCTCGCCTACCTCCTGTTCGACGGGCCGATGCCGGTCAACCAGCTCGCCGCGCGGCTCGAGGTCGCCCCCACCACCGTGAGCCTGATGGTCTCCGACCTCACGCGCCAGGGCGTGCTGCAGCGCCACGACGACCCGGACGACCGCAGGCGCACGATCGTCGCCATCACCGACGACGCGGAGACCCGCGCGGCGATCGAGGGCTGGCTCGCGAACGGCGCCACAGCGTGGCGGGACGCGTTCGAACCGCTCTCGGGGGAGGAGCGGGCCACGTTCGTCCGCACGATCCGGACGTACGAAGAGTCCTCAGGCGCCTAGGAGCAGCGCTACAGGGCAGGCCTTCGGTCGAGCCACGTGGTGGCCGACTCGTACACCTGCCCCACGGCGAGCAGCGTCGTCTCCGCGAAGGGCTTGCCCACGATCTGCATGCCGATCGGCAGCCCGCCCTCGGTGAACCCACACGGCACCGACAGCGACGGCAGGCCCGTGACGTTCGCCGGGGCGGAGAACCGCACGTAGGCGTCGGTGGCGGCCTCCGTGGTCCCGTCCGGCCAGTGCAGCGTCAGGTCGTCGGCGCTCACCGCCGGCGCGGCGAGGGTCGGCGCGACGAGCACGTCGATGCCCTCGAACAACTCCCGCCACGCGTGCTGCAGCAGGGTCCGCGCGCGCAGGGCCTTGATGTAGTCGGTGGCGAGCACGAACTCACCGACCTCCAGGAACAGCCGCACGTCGGCCGTGTAGAGGTCGCCCTTCTCCCGCAGCATCTCCTGGTGATACGCACTCGCCTCGGGCAGCATCAGGCCCCACTCGGTGGGCAGGATGTACTCGGGCAGCGGGATCGCCACCTCGCGGACCTCGGCGCCCAGGCCGACCAGCACGCCGACCGCGGCCGCGACCGCCGCCGCCACCTCGGGGTCCACCCGCTCGGTGAAGAAGTTGGTCGGCACCCCGATGGTCAGCCCCGCCACGCCCGCCAACAGCCCGGCGGCGAAGTCCGGCACGGGCACGTCGACGCAGGCCGGGTCGGACCGGTCGTAGCCGGCGATCGCGTTCATCACCAGCGCGGTGTCGCGCACCGTGCGGGTGAGCGGGCCGACGTGGTCCAGTGACCAGGACAGCGACGCCACCCCACGCCGGGACACCCGCCCGTAGGTGGGTTTGAGCCCGACGGTGCCGCAGACCGAAGCGGGGATCCGGATCGACCCTCCGGTGTCGCTGCCCATCCCGACCATGCACTCCCCCGCCGCCACCGCCGCGCCGGAGCCGCCGCTGGACCCGCCGGGGATCTTCTCCAGGTCCCACGGGTTGCGCGTGGTCGGGGTGACGGCGCCGAACGCGAACTCGTGCGTGTGGGTCTTGCCGACCATCACCGTGCCGGCGGCGGTCAGCTTCTCGACGACCGCGCAGTCCTGCTCGGGCACGTAGTCGGCGCGGACCGCGGAGCTGGACGTCGTGGGGATCCCGGCGGTCTCGTAGAGGTCCTTGATCCCCACGGGGATACCGTGCAGCGGACCGCGGTAGGCCCCCGCGGCGATCTCCGCCTCGGCAGCGGCGGCCGCCGCGCGGGCGACGTCCGCGGTGACGGTTGCAAACGCGGTGATCTTGCCCTCCACCGCGTCGATGCGCGACAGCACCGACTCGGTCAGCTCGACCGGGGAGAGCTCCTTCGCGCGGATCATCGCGGCGGCGTCCGCGATCGTCAGTTCGTAGGCGTCCACGGTGCTCACTCCCAGCGGGCGTCGAAGGCGGTGGCGGGCGGGGTCTCCCCCAGGGGGAGCGAGTCCAGCACGTCGATCACCTCGTAGGCCGACGTCAGCGAACCGAGCACCACCTCGGCCCGGTCCTCGGGGATCTCCAGCCGCGCGGTCAGCGCCGCCACGTCCAGCGGGGGGAAGGATCGAGCCACGAGGTCTCCCATCAGTTCTCACCCAGCGGGGGTCGCCGGGTGTGCCAGTCGGTGCGGCGCTGGTAGGCGTGCCCGGCCACCAGCAGCGTCGCCTCGTCGAACGGCCTGCCCATCAGCTGCAGGCTCAGCGGCAGGCCCGCGGCCGAGAACCCGCACGGGACGGCCAGTGCGGGCAGCCCGGCGGCGTTCGCCGGGGCGGTCAGCGGGTTGAGCGCCGCCATCACCGGCACGTCGGCCCCGCCGAGCTGCGCCGTCTTCGCGCCGAACGCGGGCGCGGTGACCGGCAGGGTGGGCGTCGCGATGACGTCCACGCCGGACAGGCCGGACAGGACGGACCGGAACCCGTCCACGACGAGCCGGCGGGCCCGCTGGGCGTTGACGTAGGACGTCCCGCTGATCAGCTCGCCTGCCAGCAGCCGCATCCGGGTGTCCGCGGTGTAGGCCTCGGGGACGGTCCGGATGTGCTCCTGGTGGATGGCTGCGGCCTCCACCCCGACGATCGTCGACACGAGGTCGGCGGTCAGCTCCACGTGCGGCACCGTGACGTCGACGAGCACCGCACCGGCCTCCACGAGCACCGCGAGCGCGGCGTGCACGGCGTCGGCGACCTCGGGGTCCACCGCGTCGAAGAAGAAGTTCGTGGGCACCCCGACCCGCAGGCCCTCGATCCCCGCGCCGAGGCCCGTCAGGTAGTCCGGCACCGGTTCGTCGATCGAGCACCGGTCGCCGGGGTCGTGGCCCGCGATGGCCTGGAGCAGCACCGCCGCGTCGGCAACCGTGCGGGTGATCGGCCCGGCGTGGTCGAGCGACCAGGACAGCTCCGCCACGCCTCGCTTGCTCACCCGTCCGAACGTCGGCTTGAGCCCGACCAGCCCGCACAGCCCCGCGGGGATGCGGATGCTGCCGCCGGTGTCGCTGCCCATCGCCGCGAGGCAGAGCTGGGCGGCAACGGCCGACGCGGACCCGCCGCTGGACCCGCCGGGGATGGTCTCGCGGTCCCACGGGTTGCGGGCAGGCGCAGAGACGACACCGTAGGCGAACTCGTGGGTCACGGTCTTGCCCGTGATCACCGCGCCGGCGGCGCGCAGCTTGCGGGTGACGGTCGAGTCGGTGTCGGCGACGTGACCCGCGCGGACCGCCGACCCCGCCAGCGTCGGGGTGCCGGCCACGTCGTAGAGGTCCTTCAGCCCCACCGGGATCCCCTGCAGCGGCCCCAGCGACTCGCCCCGCGCGATCGCGTCCTGCACCGACCGCGCCTTCGCGAGCGCGGACTCGGTGAACACGTCGACGTAGGAGTCGAGCAGCGGGTCCAGGCGCTCGATGCGTGCGAGCACATGCTCGGTGAGCTCCACCGGCGACAGCGCCCCGGCGCCGATCGCCTCGATCGCCTCGGTGACGGTCGGCAGGCCGGCGGCGAGCACCGACGCTTCCTGCAGGCGGGTCTCCTGCAGAGCGGTCACGCCCGCCACCTGGGGTCGAAGGCGATCATCGGCTCGATGCCGTCGATCGGCAGGGTCCGGTACAGCTTGGACGCGTCCGGCTCCCGGGAGACCGACAGCGCCTCGCGGGCCTGCTGCTCGTCGACGTCGAGCCCGGCCGCGGCGAGCCGCCGCACGGCCTGTTGCACGTCGGGGTCAGTCACTTCTTGGATCTCCGTTCGTCGGGGGACGGTCAGGCCTGCGGCGCCGTCGGCTCCAGCACGGCCTCGAGCAGCTGGCGGGTGATGTCGGACCGGGGCGCGCCGAAGAGCTCGTCGACGGCGCCGCTCTCCACGACGTGGCCCTGGTGCATCACCGCGGCGTGGTCGCACATGTGCTGGATGACGGCCAGGTTGTGGCTGATCAGGATCAGGGTGAGGCCGCGCTCCTCCTGCAGGTCGCAGAGCAGGTTGAGGATCTGGCCCTGCACGGACACGTCGAGCGCGGACGTCGGTTCGTCCAGGACCACGAAGTCCGGCTGCACCGCGAGTGCCCGGGCGATCCCGAGCCGCTGGCGCTGCCCGCCGGAGAACTCGTGCGGATAGCGTTGGGCCTGGTCTCCCTGCAGCCCGACGTGCTCCAGCAGCTCCACGACCCTGCCCCGGATCTCCTTCTCGGGGTGGAGCCGGAACTTCCGCATCGGGAAGGCGACCTGCTCGCCGACCGGCAGCCGGGGGTTGAACGCCGAGCCGGAGTCCTGGAACACGATCTGCATCCGCTGCCGCAGCTCGCGCAGCCGCGGTCCGGAAAGCCCCAGCACCTCGTACCCGTCGAACTCGACGTAGCCGCTCGTCGCCTCGAGCAGGCGCAGCAGCATCCGGCCGACCGTGGTCTTGCCCGAGCCGGACTCACCGATCAGCCCGAACGTCTCGCCCCGCTCGACCTGGAAGCTCGCGCCCTCCACGGCCACGAACTCCGTGCCGCGGCCCAACAGGGAGGGCGTGCGGTACACCTTGCGCAGGTCCCGCACATCCAGGATCACGTCACGCGCTGACACGGCCGGCCTCCTCGCTCGCCACCCGCTCGTGGCACAGCACGGCGTGGCCGTTGCCGAACTCGACCCGTGGCGGCTCCTCCGTCGAGCAGTGCGGCGCCGCCTCGGGGCAGCGCGGGGCGAACGCGCATCCCTCGGCGTCCGCCGCGCGCACTGGCGGGGCGCCCATGATCTGGTACAGCCGGTCGGACTTGCGCCGCACGCCACTGCGGACCCGTGGCACCGCGCGCATCAGCCCGAGCGTGTAGGGGTGCTCCGGCCGCTCCAGGACCGTGCGGACGTCGCCCGCCTCGACGATGCGCCCCGCGTACATCACGGCGACCGTGCGGCACATCCGCGCCACGACGCCGAAGTCGTGCGTCACCATCAGGATCGCGGTGCCCAGCTCGCGGTTGACGTCGAGCAGCAGGTCGATGATCTGCTTCTGCACGGTGGCGTCGAGAGCGGTCGTCGGCTCGTCGGCGATGAGGAGGTCGGGACCGCAGGCCAGCGCCAGCGCGATCATCACGCGCTGCCGCTGCCCGCCCGACAGCTGGTGCGGGTAGCTCGACAGCCGCCGCCCCGCCTCCGGGATGCGCACGAGCTCCAGTGCCTCCAGCGCCTTGGCGCGCGCCTCCCGCCTGCCCAGGCGCTGGTGCAACTGGATGATCTCCACGAGCTGGTCGCCGACCCGGAAGAACGGGTCCAGCGCCGTCATCGCGTTCTGGAAGACCATGCTGATGCGCCGCCCACGGATGGCGCGCATCTCCTTGTCGGACTTCGTCAGCAGGTCCTCGCCGTCGAACAGCACCCGGTCGCCCGCGATCGTGGAGTTGCGCGGGTCGAGCAGCCGGAGGATGGACAGCCCCGTCACGCTCTTGCCGGACCCGGACTCGCCGACCATCCCGAGGATCCCGCCGCGCTCGATGGTGAAGTCGACGCCGTCCACGGCCTTTACCACGCCGTGCTCGGTCGAGAAGTGGGTGCGCAGTCCTTCGACCTGCAGCAGTGGTTGCTCTGCCCGTGGTGGCTGGGTCACGCTGCCGTCCTCCCCCGTCCGGGAACTCATGCGGTCTGCTTGTGCGGGTCGAGGGCGTCGCGGATGCCGTCGCCGAGCAGGTTGAACGCCAGCGCGACGACCAGGATCACCAGGCCGGGCACGGTGGCCACGTGTGCGTAGCCCTCGAGCAGCACCTGCCGCCCGTCCGAGGTCATGACGCCCCAGTCGGGCGCCGGGGGCGTGATGCCGACGCCGAGGAAGCTCAGGCCCGCCGCCAGCACGATCACCAGGCCTGCGAGCGTGGTGCCGTAGACGACCAGCGGGGACAGCACGTTCGGCAGCAACTGCTTGCGCAGGATCTCCAGGTGACCGGCCCCGGCCGCCCGCGCCGCCTCGACGTACTCCTTGGCCGATTCCTGGACGGTCGCGGTGTAGACCACCCTCGACATGTAGGGCACCAGCGTGACGCCGACCGCCACCATGGTGTTCACCAGCCCGGCCCCGAGCACGGCGGCCAGCGCGATGGCGAACAGCACGATCGGGAAGGCGAACACGATGTCCAGCAGCCGCATGACGGAGTCGCCCCAGCGCCCGCCGAGGTAGCCGCCGACCATCCCGATCACCAACGAGACCAGGCCCGCGCAGAGCACGGGGACGACGGCGACGGACAGCGAGTACCGCCCGCCCCAGATGAGCCGGGACAGGATGTCGCGCCCCTGACCGTCCAGCCCGAGCAGGTGCCCCTCGCTGAACGGCGGCAGCAGCCGCAGCTGTGGGTCGCCCGCCAGCGGGTCGTACGGGCTGATCCACGGAGCCAGAACCGCGGCGAGAGTGACGAGAACGAGGACGACGAGTGCCCCGACCGCGACCCTGTCCCGCCGCAGCGCGCGCATCGCCAGTTTGAACTGGGAGCGGCGCTGCCAGGTGGTCGCCAGGACGGGCGGGCCCGCCGTCCCGGTCGCGGTGATGGTGTCCGAGCTCACGCCTCTACGCCGCCTTCCGGGTGCGCGGGTCGAGCAGCGCGACCGCGATATCGGTGATCAGGTTGACCAGGACGAAGACCAGTGCGATGAACAGCACGCCGGACTGGATCATGGGCATGTCGCCCGCGGTGATCGACGTGTAGAGCTGGCCCCCGAGCCCGGGCCAGTTGAAGACGACCTCGACGAAGATGATCCCGCCGAGCAGGTAGCCGATCTGCAGCCCGACGATGTTGACCACCGGCGGCATCACGCCCCGCAGCGCGTGCCGCCAGATCACCAGGCGCTCCGGGACGCCGCTGGCCCGCAGCATCCGCACGTGGTCGCCGTGCAGCGCCTCGACCATCGAGCCGCGCGCCATCCGGGCGATCACCGCTGTGGGCACCAGCGCCGCCGCGGTGGCCGGCAGCACCAGGTGGTACAGCACGTCGCCGAACCCACCCGGATCACGGGTGTCGTACATGCCCGAGGTCGGGAACCAGCCAAGCTGCAGGGCGAAGATGCTGATCACGACCAGCGCCGCCCAGTAGACGGGGACGCTGGCACCGGCGAGGGACAGGAACATCGAGCCGCGGTCGAACAACGAGTACTGCCGCGCCCCGGCGATGACGCCGAGCGGGATCCCGACCAGCAGGCAGATCAGCAGGCTGCCGACCGAGAGGATCACCGTGTTGAGCAGTTTCGGGAACAGGATCGCCGAGACCGGCTGGCTCAGGATCAGCGACTGCCCCAGCTCCCCGTGCAGCACACCCGACAGGTAGCTCAGGTACTGCACGGGAAGCGAGCGGTCCAGGCCGAGCTCGTGGCGGACCTCCTCGACGTGCTCGGCCGTGGCGCTCATCCCCAGCATCGTCCGGACCGGATCACCGGGGACGAGCTGCATGAGGAGGAACACCAGCACCGAGACGCCGAGCAGGATCAGCACCGTCCAGGCCAGGCGCCGGAGCACGAACCCGATCACGACGACAGCCAGACCCGGTTGAGGTCGTACCACTCCTCGCTGGGCGACACGAACCCCTGGACGTTCCGGCTCAGCACGTACGGGGCCTTGTCGTTCACGATCGGAGCGATCGCCGCGTCATCGGTGACGATCCGGTTCGCCTGCTTCCAGAGCTCGACCGCCTGGTCCTCGGACGTCGCGCTGATCGCCTCGCCCATCACCCGGTCCAGCTCGGGGTTGGAGTACCCGCCGACGTTCGGGCCGTTCGGGGCGCGCAGGCTCGACGACGTCGCGATGTAGAGCCAGTACGGCGTGGTCATGCCCCAGGACTGCTGTGCCCAGCCGACGCCTGGCGACGTGCCCTGCGCCCACTTGGTGAGGTAGGAGATCCATTCCGTGGTATCGAGCTTGATCTTGATGCCGACCTTCGCCAGGTCCTGCTGGATGTACTCCGCCATCGGGACGGGGATGATCTGCCCTGAGCCGTCGACCGAGGTCATCATCGTGGTCTCGAACCCGTCGGGGTAGCCGGCCTCGGCCAGCAGCTGCTTGGCCTTGTCCGGGTCGTACCCGTACGCGGCGGTGTTCTCGACGTACGCGGCGTTGGCCGGGGCCTGTACGTCGTAGGCCGGCTTGACCGTGTCGCGCAGCAGCGTGGTGGCGAGACCCTGCCGGTCGATCGCGAGGTTGATCGCCTGACGCACGAGCTTGTTGCTCGTGATGGGGTCGTTCATGTTGAACGACAGGTACCAGACGTGCGGCGGGGCGCCGTCCGAGATCTGGAAGCCGGAGTCCGCGAGGCCCTGCACGCTGTCCGGCGGCGGCACCGCGATCATGTCCACCTCGTTGGCCCGCAGCGCGGCCACCCGGGCGGAGGGGTCGGGGAGGGGCCGGAACACGACCTTGTCCAGGTAGGGCTTCTCGCCCCAGTAGGCGTCGTTGCGCTCCAGCGTGATCCGCTGCCCCCGAACGCGATCGGCGAACTTGAAGGGCCCGGTGCCGACCGGGTGCTCGGCCACGTTGTCGTTGCCGTAGGTCCGGACCGCGGTGGGGCTGATGATGGCGCTCGACCCGCTGCCGCCCTGGGGCAGCAGCCGCAGGAACGGCTCGAAGGGCTGCGACATCGTCAGCTGGACGGTCATCGGGTCCGGGGTGGTGACGGAAGCCAGCTTCTGCCAGACGAACGTCGTCTGACCGGCGGCCTTGGCGTCGTAGAACTCGAAGCTCTTGTCCCACATCCGCCGGATGTTGAACTCGACCGCGGCGGCGTCGAACGGGGTGCCGTCGTGGAACGTGACGTTCGGCCGGAGGTGGAAGGTGTAGACCGTCCCGTCCGGGGAGATCTCCCAGGACGTGGCAAGGCCCGGCCGGAGCGGCGGGACCGCCGCCTCCGACGACGGCTTGGACAGGTCCTCGTCGACCAGCGGCTCGAAGATCTGCCGGTTCACCCGCCACGACACCCAGCCGCCTGCCCGCTGCGGGTCGAGGACGTCGACCTCCGACTCGATCCCGATCGCGAGCGTGCCGCCGCTCTTGGGTGCGCCGACCGCGCCCGACGCCGCATTTCCGGGCCCGCCACATCCCGCGAGCACGGACAACGCCACAACGGCGACCAGAGCCCGGACCCGGGAACGCCGGAACACCGTGGGCCGTCTGGAACTCCTGCCCGACATCTCCACCCTCGACCGCCGTTCCTCCGTACCGACCACTGATTGGCCGGTACCCTAAGGACGCGATGTTGCGGATGGTGCACCACAAGGACGATTTCTGTTACATCTGCGGAGATCATGTTACGCAGGTGTTGCCGATGCTCGGCTGACCTGCGACTTTCTGGTGAACGTAACTTTCCCGTCCAAGACCTTCCTCCACGATCGGCCGCCCGGGTCGTTTCCCCGATCTGGCCCGCTAAGCCGGAGAACGAATTCCCGGAGCCGCCCGAAACCACCGGACGGAGCCGCTCACCACTGGCGAAGGGCCAATCCCGTGGTATCCCGGATGGTCACCGCATTCGCATTCCGAGGCCAACCGGAAAGGGCGCCGACGGGGACCGCGAATGCGATCCAGCCAGCGCTCCCGGCCACTCGGCGCCTCCGGTCGGCTCAGCGCTCCGGTTCGGCCAGCTCCGCCACCACGGAGAACTCCATCGCGTCGGCCTCGGCCAGGTAGACGCGCTGTGCGGCGTGGCGGTCGCGCAACTGCCGCCGTCCACGCGCGCCCGCATAGGAGACGGTGTCCGCGACGGCGCTGATGGCCTGGACGTCGAGGGACCGTGCCTGATCGAGCAGCGCGTGCAGCAGGCGGACGCCCTCGTAGCAGGACTGGCCCAGGTTGCCGACGTGCGGCGCGTCGACGCCGAACCGGCGGGCGTAGCGGGCGGCGAAGTCGAGGCGTTCGGGTGTGGTCAGCGACTCGAAGTACCCAGCGGCCGCGTACAGACCGACCGTCGCCTCCGGCCCGGCGGCCAGCAGCATGTTCTCGTCCATGAGGGTGGTGAGCCGCAGGCACCGGCGGTGCAGCTCGCGCCTGGCGAACGCCTGGTGGAACTGCACCGCGTCCTGCCCCACGAGCAGCACGAGCACGGCGTCGACGTCGGCCCGTTCCACGCGTTCGACCACGTCCGAGAACTCGATCGTGCCCTGGGGGACGTACATCTCCTCGTAAATCCGCCCGCCCGACTCCCGCGCGAAGTGCCGGGCCGCAGCCGCGGACTTCCTCGGCCAGACGTAGTCGTTGCCCACCACGCACCACCGCCGCACCCGGAACTCGTCGGCGAGCAGCCGCATACCCGGCCGCAGCTGGTTGCCCGGCGTCTCGCCGATCAGGAAAACGCCCGGGTTGCGCTCGCCGCCCTCGTAGATCGACGTGTAGACGTAGGGCACGCCGTGCGCGACCCGCGGCGCGAGCTCGTGCCGCACGGCGGAGGTGTGCGTGCCGATCACGGCGTCGACCACGCCGTGTGACACGAGCGCGCCGACCTCGTTCGCGACGACGTGTGGAGCGGCTCCACCGTCGACGGGCAGCAGCCGCAGCTCCCGGCCGAGGACGCCACCCGCCTCGTTGATCTCCTCGGCGGCCAGCTCGGCGCACAGCTCGCTGGAGGGGCCGATGAGGCCGAGCGGGCCCTGGTGGGGAACGACGAGCGCGACGGTGAGGGCCGAGTCGTCCCGCCCCCCGCGCAGATCACCGCCGAACCGTTCAGGGGCAACCGGCGACTGGAGCACGGGCATCTCCCACGGAGGCGTCTCGGATCCCCGCTGAGCGGGGAGCGGCGACGCTGCCGTACTGGGGCCGATCCCCCCCGAGATCGTCTACGGTGGGAAGCACCGTAGGCGCCGGGAGGACGGGCAGGCAATGTTTCCCCAGAACTCGTCCCGTGAATTCTCCCACCTGATCAGTCACGTGGAGCGGCGGGTCACCGAACGGCTGCGATCGGCCCTCGGGCCTGAGGGCTGCGACGTGGACCAGTGGCGGGTGCTGAACATCCTCTCGGAGGGTTCCGGGTACCCGATGACCGAGGTCGCCGACTGCGTCGGGGTGCGCCCGGCTGCGCTGACCCGCCTGGTAGACCGGCTGGTGGCCAACAACCTCGTGTACCGCAGGATCGATCCGGAGGACCGCAGGCGCGTGCGGCTCTTCCTCACTCCGCGGGGCAAGAGCGTCCACCGCCGCCTCACCGTACTCGTCGAGCGGAGCCAGGCCGAGCTGTTCACCTCGTCCGAGGAGGCCCAGCTCCTCCAGGACCTGCTGCGCCGACTCGACCACGCCCTGGACCGCGGCGCAGCGCTGCCGGGGCCGGCGGACGGCCCGGCCGACCCGCGCCTGCTGCCCACGGCCCGCCGCTGAGACGAGGAGTCGCACTGGGAGGGGCCTGAACAACTCCGCCCGTTGCGAGCGGCGTCCAGGTGGGTGCATCGCATCGGGTCACCTGACGCGAGAGGGCCGATACCGCCGCTGTGTATCGGCCCGATCGTCCAACGCCGCGAGGTGCCCGCCTGGGCGGCGCGCAGTAGGGCAGAGTTGTTCAGGGCGCTCCCTAGGTCGCGGCCCCGACGACGCTGCGCATCGCCCACCTGTCAGCCTGACACCTCATCCGGGGGTCGGGTGGCGGGTGCGCCGCCGACCCTTCCGCTGAGCAGCACGGGAGCGCCTTCATGTCACGACGTGGATCAGGGATCCGCGAGATCGTCCTGCTCACTCTCGGGTGGGAGGACCTGCCCCGGTCCGTCTCGATCGAGGGAGCGTCCCGCGAGGAGCGCATGCGCGAGCCCGTCCCGGGCATCCTGCTGCACGCCGACGGCGGCTGGCTGCTGCTCGACACGGGCTTCAACTCCGCACTCCTGCACGACACCGCGTTGCGGGCCCGGTTCCACGGCAACCCGATGCACCGGGCGATCCTCCCCGGCCCGGGCGAGCCTCTGGAGGAGGCGCTCGCCCACGCCGGGATCGAGATGTCGGACGTGCACGCCGTCGGGCTCAGCCACCTGCACCTGGACCATGCGGGCGGGCTGCGCCACTTCACCGGGGTTCCCGTGCACTGCCAGCGCCGCGAGCTCGAGTACGGCCTCACGCCCGAGGCCGAGCAGGACGGCATCTTCCGGATCGACTTCGACGACCCGGCCCACGACTGGCGGCTCGCCGACGGCGACGCCGAGATCGCCCCCGGCGTCACCGCGGTCTCGACGCCTGGGCACACGCCCGGCCACCAGAGCTTCGTCGTGGACCTCGACGAGAGCGTCGGGGGCGGCGGGTTCGTCTTCGCCTTCGACGCCGCCGACCTCACCGAGAACATCGAGCAGGAGGTCTCGGTCGGTGGCCGCGTCGACGCCACCCCGGAGGAGTGCATCGAGCAGGTGCGCAGGCTCAAGGCGATCGCGGCCGAACGCGGCTACCCGCTGGTGCCGGGGCACGACCCCGTCGTCTGGCCGGCGCTGACCGGGGAGCTGGCCGAGCGGTTCGGGCGCACGCCGGCCCGCTGACCGGGCTCCCGTCAGCGGCGCACGCCGTCCGGGGCTCCTAGGCCCGGCGGTTCAGCAGCGCCCTCAGGTCACCGGCCACCTCCCGCTCCGGACGGCCCACCAGCTCGCCGTCGCGCACCACCACCCGGCCCGCCACGACGACGTGGCGTGGCCGTCGTCCCGGCGCGGCCCACAGCAGCCCCGCCAAGGGGTCAGCCACGCCGGCGTCCGCGACGCCGGTGACGTCCCAGCAGGCTAGGTCGGCGGCACAGCCGGGGAGCAGCCGCCCAAGCTCGGGGCGGCCCAGCCCGGCCGCCGAACCCGCGGTCGCCCAGCTCAGCACCTCGCGGGCGGAGACCGGTCGTCCGGCCAGCGGCGCCACCTGCAGCGCGAGCCGCGCGTCCGCGAGTAGGTGCCCGGCGTCGTTGCTGCCACCGCCGCTCGTGCCGAGACCGACGGCGACCCCCGCGTCGGCGAGGGCGGCCATCGGCGCAACACCCCAGCCCATCGGGAGGTCGCAGCCGGGGGCGTGCGTGGCGCTCACACCTGCCGCGGCCACCCGCTCGATCTCGGCCGCGGTCACCCCGCACAGGTGGGCGAGAGTGACGTCGGGGGCGAGCCAGCCCCACTCGTCCAGCAGGTCGAGCGGCCTGCGCCCGAAGCGCTCCGCCGCCACCTCGACGTCGACCTGCTCGTTCGACTGGGTCCGCCGCCGCAGCCCGTGCTTGGCGGCCACCTCGCCGAGCAGCGCGAACGTCTCCGGCGCGTCGCTGTGCACACCAGCCGGTCCCACGGCGACCTGCACCATCCCGGTCGGGTCGCCTGCGAGCATCCCGGCGATCGCGTCCGCCGAGGCGGCGGCGGTCTGCGGGTCGTCGCGCGCGCTCCCCCGCACGAACACCAGCCGGGCGCCCAGCTCCCCCGCCGCTGTGGCCACCGCCCGGGCGATCCCCGTTCCGTCGCCCGTGGCGGCGGGCCAGGTGAGGTGGTGGTCGGCCACCGTCGTCACGCCGCACAGCAGGGCCTCGGCCAGGCCGGCGGCCGCCGCCGCGTGCGCCACCTCGTCGTCGAGGCCGACGGCGTCGTAGGCGGCCGACATCCGCGGCAACCAGTCCCGCATCGGCACGCCCCGGGTGGCGGGCAGGGTGCGGAACGCGGTCTGCAGGAGGTGGTGGTGGGCGTTGACCAGGCCCGGTGTCACGACGCACCCGGACGCGTCGAGCACCTCCCCGCCGACCGGCGCCGCCGCGACCAGCCCGTCCGGGCCGACGGCGACCGAGCCGCCTGGCACCTCCGCGGACCCGGTCCAGACGAGGTCGGCGCCGCGGACGGTCAGCACGGGCGGTTCGCGTCGAGTAGCGCGGGACGGACCCGGCTCACCCACCGGGTCGCCTTCTCGTAGGCCCGGCCGAGGCGCAGGACGTCCAGGTCGGCGCCCGGCCTGCCGATCAGTTGCACACCGGTGGGGAGCCCGCGCGGGTCGAAGCCCGCCGGCATCCCGAGCACCGGCGTGCCGGCGAGCGACCACGGCGCGACGGTCTCCATCCAGCGGTGATAGGTGTCCATCGGCCGCCCGCCGACCTCCGCGGGCCACGGCGTGCCGACGTCGAACGGGAAGACCTGCGCGCTCGGGGCGAGCACGAAGTCGTAGCGGGTGAAGAAGCCTGCCAGCGCGTCGAGCCACCGCCGGCGGCCCTCGAGCGCGCGGGTGACGTCGAGCGCGGAGAGCCGCAGGCCACCTTCGATCTCGTAGACGATCTCCGGCTTGAGCAGCGCGCGCGTTGCCGGGTCGGCGTGCAGCGGCTCCAGCTCCAGCGCGTTCCACCAGCGCCAGACCAGCGCCGTCGACCAGAGCTCGTCGAAGTCCTGGTCGGGGAGCGCCTCCTCGACCACGCAGCCCAGCGACGCGAGCACCTCCGCGGCGGCCCGGCCCAGGTCCAGGACGCCGGGCTCGAAGGCGAGGCGGCCGGCGAGGTCGCCGACCCACGCCACCCGGGCACCGGCCACGTCGCCGTCAAGCGGGCCCGCGAACACGGCCGGGTCCTCCCCCCGGCCCAGCAGGTGGTCCGGGTCGGGGCCGGCGAGCACGGACAGCAGCGCGGCGACGTCGGTGACGCTGCGGCCCATCGGCCCGGCCTCGCCGAGTTGCGCGACGAACCCCGGCTTCGGCACCCGGCCCGTCGACGGGCGCATGCCCCACACGTTGCAGAACGCGGCCGGGTTGCGCAGCGAGCCCATGTAGTCGCTGCCGTCGGCCACGGGCAGCATCCGCAGCGCGAGCGCCGCCGCGGCCCCGCCGCTGCTGCCGCCGGGGGTGCGCGAGAGGTCGTACGGGTTGCGCGTCGCACCCGAGACCGGGTTGTAGGTCTGCGAGCCGAAACCCAGCTCAGGTGTGTTCGTCTTCCCCACGACGACGGCGCCTGCGTCCTTCATGCGACGCACGAACAGCTCGTCGACGGCGCCGATCCGGTCGCGGTGCACGAGTGAGCCTGCCGTCCAGGGCAGCCCGGCCACCTCGGCCAGGTCCTTCACCGCCACCGGGAGCCCGTGCAGCCACCCGGCCCGCTCGCCCCGCGCGAGCTGCGCGTCCCGCTCGGCGGCCTCGGCGAGCACCACGTCCGGGTCGCGCCGGGCGATGATCGCGTTGACCTGCGGGTTGAGCCGCTCGATCTGCTCGAGGTGCGCCGTCACGACCTCGACGCACGACACCTCGCGGCGCTCGACCAGGCCCGAAAGCTCCCGTGCGTCCCGCTCGACCAGATCGGATCCCGTTGCCGTCGACGTCATACCGGTCATCATCACCCGGCGGGGTGTGAGGCCGGCACCAGGTGGCCGCCTTCAGGGCGCGTGATCGGACAGGTCGGAGGACGGCGGAGCCGGGGACGATACGGTTCCGGGGTGAGCGACAGCGACCGCAGCGCCTGGGACGCCCCCGGAGCGCCAGCCGACGTCATGACGCTGACCACCGCCCGCGTGGGATCGGCGGCCGTGGTGACGGTGGCGGGAGAACTTGACCTGCAGACCGCCCGAGAGCTGATGGCGGTGGTGGACGACACCCTGAAGTGGCCGGACCTCAGCGGCGTCGTGGTCGACCTGACCGCCGTGAGCTTCCTCGGCTCCTCCGGCCTGGGCACCTTCGCCGAGCTGGCCACGCGCACCACCACACCGGCCGGGTCGGCACCCTACGACGAACCCGGGGCCCGGCCGGTGCCCCTGCGGGTGGTGGCGCCGGCGGACAACCGGGCGGTGATCCGGCCGTGGGAGACCATGAACCTGCAGCAGATCCTCCCGCTGCACCCCGACGTCGGGGGCGCGCTGGAGTCGCTCTAAGCGCCTAGCAGGGGAGGTTGAGCAGCTCCCGGCCGTCCATCGTGCGCACCTGGATCGAGGTGAGGTCCGCGCGCGGGATGGCGGTGGCCCCGCTGACGACGGCCCGCCCGCTCGGTGTGGGTCCCCAGCTCGCGGCCACCTCGCCGTGCCCGTCGCGGGCGGTGACGTAGGCCTGATACCCCGATGCGGGCGGGAGCCCGGTCAGGTCGAGCTGCAGCGCGGTGCCCCAGCCGCGGGACTCCATGCTGCCGCTGCCCGCCGCCGTCACCCCCGCCGCCACGGTGAACGGGACCGCGGGGGCGGCGGTCGGGCCGGGAAGAACCGCGGGCGCCATCGCTATCGCGACCGCGACCACGGCGGCGGCCGCTGCCACGGCAGTTCCGATCCGCCAGCGGCGCAGCGTGTGCCGGTCGGCGGCCCGCTCGCGGCGCACGGCCTCGAGGGCGCGGGGCAGGAGGTCGGGGCTCGGGGTCAGCGTCTGGTTGCGGGCCTCGTCGGCGTCGAGCCGGCCGAGGAGCCCTGGCAGGGGCGCCAGGTCCGCCAGTTCGGCGCGGCACCGCTCGCACGTCGCGAGATGCCGTTCCACTACAGCCCGTTCGGCGGGAGCGAGGCTCCCGATCAGGTAGGCGCCGAGGTCGATCCGAGCGGCGTGCTCGGGCGCGCGAGACCCATCGGTCATTGCGCCACCCCCATCTCTTCCAGCACCAGCCGCAGCGCCCGCAGCGCGTAGTAGGTGCGGCTCTTGACCGTGCCCGGCGGCACCCCGAGCCGCTGCGCCGCCTGTGCCACCGACCGCCCCTCGTAGTAGGTCTCCACCAGCACCGCACGGTGCTCGGGGGTGAGCCGCGCGAGCGCGTCAGCCACCGTCCAGCGCTCCACGGCCCGGTCCAGCTCGTCCGCGGCGGGTGCGGCCGCGAGGGCGCGCTCGTCGGCCACAGTGGACGGGCGGGCGGCGTCGCGGCGCCAGAGGTCGGTCACCAGATGGCGCGCGGTCGTGAACAGCCACGCCCGGAGCGTGTCGGAGGTGGCGTCGAGGTGCTCGGCGCGGCGCCACGCTCGGACCAGCGTCTCCTGCACGACCTCCTCGGCCCGCGCTCGGTCGCCGGTCAGGCGCAGCACGTACCCGAACAGCGGTCCGGCCGCGTCCTCGTACAGCGCACGGACGAACGTCTCGGCGTCGTCCGGTCCGGGCGGCTGGGTCCCACCTGCCACAGGCCCCACTCTCACACCCCGACAACGCATGGCAGGGCCGCCCGGTTCAACTCCGGCCCCGGCATCATCCGGATTCCGGATGATGCCGGGGCCGGAAGACACCCTTGACCGGTTGGTGCGGCGGATCGAAGCTGAGGACGTCGGCCGGCAACGGTGACGCCGGCGGTCGCGGGCGTCGAGCAGGAAGGCGACCCGTGCCCCCACCAGAGACCCCCACCCGGTCCGTCGACGGGCTCGCCGCCGTCGTCACGGGCTCCAGCTCCGGCATCGGCCGGGCCATCGCACAGCGGCTCGCGGAAGGCGGGGCGCGTGTCGTCGTGAACTCGCGGGACGCGGGCCGCGCCGCGGAGGCGGCGGCCGCGATCGGCCACGGCGCCGTTCCTGTGGCCGCGGACGTGAGCGACGCGGCGGGCGCGCAGGCGCTCGTCGACGCCGCGGTCGAGGGCTTCGGGACGCTGGACGTGCTGGTCAACAACGCGGGCATCCCGCTGGTACGCCCGGCCGAGGAGATCACGGCCGACGAGTGGACACGCGTGATCGCCACCAACCTCACCGGGCCGTTCCTCTGCGCGCAGGCCGCCGCGCGGGTGATGCTGGCGGGCGGCGGCGGCACGATCCTCAACATCTCATCGGTGCTCGGCGCCGTCGCGATCCCGGGTCGCACCGCGTACGCCACCGCCAAACACGGGCTCGACGGGCTGACGAAGTCACTCGCCGTGGAGTGGGCCGACCGGGGCGTCCGGGTGGTGTCGGTGAACCCCGGATACGTGGCCACTCCGTTCGTCGAGCACACGATGAGGTCGGGCCGCTTCTCCGCGGCCGACATCGAGCGCCGCACCCCGCTGGGCCGGCTCGCCGACCCGGCGGAGGTGGCCGAGGTCGTCGCCTTCCTCGTCTCGCCCGCCGCCTCCTACGTCACCGGGGCGCAGGTGCCCATCGACGGCGGCTGGCTCGCCTACGGCGGCTGGTGAGCGTGGGAACCAGCAGCGTGGTAATCGACTGAGCGTGGTAACCAACGGAGAGGAACCCGTGTCCGGATTCGTCCCCCAGTTCCGTCCCGAGCACGGCGCCGCGACGCCGTGGACCGTGCTGCGTCCGGGCGGCGACCTCGAACCCGGCCGCTCGCCCACCCTGGACGGCGAGCGGCTGCGCGCGGCGTACGAGCTCATGCTCTTCTCCCGCGCGTTCGACGAGAAGGCGTTCAGCCTCCAGCGCCAGGGCCGGTTCGGCACGTTCTCGCCGGTCCGCGGACAGGAGGCGTCGGTGGTGGGGGCGGCGTTCGCGCTCGACCCGGCGCGCGACTGGGTGGTGCCGCAGTACCGGGAGCTGCCCGCGCTGCTGAACCAGGGGCTGCCGCTGGAGCAGTTCATGCTGACCTTCCTCGGCGACCCGCGCGGCGGCCGCGCCCCCGACGAGGTGAACGTGCTGCCTATCCAGATCGGGCTGGCCGCGCAGCTCCCGCAGGCCGTCGGGCTGGCGTGGGGCCTGGCGCGGCAGCGGCGCGACGCCGTCGTGATGGTGTTCTGTGGGGACGGCGCCACCTCCGAGGGCGACTTCCACGAGGCCTGCAACCTCGCCGGGGTCGTCCGGGCTCCCGTGGTGTTCCTCGTGCAGAACAACGGCTGGGCCATCTCCACGCCGCGAGCCCGGCAGTCGGCCGCCGCCAGCCTCGCCGCCCGGGCGCCGGGGTACGGGATGGCGGGCGCGCTCGTGGACGGCAACGACCTCCTCGCCGTGCACGAGGTGGCGAGCAACGCCGTGGAGCGGGCCCGCTCAGGAGGCGGGCCGACGCTCGTCGAGACGCTCACCTACCGGCTCGGCGACCACAACACCGCCGACGACGCGACCCGCTACCGCCCCACCGACGACCTCGCGGCGTGGGAGCCGCGAGATCCGCTCGACCGCGTGCACACGTACCTGCGGTCGCGCGGGCTGTGGGACGACCCGCACGACGCCGCGGTGCGCGAACGCATCGCGCAGCGCATCGAGGAGGCCGTGCGCACCGTCGAGGCGGTCGCCCCGCCCGGCGTCGAGCACGTGTTCGCGCACGTCACCGAGACGCCCTCACCACGACTGCAGGCCCAGCTCGCCGAGCTGCAGGCGCACGGCGGCGCCCGATGACCCGGCGGATGACCCGGATGACCATGCTCGAGGCGATCAACACGACGCTGCGCGGCGAGCTCGCCCGCGACGAGCGCACGATGGTGCTCGGCCAGGACGTGGGGCGGCTCGGGGGTGTCTTCCGCGCCACCGACGGGCTGCTCGACGAGTTCGGGCCGGAGCGGGTGGTCGACATGCCGCTCGCCGAGGCGTCGATCGTGGGGGCGTCGATCGGGCTCGCGGCCGCCGGCCTGGTGCCGATCGCGGAGCTGCAGTTCCTCGGGTTCGCCCACCAGGCCTTCCACCAGGTCGGCGCGCAGCTCGCGCGGATGCGCTACCGGTCGCAGGGACGGTTCCCGATGCCGGTAGTGGTGCGGGCACCGTTCGGGGGCGGGGTGCGCACCCCGGAGCTGCACTCCGAGGCGCTCGAGGCGCAGTTCGTGCAGTCGCCCGGGCTCGACGTGGTGATGCCCGCGACCGCGGCCGACGCGAAGGGGCTGCTCCAGACCGCCGTCCGGTCGCCGGACCCGGTGCTGTTCTGCGAACCGCTGCGCGGGTACCGGCTGGTCAGCGGCGAGGTGCCGGACGGGGACGCACCTGTGCCGTTCGGGAAGCTGCGGGTGGCGCGTGCGGGCGCCGACGTCACGATCGTGGCCTGGAGCGCCGCGGTGCAGGTGGCGGAGAAGGCGGCGGACCTGCTGGCCGAGGAAGGCATCGCGGCGACGGTGCTCGACCTGCGCACGCTCGTGCCGCTCGACGAGGCCGGCCTGGTGGACGCCGTGGCGTCGACCGGGCGGTGTGTCGTGGTGCACGAGGCGCCGCTGTCGGCCGGGTTCGGCGCCGAGGTCGTGGCGACGGTGGCGCAGGGGGCGTTCTACTCGCTGGAGGCCCCGATCGCGCGGGTCGGGGCGCCGGATACGCCCTACCCGCCGGGGCGGGTGGAGGACTTGTTCGTGCCGGGTGTGGAGCGGGTGGTGGCGGCGGCACGCGAGACGGTGAAGGCGGCATGACTGCACCGCCCGGACGTCAGCGGGGTGGCCCCGCTGACGTTGAACGTCTGCAATGTCACCTTCCTGACGTGTCGGGGGCTTGCCGTGGCTGAGATCGTCTTCCGGCTTCCGGATGTCGGAGAGGGGCTCGCCGAGGCGGAGGTCGTCGAGTGGCTCGTCTCCCCCGGCGCCGCCGTACGCGCCGACCAGCCCGTTGTGACCGTCGAGACGGCGAAGGCGCAGGTGGAGCTGCCGGCCCCGGCCGACGGGACGATCCGGGAGCTGGCCCGAGCCGTCGGTGACATGGTGCCGGTCGGGGAGCCACTCTTCGTGCTGGAGACAGCGGCCGCCACCGTGCCTGCGACCCGCAACCGGGTGCTGGCCGCACCGAGCACCCGCCGGCTGGCCGTCGAGCACGGCGTCGACCTCACCACGCTCACCGGCAGCGGCCCGAACGGCCGGATCGTGCCGGACGACGTCATGGCCGCGGTGGCGGCACCGCTCAAGCCAGAACCAGAACCCGAACCCGAACCGGTGGTCCAGCAGGCGCCCGTGGACACACCCGACACTGAGGTGCGCCCGCTGCGTGGGCTGCGCCGCCAGACCGCGAAGGCGATGACCGCGGCGCTGGCCGTCCCGCACATCACCGAGTTCCGCGAGGTCGACGCCACCGAGCTGGAACGGGCCCACGCCCTGCTGCGCGGGGACGCCGCGGCGCGCGGCGCGCGGCTCACCCTGCTCCCGCTGCTGGTCCGGGTGCTCGTGGCCGCGCTGCGCCGCCATCCCGAGCTGAACGCCACCTTCGACCCGGACCGCGCGGAGCTGACGGTCCACCGCCGCCTGCACGTCGGGATCGCCACCGCCACCCGGGACGGGCTCGTCGTGCCCGTGCTGCGCGACGCCGGCCCTCGCGGGGTGCCCGGCCTCGGCCGCGAGATCGCCCGCCTGGTGGAAGCGGCCCGCGAGCGCACCCTGACGCCGCGGGACACCACCGGCGCCACGTTCACGGTGAGCAACTTCGGCAGCTACGGCACCTGGCTCGGTACGCCGCTGATCAGCCCGCCGCAGGTGGCGATCGCCGGGTTCGGCCGCGTCCGGGACGCGGTGGTGCCCGTCGACGGGGCTCCGGCCGTGCGCCGGGTGCTGCCGCTCGCGGTCGCCGCCGACCACCGGGTGCTGGACGGCGCCGACCTCGGCGCGTTCGTCGCCACGCTGGAGCGGTTGGTCACCCAGCCACTACTGCTGCTCGGCGAGGACGGCTGATGGTCGTCGGGGAGATCGCCGAGGCCGTCGACCTGCTGGTGGTCGGCGCGGGCCCGGCCGGCTACACGGCGGCGCTGCACGCCGCGCGCCGCGGCCGCGACGTCACACTCGTCGACCGTGACGGCACCGACGGGGTGGGCGGGGTGTGCCTGCGGGTGGGCTGCATCCCGTCGAAGGCGTTGATCGAGCTGGCCGACCTCGGCGCGCGGGCGGCCGCCGCAGGCCTGGGCCTCGCCGCCCCCGATCTCGGCGCGTTCCAGGCCCGCAAGCGGGCGATCGTCGCCGAGCTGACCGACGGGATCCGGTCGATGCTCGGCGGCGCGGACGTGCGGGTGCTCGGCGGGGAGCTGCGGTTCACGCGGCCCGATCAGGCCGTCGTCCGCACGCCGGACGGGCGCGCGGCGTTCGTCGAGTTCCGGGACGTCGTGCTCGCCACCGGGTCGCGGCCGACGGTCCTGCCGGGCCTCGTCCCCGACGGGCAGCGGGTGCTCGACAGCACGGGCGCGCTCGACCTCGCCGAGTTGCCAGCCGCCGTCGCCGTGGTGGGTGCCGGGTACATCGGTGTCGAGCTGGGCACGGCGCTGGCCAAGCTCGGCGCGGCCGTCACGCTGGTGGAGGCGGCCGGGCGGGTGCTGCCCGAGATCGACGCCGCGCTCGTCCGGCCCGTGGCGCGCCGGCTCGCCCAGCTCGGGGTTGCGGTCCTGACGGGGGCGGCGGCGGGCGAGCACCGCGACGGGCTGCTGCACGTCCGGCAGGGCGAGCAGGAGACCGCGGTGAAAGCCGACGTGGTGATCGTCGCCGCCGGACGGGTTCCGAATACCGACCAGCTGGGCCTGGACCGGCTCGGCGTCACCCCCGGACCCGACGGTCGCATCCCGGTGGCGCCCGATCGGACGGTGCGACCGCACGTCGCCGCGATCGGCGACGTCAGCCCTGGCCCGGCCCTGGCGCATAAGGGCTACGCCGAGGCACCGGTGGCGGTCGACGCGCTGTGCGGGGAGCGCGTGGCGTTCCAGCCTGCCGCGGTTCCCGCGGTGGTGTTCGGGGACCCCGAGATCGCGACGGTCGGCCTCACCGCTGCAGCCGCTCGCGCCGAGGGGCTCGACCCGGTGGTCACGACAGTCCCGATGGCGGCGAACGGCCGGGCGCTCACCCTCGGTGCGCCGCACGGCACCGTGCAGCTCGTGACCGAGGCCGGCACCGGGGTGGTGCTCGGGCTGCACGTCGCGGGGCCGCATGCGTCCGAGCTGGTCGCGGCGGGCACGGTGGCGATCGAGATGGGCGCCACCGCCCTCGACCTCGCCGACACGATCCACGTCCACCCCACGGTGTCGGAGCAGGTGCAGGAGGCGGCGAAGGTCGCCGTGCGCCGGGCTCAGGCGCCGCGCGACTCCGCCACCCGCCGCATCCAGTAGCGGAACCAGTTCGCCCCGAACGGCACGTACACCCGCACCGGCACCCCGCGCTCCACCAGCTCGCCGGGGACGTCGGGCCGCACCCCCAGCAGCTGCTCCACCGGCCGCGGGCCCAGCGCCGCGAGCAACGCCTCCCGCAGCACCCCGTCGTGGGTGGCGAGCGAGAAGTCCGCGCCTGCCGCGGCGAGACGGTGCGCGAGCCGGAGGTAGGCGACGTCGGTGGGCTCACCGTGCGGATGCGCAAGGCCGGCGGGCTCGAGGTAGGCGCCCTTGACCAGCCGCACCTGCACCCCGGCCGCGACGAGGCGGTCGGCATCGGCGGGCGAGCGGTGGAGGTTGGCCTGCACGGTGGCCCCCAGCCGGTCGGCGTGCCCGCGACCGGCGGCGGCGAGCACGCACCCGAGCACGGCGTCGGTGCGGGTGTGGTCCTCGGCACCGACCTGGATCCGCCGTCCGAGCGGGAGTGCCGCGGCGATCGCCGCGAGGTGGTCGGCGCACCGGGCCGCGTCGACGTCGAGGCCGAGGTGCGATAGGTCCGCCGAGAGCCACACCGACTCGGGCTGCCCGGCGAGGCCCTCCCCCAGCCGGACGTAGTCGGCCGCGACGGCGTCGGCGGTGGCGCGGTCGCGCACCATCTCGCCGAACTGATCGAGGCTGGTGCCCACACCACGCGCGGCCAGGCCCTGCGCCACCCGGACCGCGTCGGTCGCGCCGGTACCGGCGACGTACCGGGAGGCGGCCCGCCACGCAGACTGCTCCCCGCCGGGCACCGCGCGGAGCGTGCGTTCGAACCTCGCGCTCGTCGCCAGCCGGAACAGGACCGCCCGATCGAGATTCACCGCCCCATCCTCACGCACGCCGTGCAGGATCGGGACATGGCCACCGCTCAGCGCAGCAGTAGGGACGAGCTCGTCGAGATCGCCACCGGGCTGGCGCGGCGCTTCGCCGACCGCGCAGCCGACCACGACCGGGACTCCACGTTCCCCTACGACAACTACGCCGACCTCCGCGAGGCCGGGCTCCTGGGCCTCACCGTGCCCGAGGAGCTGGGTGGGCTCGGCGCCGGTCTGGGCGACGTGCTCGCCGTGCTGGAGCGGCTCGCGAGCGGCGACGGTGCCACCACCCTGGCCGTGACGATGCACATCTCGCCCGTCGGGCAGTGGGCGGCGGTGTGGCGGCGCACCGGCGACGAGCGCCTCGCCGAGATGCTCCGCCGCGCGGCCGACGGCTCACTGGTGTGGGCAGCGCTCACGGCCGAGGCGGGCGTCCGCAACACGATGACCGACTCCCGCACCACCGCGACGCGCGTCGACGGCGGGTTCGTCATCAACGGCCGGAAGATCTTCGCGACGAACAGCGCCGTGGCCACCGACTTCTCCACGACCGCCCGCTACGAGGACGCCGAGGGCGGGCCGCGGCTGCTGCTGTGCCAGGTGTCGATGGCCCAGGAGGGCGTGAAGATCCACCCGACCTGGGACGCGCTGGGCATGCGGGCGACGCGCAGCGACGACGTCGAGTTCACGGACGTGTTCGTGCCCGACGAGCGGGTGGTGCACTCGCTGCCGGTCGGCAGCCTGGACCGCCGGGTGCTGGAGACGGTGTGGTCGTGGGCGATGCCGTGCTTCGGCGCCGTCTACACGGGGGTCGCGGCGGGAGCGCTCGACTGGACGGTCGAGCGGGTGGTCCGCTCCGGCCGCGCCGACGACCCCGTGCTGCAGGACGTGATCGGCGAGTGCCGGATCACGCTGGAGACGTCCCGGGCCGTGCTGCACCGCCATGTCGACGACGTGCAGCACGGCCGGATCTCCGCCGGCCGGGTGCAGGAAGGTCTCGCCCGCTGCGCGACCGCGAAGTACGTGGCCGCCACCAACGCGACGCAGATCGTGCAGCGGCTCGTCGACGTGGTGGGCGGGCCGGCCTTCACGCGGGCGTTCCCGTTCGAGCGGATGTGGCGCGACGTGCAGGCCGGGCCGATCATGCCGATGGGCAACCTCGCCGCGCGCCGGCTGGTGGGCGCCGACACGCTCGGCGTGGCCACCGCGCCGGAGCACGGCTGACGCGGCTTGACCATCCTCACAGTCAGCCGAGCACGCGGAACCACATGTTCGTGATCTGCGGCGTGTAGGTGAGGCTGATCCGCTCCAGCTTCACGTTCGTCCCGCCGGGGTGCTCGAAAAGCCGCACCCCGTCGCCGAGCAGCACGGGCACGACGCTCACGACCACCTCGTCGAGCGCGCCGGCTTCCAGGCACCCGCGGGCGGTCTCGGCGCCGAGCACGAGGACGTGTTTCTCCCCCGCGGCCGCCTTCGCCGCCGCGAGCGCGGTGTCGAGGTCGCCGAAGAACGTGACACCCGGGATCGGCTCGGCGGGCGGGTTGTGGGTGAGCACGAACTGCGGTCCGTCCCATCCCCCGCCGAACGCCTTGCCCTCCGCCTCGGTGCCCCGGTGCGGGTCGTCGCCGCCGAACGTGCGGGCGCCGACGAGGAGCGCCCCGGTCGTCGCGATCAGCTCGCCCGCCACCGGGTTCGGCCCGGCGTGCCCTGCCATCCAGGACATGTCGCCCCCGGCGCCCGCGATGTAGCCGTCGAGCGACATCGCGGCCGTGTACAGCACCTTCGCCATGATCCACCTCCGTCGAGAGTGTTGACCCTCGTTTAGACGGCCGCACGCGCGGAACCTCATCGGCGAAGCCATCGATGCGTGCCACGCGCGCAGGTACGTCTCCGGCACCAGGTCTTCGGCCTCGTCGAACGAGCCGAGCATCCGGTATCAGTGCACCCGCAGCTCCCGCCGGCGCGGCTCGACGAGAGCCGCGAACGCTGCGCCGTCCACCCCACGCGGCGGCGCCCGGTGCGCGGGTGTGTGCAAAGCCAGGAGCGGCGGGCCCGGCCGGACGCGGCCTCAGGCTCTGCACACACATACGCGTCCACCCCACTCGCCAGGCGGCCGTGAGGTGCACGTCAGAGCTGTTTGATCTTGCTTGGATCGCTCTGATGTTCATCTCGCGGCGGCGCCCGGTGCGCGGGTGTGTGCAGAGCCTGGAGCGGCGCCTCCAGCACGACCAGCAACGCGAGGCCCACGGAGTCGGCGAGGACACCCTGCTCAGCCGGGTCGAACCACTATGGAGGGGACGGCGCCGCGCGCGTCACTCGCCCTTCAGGAGCTGCTCGAAGGGGATCGGGTCCTCGTACCTGTCCGCCTGTGCAGGGGCGCTGCGGTCCGTCATGAGGTCGGCCAGCTCGCCGGCTGCCCGGGCGATGCGCTCGGTCAGCGCGGGCACGCCCGCGGCGCCGCCCGCCCAGTCCTCTGGCGCCGCGAACACCGCGGTCGGGACGACCACCCCGCGCAGGTACGCGAAGAGCGGGCGCACGGCGAACTCGAGGGCGAGCGAGTGGCGGCCGGTGCCGCCGGTCGCCCCGATGAGCGTCGGCTTCCCGGTCAGCACGCTGTCCTCCAGGGAGTCGAAGAACAGCTTGAACAGCCCGTTGTAGGAGGCCGAGAAGATCGGCGTGACGGCGATCAGGCCGTCGGCGCCGACAACGCTGTCCACCGCCTGCCGCAGGCCACCGCCCGGGAAGCCCGTGAGCACGGCGTCCACGAGCTCGTGGCCGTGCTCGCGCAGCTCGACGACCTCCACCTCCGGCGTGACCCCGCGCTCGCGCAGGGCGGCCGTGACGGCGGCGGTCAGGCGGTCGGCGAGCAGCCGGCTGGACGACGGGACACCCAGCCCGGCGCTCACGACCGCCAGCTTCCGTGTCGTCATGCGACGACCTCCTCATCGGTGACGTCCTCGGTCACGTTCTCGCGGGCGGCCTCGGCCGCGGCCTTGAGGCTCGCGTGTGTGGGCGCCTCGGGCACGTGCGCGGGCTTGCGCGCGGCGAACTCCTTGCGCAGCACCGGCACGACCTCCGAACCCAGGATGTCCATCTGCTCCAGGACCGTCTTGAGCGGCAGCCCGGCGTGGTCCATCAGGAACAGCTGGCGCTGGTAGTCGCCCACGTTGTCGGCGAACGACAGTGTCTTGTCGATCACCTGCTGCGGGCTGCCCACGGTGAGCGCCGTCAGCTCGCTGAAGTCCTCCAGCGACGGGCCGTGGCCGTAGACGGGCGCGTTGTCGAAGTACGGGCGGAACTCGCGCACGGCGTCCTGCGAGTTCTTGCGCATGAACACCTGCCCGCCGAGCCCGACGATCGCCTGGTCGGCGGCCCCGTGGCCGTAGTGCTCGAAGCGCCGCCGGTAGAGCTGCACCATCCGCCGCACGTGCCCGCTGTCCCAGAAGATGTTGTTGTGGAAGAAGCCGTCACCGTAGTAGGCGGCCTGCTCCGCGATCTCCGGGCTCCGGATCGAGGCGTGCCAGACGAACGGCGGCACCCCGTCGAGCGGCCGCGGCGTGGACGTGAAGCCCTGCAGCGGCGTGCGGAAGCGGCCCTCCCAGTCGACGACGTCCTCGCGCCACAACCTCCGCAGCAGCGCGTAGTTCTCCACGGCGAGCGCGACGCCGTCGCGGATGTCCTTGCCGAACCAGGGGTAGACGGGGCCCGTGTTGCCGCGCCCCATCATCAGGTCGACGCGGCCGCCCGAGAGGTGCTGCAGCATCGCATAGTCCTCGGCGATCTTGACCGGGTCGTTCGTCGTGATCAGCGTGGTGGCGGTCGACAGGAGCAGCCGCTCGGTGCGCGCGGCGAGGTACCCGAGCAACGTGGTGGGCGACGACGGCACGAAAGGCGGGTTGTGGTGCTCACCCGTCGCGAACACGTCGAGGCCGATCTCCTCGGCCTTCATCCCGATGGTGACCATCGCCTTGATCCGCTCCGCCTCGCTCGGCGTGCGGCCGTTCGTCGGGTCGGGCGTGACGTCCCCGACGGTGAAGACGCCGATCTGCATGTCTGCCTCCGATAGTTGCTGCATCAATCAGTTGCATCAACGCGGTTGCCGTCGTCGTTATGCCCGGAGCCCCCCTGCTGTATCAGGGAGAGGCGCCGACGTCTCATCGATACGTTCCCACCCCCCTGCCGCGAGGTCCGGCCGATGTTGACGGTGCTCCTCCACGTGACCCCCGGCGCTACGGGGCCCCGCTGCGAGCTGCGGCAGTTCGTGGCGGGCACCTGGCGGACGCTGGCGGGCCACGACCTGCCCGACGCCCCGCCGGACCGCACAGCGCTCGCGGGCGGCCCGGCCGCGGCCGGCGAGCACCTCACGGGACTGCTGCTGCGCGACGACACCCGCAGGGCCTGGGAGGAGCTGCGCGACGCGAGCCCGTACGGGATGCGCACGCTCGTGCAGGTGGACCCGCCCGACCTGCAGGTCCTCAACTGGGAGTGGATGGCGCTGGCGCGCACGGCCTTCCCCGACCGCATCCACCCCGTGGTCCGCGCCCGCGGTCTCGACCGCGACGACGTCCGGCTCGAGCTCCCGCTGCGCGTGCTCGCCGTGGTCGGCGACCTCGCCGAGCTGCCCGCGGCCGAACGCGGGATCGAACGCGCGATCGCCGCGGCGCGTGGCCGGGTCGACGCCGAGGTGCTGATAACCCCGACCGCGGACGCGCTGCAGGCCGTGCACGGACGCATGCGCCCGCATGTCCTGCACGCCGTCGGGTGCGACACGAGGCTGCTCGGCGCGCTCCGCGCCCCGGCCCCACGGCTCGTCGTGCTCGATCGGGGGCCGGACCCGGAGACCGAGCGGCACCTCACCGGAACGCTGCTCGACGCCCGCGCCTGTGCCGTCCTCACCGTGCCGGCCGGCACCGACGGCGCGACGGGAGCAGCCTTCGCCGCTGAGCTGTACGCGGCCCTGGCCGCCGAGGAGCCGGTGGACGTAGCGGTAGCGCACGCGCTGGAGGCGGTGGAAGGCGCTGAACACGTCAGCGGGGTGGCCCCGCTGACGTTCAACGTCAGTAAGGCCACCCCGCTGACATCTGATCCTGGTTTCCTGCCGAGCCTCACGGTGCGGGTGCCGCCCGAGCAGGTGCTGCGGTTCGATCGGATCCCCCGCCAGCACGTCCCGGTCCACGACGGCCCGGCACCCGCGGACCGCGCCGAACAGCTCGTGGAGCTGGCACGCGCACTGACCCGGTTCGACCGCCTCCGTGAGGCCGGCGCCGAGCTGGACGGCCTGCTCGCTGCCCCGCATTCGGGACAGGGCCCGGAGCTGCGGCTGCTGCAGGCCGGAGTCGCCCTGCGGTGCGGCCGGCTGGCCAGGGCGGTGGCGAGCGTCCGAGGTGCGACGGACGGCCACCGGGTCACCGTCGTGCGGGTACGGGCCGCACTCGCTGGACCCGAGCCGGGCGACGCGATGCGGATCGCCACCACGGGCGCCGATGCCGCCACGCCGCAGGGTCTGGAGCTGGCGGGGGCGACCGCAGCCGAGCTGATGCTGCTCGACGAGGCGGACAGGTTCGTCGACGCGGCCGCGGACGCGTGGCTCGACCGGGGCGTCGCCGAGGGCGCAGTCCGCTGCCACGCACGCGCCGCCGTACTGGGGATGCGCGAGCGCGGCCGGACGTCCGACGCCGCGGAGCACCTCGACGAGGCCGCGCGGCTGGAGGTCCCGGTGGGCTCGTCCGCGTGGGTCCGGCGGGCGGCGGCGCACCTGGAGCTGCTCCACCGGCAGGGCCGCCCCGCGGACGCCGGGCGCGCGGTCGCAGCAATGTTCGACGCGCTGCGCGAGTCCCCCGGCGTCCCGCCGCGCAGGCTCGTGCGGGCAGCCGTCGACGCCCTCGCGGTCTGCCGGCCGGACCAGCGGGCAGAGCTGCTCGGCCTGGTCGTCGCGAAGCTGCGACGGGTCACCCCACCGGCCGCACGCGTGGTGCTGCTCGCCGGGCTCCGCCGGGTACCCGCGCTGCCTGCCGGCCCGCTCCCGGAGCTCCACGACCTGGTGCGCGACGCCGACCACGACCCCGGGCTCGCCCCGGGCGACCGGGCGCTGCTCACCCTCACGCTCGCGGAGCTGGACCGGCTCAGCGATCGGCGCGCGGAGGCGGAAGCGGCGCTGGCCTTCGTCCGTGGCGCGCTGCCCTCACCGCTCGCCCGCCGCGCCTGGTGGGCGACGCTCGACCGGCTGGGCCCGCCCGTGAGCCGCACTGCGCCCAGGCACGACGAGCTGGCCGCCGTCGCCGCCGCGACGGGCGACCTCCCGCTGCTCGCTGCGGCGTTCCTCGTCGAACGCGCCGAGGCGCAACGCGACGCCGACGCCACCCTCGCGCGGCGGCTCGTCCAGGATGCGGTTTCGCGGCTCGCCGAAGCGCCCGAGCAGGACACGCAATGGCACTCCCGGCTGCGCAAGCTCGCTCACGAGCTGGCGCAGCCCCTGACCTGATCTCCCGGAAGGAGAACGAGCGTGACCACGACCCGAGGACCGGAGACCGCCGCTCAGAACGACCCGCTGCAGGAGCACATGGAGGCCATCGACCGCCTGGCCGCGCTCATCGCCGACGGCGACGAGCAGCGGCACCTCATCGTGTTCCAGGCCCTCGCCAACCAGATCGACGACTTCCTCGTGCGCGACGTCGACGATGGCGTGCAGCACGCCCGCTCGGTGCTCATGCGCACCGCGGCGCCGCACCTCAAGAGGTCGAGGACGCGGTCGCGCCGGAGCAAGCGGGCCGCCGTGGAAGCCGTCGCAGCATCGAACGCGGCAGCACCGAACGGGGCCGCGCCGCCCGCCGCCAGCATCTACACCGACCCGGTCTTCCAGCGGAACTCCCGCAAGCTGATCCGCAGCGCTGCCCGCATCATCGGTGGGGTACCCACCTCCGACTTCCCGGACTGCGTCGCGGTCGGGCATCGGCGCGGCTGGTGCTGCACGGGCACGCTCGTGGCGCCGAACGTCGTGGTCACCGCCGCGCATTGCGTCCCGGACTGCGCGCAGCGGATCTTCGTCGGGGAGGACGTCGACGACCCGAGCGGCGGCCAGGTCGTCGCCGTGCGCACGGCGGTGGCGCACCCCGACTACAGCCCGCCCGACCCGACCAGCGACATCGCGGTGCTGATCCTCGGCGCGCCGGTCGAGAACGTCACGCCCCGCACGATCGCCGACAAGGCCACCGTCGACGCGGCGGCCACCGTGCGGCTCGTCGGCTACGGCAACACCGACGTGAACTCCACCGGCGGGTACGGCAGGCGCCGCCTGGTGGACGTGCCCGTGGCGGGTGAGGACCCGCAGTACGGCGCCGACTTCCGCAGCGAGTTCGTGGCCGGTGCGCCCTTCCTCGACCGGGACAGCTGCAACGGCGACAGCGGCGGCCCCGCCTACGTGGCGGTCGGCGACGACTGGCAGCTCGCCGGAGCCACGTCCCGGGCCACCAACAGCTCCGTCCGCCCGTGCGGCGACGGCGGCATCTACACGCGGGTGGCCTTCCACGAGGACTGGGTCCGCTCCGTCCCCGGCGGGATGTGGGGCTGACATGACGGCTCCCGAGATCGCCGATGCGGCGGGCGCCGTCCACCCGGTGTCGTACTACGACGGCTACCGCGGCTACGACCCCGAGTTCCTGGGCACGCCCGTCCCGCTGCCGGTGCTCACCGACGAGCAGCGACGGGTGGCGGCGGCCCGCCCGGACGCCGGGCCGGACGAGGACCCCGTCGTGCTGCCGTACACGCACTTCAGCGTCGTGGTGCACCGCCCGCGCCAGCTCGCCTGGTACACGGTGGTCAACATCGACGGGGCACATCTCGTAGACCTGCCCCGCGACGCCGACCGCTGGTACTTCGACCCGCGGATCGCGCAGTCGGAGCAGATCGGCGAGGAGCTCTACCGGCGCAACGCCCTCGACCGCGGCCACCTCGTGCGCAGGCTCGACCCTGTGTGGGGGTCGGACCCCGAGCGCATTGCCGACGACACGTTCCACTTCACCAACTGCTCGCCGCAGCACGAGCGGTTCAACCAGGGCCAGGACCGCTGGCAGGGCTTGGAGAACTACATCCTCGACAACGCCGAGGCGCGCGACCGCCGGATCACCGTGTTCACCGGCCCGGTGCTCGACGACGACGACCCGATCTACAAGGGCGTGCGGCTCCCACTCGCCTACTGGAAGATCATCGCCTACGACCAGGCCGACGGCACACCCGCCACGGCGGCGTACGTGCTGGAGCAGGCGCAGCTGATCGAGGACCTCCTGCGCCGCAGGGCCGTGTTCGACCCGGGCGCCTACCGGGTCCCGGTGGAGCACCTCGTCGAGCGCACCGGGCTCGACTTCAGCTACCTGCAGGAGTTCGAGCTGCCGCTGACGGCAGCCGGGCTGCGGGCACGCGCGGCCAGGCTGCCGATCGGGGAGGACTACACGAACGCCCTGCCCTGACCGGCAGCCGGCCCCGGTGCGGTGGGCTTTCCCGCTCGACGACACCGAGACGAAGGCGATCGCCGCGTTCCTCGACGAAGCAGGCCTCGGCGACGTCAGCCGGGAGCGGCCGGCGGGTACCGCGGGGCGTGCGGGCGCAGCTCGCCCACGACGTCGGCGGCGGAGAGCCCGGCGCGGAACTCGCCGGCCGAGCCGAAGGCCGGCATCTCGAGGTACGCCGCCCCGAGGCCGGTGACGTCGTGCGCATCCGATCCGGCCGTGCCCGGGAGCCCGTACCGCTCCGCGAGACGTACGGCAGCGGCGTTGTGCCTCGGGTCGTGGACCTTCGCGTTGAACACCTCGATGAAGTCGACGGCGCCCTCCGCGCACAGGGCGTCGGCGACCGCTGCGGCCCCGGCCCGCAGCGGGTCGAAGGCATGCGGGAGGCCGACCAGCCCGCCCTGGTCCCGGATGCGCCGCACGACCTCCCGCACCGGGAGGACGTACGGGATGCGTTCGGTGAGGAACAGCCCGAGCACCTCGCCGTCGGCGGTGCGGATCTCCTCTCCGACCTCGATCCGGACGCCGAGGTCGCGCCCCTGCGCGGCCAGCGCGGCCGAGGTCTCGTTGTGGTCGGTCACGAAGACGACGTCGAGCCCCAGCTCGACGGCACGGTGCGCAAGCTGCTCGACGCGCAGCACGGCGTCGCCGGAGACGGCGGTGTGCACGTGGCAGTCGACGCGAACCCGTCTCACGGAACGGCGATCCCGAGCTCGGCGAGCAGGTCCTGGGAGTAGGCGACCCGCCCGGTGAGCTTGGGCTCCCGGACCGGGGGCCACCTGACCGGGAGCCACCCGAGCATGCGGTAGCAGTGCACCAGCAGCTCGGACCGGTACCGCTGCACCAGCTCGCCGAAGGCGGACTCGTCACCCGCCCCGTGCCACGCCGTCCCCCCCACGGGCTCATCGTGCCAACCGACGCCTGCGAACCCGTCAGAGGACGGAGACGGCCCCCGTCACCGCCACCAGCAGGGCGTATCCGACGACGGCTGAGCGCATCACCCGCACCCGGCGCCGCTCACTCCAGTCCAATGCGCCGAGGAGCCACGCGATCGCGGGGAGCACGAGCACCGCGTGCAGGGCCACCCCGTGCACCGGCTTGAGCGTGCCGAGCGTGCTGTAGGCGAGCAGCGGGTCGCCGCTGCGGGCCTCCCCCACCCCCGTGGCGATCATGACGGCGCCGACGGCGAGCCCGACCACCAGCAGCGCGAACCCCGATCGCACCGCGAGCCGCATGCTCGGCGCCAACCCACCCGCGCCCCGCAGCGCCGCCGTCGCGAACGCCAGCACGGTCACGATGATCACGCCGCCGCCCCCGGCCAACGCCATCGAGACACCCGTGTCGAACGGGGTCTCGAAGTTCACGTGGGACGGCACGCCGCGCCACGCCTGCATGGTGACCAGCGCGGTCTCCACGACGCTGACCGCGCTGAAGACGCCCAGCAGCACCGTCCGGGTCCGCAGACCCATCGTGAGCAGCGAGGTCACCCAAGCGACCGTCGCGAGCGTCAGCCCGAACGACAGCCCGAACGTCATGGGCTTGCGCATCGAGACCGGGCCGAACCACGTCGCTCCGGTCACGAGCAGCACACCGAGGTGCACCAGTCCACTCGCGAGGAGCACCACGCCGAGGACGTACGCGACCCGCTCCACCGGCCGTCCGCCGGTCCGGGCGTGCAGCAGCGCCGCGCCGAACGTCCGCGCTGGGATCACGTCCACATCGGCGAGGCTAGGGCGCTGGACCCGCCCGGACGTCCGTCCCGGGGAGGCTCTGCGGCTACCGCGCAGGGCGTACGGCGGCCCGTCGCCGGGGACGCAGCGCGACCGCCGCCACGAGCGCGGCGACCACCGGCACGATCCCGCAGGCGGCCATCCCGGCCCGCGCACCCCACATCGATGTGATCCAGCCGATCACCGGACCGCCCAGCGGCGTGCCGCCCACGAACGCGAGCATGTAGAGCCCCATCACCCGCCCGCGCACACCCCCGTCGACCGCGGTTTGCACCGACGAGTTGGCCATCGCCTGGAAGGCCAGGTTGCTCACGCCCATCACCACCAGCGCGGCGAGGAAGATGCCGAGCCCCGGCGCGAACGCGGCTGCGGTCTGGGAGAGGCCGAACGCCACCGCCATGACCACGATCGTCCGCAACCGGACGTGCGTCCGCGCGCCCGCGACCAGCGCCCCGGCCACCGACCCGACCGCGATGACGACGTTGAACAGCCCGTAGAGGTCAGCGCCGCCGTGAAAGGTCGAGTCGGCCATCGCCGTGAGCACCACGGGGAACTTGAGCCCGAAGGTCCCGACCACCCCGACCAGGAAGATCGTCCACGCGACGTGCGGGCGCGCCGCGACGTACCGCAGGGCTGAGCGGAGCTGACCCGGTGCCCGCGCGGCGGGCGGAACGGACAGAAGCTCGGCCGAGCGGATGAACATCAGCCCGGTCAGCGGGGCGAGGTAGGACGCCGCGTTGGCCGCGAACGCCCAGCCCGTGCCGACGGTGCCGATCAGCACGCCGGACACGGCAGGCCCGAGCAGCCTGCTGCTCTGGAACACCGCCGCGTTGAGGGCGATCGCGTTGCGCACGTAGCGCGCGGGGACGACCTCGTTGACGAACACCTGGCGGGTGGGGTTGTCGACCACGAACACGAGGCCCGCGGCCAGCGCGAACAGGTACACGTACTCCACGCGGGCGTGCCCGGTGAGCGTGAGGACGGCCAGCCCGGCGCTGAGCGCGCCGTTCAGGGTCTGGGTGACCATCAGGATGGCCCGCTTGGGGTAGCGGTCGGCGATCATGCCGCCGTACATGCCGAGCAGCAGCATCGGCAGGAACTGGCACGCCATCGCGATGCCCACTGCCGACGCGCTGCCCGAGAGCTCCAGCACCAGCCAGTCGAGGGCGATGCTCTGCATCCAGGTGCCGGTGCTGGCCACGGCGTGGCCGGAGACGTAGATCCGGAAGTTCCGCACCCGGAGCGCCGCGAACGTGTTCCCCCGGCGCCGGGTGCCGGTGCTGCTCGGAGGTTCGGTGCTGCTCGGAGGTTCGGTGCTGCTCGGAGGTTCGGTGCTGCTGGGAGGTTCGGTGCTGCTGGAGATTTCGGTATTGCTGGATATTTCGGTATTGCCCGGTATGTCGGCCGCGGCCGTTGTCACGTAGCGCCCCTCGTCGCTGAAATTCTACTGATCCATCTTCGGAGGCGCCGGGGCTATTCTGAACCCCGATCAGCTGACTAACTGCTATTGCGGAGCGCTATGACTGTGTCGCTCGACCCTGACCGGCTCCGGACGTTCCTCGCCGTCGCGCAGACGCGCAGCTTCACGCAGGCCGCCGCGCGGCTCGGCATCCGCCAGCCCACCGTGAGCCAGCACATCCGCAAACTGGAGGAGGCCACCGGGCGGGTGCTCGTGCAGCGCGACACCCACAGCGTCACGATCACCCCCGACGGCGAGGCCATGATCGGGTTCGCGCGGTCCATCCTGGCCGCCCATGAGCAGGCGGCGGGCTATTTCAGCGGGGAGCGCCCGCACGGACGGCTGCGAATCGGCATGTCCGACGACCTCGCGCTCACCCGGCTGCCGCAGATCCTGCGCGACTTCCGCCGCGACCACCCGCTCGTCGACCTCGATCTCACCGTCGACCAGAGCGGCACACTGCACCGGAGGCTGGAGAACGACCGCCTCGACCTGTTCGTCGGCAAGCGCCCGCGCGGCGAGTCCCGTGGCCAGCTCGTCAAGCGCGACCGCCTGGTGTGGGTGGGCAACGCCGCCACGCGGCTCGAGTTCAGCAGGCCGCTACCGCTGGTCGTCTACCCGGCACCCAGCCTGAGCCGCACCGCGATGCAGAACGCGCTGGAGCGGGCGAACACCGCTTACCGGAGCGCCTGCGTCTGCCGGGGCGTGAACGGGCTGATCGCGGCCGTCGCGGCGGGCATCGGCATCTCGGCGCTCGCGAGCAGCCTCGTGCCGGTGCAGCTCACACCACTCGGGCCGCAGCATCGCCTCCCTGAGTTGGGCTACATCGATCTCGTACTCCTGACCAACCCCCGCACCGAGCAGCGCCCGGCCACGAAAGCGCTGGCAGCCGCGGTGCTGGCCAGCGGGCCGGCGACCCTCACGGCATCCTGATCCGACCGCTCGAGGTCCCGATCCGATCATCGTGCCTACCCGTCAAGCCCAGCAGCGTCCGGACGACCCCGGCCGGCGCCGCGGGATCGGTGCCACGCCAGGCGACGACCTGATCGGGCCGCAGCAGCAGCGCGCTCCCGGCCGGGAGACAGTCGGCGTCGAGCCGATGGGCGGGCACCGACACCGGGGCGCCGGCCACTCCGTGCTCCCACGGCTGCACGTCCCCGGCGACGACGAGCGCCCACCCCGGGCCGGCGAGGTCGACCGTGGACCGGGTGCGTCGGGCTGACGGCCGGGGGCGTCCGGATCGCCGTGCACGACGGGTGCCCGGTGCGGGATCAGCCGGAGAGCCGCTGCCGGAGCATCCCCTTGGCCTGCTCGGCGCCCTTGCGGCTCTCACCCTGCGCCCGGCGGAAGAACTCGGCGAGTTCGTTGTCACCGTCGCGCTCGGCGTCCTGGATGTAGGTCTCCAGACGGAGCGTGTTGCTGAGGCAGGCCTCCGTGAACCAGATCAGGTCGTAGTCCTTGTCCTTGGTTCCGGTCACCTGGCCGGTCTCGGTGGTCGACATCTGCGATCGCTCCTTCCTCGGGAACCGTTCGGACGCTCGGGGGCGTACCCGCTTTGTGGCGTGGCACACCGGTGGGTCGGGGGCCGTCCCCTCGGTCCCTGCCGACTACCCGCCGTGTGGTTACGCTCCTTCTCATGACGACGGATGACCTGGCGCTTGCCGTTCCGGGCGACCGCCTCCGTCGCATCGAGGCGGTCACCGACGCGGCACTCGCGCACATGGGTGTCGAGGAACTGCTCGTCGAGCTGCTGGACCGTGTTCGCGAACTGCTCTCGGTCGACACGGCGGCCGTGCTCCTGCTGGACACGTCTGCGAAGTTCCTGATCGCCACCGCGGCCCGAGGGATCGAGGAAGAGGTCCGCCAGGGCGTCCGGATTCCGCTCGGGAAGGGCTTCGCCGGCCGCATCGCGGCCCTTCGGCAGCCTGTGTACCTCGCCCAGGTTGACCACTCCAACGTCCTCAACCCGATCCTGCGGGAGAAGGGGATCTGCTCGCTGCTCGGCGTCCCGCTGATCGCGGGCGGCAACGCGATCGGCGTGCTGCACGTCGGCACCCTCACCCCACGCGAGTTCACCCAGGAGGACACGGAGCTGCTCCAGCTCGTCGGCGACCGGGTTGCGCTCGCCACGCAGGCGCGGCTGACCCAGGTGGCCAGCGCGGCAGCCGCCTCCTTGCAGCGCAGCCTCCTGCCTGCGGGGCTCCCCGAGCTGCCTGGCCTGGAGATGGCCGCGCGGTACGTGCCCGGGGGCGGCGGCAAGGTCGGCGGCGACTGGTACGACGTGTTCGACCTGCCGTCTGGCTGGCTCTGCGTCGTGGTCGGCGACGTCGTCGGGCGCGGGCTCCCCGCCGCCGACGCAATGGGCCGGTTGCGCAGCGCTCTGCGGGCGTACGCGCTGCAGGTGCAGGACCCCTCCGACGTCCTCCACGCGCTGGACGTGCACGTGCACCATTTCGAACCCGACATCATGGCGACGGTGCTGCTCGCGTTGATCGACCCGGGCTACGACCGGATGCTGATCTCGTCGGCCGGCCACCCACCCCCGGTCTCGGCAACCCCGGGACGGACCGCCGAGCTCGTCGAGCTGCCGGCCGACCTGCCGATCGGTGTCGACCCGGTGCGCCCGCGCCGCACGACCGAGGTGCCGCTGCTCCCCGTGCACGGCCTGTTGTTCTACACCGACGGCCTCGTCGAGCGCCGGGGCGTCTCGCTGGACGTCGGGCTCGATCATCTGTGCGAGGTCGTGGAACCCGGGCCGTCCGAGGCGGTGTGCGTCCGGGTGATGTCCGAGCTGCTGGGCGGCGACCAGGCCACCGACGACATCGCGCTCCTGATGCTGTCGCGGACGCCAACGGACGGGACGGAACCGCTCGCCGTGCGGGTCCGCGCCGAACCCGGCGCGCTGCGCCGCATCCGCACCTGGGTCCGGCGCTGGTCGGCGTCGATCGGCGCCACGGTGGAGGAGACGAACGACCTCGTGGTCGCGATCGGCGAGGCCTGCGCCAACGTCGTGGAGCACGCCTATGGACCGGGCGGTGGCATCCTCTCGGTGCAGCTGTCCCGCGAACCGCCTGCCGTTGTCGCGGTGATCAGCGACAACGGCCGGTGGCGTGCCGCCCGCGGCTACAACCGCGGCCGGGGAACCACCCTGATCCACGGCCTCACCGACGGCGTCGAGATCGAGCACCTGCACGACGGCACCCGCGTGACGCTGCGGAAGAACCTGGCGAAGGAGGCGGGATGACCGAGGCTGTCCTCGACGTCGAGCAACTGCCCGACAGCACGATGCGCATCACGATCCGCGGCGAGATCGACCTCTCCAACGTCGCCGCGGTGGAACAGAACATGCTGGATACGATCTCCAACCAGCTCTCCGAGGTCGTGGTCGACCTCAGCGCGGTCACCTACGTCGACAGTGCGGGGCTGCGGGTGCTCTTCACCCTCGGCACCCGGCTGGAGGCACTCCAAATCCGGTTCCGGCTGGTCGTGCCACTGGGCTCGCCGCCCCGGCGGGTCATCGAGCTCTCCGGCATCGGATCGGTGGCGGTCGTCCAGCCCTGAACGGAGGGGTGAGCTGCGCCATCCCGAGCTTGATCTCAACGCGGGTTGAGGTTCGAAGGTACGGGTATGGCTGTCTACACCCTCCCCGACCTGCCCTACGACTACGGCGCCCTCTCCCCCCACATCGCGGGCGAGATCATGGAGCTGCACCACAGCAAGCACCACCAGACCTACGTGAACGCCCTCAACGACACCCTGGAGAAGCTCGCGACCGCACGCGAGAACGGCGACTTCGGCTCGATCGTCGGACTGGAGAAGACCCTCGCCTTCAACCTCGGCGGCCACGTCAACCACTCGATCTTCTGGAAGAACCTCTCCCCCGACGGCGGCGACAAGCCCCACGGTGAGCTCGGCGCCGCCCTCGACGAGCATTTCGGCTCCTTCGACGCCTTCCAGGCCCACTTCACGGCGGCCGCCACCACGATCCAGGGCTCCGGCTGGGCCGTTCTCGGCTGGGACACCGTCGGCAGCCGCCTGCTGATCCACCAGCTCTACGACCAGCAGGCCAACCTCCCTGCCGGCCAGGTCCCCGTCGTCATGCTGGACATGTGGGAGCACGCCTTCTACCTGCAGTACCGCAACGTCAAGCCCGACTACGTCAAGGCCTGGTGGAACGTCGTCAACTGGACGGACGCCGCACAGCGCTTCGAGCAGGCCACGGGCGTCCGAGCGGGATGATCGCGTCTCCCGGGCCGCTCGCGGACGCCCTCCGGGACGCCTTCCGCCACCACCGGCGAGCCGGCGGGCGGCCGGCCGTCAGGCGGGTCGCGGTAACACGCGGCCGGGTCGGCGCGCCTCGCTCGGGCCCTCACTCCCGACACTCGCCCAGCGCGGCGCGCAACTCCGCACGGCGGTGGATCCCCAGCTTGCCGAACGCGTTCGCGAGGTGGGTCTCGACCGTCCGCACGGAGATCACGAGCCGGCACGCGATCTCCCGGCTGTGTTGGCCCGCCGCGGCCAGCGCGGCCACCTCTCGCTCGCGGGCGGTGAGCGGCGGCGGCGGGGACGAACGGATCAGAGCGGGTGTCAGGGCGCCCCCGCAGTCCCGTGCCAAGCCGACCGCCCGGCCGGTCGAGGCGCGCGCCCGGCGCCGGTGCCCCTCGCGGTCGTGGGCGTCCGCCGCCTGCGCGGCCGCCTCCGCCGCGAGCAAAGCGGCGCCGAACGTGTCGAACTCGTCTGCCACGTGGTCCAATCGCTCGCCGTCGCAACGGGCGACTGCCTCGGCATGTGCGGCGTAGGTGGGTGCGAGCCCGTCGACGTACTCGGCGAGCTCCCTGAGCCGACCCGACACCTCGTCAGCCCTGCCGAATCGGACGGCGGTGTGCAGAGCGAGGGCCTCGATCATCGGTTGCGTCATCGTGGCGGCGATCGAGGCCGCTCGGATCGCCTCGTCGCCCGCGTCCGTCATCCGCTTCTCGGCGGCGGCGCGCCAGGCCTGGGCCAGCACCGTTTGCGGCTCGTAGATCCGGACGGCGCCGGGCCCCTCCACCATCTCAGCGGCGGAGACCTTCCCGGCAGCGACCGGATCGCCGAGCTGCGCATGAGCCTGCGTCAGGTACGCCCGGCACAGGGGCAGGCAGCCGATCGGATCGCTCTCGGTGAGTTTGCTCGTCGCTTCTGTGAGCCATCGCACAGCGACCGCAGCACGTCCTGCCGCCAGCGCCGCCGAGCCGACCTGCAGCGCCGCCAGTCCATCTCCGACCGACGCCGCCTCGGCCATGGTCATCCGGTGCAGCTCGGCCGCTCGCTGTTCGGCCTCTCCGACACGGCCTGCCAGGTTGAGCGCGAGCAGTTCGTTGTGTGCCAGCGCCCATCGGGCGGAGAAGATCTCGGGATCTCCTCGGCCTCGTGCCGCCGCGGCCCGCCCGTGCTCGGCGAACCTCAGAGCGTCGCCCGGGGCGCCGAGCACCGCCTGAGCGGCTGTCACCGCGGCGCAAGCGCAGATCGTGGCGGTGCCGTCGTCGGCCAGACCCGCGGCGAGCACGCTGCGGCCCAGTTCCGCCGCCTCCCGTGGGCGCCCAGCAGAGAAGGACAGGATGCTACGGACCGCGGTCACCTTGGCCGACGCTTGCGGCCCGACCGATTCGTTCGCCTCGTCGAGCACTGCGACGGCGTCCTGGGCGCGTCCGAGGCCGTAGAAGAGGTTGAGAGCCCGAGTGGCTGCCAGCCCCGCCCGCTCGTCATCCGTCCGAGCAAGGGTCGTGGCGTGAGCTGCCACGTTCTCCGCGTCCAGCGACCGGCCCTGCCACCGCAGCCCCTCGGCCAAGGCGATCTGAGCATCGCAGCCGGCGCCGTGCTCGATCGCGGCGCCGGCAATCCGCTCGCTTGCCACATGCAACCCGCGAGAGTTGGCTGTCGAAGCCGCTGCGACGAGCAGGCCGGCCTCCGATGTCGATCCTTCGCTGTCCGCAAGCAGCGCGCCGGCCTGTACAAGATCGCGAGGCCGGCACGCTGCAACTCGAGCGGCGAGCGCTGCGCGCAGTCGACGGGCGGTGGTCAGCGGCATGTGCGCGCGCAGCACCTCGGCGTGCACCGGCTGCGCGAGCCGAGTCTCGATCTGCCGACCGGCGTACTCGGCTGTGATGATCCCACGCCTCTCGAGCGAGGCGACCACCTCAGCAGACGTCATCGCGATCAGCTCAGCGAGGGGGAGCGGCTCACCGACCGCGAGTAGCTCGACCGCCACCTGCTCGGTCGGCTGCAGCTCGCCCACCCGGGCAAGCACCAAGTCCGACAGACGCCGGGTCGGCGCGAGCGGTCCGTGCCAGCGCCAGACCTCGTCAGCGACTTGGAGGTTGCCCATCTCCTGCCCGGCCTCGACCACCTCACGCAGGAGCCGTGGGCAACCGGCCGTCATCCGCCAGAGGTATTCACACGTCCGGCTATCGACAACGCCGCCGAGCACAGAGCCGAGCAGCCGGTCCTGATCCGGCCGGGTCAGCGGGGCCAGCTCGAGCCGGGGCGCCAACCCGTCCTTCCAGATCGCGGTTACCGCTTCCGGTTCGGGGGCGCCGCTCAGCACCGTGAGCACGACAGAAGCGGCACCGGTCAGGACGAGCGCGTGCACAAGGCACGCGGAGAGCTCGTCCAGGAGGTGCGTGTCGTCGACGGCCACGACGAGCCACTGTTCGTGGGGCGCACGGGTGACGGCCGTGATGGCCGCCTGCAGCACGGCCGCGGGGTTCGACTCGGAAGCGCCGACCGGCACCAGGTGAGCGAGGGCACCGAGCGGGACGCTGGACATCGCTCGCGTCGCCCTCGCATGCGCCGTGGGATGCTCGCGGCGTCCTGCGGCGAGGATCGCCTCCCGTGCCAGCCTCGTCCTCCCCACGCCCGGCTGGCCGGCGAGGACGATCGCCCCCGGCCCGTTCCCGATGACGCAGTCGTGGATGGTCGCGATCTCGCGCTCTCGCCCCACTAGCGCCCACGGCGCCCCGATCGTGTACGTATGGGGATCGACGAGCGTGCTGGTCGGAGTCATGATCTGATCGACCAAAACGCGAACGTCCATGCTGCGTGCCCCCTTCGGGAGAAATCTCGATCAATGGACCGGCCGACGCCCCTCTGCTACTCGGTAGGTCGGACAGCCGTGTTGCATCCGCTATCCGCCTGGGGGCGTCGGCACCATTTGGCGCAGCGGACTGCGCCTCTCGTGAGATCGTGGAACAGGTGGCACGGGCAGCGTACGCCGCCGTCCCGGACGACAGATGACGCATTCGGCCGCATTAGGGATGAGCCCCGTAAGTAGCACGAGCGCCGGCCTACGTATGAGCCGGCCCGTAGTCAGTAGGAGTCGTTTCGCAGGACGGTGGGTCGACTTCGGAAGTGAGTACGGCGAGTGGTTGCGGGTTGAACCTGCTTCCGCGCAAATTAGTTGGGTTCAGGGGACATCGATTCGATGGGGAAGAGACCGTCCACCATGACCATCACGCGCACTCTCTCGCGGGCTGTTGCGACCGCTGCCGTCCCGGCCACCATGATCTTCCTCCCGCCGCCAGCATTGGCCGACGGCGGGTACGCGACGCACCAGAGCCAGTCGTCGTGCAACTACAGCGAGGATCAAGAAAATTGCGCCGACAACACCGGGAACGGCGACGCCGCCCAACACGTTCGCGGCGTGGCGAAATTGCCCGTGGTCGGGCGCATCACCTCACCGTTCGGGCCCCGGTGGGGGAGGTTCCACTACGGCATCGACATCGCCGCCAGGAAGGGAACGCCGATCTTGGCGGTATCCGGGGGGAAGGTCGTGGAATCCGGTCCGGCAGCCGGATTCGGAATGTGGGTCGTGCTTCGTCATTGGGACGGCACGACGTCCGTCTACGGACACATCAACCGAAGCTTCGTGGACGCGGGGGACAGCGTTTCTGCCGGAGAAAAGATCGCCGAGGTGGGCAGCCGCGGAAACTCGACCGGGCCGCACCTGCACCTCGAGATCTGGGACGAGGACGGCACGAAAGTCGATCCGGCCCGCTGGCTCCGCCGGAACGGCGTGAAGATCTGATCAACCGGACGACCGGCCCCCGCGGGGCGAGGGGCGGTCAGGCGGGTCGCGCTAGGAGGGTCCTGAACGACTCCGCCCGTAGCGAGCGGCGTCCAGGTGGGTGCATCGCAAGGCGGACGATCGGGCCGATACCGCTGTTGTATCGGCCCGATCGTCCAACGCCGCGAGGTGCCCGCCTGGGCGACGCGCAGTAGGGCCGAGTTGTTCAGGGCGCTCCTGGGACCAGCGCCCGGTGCACCGCGTGCAGGGCCAGTACCAGCAGCGCGGGCAGCAGGAGCACCGTTCCAGGCAGCAACACCGCGAGCAGCCCCGCCACCAGCGTGACGCCGAGCGCCGCCCCGCCGGCGGCGGGCCTGCCCAGCAGGGCGTGCCAGCCGCCGGTCACGGCGGTGCGCCAGGTGCCGCCGCCCGCCAGCCGCGGCACTGCCAGCAGCACGACGGTCAGCAGCACCGCGGCCGCCGCCAGCAGCGCGACGAGCACGGGCGAACCCCCCGGTACGGCTCCGCTCGCGAGCCACTGCACCTGCCGGACGACCACCAGCGTCGCCAGCCCGCCTGCCGCGCTCGCCACCGCGCCCGGCGCCAGGCGCCGCACGAACTCCGCGCCCATGTCCCGCAGCGGCGGGAGGTCGTCGTGGTCGATCCAGTGCGCCACGACGGTGGAGAGCGTGGCCACCACGGCGCCGACGGTCAGCACGGGGAGGCAGAGCACCGTGGCCACGATGCCGAGCAGGCACAGCTCCGACACCCGGCGCGTCTGCTCCTTCCACCCGCGCCCCGACCCCGTCGGCTCCGGCGCCCGCCGCCGAAGCGCCCGCGCGGTCATCCCTTGATCCCGCTCGTGTTGATCCCGTCGACGATGAGCCGCTGGAAGAACAGGAAGAACAGGAACACGGGCACCAGCGAGAGCACCGACATCGCGAACATCGGGGCGACGGCGTTCTGGCCGCTGGAGTCGAGGAACAGCCGCAGGCCGATCGGCACGGTGTAGCTCTCCAGGTCGTTGAGGAACACCAGCTGGGAGAAGAAGTCGTTCCAGGTCTGGATGAACGAGAACACCGCCGTGGTGACGAGCGCGGGTTTCGTCAGCGGCAGCACGACGTGGAAGAACCGGCGGTACGGCCCGCAGCCGTCGATCTCGGCCGCCTCGTCGAGCGTGCGCGGGATGCCGCGCATGAACTGGACCATGAGGAAGACGAAGAACGCGTCCGTGGCGAGGAACTTCGGCACGATCAGCGGGAGCGGCGTGTTGATCCACTCCAGGCTGTTGAACAGCACGTACTGCGGCACGATCAGCACGTGGTGCGGCAGCAGGAGCGTACCGATCATGAGGGCGAACCACACCCCGCGCAGCGGGAACCGCAGCCGCGCGAACGCGAACGCGGCGAGCGCGCACGACACCACGTTCCCGATCACCACGCCCACGGCGACGACCGTGCTGTTGAGGAAGAACCGGCCGAACGTGATGCCGGGGATGCCCGACCAGCCTTCGGCGTAGTTGCCCGGGGTGAACTCCTCGGGCCAGATGTTGAGGTTGTTGAGGATCTCCTGCGGTGACTTGAGCGAGGTCCCGAACATGTAGGCGATCGGATACAGCGCGACCACCAGCAGCGCGATCAGCACCACGTGCGCGGCGGCACCGTCATACCAGCGGCGCCGTTTGGTCGCGGGCCGGGGCGTCTCCAGGTTCGGCGACACGGGGGCCACGGCGGTCGGCACGCCCATCAGCGGTCCCCCTCGTCGGCGTAGTGGACCCAGAGCGATCCGCTGCGGAACACCAGCGCGGTCACGATGCCCAGCGCCACCAGGAACACCCAGGCCATCGCGGACGCGTAGCCCATCTGGAAGTCGCCGAACCCGCGCAGGTACAGATAGAGCGTGTACAGCAGGGTGGAGTCGGCAGGGCCGCCGGTGCCGCCGCTGATCACGAACGCCGCCGTGAAGCCCTGGAAGCCCGCGATCGTCTCCAGCACGAGGTTGAAGAACAGCACGGGCGAGAGCAGCGGCAGAGTGACGTGCCAGAACTGCGTGAACCGCCCGGCCCCGTCGAGCGCCGCGGCCTCGTACATCTCCGCCGGGATCTGCTTCAACCCGGCCAGGAAGATCACCATCGGGGCCCCGAACTGCCACGCGGCGAGCAGCACCAGCGTGCCCAGCGCCGTGGACGGGTTCGTGATCCAGCTGCGGCCCGCGATGCCGAAGAAGCCGAGCACCTCGTTGATCGCGCCGCCCCCGCCGAACAGCGTCTGCCACACGATCGCGATGGCGACGCTGCCGCCGAGTAGCGACGGCACGTAGTAGAGCGACCGGTAGAGGCCCATCCCGCGCCGGTTGCGGTAGAGCAGCAGCGCGACGCCCAGCGCGACCGCGAGCTTGAGCGGTACCGAGACCAGCGCGAACAGCAGGGTGGCCCGCACCGAGTTCCAGAACTGCGGGTCGTCGGTGAACATGCGGACGTAGTTCTCCGCACCCACCCACTCGGGGTCCTGCAGCAGGTCGTAGTCCGTGAAGCTCAGGTAGAGCGAGTACAGCATCGGCAACAACGTGATGCCGAATAGTCCGAGCAACCACGGGCTGAGGAAGACGTAACCGGCCACGGCCTCCCGCGTGCGTTCCCGCCGGTTCCCCCGACCGGCCCCCGGGCGGTCGGCCACGTCAGTAGCCGACCTCCGAGCCGACCTCCGGGTCGTGCCGTGCGCTGTATTTACCACTGGGCTGCTCCGATCAGCTCGCGGCGCGCTCGAGCTCGCCCGTGACCTGTGCGACGAACTCCGCAGCGGCGTCGGCAGGCGACTGACGGCCGAACCCGGCGTTCTCCGCGGATGCCGCGAGCAGCCGCCCGACCTGCGAGTCGCCCTGCGCCGGTACCGGCGGGGTGTTGCCGGCCTGGCCGACGACGCGCTCGTCGAAGGCGAGCACGTACTTGAGCTGGTCGTCGAACGACGGCGAGATCACGTCGCGCACCTGCTGGTTGGGCGGCAGGCCGCGCTCGGTGCCCAGGATCGCGCCCGCCTCGGGGTCGTTCGCGAAGAAGTTGATGACGTCCACGGCGGTGCCCACGTTGTCGCCGTGGGCGTAGGCGGTGAAGAACTGCGACGGCCGGGCGTACGCGCCCTTCCCGGGCCCGGGAAGGGGCACCAGCACCAGCTCGTGGTCGGTGCCCTTGGTGAGCTCGGTGAGCTGGTTGTCGTAGTTGAAGGTCACCGCGGTCTGCTTGGTGAGCACGGTGTTCTTCGAGATGTCACCGCCGTTGGACGGCTGCGCGACCTCGGCGGGCGAGGCAGCGCCGGTCGCGCGGAACCCGGCCCACATCTCGAACCACTTCGTCACGTCCTCGACCGTGAAGCCCGGCTTCTGGCCGTCGTAGAGCTCCTTGCCGTTCTGGCGCAGCCATGGCTCGAAGACGCTGATGTTGGCGCTCTCGTCGCGGGCGGCCCACGGCGCCCCGCCGGTGGCCTTGGTGACCTGCTCGGCCCAGGTGCCGAACTCCTCCCAGCTGGCCCAGCCGGTCTCCGGCGGGAGCAGGCCCAGCGGCTCCACAACCGTCTTGTCCACGACGAAGGACATCGTGTTGGACGCGAGCGGCACCGCGTAGAGCGCGTTGTCGACCTCACCGGTGCCCATCAGCTTCGGGTCGATCCCGTCGGTCTTCAGCGTGCCGCCGACCCACGGCCCCAGGTCGGCGATGAGGCCCTTGTTCGCGTACTCGCGCAGCACCCGGTTGTCGATCTGGATGATGTCGGCCGCGTTGCGCCCCGCCGCCGTGGTGTTGACCTTGTCGTAGTAGCCGGAGTAGCCCTGCCACTGCGTGGTGAACGTGACGTTCGGGTGCTTCTGCGTGTAGAGGTCCAGCACCTTCTGCGTGAGCTCGGCGCGCGCGGGGCCGCCCCACCAGGTCACCGCCAGCTGTACCGGCTGGTCGGTGACGGGCGGGGCGCCGGCCTGCTGCTCGGCGCGCGAACCGCCGCCACCGCAGGCCGCGGTGGCCAGGAGCGCCAGCGCGGCAGCGGCGGCGGGTAACCACCTACCGGTACGAGTCATGAGGGAACTCCTTCGGTCTCTCACTGTCGGCTGCCGCTGTGGCCAGGGGCACACCGCTGCGTCGCGCACCATTACGTCAAGGCGGGAGCCTCACGTCAACAACTCCTTGCGGAAATTTTCAGGCGTTTGCATCATGGAGCTGCGTGACCGCAATCGTTTGCAGGTCGTCGACAGCAGGGAGACCCATGGCTGTGTCCCGTCCCCGCCACGCCATCGTCGGACTCGGCAGCAGGGCGCAGATGTTCGTCCGCGCCCTGGCCGGCACCCACGCCGAGCACAACGAGCTCGTCGCCTTCTGCGATTCGAACCGGACGCGGATGGAGGTGCACAACCGGGCGGTGCAGGCCTTCGGCCTCCCGCCCGTGCCGACCTACGCGCCCGCCGACTTCACGGCGATGCTGGAGCGCGAGCGCGTCGACCGGGTCGTCGTCACGACGATGGACCGCACGCACGACGAGTACATCGTCGCGGCGCTGCGGGTCGGGTGCGACGTGGTCACCGAGAAGCCGATGACCACCGACGCCGAGCGCTGCGAGCGCATCCTGGCCGCGCAGGCCGAGACCGGGCGGGACATCACCGTCACGTTCAACTACCGCTACAACCCCGTGCACGCGAAGGTCCGCGAGGTGATCGCCTCCGGAGCGATCGGCGAGATCGGGTCCGTGCACTTCGAGTGGCTGCTCGACACCCGCCACGGCGCCGACTACTTCCGCCGCTGGCACCGCGACAAGGCCAACTCCGGCGGGCTGATGGTCCACAAGGCCACCCACCACTTCGACCTGGTCAACTGGTGGATCGCCTCCTCGCCCGAGGTCGTGTTCGGCCTCGGCAAGCTCTTCTTCTACGGGTCGGACAACGGCGCGCAGCGCGGGATCGCCCGGCCCTACGCGCGGGCGCACGGCGCCGACGCCGCGTCCGGCGACCCGTTCGCGCTGGACCTGGCGGGCTCCCCCACCCTGCGCGCGCTCTACCTGGACGCCGAGCACGAGGACGGCTACCACCGCGACCAGAACGTCTTCGGCGACGGGATCACCATCGAGGACGACATGACGGTGGCGGTCCGCTACCGCAGCGGCGCGACGATGAGCTACCACCTCACGGCCTACTCGCCGTGGGAGGGCTACCACGTGGCGTTCAACGGCAGCGCCGGGCGGCTCGAGCTCGACGTCGTCGAGAACTCCTTCGTCGACCCGGGCACCGCAGGCAAGGCGCCCGGGGAGGCGCTGCACGGCGTCGAGGGCACGCCGGACCGCTCGTCCCGGCTCACGGTGCGCCGGCACTGGGAGAAGCCCGTCGAGCTGGACCTGCCCGACACCAGCGGCGAGGGCCACGGCGGCGGCGACGCGCGCATGCTCGCGGACATCTTCGGCCCCAGAGTCGATGGCACGGCACGCCCCGTGGACCCGCTCGGCCGCGCGTCCAGCCATCGTGATGGCGCGTTGTCGCTGCTCACCGGCCTCGCGGCCAACCGCTCCTTCGAGACCGGCCTGCCCGTGCACGTCGACGACGTGCTCGCGCTCTGAGCCCCGACCCATGACTGGATCGCCCGTGCCTGGATCACCCGTGCCTGGATCACCTGAGCCTGGATCGCCTTCGCGCCCCCTCGAGCTCGACGACGACCGCATCCTGCCCACCGAACCCACCGTGCGGGCGATCGCGCGCGAGATCTTCGCCGCCGTCCGCGACCTGCCGCTGATCAGCATGCACGGGCACGTCGAGGCGTCGGTGCTCGCGCACGACGAGCCGTTCCCCGACCCCGCGCAGCTGCTGGTCGTGCCCGACCACTACGTCACCCGCATGCTGGTCTCCCAGGGCGCCCGCCTGGAGGACCTGGGCGTGCCCCGGCGCGACGGCGGCCCCGTCGAGCGGGACGGGCGCACGATCTGGCGCCTGTTCTGCTCGGGCTGGCACCTGTTCCGGGGGACGCCGTCGCGGTTCTGGCTGGAGCAGGAGCTGCACGATGTCTTCGGGGTGCGGGTACAGCCCTCCGCCGAGACGGCCGACGCGATCTACGACCAGATCCTCGACTGCATCGGCCGTCCGGATTTCCGGCCGCGGGCGCTCTTCGACTCGTTCGGCCTGGAGATCCTCGCCACGACCGACGCGCCGGCGAGCGCCCTCGACGACCACGCGCTCATCGCCGCGTCCGGCTGGGGCGGCGTGGTGGTGCCGACGTTCCGCCCGGACGCCCTCGTCCACCTGGCCCGGCCGACGTGGAAGCAGGACGTCGAGGAGCTCGGCGCGGTCGCCGGGCGGGACGTCAGCGGCTACGCGGGCTTCCTCGACGCCCTGCGGCAGCGCCGGGAGCACTTCGTGCGGCTCGGCGCGCGGGCCACCGACCACGGGCACCTCACCGCCGACACCACACCGCTGGAGCGGGTAGACGCCGAGCGCATCTACGCCGCCGCGCTCTCGGGCGCCGTCACGCCGGCCGAGGCGGAGGCGTTCGCCGCCCACATGCTGTTCGAGATGGCCCGCATGAGCCGCGACGACGGGCTCGTCATGCAAATCCATCCGGGGGTCCTGCGCAACCACGACCCCGCGGTGCACGAGCGCTTCGGCCCGGACAAGGGCTTCGACATCCCGCAGCCCGTCGACTTCGTGCGCGGTCTGCGGCCGATGCTCACCGCGTTCGGCACCGACCCCGGGTTCCGCTGTGTCGTCTTCACCGTGGACGAGACGACGTACTCGCGCGAGCTGGCGCCGCTGGCGGGCGCGTACCCGGCCATGCGGCTGGGTGTGCCGTGGTGGTTCCTGGACAGCCCGCTGGCGATGCGGCGCTTCCGGGAGGCCGTGACCGAGACCGCGGGCTTCTACAACACGGCGGGGTTCGTGGACGACACCCGGGCCTTCGCCTCGATCCCCGCGCGCCACGACGTGGCCCGGCGCGTCGACAGCGGGTTCCTCGCCCAGCTCGTGGCCGAGGGCCAGCTGCGGATCGACGAAGCGATCGAGACGGCGGTCGACCTCACCGTCACTATCCCGCGGGAGGCCTACGCGCCGCGGGGAGCGTGAGTCGGGCCCGGACGCCGCCTGCACCCGAGCGTGTGCTCGATCTCGCCGCCGCAGTCGGCGTGCTCGGCGAGGCGGGGCGGTCCGGCGGGCTGACGGGACGCGTCAACGGATTGCATCCCTGGTGGCCGCGGCCACCCCTTCCGCGGTCAGGCGCTCGAGGCCGTCGACGACCAGCTCGCGGAACACCGGGTCGGCGGGAAGCTCCGGGCCGAACACCTCCTGGAGCGACAGCAGGGCGTCCGCCACGGCGGCGGGGGTGTCCGCTGCCGCCGTCAGCTCGCCGAGGCGGCCGGCCAGCGGGTCGTCCACGGGGAGGGGGCTGCCGTCCTCCGCCTGCGCGGTGGAGACGTACCGCATCCAGGCCGCGACGCCGAGGCACGCGAGCCGCGGGCGGGCGCCTGCCGCGAGCCGGTCGGCGATGGTGCCGAGCAGGCGCTGCGGGAGCTTCTGCGTGCCGTCCATCGCGATCTGGACCGTGCGGTGGCGGAGCGCGGTGTTACGGAACCGGTCGAGCAGCTCCCGCTGGTAGGCGGCCACGTCGAAGCAGTCGGGCACCGCGAGCGTGGGAGCGACATCGTCGGCCATCAGGTGCGCAACCACGGCGGCGATGCCCTCGTCGCGCATGGCGTCGGCAACGTGCGCGTGGCCGGCCAGCGCGCCGAGGTAGGCGAGCGTGGAGTGGCTTCCGTTGAGCAGGCGCAGCTTCATCGCTTCGTACGGCGCCACGTCGGCGGTGAGCACGACCCCCACCGCGTCCCAGGCCGGGCGCCCGGCCGCGAAGTCGTCCTCCACCACCCACTGGCGGAACGGCTCGGTGACCACGACCCCCCGGTCGTCGAGCCCGAGCAGCTTCGCCGCCTCGACGCGGTCGTCGTCGGTGGTGGCGGGGACGATCCGGTCCACCATCGAGGACGGGAAGCGCACCGACTCCGCGATCCACTCGGCGAGCTGCTCGCCCTCGGCTGTCGGGAGGGCGGCGCAGAAGTCGGCCACCAGGTCGCGGAGCACGGCGCCGTTGGCCGGGAGGTTGTCGCAGGACAGGAGCGTGATCGGGCCTGCGTCGGCGGAGCGGCGGGCCTGCAGCCCGCGCACGAGCTGCCCGACGACCGTGCGTGGTGCTCTTCCCGCCAGGTCGGCGGCCACACCGGGATCGGCGAGCCGCAGCCGGCCGGTGGCCGGATCGTGGCGGTAGCCCTTCTCCGTGACGGTGAGTGTGACGATCCGGGTGGCCGGCGCCGCGATCGATGCGGTCAGGCGCTCGCCCTCCTCCTCGGCGAAGAGCAGGTCGCGCACCGCGCCGACGACCCGCAGGCCGGTGTCAGTGCCGGTGTCAGAACCTCCATGTTCCAGCACGGAGTACAGCCCGTCCTGCGGGCCGAGCTGTTCCAGCACGTCGCGGCTGCGCTGGGTGACACCGCAGATCCCCCAGTCGCCCCCGGCGGCGGCCACGGCGTCCTCGGTGAAGACGGCCTGGTGGGCGCGGTGGAAGGCGCCGATCCCGAGGTGGACGATGCCGACGCCGAGCGAGCGGGGGTCGACCCGCGGGCGCCGCTCGGGGTCGACCTGCGCCAGCGAAGCCAAGCTCAGTCGTTCGGAGAACCCGCCTCCGCGGGAAGGTCTGTCCATCACCGCACCTCCGCGGGCGGCGTGGTCGTCGAGCGGACGATCAACTGGGTCGGCAGCCACCGCTGCAGCTCGCTCTCCGTCGTCTGCTCGTCGAGCAGCATGTCCACGGCGGCCCGCCCGGCCGCCTCCATCGGCATCCGCACGGTGGTGAGCGGCTCGGGCGTCATGCCCGACATCTCGATGTCGTCGAAGCCGACCACACTCATGTCCCGCGGCACGGCGACGCCGCGGGCGGCGAGCCTGCTCAGCACGCCGAGCGCCATGAGGTCGTTGAACGCGAGCACGGCCGTGACGCCGCGGGCCAGCGCGAGGTCGGCGGCCTGCACGCCGCCCTGGAACGTCGGCGGGAACGGACCCAGCTCCACCGCCTCCACGTCGTTGGCGGGCGCGGCGGCGCGCAGCCCGCGCAGCCGCTCCTTGCCCGCCCAGGACGTGGCCGGCCCAGCAAGGTGCGCGACGCGCCGGTGCCCGAGCGCCCCGAGGTGCTCCACGGCCTGCCGGACGCCGTCGGCGCTGTCCATCAGCACCGAGGGCACGCCCTCGACATCGCGGTTGAGCAGCACCAGGGGCGCGATGCCGGCGAGCCGTTCCAGCTGCGCCAGGTCCTCCCGCGGCGAGCACAGCACGATGCCGTCCACCTGCTTGGCCATCGCGCCGACGACCTCCGCCTCGACCCGAGGATCCTCGGCGGCGTCGGCGAGGAAGACGACGTGGCGCGCCTCCCTGGCCCGCGCGGCGCACCCCTTCAGCACCGCGGAGAAGAACGGGTTGGCGACGTCGGGGACGACCACCCCGATGTTGCCGGTGCGCCCGGTGACGAGACCGCGGGCGGCGCGGTTGGGCTGGTAGCCCAGCTCCCCCGCCACCTGCAGAACCCTGCGCCGAGTCTCGGGGTGCACCATCTCGGGCACCGTGAACGCCCGGGAGACGGTCGACACCGAAACCTCGGCGCCTCTGGCCACCTCGTGGATGGTCACCGCCATCGGCTCACCCCTCGGATCATGCGTCAACTCTGCAAACCATTGCAGAGTTAGTCAAGCAGCTCGCATGTCCAGAAGGGTGGGACAGCGCTTGCCGTGCCGCCCGCCAGGTGGTGATGTTCCGGCATGTGACCGCAGCCCTGTCTGTGCAGCTCTACACCGTCCGTGAGGCGCTCACGGAGGACCTGCCGAGAACGCTCGACCGGCTCGCCGCCCTCGGGTTCACCCATGTCGAGCCGTACGCCCTCACCCGGTACGGCGCCGCGCTCGGCTCGGCGCTCGCCGCCAGCGGGCTCTCCGCCCCCACCGCCCATCAGCACTTCGTCGGCGAGGACGACGCCGAGGCCGTGTTCGCCGCGGCCGCCGGGCTGGGGGTGGGGCTGGTGATCGACCCGCGCGTCGACCGCTCGCGCTGGGGGTCGGCGGCGGACGTCGAGGCGATCGCCGCGGACCTCAACGCGGCCGCCGAGCTCGCCGCGAAGCACGGCGTGCGCGTCGGCTACCACAACCACGCCCAGGAGCTGGAGATCGTCCTCGACGGAACCACGGCGCTGGAGGTGCTCGCCGCACGGCTCGCCGACGGGGTCGCGCTGCAGGTCGACGTGTACTGGGCGGCGGTGGGCGGGCAGGACCCGGTGGCGCTGCTGCGGCGGCTGGGCGACCGGGTGGCCGCCATCCACGTGAAGGACGGGCCGGCGACCGCCGACCCGCAGGACCAGGTGGCCGTCGGCCGGGGCCGCCTGCCGATCCGCGAGATCATCGCGGCCGCCCCGCACGCGCTGCGCGTCATCGAGCTGGACGACACGCGCGGCGACCGGTTCGAGGCGATCGCCGACAGCCGGGCGTGGCTGACCGCCGAGGGGCTCGCGTGACCAGCGGCCCGGTGGGCGTCGGGGTGGTCGGCGCCGGGGTGATCAGCACCCAGTACCTGCGCAACCTCACGAGTTTCCCCGATCTCGACGTCCGCTTCGTCGCCGACCTCGACGAGGAGCGGGCGCGCGAGCGGGCCGCCGAGTTCGGCATCCCCGCCGGTGGACCGGTCGGAGCGCTGCTCGCCGACGACGGGGTCGAGATCGTCGTCAACCTGACGGTCCCGGCCGCGCACGTGGACGTCGCGCTGCGCGCGGTGGCCGCGGGGAAGCACGTCTGGAACGAGAAGCCGATCGCGCTGGACCGCAAGAGCGGCCGTGAGCTGCTGGAAGCGGCCCGTGCCGCGGCGGTGCGGGTGGCGGCGGCACCGGACACGTTCCTCGGACCGGGCATCCAGACGGCCCGCCGGCTCCTGGAGTCGGGTGCGATCGGCGCGCCGCAGAGCGTGCTGACCCTCATGCAGAGCCCGGGCCCCGAGTCCTGGCACCCCAACCCCGACTTCCTGTTCCAGGACGGCGCGGGCCCGCTGCTCGACATCGGCCCCTACTACCTCACGACGCTCGTGCAGCTGCTCGGGCCGGTCGCGCGGGTGCTGGCCGTCAGCTCGCAGGCGAGACCGGTCCGGACGGTCGGCACGGGCCCCCGCGCGGGCCAGCGGTTCGAGGTGACCGTGCCGACGCAGGTGAGCGCGATCTACGAGCTCGCGGCCGGAACGAGCGCGGTGGCCGTGTTCAGCTTCGACTCGGGCCTGCGGCGCAGGCAGTTCGAGGTGACCGGTGCGGATGGCACGCTCGTGGTGCCCGACCCGAACACGTTCACCGGTGACGTGCTGCTGCACCACCTCGACGGCGAGGTCGACACGATCGAGGCGGCCGCGGCCCCCAGCACGCGCGGCACCGGCGTGCTGGAGCTCGCCCGCGCCGTCCGCGCCGGGCGGCCCGAACGAGCCTCCGGCGAGCTGGCGTTCCACGTGCTGGACACCATGCTCGCCACGATCGAGGCCGCCGAGCGCGGCACGCCGGTCGACGTGGCGAGCACCGTGCAGGTGGCGCCGGTTCTGCCGGAGGGCTGGGATCCGCTGGCCCGGACGCTGTCCTGCTGAGCCGGCGACGGGCCCCGTTCAGGCGCCCGACACCTGGGCCGCGAAGCGCAGCAGCTCCGCGTGCACCTCCTTGCGGTCCAGCTCGTGCAGCACGTTGTGCCGGTCCTCCGGGTACACGACGATCCGCGCCCGCGGGAGCCGCTCGGCGACCTCCCGCGCCTCCGAGGCCGGGGCCATGTCGTCGTCGGCGCCGTGCAGGAGGAGCACCGGCAGGTGGTCGAGGGCGCCCTCCCGCACGAGCGCGCGGGTGCGGGCGCCCGCCGCGGTGAGTGCCGCGAGGGTCTGCGGGCGCAGCCCGCCGTCCCAGACGAGCGGGTCGTCCCGCACGCGCTGGGCCTGCTCCGGGTCACGCACCAGCTCGCTGGGGTCCTTGCGCAGGGCCATCGGGTCCACCCCCGAGGCGAGCAGTGCCGCGAGGCCCTCTCCGGCGCCCAGCAGCGACGAGCCGGAGAGCACCAGCCCGGCCACGTGGGCAGCCGGGTCCACGCCGCTGGCCACCCGGATCTCCCCGACGAGCAGCGCTGCGACCGTCGCACCGAGCGAGTGCCCGACCACCACGATCGGCACCCGCGGCGACGTGGCGGACGCCTTCAGGAGCAGCGTCTCCGCGTCGGCCACGAGATCGTCGATCCGCTCCACGAGCACCCGCTCGCCGTCGCTGCGGCCGTGCCCGGCCTGGTCGGGGACCCACGTCTCGACACCCGTCTCCGCCGCGGTCTCGGCCAGCTGGGCGTACTGCCTGCCGTGCTCACCGAGCCCGTGCAGCAACAGGAGCTGCGCTGCCGGCCGTCCGTTCGGCGTCCAGCGCCGGTACCGGACCCGCCCCTTCCGCCCCGTGAACCAGTCCTCGATCACGTCACTCCTCTCGCGTCCTGCCCACCCGGCGACGACGGCCCGAGGGCCGCTCGTAGATCGGCGAGCAGGTCGTCGATCCCTTCGATCCCGACCGACAGCCGCACCAGCCCGGGGCTCACCCCGGAGGCGCGTTGCTGGTCGGGGTCGAGCTGCGCGTGGGTCGTGGATGCGGGGTGGATGGCGAGACTGCGGACGTCGCCGATGTTCGCGAGGTGGCTGAACAGCCGCAGGCCGTCGACGACGGCCCGGCCGGCGCCGAGCCCGCCGTCCACCTCGAACGCGAGCACGGCCCCGGCGCCGAGGGGCAGGTAGCGCTGCGCCGCCGCGTGCCACCGGCTCGACGGCAGCCCCGGGTAGTGCACCCGCAGGACGCGGGGGTGGCGCTCCAGCCACCGAGCCACCGCGGTCGCGTTGGCTACGTGCCGGGCGAGCCGCAGGTCGAGCGTTTCGACGCCCTGCAGGAGCAGGAAGCTGTTGAACGGCGAGACGGCGGGGCCGAGGTCGCGCAGCAGCCGGGTGCGCAGCCGCATCGAGAACGCCAGACCGTCGGCGTGGAACGCGTCCCAGAACGAGAGCCCCTGGTAGGTGGGGTCGGGAGCGACGAGACCGGGCCAGCGCGACGGGTCGGCGCCGAAGTCGAACCGGCCGCCGTCCACGACGATCCCGCCGATCGCCGTGCCGTGCCCGGCGAGGAACTTCGTGGTGGAGTGCACCACCACGTCGGCGCCGTGCTCCAGCGGGCGCAGCAGGTACGGGGTCGGCACGGTGTTGTCGACGACGAGCGGCAGCCCGGCCTCGTGCGCCACCGCAGCGACGCCCGCGATGTCGAGCACGTTGCCCAGCGGGTTGCCGACGGTCTCGCCGAACAGCGCCCGCGTCCGGGGCGTGATGGCCGCGCGCCAGGCCGCGAGGTCGTCCGGGTCGTCGACGAAGGTGACGCCGATGCCCAGGTCGGCGAAGGTGTGGGCGAGCAGCGTGTGCGTGCCGCCGTAGAGAGCCGCGGACGCCACGACGTGGCCGCCCGCCTTCGTGAGGTTGAGCAGCGCGAGCGCGGTGGCGGCCTGCCCGCTCCCCACGGCGACGGCGGCGCTGCCGCCTTCGAGCGCGGCGATCCGCTCCTCGGCCACGGCGGTGGTCGGGTTGGACAGGCGCGTGTAGGCGTGTGCGGTCAGGTCACGCAGCGCGAACGCGTCGGCGGCGTGCGCGGCGTCGGGGAACGTGTATGAGGTGGTCTGGTAGACCGGCACCGCTCTGGCCCCGGTCGCCGGGTCCGGCGCTGCCCCTGCGTGCAGCTGCCTGGTGGCGAACGACCACCTGGCGGGAGCGGCCGTCACGCGCGCCGGGCCAGCACGTCCGCCCACCACTTCTCGGCCACGCGCGGGTGCGAGCGCAGCCAGCCGACCACGGCGTTCTCCCCGAACGCGGCGTGGAGCGGGTTGTCGGGGTCGTCGCTCACACCCTTCGCCTCCGCCGCGAGCGACGGCGGCAGCCGCAGCGGCTCCACCACGGCGTCGAGGCGCGGGCCGAGGAAGAACGGGATCGAGAACCGGTCCACGCCGACGGGCGGGCTCACGACCCGGTGCCGCGTCGCCGTCAGGTAGCCCTGGGTGGCGATCTCCAGCATCTCGCCGATGTTCACCACGAAGCTCCCCGGCACCGGGGTGGCGTCGATCCAGCCGCCGTCGCCCGCCTGCACCTGCAGCCCCCCGACCTCGTCCTGCTGCAGGAGCGCGAGGTAGCCGTAGTCCTTGTGCACGCCGACACCCTGGTCGTCCACCGGCGTCTTCCGGCCCGGGTACCGCACGATCTTGACGTGTAGCGACGACTCCTCGTCGAACCAGGCGTCGAAGTAGCTCTCCTCCTGCCCGAGCGCGGCGGCGAGCGCGCGGAGCACCTCGCGGCTGACCCGCAGCGCCTCGTCCTGCCAGGTCAGCACCGCGTCGCGCAGGCCGGGCCGCGCCGAGGGCCACTGGTTAGGGCCGACCAGGCGCATCCAGTCCGGGTCGCCGGGGCCGGCGTCGATCGGCACCCGCTCCGGCCCGATGTCGATCTGCTCCCGCCAGTCGGCTGCCCCTGCCGTCTGCTCCGTGCCGACGCGTGTGTAGCCGCGGAACTGCGGGGAGTGGATGTTCTCGATCTCCAGCCGGTCCGCCACCGGCAGCGCGAAGAACTCGCGCGCGGCGGCCATGATCCCGTCGGTGACCCCGGACGACACGCCGTGGCCGGTGACGTAGAAGAACCCGACCTCGTGCGCCGCGTACCGCAGGTCGGCGAGGAACTGCTCCCTGTCGGCGTCCGGGTCGCGAAAGCGGGACAGGTCGACGATCGGCAGGGACCGGGTCTCGGTCATCGGCTCCCTTTCGCAGACGGTGTCCGACGATCGAATCACGATCGTCCGGTATCCGACTATCGTTCGTGCAGCACGAGACGTAAAGCGGACGTGCGCCACACGCGCCTACCATCGAATGCAGTACCCCGGAGGTGCCCGTGCCGCAGGACCGCCCCACGCCCGGCCCGTTCGACGACCTGTTCGAGCGGCTCATCGGCAACCTGGAGTCCACGCTCGGCCAGGCGGTGCCCCGCCCCGGTCAGGCCCCGTCCGGCGCCCGCACGCGCACACCCCGGCTCGACCGCTACGGGCGCGACCTCACAGCTGCGGCGGCCGAGGGCAGGCTCGACCCGGTGATCGGCCGCGACGCCGAGGTGGAGCAGGTCCTCGAGGTGCTCGCGCGCCGCACGAAGAACAACCCGGTGCTGGTCGGCGACCCGGGCGTGGGCAAGACCGCGATCGCCGAGGGGATCGCGCAGCGGGTCGCCGACGGCACCGTGCCCGAGGCGCTGCTCGGCGTCCGGGTGGTGGCGCTGGACCTGGCCGGGATGGTGGCGGGCACCCGCTACCGGGGCGACTTCGAGCAGCGCCTCACCGGCGTGATCGACGAGGTGGTGGCGGCGGAGCGGTCGATCGTGCTGTTCATCGACGAGCTGCATTCCGTTGTCGGCGCGGGGTCCGCCGAGGGCGCGCCGATGGACGCGGCCACCATGCTCAAGCCCGCGCTCGCCCGCGGCGACCTGCAGCTCATCGGGGCCACGACCGCGCAGGAGTACCGCAAGCACGTCGAGAAGGACGCGGCGCTGGAGCGGCGCTTCGAACCCGTGCGCATCGCCGAGCCGACCGTGGCCGTCACGATCACGATCCTGCGCGGCCTGCGCGAGCGCTACGAGGAACACCACAGGGTGCGGATCAGCGACGCAGCCGTGGTCGCAGCCGTCGAGCTGTCCGACCGGTACCTCACCGACCGGTTCCAGCCCGACAAGGCCATCGACCTGCTGGACCGCGCGAGCGCGGCCGGCCGCATCCGGGCCGGCCGCGCCACCGCGCACACCCCCGACGCCGCGGCAGCACAGCGCGTGGAGCAGCTGCGCCGCGCCCGTGATGTCGCGGTGGACGCCGAGGACTTCGAGCGCGCCCACGTACTGACCCGCGAGATCGAGGCCTCCGAGGCGACAGCGGGACCGGCCCGCGCCGCGGACAACGACGCGGCCGTGGAGATCACCGTCGACGACATCCGGCAGGTCGTCGCGCAGAGCACCGGCATCCCGGTCGCCCGGCTCAGCGCGGGCGAGCGGCACCGGCTGCTGGAGCTGGAGGAGCTGCTGCACCGCCGTGTCGTCGGGCAGGACGACGCGGTCGAGGCCGTCGCCGACGCGGTGCGCGCCGGGCGGGCCGGGCTCGCGCACCCCGGGCGCCCGACCGGCTCGTTCCTCTTCCTCGGGCCCACCGGCGTCGGCAAGACCGAGCTGGCGCGCGCGCTCGCGGAGGCGCTCTTCGGCACCACCGACGCGCTGCTGCGCTTCGACATGAGCGAGTACGCCGACCGCGCCACCGCGATGCGGCTGGTCGGGGCGCCACCCGGGCACGTCGGCTACGAGGACGCGGGCCAGCTCACCGAGGCGGTACGCCGCAACCGGTACGCCGTACTGTTGCTCGACGAGATCGAGAAGGCACACCCGGAGGTCACGTCCACCCTCCTGCAGGTGCTCGACGCGGGCCGGCTGACCGACGCCCACGGCCGCGCCGTGGACTTCACTCACACCGTCGTGATCATGACGAGCAACCTCGGCGCCGACCGCCTCCTCGCCGCCGCCGCGGCGGGGCGTCCGGTGGATGAGGTGCGCGACCAGGTGCTCGCCGCGATGCGCCTCCACTTCCGGCCGGAGTTCCTCAACCGGATCGACGACATCGTCCTGTTCCATGCCCTCGGCCGCGACGAGCTGCGCCGGATCACCGAGATGCTGCTCGCCGAGACCGGCGACCGGCTGCGCGCCCAGGGCATCACCCTGCACGTCACGCCCGCGGCGGTCGACCGACTCGCGGAGCTGGGCCACCAGCCGGAGCTGGGGGCGCGCCCGCTGCGGCGCACGATCGCCCGCGAGCTGGACCGCAAGCTCTCCCGCATGATCATCGCGGGCGATCTGGCGACGGGGAGCCAGGTGGTGGCCGATGTAAGCGACGGCGAGTTAACCCTCACCACAGGCTGAGCGCACCAGGCCGCCCACTATGAGACCGGCCAGGCCGTCGGCGAACGCTTCGAGCTCCGCGGCGGCGGGCGCCTCCGGACGGCCGAGGCGGCGGGCGAGCGGGTTCTGGATCATCCCCGAGATCGGGCCGATCACGGCGAAGTAGAGAAGATGCAGCGGCACGTCGGGCAGTCGCCCGGCCGCAGCGAGGCGCGCGACGCTGGGCGCCACCGTCGCGAGCGTCGGCCCGATGTAGGCCTCGTACAGGTAGGCGATGCGCTCGGACTCCCTGGCGGACTCGTCGGCGATCAGCCGCTGCAGCTGCGGATGCCGGACCGCGGCCCGGTAGAAGCGGTGGACGATGGCGGCGAGGAGGGCGTCATCGTCGCGCGCCTGGTCGGCTTCCTCGGCGAGTGGGCCGGACTCCGCGCACGCGTAGTCGACCACCGCCCGCCAGAACGCCAGCTTGGAGCCGTAGCGGTCGTTGACGAAGTTGTGGCTCACCCCGAGCCGCCGCGCCAGCTCGCGAACCGTGGTCTGGTCGTAGCCCAGCTCGGCGAACGTCTCCAGCCCGCGTTGCAGCACCTCCCGGTCCTGCGGGGTGCTCGTGCGCCGCGCCTCCATCACGCCAGCACCCTACCCGCCCCGGACCAGGCTTGACACTTGTCAGACCGGCCGTACTCTGACAGCTGTCAGACCGTCGACGAAAGGATCAAGCCGTGGGCACTGTGTCCCCCGCCTCGACGGCGTGGCCACACGAGCGGAGCACCCGCTCGGCCGTGCTCGCGCAGTTCGGTGAGGCCAGGACGGACCTCGCGGGCTGGGCGCTCACCACAGGCGACCCGCTCGCGGACGCTGTGGTCGCGGAGATCCACGCGGGCGGAGGGCCGGTCCGCAGCGCGCTGACCACCGCAATCCGCGACGGGCTCGCCGCCGTCACCGATCCGCCGCCCGCGGTCGCCGCGCTTCTCACCCAGACCGAGGCCACCCCCGCCTACGCCGACGATGCGCTCCTCGACGCCGGGTGCCGCCCCTACTTCAGCTCGCACCCGGCCTCCCGGATGATCGCGCTGAGCGCGGGCGCGCTCGTCCGCACCTACAGCTCGCCCTCGATCGCCGCAGTCCTCCACACCACCGGGCGCCTGGTCGAAGCCGCCGACCGGCGGCTCCTGGAGACCGGCATGTGGCTCAACGCCGCGATGCTGCCCGGCGGGCTGCGCCGCGGAGCGGCCGGGTACGTCGCGACGCTGCAGGTGCGGATGATGCACGCCCACATTCGTCGGCATGCCCGTGCTCGCGGGTTCGACGAGGCTGCGCACGGTGCTCCGATCAACCAGATCGACCTCGCCCGCACCTGGATGGACTTCACCGTCACCAGCTACCGCGCCGAGCAGGCGATGGGCTTCGACCGCACGCCGTCCGAGGTCGCTGCGGCCTACCGGTACTGGTGGCACCTCGCGCACCTGCTCGGCCTCGACCCCCGGCTCACCGATGGAGTCTCCTCGCACGAGCAGGCCGCCGGCGTCGACGCGCTCCTGCAGGCCGTGACCGGCCCGGCGAGCCCCGTCTCGGCGGCACTCGCGGACGCGAGCCTCGCGAGCATCGCGCGCTCGCTCCACGAGGTCGTCGGCGTCCCCGTCCGGATCGGCCGCCCGGCCCTCGACGCGCTGACCCGCCGCTTCCACGGCCACGGGCTCGGCGACGACCTGGGCCTGCCCAGGGCGACGGCGGCCGACGCGCTGCTCGGCCCCGCGATCGCCGCCGTCCGGTGGGACCACCGGCGCAGGCGCGCCGACCCGGACGCCTGGCGGCGCGTGCACGAGACCGGCATGGCCGCAGCCCGCGGACTGCTCGAGCAACCCGGCGAACCGCCGGCCTTCCGGACGGCCTGACGAGGCGCGGTCAGTCGCGGTACGCGGGGGCTCGGCTCGGGCCGGCGCGGTGCTGGCTCTCCAGGAGTGGGAGCACCCGTGGCGGCACCACCACAGACAGCACCACCACGCTTGTCGAGCGGGCGATCGTCGGGGAGCGGTTGAGGTCCAGCAGGGCGTCCTGCAGGTCCTGGTGCGAGGACGCCGCCAGCCGGCAGACCACGTCGGACGAGCCGGTGGTGGCGTAGGCCTCCAGCACCGCGGGGATGGCGGTGAGCTCCGCGCTGACGTCCTCGAGGGCGCCCTGGGCGATCTCCAGGGTCACGAACGCCTGCACCGGGAACCCGGCGGCGGCCACGTCGACGTCGGGCCCGTAGCCCGTGACGATCCCGGCGCGCTCCATCCGGTCGAGCCGGGCCTGCACGGTGCCTCGGGCGACGCCGAGCGTGCGCGCGAGCTCCAGCACCCCGGCCCGCGGCGCCTCGCGCAGGGCGCGCAGCAGATCGACGTCGAGCGCGTCGAGCGCGTCCACTGGTCCTCCTCTGTCGGGCTCACTAGTACCACGGACCCGGCGCCCGGCCGTACGGCACGATGGCCTCGTGACGTGGCTGGACGTTCCCCGCACCCATCCGTTCGGCATCCAGACCCTCCCCTACGGGAGCTTCACCACCCCGGACGGGCCCGTCCCGCGTGTCGGTGTCGCGATCGGCGACGACGTGCTCGACCTGACGGCCGCCGCCGCGACCCTGCTCCCCGAACAGGCCGGCCTGTTCGCCGCGGGTGGACTCGACCCACTGCTGGCGGCGGGCCCGCCGGTCTGGGCGGCGGTGCGCGCCGCCGTGACGGAGTGGCTCACCGAGCCGCGCCACCGCGCCGCCGTGGAACCGCTGATCGTGCCGGCGTCCGAGGTGAGCCTGCTGCTGCCGTTCACCGTGGCCGACTACGTCGACTTCTACTCCAGCGAGCACCACGCCGCGAACGTCGGCCGCATCTTCCGGCCGGGGTCCGACCCGTTGCCGCCGAACTGGAAGCACCAGCCGCTCGGATACCACGGCCGCGCGGGCACGGTCGTCGTGTCCGGGACGCCGGTGGTCCGCCCGGCGGGCCAGCGCCGCACGGCCGACGGCGAGGTCGTCTTCGGCCCGTCGACCCGGCTCGACATCGAGGCCGAGATCGCCTACGTCGTGGGTGTCCCGTCGACTCCGGGGCGGCCCGTGGCGCTCGGCGAGTTCGCCGACCACGTCTTCGGGGTCTGCCTGCTCAATGACTGGTCCGCCCGCGACATCCAGGCGTGGGAGTACACGCCACTCGGGCCGTTCCTCGGCAAGTCCTTCGGGACATCCGTCTCGCCGTGGGTGGTGCCGCTGGCCGCGCTGGAGCACGCCTGGGTGGCGCCGCCGCCGCGCGACCCACGCCCGCTCCCCTACCTCGACGACACCGGGCGGACCGACGGCCTGGACCTCGCGATGGAGGTGAGGCTGGGCGGCCACCCGATCGCGCAGCCGCCCGGCGCGGGCATGTACTGGACGCCCGCGCAGCAGCTCGCGCACCTGACATCGGGGGGCGCCCCGCTGCGCACCGGGGACGTCTATGCGTCCGGCACGGTCAGCGGGCCGGAGCCCGGCCAGCGCGGCTCCCTGCTCGAGCTGACGTGGAACGGCGCCGAGCCGCTCACCCTGCCGGGCGGCGAGACCCGCGCGTTCCTCGAGGACGGCGACGAGGTCGTGATCTCAGGGTCGGCACCCGGCCCGGGCGGCACGCGGGTGGGCTTCGGCGAGGTGCGGGGACGGATCCTCCCGACCCCGCAGACATCGGACCAGGAGGGTCCTGAACAACTCCGCCCGTAGCGAGCGGCGTCCAGGTGGGTGCATCGCAAGGCGGACGATCGGGCCGATACCGCTGTTGTATCGGCCCGATCGTCCAACGCCGCGAGGTGCCCGCCTGGGCGGCGCGCAGTAGGGCCGAGTTGTTCAGGGCGCTCCTAGGACCACGACGACGCTCACCGCTCGTGCGCCTGGTCGTAGCCGAAGTCGCCGTCCGGGTCGTACTCGAACGGCACACCGCGCACGCCGACCACCGGAGTGGATCGGGTGCGCTGGGCCGGGATGCGCATGACGCGCGCTTCGTGCACGAGGTCGTACCCGTAGTCACCGGAGTAGTCCTGATCCGACGACACCATGTCCCCCGCCACCTCACTGTCAGCGACCGTGTACATCCGGCCGGTAGGTAGGTGATCATCACCCGGTGGGTCGCCCCGCGGCAAGACCTCGCTCCCCCGCAGTTCAGGCCCGTTCTCCGGTGAGGTGGACGGGCGCGGCCAGTGTCCGGTGCGCCCCAGCGCCCCAGGTGAGCGCCAGAGCGAGCCGGGCGCGGGTGCCGGGGTCATCCAGCTCGGGCCCGAACAGCTCGTGCAGGCGCGCGAGGCGGTACCGGACCGTCTGCGGGTGGACGTGCAGCTCGGCTGCGACGGCCTGCCGGTCGCCCATGTGCCGCAGCCAGGCGGCGAGCGTCTCCTGCAGCCGCTCCTGCGACGCCGGGGTGGTCGCCGTGAGCGGACCGAGCACCTGGGCGCGCAGCGCGTCGAGGAGGCGAGCGTCGCGGTGCACGATGATCGCGTCGAGGTGCTCGTCGGTGAACACCGGGTCGTCGGAGAGCACTCCCGTCTGCTGGAGGCGGGCGGCGATCTCCGCGACGTACAGGCTGGCCGGGAGCCCCTCGGGCGCCACCGGCATCCCGACCACCGCCTGGGCGCCGCGCAGGCTGCTCGCGAGCCGCTGGCGCAGGCCGGGGCGGGTGGGGTCGGGGACGATCGCGCCCATCAGCGGAGGCCTGCTGAACACGAGGTGCGACGGGTCCATCCGCGCGAGCACGGTGTGGGCTTCGGGGTTCTCGGGGTGGGCGAGCACCACCGCGACCGTCTCCGGGAGCGGCCACCCGGCGCGCCGGGCCGCGGCGCGCACGGCGTCGGCGTCGGCGCGGTCGGACAGCAGCAGCCCGACGAGCTCGTCGCGCAGGCGTTCGCGGGTGGCGGCTGCCTCGGACTGCTCCATGACGTACCCGCGGGCCGACGACGAGGAGAGCGTGTCGACGAACAGGAACACGGCCTCGGCGAGCGCGGCGAGCGTGCGCGGCGGGACCTGCAGCTCGACCGCGATGGCCGAGACGGAGTGCCAGAACACCCTGGCCCCGAGCTGGTAGGCGGCCAGCAGCGCCGTGAGGTCGCGGCCCTGCCGCCACTGGATGCGGCCGATCTCCTCGAACAGCTCGTGCTCCAGCTCGTCGGCCGTCTCGCTGGCCTCGGCGAGCGTCACGAGGCGCCGGACGGCCAGGTCCGCGGCGGCGCCGACCTCGTCGCGGTTGTCGGCCAGGAACCGGGCGTAGTCCGGCCAGTCGTGGTCCAGCGCCGCCCGCACCTCGTCGAGCAGCTCGGGCATCCGCTCGATCAGAGCCGGGACCAATGCCACCAGGGACGGGTCCTGAGGATCCACGTACGAATTCCTACGCCTCCTTTGCGCGGTGGCCAAGACGATTTGTCGGTAAGTGATAAGAACGGCCCTGAGATTTAACCGGTCGAGTGCAGAGATCCATTGCCGACCCGACAAGCATCAACGCCCATGGAAGCCCCGCAAGCCCGGCTTCGTGCAGCCGAACGCGCGGAGAACTTCCCGGTAGCCCTGCGGGTGCTGCCGGCGCGGTACCGCAGGAATCTGGTGGCGGTCTACGACGTCGTGCGGGTCATCGACGACCTCGGTGACGAGGACACCGGGGCGGCCGACCGGGACCGCACCGCCCAGCTACGCGACTTCGCCGCCGACCTCGCGACCGTCTGGACAGGGTCGCCACCGCGCTCCCCCGTCCTGCGCAGGCTCGTGCCCACCGTTCGCGACTGCGACCTCCCGCAGGAGCACTTCGATCGGCTGATCGCGGCGAACCTGCAGGACCAGCGGGTCGGCCGGTACGAGACCTGGGACGAGCTGCTCGGCTACTGCGAGCTGTCCGCGGTGCCGATCGGGCGGCTCGTGCTCGCTGTGTTCGGCGTGCCCGCCCCGGCCGGCTCGGCCATCGAGCGGGAGTCCGACGCCGTGTGCACCGCTCTGCAACTGCTCGAGCACTGGCAGGACGTGGGTGAGGACCGGGGGCGGGGCCGCGTCTACCTGCCCGCTGCCGACCTGGCCGCGTTCGGCGTGCCGGAGTCGGCGCTCGACGCCCCGGCCATCGACGCCCCGGCCATCGACGCCCCGGCCTCCTCCCCCGCGCTGCGCGCGCTGATGGCCCACGAGACCGGACGCGCCGTGGCGATGCTCGACGACGGCGCCGCGCTGGTGGGCAGGCTTCGCGGCTGGGCGCGGCTCGCCGTCGCCGGGTACGTCGCGGGCGGGTACGCGGCCGCCGACGGGCTGCGCCGGGCCGGCTACGAGGTGCTGGGCGGCAGCCCCGGCACCCGGCGCTCCGACGTCGCCCGGCACCTCCTCACCCGTCTCGTCTTCCCGACCAGGATGCGGAGCACCTCATGATCCGGCCTTCGCTCGAGGACGCCTACGCCGCCTGTGAGGCGATCACCCGTCGCGAGGCCCGGAACTTCTACTACGGCATCCGGTTGCTGCCGCCGCAGAAGCGCTCGGCGCTGTGCGCGGTGTACGCGCTCGCCCGGCGCATCGACGACATCGGCGACGAGGAGGGGCCGTTCGCGGAGAAGGCCACTGCGCTCGCCGCCGTGCGTGCTGCGTTGCACGGGGCGGCGGACCCGGCGGACCCGGTGATGGTCGCCGTCACCGACGCCGCGGCCCACTACCCGATCCCGATGGGCGCGTTCGAGGAGCTCGTCGACGGGGTCACCGCCGACGTACGGATGGACGCCGACCCCGACGTCACCACCGGGTTCTACGCGACGTTCGACGACATGGCCGGCTACTGCCGCAGCGTGGCGGGCTCCGTCGGGCGGCTCTGCCTGGGAATCTTCGGCTCCATGGAGCACCCGGACTCTCCCGGGTACGCCGACGCGCTCGGCATCGCGCTGCAGCAGACCAACATCCTGCGCGACGTCCGCGAGGACCTGCAGAACGGGCGCGTCTACCTGCCTCGGGAGGAGCTGGAGCAGTTCCAGGCCGAGCTCGTGCTCGACGAGCACGGCGTGCTGGTGGACAAGTCGGGCGGGCTGGCCGAGCTGATCCGGTTCTCCGCCGAGCGCGCCAGGGACTGGTACGCCGAAGGGCTGCGGCTCGTGCCGTTGCTGGACCGGCGCAGCGCGGCCTGCACCCTCGCGATGGCCGGGATCTACCGGCGGCTGCTGGAGGAGATCGCGGCCGACCCGGCGTCGGTCTACCACCAGCGCCGATCGCTCTCCGGCTGGCAGAAGGCCGGGGTCGCCGCGAAGGCGCTCGCGGGGATGGGCCGGATCGCATGATCGTTCGCGGGCTGCGGGTCGGGGTGGTCGGCGGCGGTCTCGCCGGGATCACCGCGGCCCTGCGCTGCGCCGACGCCGGTCTGGGCGTCGTGCTGTTCGAGGGCCGTGCGCGGCTGGGCGGGCTCGCCACCTCGTTCCCCCGGGCGTACGAGCATGGCGAGCTGGACGTCGACAACGGCCAGCACGTCTTCCTGCGCTGCTGCACCTCCTATCGCGGCCTGCTGAGCAGGCTCGGCGTCGCCGGTGAGGTGCGGCTGCAGGACCGGCTCGACATCCCCGTCCACGCCCCGGGCGCCCCGCCCGCACGGCTGCGCCGTACCGGCCTGCCGGCGCCGCTGCATCTCGCGGGTGCGTTGCTGCGCTACCGGCACCTCCCACTGCCCGACCGACTGCGGCTGGTGGGGGCCGCGCTCGCGCTGCGCGGCGTCGACCGCACGGCCCCGGCCACCGACGCGCGCAGCTTCGGCGAGTGGCTCGCCGCCCACGGCCAGAGCGCCCCGGCGGTGGAGCGGCTGTGGGATCTCGTGGGGATCGCCACGCTCAACGCCCGGGCCGAGCGGGCGTCGCTCGCGCTCGCGGCCACCGTCTTCCAGCTGGGGCTGCTCACCGACGCCGCTGCGGGCGACATCGGGTGGGCGACGGTGCCCCTCGGACGAATTCACGGCGTAGCGGCGTTCTCGGCACTGCGCGCCGCGGGCGTGGACGTGCGCACGTCGACGAAGGTGCGCCGGCTGCGGCCGGACCGGGCGGGATGGCGGGTCCAGGTGGGAAGCGGGCCGGAAGAAGCAGACCCGCGAGAGGCAGCAGAGGAGGACACGCTCATGGTCGACCGGATCGTCAGCGCGGTGCCGCCGACGGCCGCGGAACGGGTGCTGCCCCCCGAGGCGTTCGCCCGCGCCCCCGGCTGGGCGGCGGAGCTGGGCAGCACCCCGATCGTCAACGTTCACGTCGTCTACGACCGGAGGGTCCTCGACGCGCCGTTCGTCGCTGCCGTCGACTCGCCGCTGCAGTGGGTGTTCGACCGCACCGAGCAGTCCGGCCTGCGCCGGGTGTTCCCGGAGGGCGCGCAGTACGTGGCGGTGTCGCTCTCGGCCGCGGACGACCCCGCCGTGGACCTCGCGGGGACGCCGGTGGCCCGGCTGCGCGAGCGGATGCTGCCCGCGCTCGCCGCGCTGCTGCCTGCCGCTCACGACGCGCGGGTGCTGGACTTCTTCGTCACCCGTGAACCGCACGCGACCTTCCGCGGCGCTCCTGGCAGCGGCGCGCTGCGGCCGGGGCCCGTCGCGGAGCTGCCCGGGCTCTTCCTCGCCGGAGCGTGGACCGCCACCGGCTGGCCCGCGACGATGGAGGGCGCGGTGCGCAGCGGCGAGTCCGCGGCCGACGCGTTGCTCGCCACGGCAGGCGCGCGGGCGGGGGCGGCGGCGTGACCGCCACCGTGCCCGACGCCCTGCCCGACGCCGGGGCCGTGCTGCGCCGCTGCAAGGACGCCGTCACCCCGGCGCTGGCCGCGGCCGTCTCCCGGCTGGACCCGGCGAGCCGCGAGCAGACCGCGTTCCACCTGGGCTGGACCGAGCTGGACGGCTCGCCGTGCCCGACCGGCGGCGGCAAGGCGGTGCGGCCCGCGCTGGCCGTGCTGTCCGCCGAGTCCGCGGGTGCCGACGTGGCGACGGCCCTGCCGGGGGCGGTCGCCGTGGAGCTGGTGCACAACTTCTCGCTCCTGCACGACGACCTCATCGACGGCGACAGCGAGCGCAGGCACCGGCCCACGGTCTGGGCGCAGTGGGGGACCGCCGCGGCGATCCTCTCCGGCGACGCGCTCCTCGCGCTGGCCCTCGAGGTGCTGCTGGAGGCCCCGTCCCCGCATGGGCCGCGAGCCGCCATGCAGCTCGCGGCGACGGTCCGCGAACTGGTGCGCGGCCAGGTCGAGGACGTGGCGTTCGAGCAGCGCTCGGACGTCGGGGTGGAGGAGTGCCTGACGATGGCGGCCGGCAAGACGGGCTCGCTGCTCGCGACGAGCGCGGCGATGGGTGCCGTGCTCAGCGGGGCCCCGCCGGCGCTGACCGCCGCGCTGCACACCTTCGGCGCCGAGGTCGGAGCGGCGTTCCAGCTGGTCGACGACCTGCTGGGGATCTGGGGCGACCCGGCCGTCACCGGTAAGCCGGTGCTGTCGGACCTGCGCTCGCGCAAGAAGTCGCTGCCGGTGACCTACGCCGTGCACCACGGCGGCGCGGACGGTCGCGAGCTGGCGGGCTGGCTCGCCGGCACGGGCGAGGCAGGCGAGGCGGAGCTGCGTCGGGCCGCCGCGCTCGTCGAGAGCGGTGGCGGGCGGGACTGGGCCGCCGCCGAGGCGCGACGGCGGATGGCACTCGCGGAGAAGGCGTTGGCCGGGGCGGAGCTACCCGAGCGACCACTGGCCGAGCTCGTCGCGCTCGGCCGCTACCTGACCGACCGCGAGTTTTAGTGTGGGGAGGGCTCTTTCGATGACGCTCACCGCGCCGGACGTCACGGCCAGTACGCCACGGGCCACGCTCGATGCCGCCGTCGCGCACCTGCGCTCGCTGCAGCACGAGCAGGGCTGGTGGAAGGGCGAGCTCGAGACCAACGTGACGATGGACGCCGAGGACCTGCTGCTGCGGGAGTTCCTGGGCATCCGCACCGAGCAGGAGACCGCCGAGGCCGCGCGCTGGATCCGCTCCCAGCAGCGCGCTGACGGCACGTGGGCCACCTTCCGCGGTGGCCCAGGCGACCTGTCGACCACCGTCGAGGCGTACGTGGCGCTGCGGCTGGCCGGGGACGAGCCCGAGGCCGAGCACATGCGGCGCGCGCTGCGGTTCGTGCTCGCGTGGGGCGGCGTGGAACGCACGCGGGTGTTCACCCGGATCTGGCTCGCCCTGTTCGGCCTGTGGTCGTGGGACGACCTGCCGAACATGCCTCCCGAGCTGGTGTTCCTACCGAAGTGGTTCCCGCTCAACGTCTATGACTGGGGGTGCTGGGCGCGCCAGACCGTCGTGCCGCTGACCGTCGTGGCCACCCTCCGCCCGGCCCGCCCGCTCCCGTTCGGGATCGACGAGCTGCGCTCAGGTGCGGCTCCCCCGCCGCGCGCGCCGCTGCGCTCGTGGGCGGGGGCCTTCCAGCGCCTCGACGGCGCGCTCCACCGCTACGCCCGCCGGCCGGTCCGGGCGCTGCGCAGGCTCGCCATGCACCGGGCGGCGGAGTGGGTGCTCGCGCGCCAGGAGGCGGACGGCTCGTGGGGCGGGATCCAGCCGCCGTGGGTGTACTCGCTGCTCGCGCTGCACGTGCTGGACTACCCGCTCGACCACCCCGCGGTGAAGGCGGGCATCACGGGGCTCGACGGGTTCCTGGTGCGGGAGGAGACCCCGGAGGGGTGGGTGCGCAGGCTGGAGGCCTGCCAGTCGCCGGTGTGGGACACCTGCCTCGCGGTGACCGCGCTGCTCGACGCGGGCGTCCCCGCCGATGACCCCGGCGTGGTCCGGGCCGCCGACTGGATGCTCGGCGAGGAGGTCACGGTGCGGGGCGACTGGGCCGTGCAGCGCCCGGACCTCGCGCCGGGCGGCTGGGCGTTCGAGTTCGACAACGACGGCTACCCGGACACCGACGACACGGCAGAGGTCGTGCTCGCCCTGCGCCGCGTGGCCCATCCCGAACCCGCGCGGCTGCGCGGCGCGGTCGACCGCGGCGTGACCTGGACCGTCGGCATGCAGTCGCGCGACGGCGGCTGGGGCGCCTTCGACGCCGACAACACCCGCCAACTGATCACGACGCTCCCGTTCTGCGACTTCGGCGCGGTGATCGACCCACCGTCGGCCGACGTCACCGCGCACGTCGTGGAGATGCTGGCCGCCGAGGGACTCGCCGACACCGAGGCGTGCCGGCGCGGGGTGGCGTGGCTGCTCGACTCCCAGGAGCCGGACGGTTCCTGGTTCGGGCGGTGGGGCGCGAACCACGTCTACGGGACGGGCGGGGTGGTCCCGGCGCTGGTGGCCGTGGGCACGGACCCGCAGTCGGCGGTGATCCGGCGGGCGGTGCGCTGGCTGGAGCAGGCTCAGAACCCCGACGGGGGCTGGGGAGAGGACCTGCGTAGCTACCACGACAAGGCCTGGGTCGGGCGCGGCGAGTCCACGGCGTCGCAGACGGCGTGGGCGCTGCTCGCGCTGCTCGCGGCGGGCGAGCGGACCCCCGCCGTCGACCGCGGGGCCGAGTACCTGATGCGCACCCAGCAGCCCGACGGGTCGTGGGACGAGCCCCTCTACACGGGCACCGGCTTCCCCGGCGCCTTCTACATCAACTACCACCTGTACCGGATGGTCTTCCCCGTCTCGGCGCTCGGGCGGTATCTGAACGGGGCCCACGGGTGAGGCCCACGGTCGTCTGCGCGCCACTGGCTGTGGAGCGGTACGCGCTCCGGGGCCGGGTCGGGCCGGTGCCCGTGATGCCGACCGGGATGGGCCGGGAGCGTTCGGCGGCCGCGGCGGCCCACCTGGGCGCGGGCGGCAGCCGCGCGGTGCTGGTGGCCGGGGTGGCCGGGGCGCTCGCACCCGGGCTGCGGGCGGGTGACGTCGTGGTGGCCAACGAGGTCCGGGGGCCCGACGGGACCGTCCCCGTGCCCACGGCGGTGCCGCTCGCGGCGGCCCTGCGCAGGCTGGGGCTCACCGTGCACGTCGGGGCGGTGGTCTCCAGCCCCGCGCTGGTCTCCGGTACCGCCGGCGAGGCGGCGCGCGCCGGCGGGGCGCTCGCCGCCGACATGGAGTCCGCGTGGCTCGCGCCCGCGGCCGCCGGTGGGCCATTCGCGGTGGTCCGCGCGATCGTCGACACCCCGGAGCGCCCGCTCGCGCGCCCCGGCACCCCGGTGCGCGGGATCGTCGCCCTGCGCGCCCTGCGCCGGGCCGCACCCGCGCTGCGCGACTGGCTCGCCGCCACCGGGGAGCGCACGGTCGAGCTGGCCGAGCCCCGCTCGTTCTGCGCGGGCGTCGAGCGTGCGATCGACATCGTGGACCGGGCGCTGAACCGCTACGGCGCCCCGGTGTACGTGCGGCGCCAGATCGTGCACAACGCGCACGTGGTGCGCGGGCTGCAGGAGCGCGGCGCGGTGTTCGTCCAGGAGATCGACGAGGTGCCGCGGGGAGCGCGGGTGGTGCTCGCCGCGCACGGCGTCGCCCCCGCCGTGCGGGCGCAGGCGGCGGCCCGGGACCTCGCGGTGATCGACGCGACCTGCCCGCTCGTCACGAAGGTGCACGCCGAGGTGCGCCGCTACTCCGGCCGAGGCGACACGGTGTTCCTGATCGGGCACGCCGACCACGAGGAGGTCGAGGGCACGGTCGGTGAGGCCCCCGGTGACGTGGTGGTCGTGGAGAGCGCGGCGGCCGCCGCCACGGTCCAGCCCCGCGACGCCGCCCGCGTCGCGTACGCCATGCAGACCACCCTCGCCGTGGACGAGGCCGAGGAGATCGCCGCTGTGCTCCGCGGGCGCTTCCCCGCGCTGACCGCGCCGCGCCGCGGCGACATCTGCTACGCGACGACGAACCGCCAGCGGGCGCTTCGCGCCGTCGCCGCAGGCGCCGACCTCGTACTCGTCGTCGGCTCCCGCAACTCGTCGAACTCGAAGCGGCTCGCCGAGGTCGCCGCTCGTGAGGGTGCGACCGCACACCTGCTCGACGACGTGGGCGAGCTCGATCTGTCCTGGCTCGCCGGCGTGCGCCGCATCGGCGTGAGCGCGGGCGCGTCGGCCCCCGACCACCTCGTCGACGAGCTGGTCACCTGCCTGTCCGGCTTCGGCCCTGCCACCGTCACGACGACGACCACCGGCACCGAGGACGTCCGATTCACCCTTCCCAAGGAAGTGAGCTAAACCGTGGCCATGCCACTGCGCCAGTCGATCCGGCTCGCCGCCTACCTGGCCAAGCAGAAGATCAAGGGCGTCGAGAAGTTCCCGCTGCTCGTCGAGCTGGAACCGCTCTTCGCCTGCAACCTCAAGTGCGCGGGCTGCGGGAAGATCGCCCAGCCTGCGTCCCTGCTGAAGCAACGCATGCCCGTCGAGCAGGCCGTGGGCGCCATCGAGGAGAGCGGCGCACCGATGGTCTCGATCGCGGGCGGCGAGCCGCTGATGCACCCGCAGATCGACGAGATCGTGCGGCAGCTGCTGGACCGCGGGAAGATCGTCTTCCTCTGCACGAACGCCGTGCTGCTGCCCAAGCACCTGCACCGGTTCACCCCGCACAAGAACTTCGCGTGGATGGTGCACATCGACGGGCTGCGCGAGCGGCACGACGAGTCGGTGGCCAAGGACGGGGTGTTCGACCAGGCCGTCGCCGCCATCCAGCTGGCGCAGCAGAAGGGCTTCCGGGTCAACACCAACACCACGTTCTTCGACACCGACACTCCGCAGGACGTCGTCGACGTGCTGGACTATCTCAACGACGAGCTCGGCGTCGACAACATGCAGATCTCCCCCGGCTACGCCTACGAGAAGGCACCCGACCAGGAGCACTGGCTTGGCGTGGAGCAGACGAAGGAGCTGTTTCGGAAGGCCTTCTCCAGCGGGCGGCGTCGCAAGTGGCGGCTCAACCACTCCCCGCTGTTCCTCGACTTCCTCGAGGGAAAGGTCGACTTCGACTGCACCGCTTGGGCTATCCCTTCGTACTCCCTTCTGGGCTGGCAGCGCCCGTGTTACCTACTCGATGACGGGTACGTTGAGACCTACCGGGAACTCATCGAGGACACCGACTGGTCGGCGTTCGGTCGAGGCAGGGACGAACGGTGCGCCAACTGCATGGCCCACTGTGGCTACGAACCCTCAGCGGTCTTCGCGACTCTCGGCTCCCTGCGGGAGACGATCCGGGCGGCCGCCGGCAGCTGAGCGCGTGCCCGGAAGTGGGGCCTGGGGCCTCGGAAGCGGACAGCGTCGGACACACGAGCCGTTATCTCCTCGTGACCGCCGTCAGTACACTGCGTCGACGCCGCGCCGAGCCCGAGGAGCAGGACAGCCGCATGCAGCACCGCATGACCATCCACATCCCCTCCATCGGGTCGCTGGTGCGGCACGCGGGGCGGCCATTGTTGGAGTCCACGCTCATCCCGCTCGCGCTGTTCTGGGTGCTGTTCACGCAGGCCGGCTTCGACGCCGGGTTGTGCGGAGCACTGGGCTGGTCGGTGCTCGCGCTGGGCAGCCGGGTGGCACGGCGGCGCCGGGTCCCCGCTGTGCTGGTGCTCAGCACGGTTCTGCTGACCGCCCGGACGGTCATCGGGCTCTGGACCGGCAGCGCGTTCCTGTACTTCCTGCAGCCCACCGTGCAGAACTTCGTGTTCGCCCTGTTGCTCCTGGTCACGCTCGGGCTCAAGCGCCCGCTCCTGGCCAAGCTCGCCGACGACTTCTGCCCGTTCCCCGACACCGTCACGGGCCACCCCGGCATCCAGCGGTTCTTCCGCCGGGTGTCGCTGCTCTGGGCACTGGTGTTCGCGGTGAACGGCGCCACCACCCTCGCCGTGCTCACCACGCAGACCGTCGGCAACTACCTGATCGTCTCCACCGCCGGGTCGTACTCGGTGGTGGCGCTGGGCATCGGCCTCTCGCTCTGGTGGTTCCGGCGCTCGCTCGCCGGGCTCGGCATCCGGCTGCGGATGGGCACGCCCCCGGCGCCGGTGGCGGTCTAGGGCCGAACGCGGGCCCTGGCGCCCAGCTCGGCCAGTTCCGCGTCGAGGTCCCGGCCGCCGAACTCGGCGGCCCGGCGGCTGAGCCGCGCCAGCTCACGCGGATCGTCGAGGAAGCGGCGCACCGCCGTCGTGACGTCGGGGGGCTCGGGGCAGACGAGCGCGAGCCCCGCCGCCGCCGTCATCTCCGCCCCGGCGCGGCCGTGCCCGGGCACCGGAGCCGCGAACAGCACCGGACGCCCGACGGCCAGCGACTCGGTCGCGATCATCCCTCCGGCCGTGGTCAGCACGACGTCCGCGGCGGTGATGTGCTCGGCCACGCGGTCGGTCCACCCACGCACCACGAGCCTGAACCCCGGGAGCCTGCGCGCGAGCAGCCGCGTGCGCAGCCGGGCGTTGCGCCCGCACAGCACCACGGCCTGCACCTCGTCGCCCGCCGCGAGCACGGCGGCCGTCAGCCGGTCGAGCCCACCGAAGCCGAGCGACCCACCGGTGACCAGCACGACCATGGCGTCGGGCCGCAGTCCCAGCGCGTTGCGGGCGTTCTGCCGGTCGCCGGGGCGGAAACGCGGGGCGACCGGCGCAGGTGCCACCCGCACGTCCGCCAGCGGGGCCTGTGCCCTGGCCTGGTCACGGGAGGAGGGCAGCAGGGTCCAGGTCTCGTCCAGGTCGGGCCAGACCCAGTACGGGTGCACGGCGACGTCGGTGACGAGCGCCACCGCGCGGGCCGGCAGCCGGCCGCGGCGGCGCAGCCACGCCAGACCGCCGGAGATCATCGGGTACGTCGACACGACGAGGTCGGGCCGCTCGGCCGCCAGCAACGGCGCCAGCGCCCGGCCCAGCAGGGCAGCCGTGACCCGCTTGCACAGGTCCGCGAACCGCGGGTGGCGCACCAGCATGTCGTAGCCGACGCCGTAGAGACCCGGCGTGATCCGCATCGTCAGCTCGTAGGCGGTGCGCAGGAGCCGGTCGCGCCGCTCGTGGCCGCGCCCGGTGTCCTCGACCTCGCGCACCTGCGCGTCCGGCCACAGCCGCCGCATCCGAGCCGCGACCGCGCGGGCCGCTGCGACGTGCCCCTCTCCGACCGACGCCGACAGCACCAGCACCCGGCCGGGGTGCCCGGCACGTCCGTCCACGCCGGAAAACTACCGCCCGAGGAACAACCATGACGACCGGTCCTGCCCTGCCCACCGCCACCACCGGATCGGTCAGGCCCCGCCGGATCCTGCTCGTCACCGGGAGCCTCGGCGCCGGCCACCACGCCGCGGCCCGGGCCGTCGAGGAACGCGCGCGCGTGCTGTGGCCGGGCGTGGAGGTCACGTGGACCGACACGCTCGACGGCATGGGCCCGGGCACCGGCAAGCTGTTCGCGGCGGTCTATGCCACCTGCACGCGGCGGCTGCCCCTGCTCTACGAGCTGTACTTCCGGCTGCTCTGGCACGTCCGCCCGTTCCGCGCCGGCACGCGGGCGGTGATCGGCGCCTGGAGCGGGCGGGGCGTTTCCCGGCAGATCGCCGCGCACCGGCCCGACCTGGTCGTCGCCACGTTCCCCGAGGGCATCACCGGGCTCGGGTGGCTGCGCAGGCGCGGGCGACTCCCGGTACCGGCGGTCGCGCTCGTCGCCGACCCCGCGCCGCACCCGCTGTGGGCCGACGCGGCGCTGGACCTGCACCTCGTCACCACATCGGCGGCGGCCAGGATGCTCCAGCGCGCCGCACCGGGCGCAGCGGCCAAGGTCACGGCGCTGCCCGTCGTCAGCAGCTTCGCCCCGCCGCCGCCGGGGCCGGCCCGGGAACGGGCGCTCGTGTACGTCTCCTGCGGGTCCCTCGCGTTCGGCGACGTCCCGGCGGCCTGCGCCGCGGTGCTCGACGCGGGCGCGGACGTGCTGGTGAGCGCGGGACGCAACACGGGGGTGCGCGCCCGCCTCGACCGCGTGGCGAGCAGCCACCCGCTCGGCGCCCGGATGCGGGTGGTGGACTGGGTCGACGACCCCGCCGCTGCGACGCGGGAGTGCGACGTGGTCGTCACCAACGCCGGGGGCGCCACCGCGCTGGAGGCGCTGGCCTGCGCGCGCCCGCTGCTTCTGTTCGCACCGATCCCCGGGCACGGCCGCGCCAACGCCGCCCTGCTCGCCGACGCCGGGCTCGCCCGGATCTGCCCGGCCCCCGCCGACCTCGCCGCGGAGGTGGCCGCCCTGACCGACCCGGCCCGCCGCGCGGCCGTCTCCCGCCGGTTGCGGGACCGGTTCGCAGGCACGGACCTCGCCTCCGACCTGGCGACGCTCGGCGACCTCGCGCCCCCCGTGGCGGCGTCCGGTCCCCGGCTACGCGCGCAGGACGCGCTGTTCCTGCACGCCGCGACCCCGGCCGTGCCTCAGCAGGTGGGCACGCGGATCGTCCTGGCCCCCGGCGCGGCCGACGACCTGCCCGCGCACCTCGCCGAGCTGATCCGGACCCGGGTGCCGGACATCGAGCTGCTGAACAGGCGGCTCGCCCGCCCGCGCCCCGGCCATGCGCTGCGCTGGCGGACCGACGGCGCCGATCCCCGGCGGCACCTGCGCGCCCGGGTCGTCGAGATCGGCCCGGAGGGCGACCACCAGACGTGGGACGACGCCGTCACCGCGTTCTTCGCCGACCCCGTCGATCCGTTCACGACGGGGTGGGAACTGCAGATCGCGCGGGAGTGTCCTGCGGGGCGGGCGGGTGTGCTCGCAAAGGTGCACCACGTGCTCGGTGATGGGCTCGCCGTCACCGACGCGCTGGTCCGGCTGCTCGCCGACGAGTGCGGCGCCGGCGCTGTCCCGGCACCGGTCCGGGCCCGCGCCGCGCGGCGGAACCGGGCCCGGGAGGCGTTCACGGTGGTCCGTGGCATCGGGAGCTTGGCGCTGGCCGGGGCGGCCGGCGGGTCGCCGCTCACCGGGCCGATCGTGGACCCGGCGCACCGGCGAATGAGCGTGCTGCTCGACGGTGCGCGGGTGCGGGCGGCGGCGCGCGCGCACGGCGTCGGGACGACGGTGCTGCTGCTCGCGGTCGTGGCCGAGACGCTGCACGGGGTGTTGGCGGAGCGCGGACACGCTCCGGCCGGCGTGCGCGCGATGGTGCCGCTGACCACCCGGACCAGCCCCGACGTCGACAGCCGGACCCCGGGCAACCGGACGGCCGCGGTGTCGGTCGAGCTCCCGACCGGAGCGATGCCACCCGCAGAGCGGGTGACCAGGGTCGCCAGCGCGCTGGCCGACGGAGCCTCCGCCGGCCAGCCCGAGGGCGCAGCGGCTGTGCTCACACTGCTCGGCCTGCTGCCGGGACGCCTGCAAGCCCTTCTGGTGCGCCGCATATACGGGCACCGGTTCTTCCACCTCCTCGCATCCGTCATGCCCGGTGTGCGGCGAAAACTGCACGTCAGGGGGATGCCAATGGTCGAGGTGCACCCCGTACTGCCGCTGGCGGACGGCGTCGGCCTGGCCATCGGCGCGATGCACTGGGGACGCACAACCGCGATCGGCATTACTGGTGACGTTCGCCTGCTACGCGAGATCGAGGGAATACCCGATCGCATAAAGGCGTCTTTGGCGCTTGTATCGCAAGTGACGGACGGGAATCCTCCGCGGGGAGGCTGACCCACGAGCAATCGGGCGGAGGTGGCGGATGGACCCGGGGACGACGCTGGCGATCGCTGTCCCGGCCGCCGTGTTGGGCGCCGCCGGCTTCGGACTCGCGAGCGCCGCGCAGCAGCGGGCCACCAAAGAGGTGGAGCTCGCCCCGACGCTGAGCCCGCGACTGCTGGTCGACCTCACCAAACGCCCGATGTGGCTCATCGGGCTGGTGGCCACGATCGGCGCGCTCGTGCTGCAGCTCGTGGCGCTGGCGTTCGGGCCGCTCGCGGTCGTGCAGCCGCTGCTCGTCACGGGGGTGGCGTTCGCCGCGGTCTTCACGGCTCTCATGTCCCGCCGCCGCCCCGACCTCCTCACGATGCTCGGTGCCCTCTTCTGCGCGGCGGGCCTTTCGATGTTCCTGCTGCTCGCGCGGCCCGTCGCCGTAGGGCCCGACACCGACATCGACATCGCGTCCGGGATGCCGCTCGCGATCGGCCTCGCGGTTGTCGCGGTCGGCTGCCTGATCTACGCGTCCATCGTCACTCACCCGTCGCGGGTGCTCGCGCTCGCCCTCTCCACCGGCATCCTCTACGGCGTCACCGCCGGGCTCATGAAGGTGGTCACCGGGCAGCTGCGGATCGGGCTCGACGAGCCGTTCCGCCACCCCGTGCTCTATGTCGTCTGCATCATCGGGCCGATCGGCTTCCTGCTCAGCCAGAACACCTTCCAGCAGGGCAGGCTCGTCTCGCCTGCGGTCGCCGTGATCACGAGTGCCGACCCGGTGGTCGGCGTGCTCGTCGGGGTGAGCTGGATCGGCGAGCGCATCGACACCTCCCCGGCACATCTGGCCGGAGCGGCGATCGGAGCCGCCGTCGTGGTGGCGGGGATCGCACTGATCTGCGCCCGTGGCACCTACCTGCTGCACCGGCTCGACGAGTCCGAGCAGATGCCCGGCGCACAGCGCATCCGAATGGCGCCCAGCTGAGCCGCCGCACGCGGGTCGCGGGACGCAACGCGGTCGTCACCGGCGCGTCGTCCGGCATCGGAGCCGCGGTCGCCGAGCGGCTCGCCGCGATGGGTTGCCCGCTGGTGCTCGTCGGGCGCGACCGGGACCGCCTCGCCGCGGTGCGGGCCCGCACCGGAGGTCGCGCTGTCGTCGCCGACCTGGGCACGGCCCGCGGCGTCGAGTCGGTGGCGGAGGCGGCCGTTGACTGGGTGGAGCTGCTGATCCACGTGGCAGGCATCGGCTGGGCCGGGCCGCTCGCCGACACCCCGGCGACGACCGTCGACGAGCTGATGGCGGTGAATCTCGGCGCCCCCGTGCAGCTCACCCGGGCTCTCCTGCCCACCCTGCGCGCAGCGGACGGGCACGTGGTGTTCGTGGCGTCGATCGCCGCCATCGGCGTGGCGAACGAGGCGGTCTACGCCGCCACGAAGGCGGGACTGCGCGGTTTCGCCGACGCTGTACGGCTCGAGTCAGGCGTCGGCGTCACCACCGTCCTCCCCGGAGTGGTCGCCACCGAGTACTTCCGCCGCCGTGGCACGGCCTACCACCGCCGGTTCCCCCGCATGGTGCCGCCGCAGCGGGTCGCGGCCGGGCTGGTCGGGGCCGTCGAAGGGGGCAAGGCCGAGGTGTTCGTGCCCCGCTGGCTGACGCTGGGCGCGCGGGTGCACGGAGCGGCACCGGCGACGTTCGCCCGCTTGTCGCGCCGTTTCGACCCACCCGCCCGGTGATCGCGGCTACCGGTTCACACCGTGAGCGGTTCACGGGGCTCATGTCGGCATAGCGGTCGCCAACCGGCGGCTGGACCGCGTCCAGGCGGGCCAGCTGCTCGCCGCTCAGCGTGAGGTCGGCTGCAGCGGCGTTCTCCTCCAGCCGGGTGACCCGCTTGGTACCCGCGCGGCCTGCAACGAGGGTGCGTTCCACCTACCCACCGCGCCGGGCCCGCGCGGCGGCTGCTGATCGACTTGACGGCGGAGGCTCCCACACGGTTCACTGCCAACACATCAGATATCTGAGGTCGATCCGCCGAGGAGGTCGGGTGGCAGGCCGAGGGACACACGTGACGGCCGTGCCGCTCGATGAGCTCACCGCGGGCTTCCCGCCCGTCCGACCGGTCGACGCCGCCGCGCTCGCCACCCAGGTGGCAGGTGGGCGCACGCTCGTCGTGCTCGACGACGACCCGACCGGCACGCAGAGCATCACCGACCTGCCGGTGCTCACCCGCTGGACCGTCGACGACCTCCGATGGGCTCTGCGGCAGGACACCCCCGCCTTCTTCGTGCTGACCAACACCCGCAGCCTCGCCGAGCCGGACGCGGCGGCGCTCAACCGCGACGTCGCCGGCGCACTGGCCACCGCGGCGGCCGCAGAGGGCGTGGACTACGTCGTCGCGAGCCGCAGCGACTCCACCCTGCGCGGCCACTACCCCCTGGAGACCGACGTGCTGGCCGCGGAGCTGGCGGCAGCGGGCCGGCCCATCGACGGCGTGGTGATCGTGCCTGCCTTCGTCGATGCGGGCCGCGTGACCGTCGGCTCGGTGCACTGGATGCGGACGACCGAAGGCATGATCCCGGTGTCGGAGAGCGAGTTCGCGCGCGACGCCACCTTCGGCTACCACCACGCGGACCTGCGCGACTGGGTCGCCGAGAAGACAGCCGGCCGGACCCCCCGCACCGAGGTCGCCACCGTCACGCTCGACGACCTGCGGGCCGGCGGGCCCGGCGGCGTCGAGAAGATCCTGGGTGGCCTGACCGGCGGGCGCCCCGTCGTGGTCGACGCCGTCACCGACGACGACCTCCGGGTGCTCGTGCAGGGGCTGCTCGCCGCGGAGGCGGGTGGGAGCCGGTTCCTCTACCGCACCGGGCCGTCGTTCGTCCGCGCCCGCAGCGGGCAGACGGCCGCGCCGCCGGTGGACGCCGCCCGGCTGCGCGCCGCGCTCCCCGCCCTCGACGGCGACCCGCGGCCCCGCTCCGCGCGGGGGCTCGTCGCGGTCGGATCGCATGTCGCCCTGACCACCCGCCAGCTCGACCGGCTGCGCGCGACAGGTGGGATCGTCGAGCTGGAGCTGGACGTGCCGGCCCTGCTCGATCCTGCGCGCGGATCCGCCCATGTCGCCACCACCGTGGAGCGGGCCGTCGAGCTGCTCGGCAACGCGGACGGCGACCTCGTCGTGACCACCAGCCGCACCCTCGTCACCGGCGCGGACGGCGCGGCGAGCCTCGCGATCGCGCGCACGGTGAGCACCGCGCTGGTCACCGTGGTGCGTGAGCTGGTCGCCCGGGTCCGGCCGGCGTTCGTGCTGGGCAAGGGAGGCATCACGGCATCGGACACGGCGACGGCCGGGCTCGGCATCACCCGCGCCTGGTCGCGCGGCACCCTCCTGCCCGGCCTGGTGTCGGTGTGGGAGCCGGTCTCCGGCCCCGCCTGCGGCATCCCCTACATCGTGTTCGCCGGCAACGTCGGCGACGACGACGGCCTCCTCACCGCGGTCCGCACGCTCCGCGAGCTCTGACGACGAAAGGCGAACCAATGCCCGACACGTCCCCCCGGGTCGCCGTCATCGGCCTCGGCTCGATGGGGCTCCCGATGGCGCTCCGCCTGGCCACCGCGTTCCCCGTGACGGCCTTCGACGTCGCCGACGCGCGGCGGGACGCGGTCGAGGCGGGTGGCGTGATCGCGGCGCGCACCCCGGCCGAGGCGGCTGCCGACGCCGACATCGCCCTTCTCGCCGTCCGGGACGAGGCGCAGGCCCGCTCCGCGCTGTTCGGGCCGGACGGGGTCGTCGGAGCGCTCCGGGAGGGCGGGCTCGTGATCCTGACGAGCACGGTGGGGCCGGACGCCGCCCGTGACCTCGCCGTGACGCTCGCCGGGCACTCGCTCGACCTCGTCGACGCCCCGATCAGCGGCGGACCGGCCCGCGCGGGGAACGGCGACCTGCTCGTGGTGGTCGGTGCCCCGCGCGAACCGCTCGAACGCGCCCGCCCCATCCTCGAGCATCTCGCGTCGACCCTCACGACCGTCGGCGACCGCCCCGGCGACGGCCAGGCGATGAAGGCGATCAACCAGCTCCTCGCGGGCGTGCACATCGCCGCCGCGGCCGAGGCGGTGGCGCTCGCACGCGGGCTCGGCCTCGACCCGGAGCAGGTCGTGGACACGCTCGGCGCCGGCGCAGCCGGGTCGTTCATGCTGTCGGACCGCGGGCCGCGGATGCTGCAGGCCTACGGCGACGGCGCCGAGGTGCGCTCGCGGCTGGACATCTTCGTCAAGGACATGGGCATCGTCACCGGCATCGGGCGGGAGACCCAGGTTCCGCTCCTGCTCGCGGCCGCGGCACACCAGCTCTACCTGCTCGGCGCGGCGCAGGGACTCGCCGCTGAGGACGACTCGACGGTCGTGACCGTGCTCTCGCCCCGTCCCTGACCCGCTGTCCAGTTCGAGGCGCTGGGAGCAGTACGGCCAAGTGGCCTACCGCGCCGAAGGCGCACGTCAGGCGGACGGGGGCGGGAAATGCCCCGTTAGGGCCTGAGAACGCAGGAGAGTGGTTTTCCTGAACTCCGGGGGGTCCGCTGCGCACATGTCGTCCGTCAGTATGGCCTGGTGGACCCACCGGAATCCGAGATCCGGGTCGGCGACCGCGAGCGGCGCGAGACCGACGACCGGCTCAGACTGGCCTACAACGACGGTGTGCTCACCCTGACCGAGTACGACGAGCGCGACGCGCTGTGCTGGGCCGCACGCACCCGTGGTGACCTTGAGGAGCTGGTGCGCGACCTGCCGCCGCCCCACCCTCCCGACCCGGTCACGGAGGAGCTCCCCGAGCCCGAACCGCCGAACCCGTGGGTCCACAGGTGGCGGATCGCCGCCATCGCTGGGGCGGCGTTGCTCGGGATCGGCCTGCTCTTCGGCGTGCCCGCCGTCGGCGCCGCGGACGGGATGTCGTTCTTCGGCAGCCGGGCGGTGACCACCCTCGACCGGAACGCCGTCGACGTCGGCGTGCTCTTCGGCACCGTGCATGTTGTGGTGCCCGACAACGTGCGGGTCCGCACGAGCGGCACGGTGGCGTTCGGCAGCTTCACCTGCGCCGAGGCCTGCAGCTCGGGCAACGCACTGCAGCGCGAGGTCGTCGTGAACGGCAACGGCGCCTTCGGGAGCGTCGACATCTTGCGGCAGAGCCAGCTGAACCGCCGGATCGCGGACCACTACCACCACCACTACGACAACTACTACGACGACGACGACGACTGAGCGGACGCGGCTCGGCCTGGCGCCGCCCGCATTGTCAGGTTCGCCCCGCGCTGTTCCGGCCGAACGGGCGCGTCCGCCAAGATGAGGGCGTGGACAACCCGCAGCCCGAGATCCGTATCGGCGATCAAGAACGGCGGGAGGTCGACGACCGCCTGAGGGCGGCGCTGGACGAAGGTCGACTCACTCTGACCGAGTACGACGAGCGCGCCGCGCTGTGCTGGGCCGCGCGCACCCGCAGCGACCTCGACGCACTGGTCAGCGACCTCCCCGCACCCCATCCGCCGGAGCAGGAGACCGAGAAGCTCCCCCCGCCCGCCCCCTTGCCCGCCCCCGCGCCCGCGGCCGGCCGCCCGGTCCACCAGCGGGTGCGCGGCGGCATCGTCGGCGCGGTGGTGCTCGGGGTGGCTCTCCTGTTCGGAGTCCCTGCGTTGGGTGCCGCCGACGGGATGTCGCTCTTCGGGAGCCGCGAGGTGAGCGTCGCCGACCAGGCCGAGGTCGAGGTCGGTGTGCTCTTCGGAAGCGTCCGCGTCGTCGTGCCGGACGACGTGCGCGTGCGCACCAACGGCACCGTCGTGTTCGGCAGCCTCAACTGCGACCAGGCGTGCAGCGCGGGCACCGGGCAGCAGCGCGAGATCGCGGTGAACGGCAACGGCGCCTTCGGGAGCGTCAACGTCATGCGGCAGAGCGAGCGCGACCGCCATGTCGCGGAGGAAGCCCGCGAGGACCGGCAGGACCGCAACGACTAGCTGCGTGACCTCTTAGTCGGCCGGAGCGGCGATGCGGTAGCCCACACCAGGCGTAGTGGTGATGATCGGTGGGCTGCCCAGTTTGCGGCGCAGCCGGCCGACAGTCACGGGAACGGTGTTGGTGAACGGGTCGACGTTCTCGTCCCAGACCTGTTCGAGGAGCTCCTCGGCGCTGAGAGAGGAGGGGCTGGCACGCAGGAGGGCTTCCAGGAGTGCGAACTCCTTGACCGAGAGGTCGAGCTGTCGACCGTCGCGGGTCACCGTGCGCCGTGCGGGGTCGAGCTCGACGCCGGCCGCCCGCAGCGTCCGCGCGCGGGCCGAAGGTCGCCGGCGGGCCAGTGCGCGGACGCGCAGCACCAGTTCGGGGAAGTGGAACGGCTTGGCGAGGTAGTCGTCGGCGCCCAGGGTCAGTCCACTGACCCGGTCTCCCGGAGAGCCGGCCGCGGTGAGCATCAAGACCATGGCGCGGTCGTCGCGCTCGGTCATCATCTGACAGAGGGTGTCGCCGTGGATACCGGGCAGGTCCCGGTCGAGGACCACCACGTCGTAGCCGTTGAGGTCGAGCTTGGCGGCAGCGGTCAGGCCGTCGTGGGCAACGTCGACCGCCATGGCCTGATCGCGTAGCCCCTCGGTCACGACCTCGGCGAGCGAGGGCTCGTCTTCGACCACCAGGATCCTCACGCCGCGCCGCCTTCCGGTGTGGCCGCCGCCGGGAGTGAGATGGTGACGCATAAGCCGCCTTCGCGTCGGGGATGCAGGCCCAGGTGGCCTCCGTGCGCACCCGCGATCGCCGCGACGATCGACAGGCCGAGGCCGGAGCTGGTACCCGGGCCGGTCCGGTCGGCGAGTCGCTGGAAGGGCTGGCCCAGCCGGGCGACGTGCTCCGGATCGAGAATCGGCCCGCCGGTCTCCACGATCAGCCGCACCGTCGCGCCGTCCGCTGTAGTCGCAACCCGGATCCAACCGCCGTTCTGATTGTGGATGATGGCGTTATCGGTCACGTTGTCGGCCATCCGCGACAGCAGCGTCAGGCTGCCCTGAGTCCACGCCGATTCATCGAGGCCGCTGTCTTCGACAGTCAGGTTCTTCGCCGCGATGTCGGCGGCGCGGGCGGTCAGGGCCTGACCTACCAGGTTGCCCAGCGAGAGCGGGGTGCGGTCGGGGAGTTCGCCGTGCTGCGCGCGGGCGAGTACGAGCAAGCCCTCCAGGAGGCGGTCGACCCGGTCGAGTTGGGTGCGCAGCCGGTTGGCCAGCGTGACCGTCTGGGGTGGCACCGGCTCCGGTTTGGCCAGGGCCACGTCAACCGATGCCCGCATGGTGGCCAGCGGTGTGCGCAGTTCGTGGGAGGCGTTGGCGACGAACCTGCGCTGGGCGGCGAAGGACGCCTCCAGGCGTTCCAGGAGTCCGTCGATGGTGTCGGCGAGGTTCTTGACGTCATCGGCGGGGCCCGGCACGGCCAGCCGTTCGTGCAGGTTCTCGGCGGAGATCCGGCGCGTTGCGGCGGTGATCGTCCGCAGCGGGCGCAGCACTCGGCTGGCGACGGCGTTGCCCAGCAGGACCGAGACCGCCGCCATCACGGCCAGCGCGATCAGCGAGCCCATCAGGATCCGGCTCGACTGTGCCGCCTGCAGCTCCGTCAGCTGGGTCTCCAGGCCATGGATGCGCTGCTCCGCTGCGGCGAGGCTGGGCTGCTGGGCAGCAGGGATCTGGCCGGGTGCGGGTTGAGTATCGCTCGCACTGGCCAGCAGGTTGGTGAGGGCCAGCAGGGCCACTGCTGACCCGAGGAACACAGCGGCGTACAGGACGGTGAAGCGCAGCCGTACGGTCCGACCCCGCAACGCCAGGCGGTCCAGCTTCCTCATCCGTCCCTCGTCCCCGTCGTGTGTCGCCTCCAGGGTGCCGCGCAGGACCTAACAGCGGCATAACAGCGGCCGTTCGGGCCGTGTTATGGGCCGATGTGTAGTACCGCACGCATGCAAACAGCCAACGAAGCCACCGCCGAGCCGGTGACCGCACTGGTGCGCCGCGAGTGGAGAAGGTTCCGCAGCCGCGGCCGGCTGATCGCGATGACCGCCGCGACACTGATCGTCATCCTGCTCGGCGTGGCCTTCGCGTTCATTCCCTCCAGCTCCTGCAGCGAGGGGCCGGTCGAGGTCGCCTGCCCCACCAGTCGAGTGGGGCCCGGCGGACAGACAGTGAGCGACAGTTTCTACTTCGTGCACCAGCCGTTGGGCCCCAACGGCACCATCACCGTGCGCTTGGCCTCGATGACAGGCATCATCACCTACCCGCCGCCCGATCACGACGAGATCGTCCCGGGCTTGGTGCCCTGGGCGAAGGCCGGCCTCATCGTCAAGGACGGCATCGCACAAGGTTCCACCTACGCCGCGCTCATGGTCACCGGCAGCCACGGCGTCCGCATGCAGTACGACTACACCCACGATGTAGCCGGCCACCCAGGCGGCGTCTCCGCGGAATCACCGCGGTGGCTGCGCCTCACCCGCTCCGGCGACACCATCACCGGCGACGAATCGACCGACGGCACGCGCTGGTCGAAAGTCGGCACCGCGCACCTCCCCGGCCTTCCTGCCACCGTGAAGGTCGGGCTGTTCGCCACCTCCCCAGGAGACCTGACGCTCAAGCGTGTCGCCCTGGGGGCAAGCCTGCCGGAATCGCGTTTCACGCAGGTCACCGCCGTCTTCGACAACATCAGCCTCGACGGCGCGCCGGCCGCGGGCTGGAGCGCGGAGCCCGTGGGGGAAATGGGCCGCACGGACTGGGAGCGGTATCACCGGGCGCCTGGGCTCGTCCGGTCGATGGGCACGTTCACCGTCACCGGAACCGGCGACATCGGGCCGGCCGCCGAGGGCGGGTTCACCGTGGGCAGCACCCTGATCGGCCTGGCCATCGGGCTGATCATCGTGATCGTGGTGGCCGTCCGGTTCGCGACCGCCGGGCGCCGGCCCCAAGCCGACGTCGCAGCGGTCAGCGGCCGGATCCTGACGGCGAAGGCCATCGTGATCGGCACGGTCGCCTTTCTCTCCGGCCTGATCGCCGCCGGAGTCGTCATGCCCGTCGGCTCGGCGATCCTGCGGGCCAACGGCATCAGCGTCCTCGCCGTGCCCGCGCGCACCGAGTTGGGGGTCGTCGTCGGTGTCGCCGGGTTGTTCGCCGTCGCCAGCGTCTTCGCGCTCGCCCTCGGCACGCTGGTGCGGCGTACCTGGGTGGCGACGACCGTCGCGATCTCGGCAGTCGTCCTCCCCGACATTCTGGGAACCCTGCCGCTGCTGCCCGACGAGGTAGCGCAGTGGTTGCTGCGCCTCACCCCGGCCGCCGCCTTCGCCGTTCAGCAGACCATTGATGAATACCCGCAGGTGACTGCCCACTACGTGCCCTCGGGCGGCTATTTCCCACTGTCCGGGTGGGCCGGATTCGCCGTGCTCTGCGCCTACGCCACACTCGTGCTTGGCCTCGCCCGCTTCAGCGCGCACCGCCGGAGCACAGCATTGCAGCCACAAGCACAGCGGAGCTAGCAGCCCGGCTGCCGCACCTGAGATGGCCTCCGGGCGTGACGGCACCTGTGCAGGGCCTCTACGCCGCGCGCGGCCGGGCGACTCAGAACGGTGGTTCGTCGTCGGCTGGATCGCTCGCCGGCCCAGAGTGTTCGAGGTCTGGCTGCTCCGGTGGTGGTCGGGCCGCCCAGACCTGGGGGAACGGGTCGTCGTCGTCGCGGTAGTCGTGCGGGGTGCTGCGGTAGCGGTGCCCGGTCGGGGTGATCCACTCGATGACGCCGTCGGGGAGCGCGTGGACCTGCCAGCCGGGGCTGTGCTTGAGGTGGTGGTCGTGGCTGCACCCGGTGGCCAGGTTCGCCTCGCTGGTCGGCCCCAGCGGGAAGGGGATGAGGTGGTCGAGTTCGCTGTCCGTGGCCCGGCGGCGGCAGATGGGTTGGCGGCAGTGGAAGTCGCGGGCGCGGACGTGGTCGGCCAGCCCGGCCGGGGGCCGGTAGGTGCTGCGCCCGTAATCGAGCAACGTCCCGGACCGCGGGTCGTAGACCAGTCGCACGAGGGTGGCGTCGGCGGCGATCTCCCGGGCGTGGTCGGCGGTGATCGGGCCGTGCCCGACCAGCTCACACGGCTGCTGATCCGCCCCGAGCAGGGTGGTGAACGGCATCACCACCTGCACCAGCGGTTTCCCGGGGGACACCGGCCGCGGCCCGGTTTCGGTGCCGCCGGGGTCGGTGGCGGGGGTGAGCCGGCCGGTCAGCAGCGCGGCGAGCAGGTCGGCGCGGCGGGCGTCCATGGAACGCGGGTCCTGCGCGCCGCAGCCCCGCGCCAGCCGGGTCAGCCACCCGAACGCGGCGACCGCGTCGGTGGCCGGGAGCAGCGCCCACAACGAGGCCATCCCCTCCGGTTCCGGGTTGACCGCGACGCGGCGGTCCCGGCGGGCGGCCGTGTGCCGCCGCTCGGCGCCTTCGGGGTCGGCCGCGATCACCGCCCGGGCCAGCGCGGCCTTCAGCTGGGAGAGGGTTTGCTCGGGGGCCCGGGGCAGCACCCGCTCCTGCACCGCCCGCGCCGTCTCGACCGACAGGTGGCGGGTGGCATCGCAGATCGCGGTCACCCGGCGCTCGTCCAACCGCCCGGCCTGCCACAGCCCGAGGGTCTCCGGGAGCCGCTCGACCAGTTCCCGGGACTGCCCGATCCGGGCGGTCGCCGACCAGCGGGACAGCCGCAGCGCCAGCCCCACCTCGTCCGGGGCGTACGGGCTGGCCGCGCACGTCCGGTCGGTGCCGGCCAGGTCCTTGGCATCCGGGGGGCGGCGCCGCGCGAACTCCGCCACGATCCGGGCCTGCCGGGCCTGCGCCCACGCGGCCTGCCGCTCGAACCCGACCATCGCATCGATCAACTGCGCATCCGACAAACCCGCCGGATCCGCGGTGTCCACGTCCAGTTCGAGCGCGGCGATGCCGGACGGGGCGGTGTCGGCCCAGGTCCGGTCCGGCGGCGGCCCCGGCCAGGTGAGCAGGTCGAGATCCGCGAGCTCATCCCGGAGGGGAGGCGCCACGCTCTCGAACATGTGTTCGATCCTAGTCGAGATGTCGATCTCCCGCAAGGGCGACGTGGCAGCCTCAGCGACAACCACCCGCCAGCGATCCGGCTGTTCACGATCGTGGTCTCGGACGCGGAACTCGAAGCGCTGCGTGCGCGCATCGTGGCAACGCGTGGCCCGAAAAGGAGACCGTCGCAGATCAGTCGCAGGGCCCGCAGCTCGCGACGATGCAAGCGCTCGCGCGGTATTTGGCGGAAGAGTACGACTGGCGCAAGTGCGAGGAGCAACTGAACGCCTTACCACAGTTCATCACCGAGATCGATGGGCTCGATATTCATTTCCTTCGGCTAGCGGAGGAGCCGGCGTGCATCGCACGGTGGTGGTCACGTTCGTTGCGCCCGGCGTCACCTTCGGTCTGGACTAGGGGACTTCGGCTGCGCGCGAGGGTTCCGCCTGCTCGATCGCCCGGACCATCGCCTCGCGGGCCTCGTCACGCGAGTCGGCGAACCCGTACAACTCCGTGGAGGTGGACGGACGCCAGGCGTTCCACCACCACCGCTGTTGACGCTCGATGTAGACGACTCGCGTGTCCCACCGGCTGGGCATCAGGCGCTCCCCACGTCGAAGTAGATTGTGCCGGCTATCGCTGCGTCGCGCGCCTGAGCGCGTCGCAGGCGGCTTCGGCGCGGGATATCGCGGCTTCGGCGTCGCGGAGTGCGTACTGCAGTTCCTTGTAGCGGGCCGCGCAGGCCTTTCGCTTGTTGAGCTTGTCGTCGAGGGTCCTCCAGGACAACAAGCCCATCGTGCCGTTGAAGGGCGCACCGGCCGACCCGACGGTCCTTCGAGCCTGACTCAACATTCCCCGCGCCTTTCCCGCTGCCTTCTGAGCCCGAAACACGGCCTCGTCGTCATCGGCCACGGCATCCTCCTCGATGTGAATCCCGAGGAGCGAGTCGGTATCAGGCCTCCTGCGTTACACCGACGGCGCGTCGGGCCTGCCGGGCGCGCACCTGCTTTGCGTGTCGCGGTCGTGCGTCCACGATGGGGCTATGCCGGTCCCCTGGGTCCTCGACGAGGACGACGCGTTGGAGCTGCTCGCCTTCCTGGTCACCGCCGCGCGTACGCAAGTGGAGGAGGCGGCCGAGTACGGGCCGATGCGGCTGCTGAGTGCCGCGCACCGGCTCGCGGAGACGATCGGCCCGCGGGCGTCGGAGGGGACGCGGGAGTTCATCGACGGCTCGTTGCGCCGGATGCCGCCGCTGGCCGTGCCGCGCGAGGGCCGCGATGACTACGTCGCCGCTCTCGACCAGGTGTGTCGTGAGCTTGCCGAGCACCTGACCTCTCGGTTCGCCCCGGACCCGACATGACCGACCCGGTGCTGGCCGCGATCCGGAGTCGTCGCGTGGTCCGGGCGCTGACCCAGGAACCCGTCGCGCGGGCCACCCTCGAGGCGATCCTCGATGCCGGCCGGTGGGCGCCGACCGCGGGAAACCGGCACCTCCAGCAGTTCGTCGCCACCGACGACCCGCGCACGCTGCGGGTGCTGCGCATGGTGTCGCCGGGGATGATCCAGCGCCCGACGGCGGCCGTGGTGATCTGCACGGACCGGCCGGCCGCGGCGGACTACGGGTTCCCGCCGGACGCGAGCGGCCTCTTCGTCGACGTCGGCACCGCCGCGGCGACGATGATGCTCGCCGCGCACGCGCTCGGGTTGGGCGCGGGGCCGGTGAGCTCGTTCAGCCGGGCCGCGGCGGGAGTTGTGCTGCGGCTGCCGCCGGGTTGGGTCCCGGAGCTGATCGTGTGCCTCGGTCATCCGGACCCGGTCCAACCCGCGCCGATGAAGGCCGGGCGCAGGCTGGGCTGGCAGGACCTGACGCGGTGGGTCCCCGCGGAGTAACTGCGGAGTGATCACGGGAAGTGGTGTGGAAGCGACAGATCTGCCGCCCCAGCACCACTTCCGATGATCATGACCGTCACAGGAGTGTCAGTGCCGGGTCCGACCGCCACACGCGCGTGGTGTCGACGACGCCGGCCGGGTCGGCCGCGGCCACCTGCCGGTCCTCGATGCTCACGTACTCCCGGCTGCGGCTGCGGGTGTTGCGCATCCGGATGACGTTGGGGAAGCGCCCCACCGCCTTCATGTCGCCGACGCCCGTGAGGAAGATCAGCTGGATGCCGTTGGCCGCGGCGACCTTGCGCTGCAGGTTGAGGAACACCACGTAGTTGGCCTTGCCCAGCGGGTTGTCCAGGGGCAGCGCGCCGAGGCCGGGCCGGTCCCGCCCGCGGCCGGACGCGCGCAGCTTCGCGATCATGCAGAACAGCAGCAGGGAGATCGTCACCTTCTCCCCGCCGGACCACTTGCGCATCCGCTCCACCGACACCCGCTCGACCGCGAGCGTCGTGGACGGCTTGAGGACCCGCGCCTTCCAGTTGCCCTCGCCGACGACCGCGTTCGTGGCCTGCCACAGCAGGTCGTGGCCGCGGGGCACCTGCGCGCCCCGCGCTGTGAGGGCGTCGACGAGCCGGGCGCAGCGGTCCCGGACGACCGCGTCGGCGGTCTCCACCACCGAACGCGGGCCGACCTCGAGGAACCGCTGCCCGGCCCACTCCCCCAGCGTGTCGGGGAGCTCCGAGAGCGACTGCGCACGGCTGAGCGACTTGAGCGCCTGGCGGACCATCCCGACCATCGCGGTGACGACGACGCCCTTGTGCTCCTCAAGCTCCTCGATGCGCTGACGCAGGTTGGCGGCGAACAGGTCGAGGTCGGCGGCGAGCTGTTCGGCGTCGGGAAGCACGTCACGGGCGAGATCGCCGGTGCGGAACCGGTCCCGCACGGCGGCCTTCACCCCGGCGAACCGGTCGGCGGCCGCCCACAGCGCCAGCTCCTGGCCGAGCTTCTCCAGCGCCCGCCTGCTGCGCTGGGCCTCGGCGGCGGCCGCCTCCAGCGCCGAACGCGCCTCCTCCACGGCGGCACGCGCGTCCGCGACGGCCCCGGCGAAGGGCTCCGGCGCCGGCTCCGGGTCGCGGACACCGAGCAGGTCCAGAGCGTGCCGCAGCTCCGCGGCCCGTTCCTTCGCGACCGCCTGCTCGGCGGCCGCCGCCCGCGCGGCCGCGACGGCCTGGTCGTGGCGCTGCCGGTGCCCGACCGCCTCCTGGTCGGCGGCGGACGCGGCCAGGAGGGCGTCCTCCCGGGTCCCGGCCTCGGTGCCTGCCCCGTCGGCGACGGCGGGGTGCTCTGCCAGCTCCGCCCGCGCGAGGTGGATCTCCGCCTCGGCCTTGGCGTGCGCAGCGCGAGCCTGCTCGTGGTCGGCGGCGGCGCGGCCGGTGGCGGCCGAGCGGGCCGCGGCGTCGAGCCCGTCGGAACTGTCCAGCAGTGCGGCGGCGTCGGCACGGACCGCGGCAGGCAGCTCGGCCACCTGCTCGCGGGCGCGCGCGAGCGCGTGCCCGGCCTCCTGCAGCGACGACGCCAGCGCCGACTCGGACACCTCGCGGCGGTAGGCGAGGCTCGCGCTCTCCCACGCCGCCCGCGCCTCTCCCACCGCGAGGGGTCCGTCGGGCGCGGCGGCATGCACGTCGCCGAGCGCGGACCGGTCCGCGCGCTGGGCCGCGGCGGTGCGGGCGAGCGACCCGGCGTGCTCCTGGGCGGTGTCGGCGAGGCGCCGGTGGGTCTCCTCCGCCTCCACCTCGGCGGCGAGCGTCCGGCCGCACGCGGCGATCGCGGCGGGCAGCTCTGCCACCTGCTCGCGCTGCCTCGCGGCCTCCTCGGCGCGGGGCACGAGAGCTGCGAGCACGCCGAGCGCCGCCGCGGCGGTGCGGCGGGTCTGCTCGGCCGAGCTGCGCGCGTCCTCCAGGGCGGCCTCCCGCTCGGTCAGCGCCTCGGAAGCCGCCTCGGCCCGGGCCAGCTCCCCCGCCAGCTCGTCGAGGCGGGCGGACGCGGCGGCCACGGCGGCGCCGAGGTCATCGAGCATGCCGGGCGGACAGTCGGCGCGCAGCTCGCGGAGCCGGCGCAGCAGGTCGGCGTCGCGGTCGCGCTGGGCGGCCAGCTCGCCGTCGGTGAGCGAGCGCGCGGCCCGCGCTTCCTCGCGGGCGGTCAGCTCGTCCCCCGCGGCGGCGCGGTCGGTGAGTGCGGCGGCGGGCGGCACGAGGAACGGCGCCTCTTCGCCGGGGAGCCCGCCGTCGGCGATGGCCGCCACCACCTCGCCCAGCTCCGCGGTGGTCGCGAGTACCACCGCGGACGTGGGCCGCAGCGCGGCGCGCGTGATCGCCTCCCGGGCCGCGGCCAGGTCACGCTCGTCGTGCACCAGTAGCCCGGTGGCGAGCGCGGGGGCCACGCGCAGAACGCCGGCGCGGTGCTGCGCCGGCACGGCGTCGGCCAGGTAGCTCCAGCCGGACGCGGCGGCGATCCCGGCGCGTTCCAGGGCGTCCTGGGCGTGCGCGAGGTCGAGGCTGCCAGGCAGCAGGCCGGTGGCGGCGAGTGCCGCGAGCGCCCGTTCGTCCTCCGCGCCGTCGACGGCCAGCTCGATGCGGTGCCGCTCGGTGCGCGCGATCGCCCGCGACACGGCCTCGGCGAGGTCGCCCGCCTCGGGGACGGGGTCGATGTCGTCGCCCCCGCCGAGCACCAGCAGCCGCTCGTCCTCGGCCAGCTCCGCGATGCGGTCCTGCAGGTCCCGCAGCCGACCTGCGGCTGTGTCCCACTCGCGTTCCACGGCCCGGCGCTGCTCGCCCAGAGCGGCGACGGCGGCCTGGACGCGACCCCGCTCGGCGGCCAGCTCCTGGCGGTCGCGCCCGAGCCTGGCCAGCAGCCCGTCGGCCTCGGCGTCGGCCGCGCGGTGCCGGACGGCGGCGCCGGCGGCGGTCTCGCCGGTTCGCAGGTGGCCCGCGGTGACGGCCGCCGCCAGGTCCCGGTCGAGCGCCGCGAGCATCGCCTCCGCGGAGTCCAGCAGCGCGGCGAGCCGCCCACGGTCGGCGAGCGCCTCCTCACCGCGCTTGCGGGCGGCCAGCTCCTGCTCGCGTTCGAGCTCGGCCTCCGTCCGCTGCTGCTCGATCTCCTCGTCGAGCACGCGAACGCTCTCCTGCAGCGCGGCCGCGTACGCAGCGGCGGCCCGGTCGCGGCGCTGCCGCAGCGGCTCGGCCTCCTCCGTGGCCGCCACCAACTGCTCCTCCAGCAGCACCACCCGCCGCTCGGCGGCGCGCAGGGCGTGCACGGCCGGGGTGACCTGCCAGGCCGCGAGCCGCGCCCCCAGCCGCACCACCTCCGCCGCGCACCGCTCGCCGTCGGCCCGGGCGGCCGCGAGCCGCAGCTCCGCGGCGGC